>NZ_JBITIB010000001.1:0-591248 GCF_044458565.1 Streptomyces sp. NPDC050433 | reverse complement strand
GCGTCGGGGGAGCCGGGCCCCCCCCCGCCCCCCGGGGGGGGCTGCGCCGCCCCCCCCCCCGCCCGGCGGCCCCCCCCCCCCCCCCCCCCCCGGCCGGGGGGGGGGGGCCCGGGGGCCCCCCCCGCCGGGCCACTCCTTCGCTGTCTCTTTCGTTGTCTCTTCCGCCGTCTCTTTCGTTGTCTCTTCGGATCGCGGAGGGTTGCTTCGCATGCACTCCGGGTAGACCGGGCTACGACCGAATTGGCCGGCGCGCTCGGTGAGGTGATCAGCGGTGATCTTGGAAGCTCTCGGTGCCGTCCTGCTCGGACTCGGTGCCTCGTGGGCCGCCCTCCAGCGACTGCCCCACCGGCTCCCCTCCCGCCGCCTCGTGCTCGCGGCGGGCCCCCTGGGCTCCCTTTTCGGCGCACTGCTCACGCACGCGGCGCTCGGCCCCGGTCACGTCATCGCCACACTGATCGGCGCGGTCGCTGTCGGAGCGGTCCTGCTCTCGCTGCTGCTCCGCCCGGCGGGCCATGTCCTGCGCCGGCCGATGCCCTCCTGACACCGAGGCCTCAGGCCGCCAGCCCCAGCGCCGCCATCCGCTTGGTGTGCGCCTCGGTGATCCGCGAGAACATCCGGCCCACCTCGGCCAGGTCGAAGCCGTCGGCGACCCCGCCCACCAGCATCGTCGAGAGCGCGTCCCGGTCGGCCACCACACGCTGCGCCTGCGACAGCGCCTCGCCCATCAGCCGCCGCGCCCAGAGCGCGAGCCGCCCGCCGACCCGTGGCTCGGCCTCGATCGCGGCCCGGACCTTCTCGACCGCGAAATTGCCGTGCCCTGTGTCATCGAGCACAGCGAGCACCAGACCGCGGGTGTCGGAGTCCAGCCGCGCGGCCACCTCACGGTAGAAGTCACTGGCGATCGAGTCGCCCACATACGCCTTGACCAGGCCCTCCAGCCAGTCCGACGGCGCGGTCTGGCGGTGGAAGTCGTCCAGCGCGGCGGCGAAAGGATCCATCGCGCCCGTCGGATCGGCGTCGATTTCACCGAGCCGGTCGCGCAGCCTCTCGAAATGGTGGAATTCGGCGGAGGCCATCTTCGCGAGTTCCGCCTTGTCGTCCAGAGTCGGCGCGAGTTTGGCGTCCTCGGCAAGCCGCTCGAAGGCCGCCAGTTCGCCGTAGGCGAGTGCTCCCAGCAGATCCACGACCGCGGCCCGGTACTTCGGATCGGCGGAGGCGGTCACCCAGTCCTGGGCGGCGATCCCGCTGTGTTCGGCGGACTCGGACCCCGAGGTGGACTCGGGCGCAGTGGCGTTGTCAGACGTCTCCATGACGCGCACAATAGCCCGCTCCGCCCACGGCGCAGAGCCCGCTCCGCGTACCGCGTAAGAGCCTGGTCAGCCACTGCCCGCACGCCGCTGCGACAAATTCGTCCAACACACATGCGCGATTCCGGGGTACAGTGGTAATGCGCCTGCCGAGTATTCGGTGGGCCATCGCAGTGTTTGACCGGGAGATCTGTCCCGGACAGGCCCCATGAGGATGCCCGGTCGGTGGCCCGATCGGCTCCGACCCGACCGCCCTCCGCGCGGACCGTGCGCACAGCTGCGTACGACCTGCAGATGAGGGGCCCCCTCAGCGGCACGAGCGCTCGAGCGACGGCAGTGGTCCCGCGCCATCCGGCCAATCCACGGCCGGCCGAGTACCCAGGTGCGGTACGACCCCCAGCGTTCGCCTCGCGCCGCGTCTCACAGAAGAGGCAGCACCCTGACTACGACTTTCCGAGACCTCGGAATCCTCCCCGAGACGGCCGAAGCACTTGAGGCCGTCGGCATCACGTCCCCCTTCCCCATCCAGGAGATGACCCTCCCGGTCGCACTGTCCGGCAAGGATGTCATCGGCCAGGCCAAGACCGGCACCGGCAAGACGCTCGGCTTCGGCCTGCCGCTCCTGGAGCGCGTCACCGTCCCCGCCGACGTCGAGGCGGGCCGCGCCGCTCCCGAGCAGCTCACCAACGCCCCGCAGGCCCTCGTGGTCGTCCCCACCCGCGAGCTGTGCCAGCAGGTCACCAACGACCTCCAGACGGCCGGCAAGGTGCGTAACGTGCGTGTGCTGGCGATCTACGGCGGCCGTGCCTACGAGCCGCAGGTCGAGGCCCTCAAGAAGGGCGTCGACGTCGTCGTCGGCACTCCGGGCCGGCTGCTCGACCTGGCGGGCCAGCGCAAGCTCGACCTGTCGCACGTGCGCGGTCTCGTCCTGGACGAGGCCGACGAGATGCTGGACCTGGGCTTCCTGCCCGACGTCGAGCGGATCATCCAGCTGCTGCCGGTGAAGCGCCAGACGATGCTGTTCTCGGCGACCATGCCGGGCGCCGTCATCGGCCTCGCCCGTCGCTACATGTCGCAGCCGACGCACATCAGCGCCACGTCGCCGGACGACGAGGGCGCGACCGTCGCCAACACCACCCAGCGTGTGTACCGCGCCCACTCCATGGACAAGCCGGAGATGGTCGCGCGCATCCTCCAGGCCGAGGGCCGCGGGCTCGCGATGATCTTCTGCCGTACGAAGCGTACGGCCGCCGACATCGCCGACCAGCTGGCCCAGCGCGGCTTCGCCTCGGGCGCCGTCCACGGCGACCTGGGCCAGGGCGCGCGGGAGCAGGCGCTGCGGGCGTTCCGCAACGGCAAGGTGGACGTGCTGGTCTGCACCGACGTCGCCGCTCGCGGTATCGACGTCGAAGGCGTGACACACGTCATCAACTACCAGTCGCCCGAGGAGGAGAAGACCTACCTCCACCGCATCGGCCGCACCGGCCGCGCGGGCGCGTCCGGCATCGCCGTGACGCTGGTGGACTGGGACGACATCCCTCGCTGGCAGCTGATCAACAAGGCGCTGGACCTGGGCTTCCCGGACCCGCCGGAGACGTACTCGACATCGCCGCACCTCTTCGAGGAGCTCAGCATCCCCGCGGGGACGAAGGGCATCCTGCCGCGTACGGACCGCACGCGTGCCGGTCTGTCGGCCGAGCAGGTCGAGGACCTGGGCGAGACCGGCGGCCGGGGCCGCAGGTCCGGAGGCCCGTCCGCGCGGGCGGCCACCGCCGTGAAGGAGGAGCGCCCGGCACGTACGCGTACGCCGCGGCAGCGCCGCCGTACGCGCGGGGGGACTCCCCTGGAGGCCGGCGAGGCGCAGACGCCCGCGGTGGCGGCGACGGCAGCCACCGAGGCGGTCGACACCGCCGAGGGCGCCGACGCGGCCGAGCCGCGCATCCCGCGCCGTCGTCGGCGTACGCGCGCGAGCGTGCCCGCCGAGGCGGCGGTCGCCACGACCGTGGCCGAGCCGGCGCGTGAGGTGTCCGTCGAGCCGGCGGCCCAGCCGCTGGACGCGGCCGACACCGAGGTGGCCACCAAGCCGCGCCGTCGTCGTACGCGCGCGGCCAAGCCCGCGGCAGGGGCCGAGGCCCTGGACATTGCCGAGAGCGCGGCTCCGGCCGCGGTCACCGACATAGACGCCGGGACGAAGGCCGAGAAGACCGAGACCAAGCCCCGGAGGCGTACGCGCGCCACCAAGGCTCCCGTCGAGGCCGAGACCGCCGAGGCCGTCGTCCCCGCCGTCGAGGCCAAGCCCCGTCGCCGCCGTACGCGCACGGCGGTCGCCCAGCCCGAGAGCTGACGCTTCACGCCGATGGCCCGGTCCCGCGAGGGGTGCCGGGCCATCGGCGTACGCGCGGCCCTCAAGGGGCCCTCAGTAGGAGGCGACCCCGGTGCGCGGCGGTGGGGCGGCGTCTTACGCTCGTCGCATGAGCCGGCCGCCCACGTTCACTCCCCCGTCCTGCGCCCGCGCGCTCCAGCTGTCGACCGGGCGCGGGCACTTCGCCGTGCTCGACGCGCGCCCCGAGGGGACGCCGCGCGGCACCGCACTCCTGCTGCCCGGATTCACCGGCAGCAAGGAGGACTTCATCGCGATGCTGGAACCGCTCACCGCGGCCGGCTACCGCGTCGTCGCCGTCGACGGCCGCGGACAGTACGAGACCGAGGGCCCCGACTCCCAAGAGGCTTACGCCCAGAAGGAGTTGGCGGCGGACGTCCTGGCGCAGGCGGAGGCGGTCGGGACGCCGGTCCATCTCGTGGGGCACTCACTGGGCGGGCAGATCGCCCGCGCCGCCGTCCTGACGGACCCCGCGCCGTTCCTGACGCTGACGCTGATCTCCTCGGGTGCGGCCCGTATCGCGCCCTCCCAGCAGGAGCGGGTCCGGCTGCTGAGCGAGGCCCTGGCCCTCACCCACATGGACATGGAACGGGTCTGGGAGGGCATCCGGGCGCTGGATCCGCCGGAGGAGACGGATATCAACGGGGCCAGCGCCGATCTGCGCCGTCGCTGGCTGCGCCACAACCCGACCCAACTGATCGCCACGGGGCGGCAGTTGACCGTGGAGCCGGACCGGGTCGACGAGCTGGCCGCCGTACGGCGGCTGCCCAAGCATGTGATGTCCGGCGAGCGGGACGACACCTGGCCGGTGCCGTCGCTCGACGAGATGGCGCGGCGGCTGGACGCGCGCAGGACGGTGATCGAGGGCGCCGAGCACTCACCGAACACCGATCAGCCGCTGCGTACGGCCGCCGCGCTCAGCGCCTTCTGGGACCGGCCCCGGAGCTGACCCGAGCCGGCCGCCCGCGCGTTCAGAACTGCGCCTGCAAGTGCTGCCAGAACCCGTCCCGCAGCGCCCGTCGCAGCACGGCGTGCCCGCGCAGCGAGCGTTGCAGCAGCTTCTCCGCCTCGATCAGCAGGTCCTGGTCCACCGGCCCCGGCAGATAGGGATGGCCGGGCAGCAGCTCCGCCATCGGCACCCGCCCGCGCCCGACCAGCCAGGTCGCGGCGATCTGCGCCCCGATGAAGCGCACCTGTTCGCGCGAGGGCGGCGGGTCGCCCTCGTTCTCGTACGTGGTGACCGCCCGCCGCGTCACGTACGGCTTCCAGAAGTCGAGGTCGAAGGTGCGCTGGCTGTCCACCTCCCACAGCAGCGGTTCGGCCTGGTTGCGCCCGTCGCCGGCCTCGATGCCCCAGAGGTGGACGCGTGCGCCGTACCCCTGCGCGGCCTCGACGGCGGACACCAGGTCCTCGTCGCCGCCGACCAGCGCGGCGTCGCTGATGGCGCGGTGTCTGGCGAGCGATTCGAGATCCGTGCGGATCAGTGAATCGACGCCCTTCTGCTGGTTGTTGGCGTTGAGATTGCCGAGGCGGACCTTGACGTCGGGCAGTTCGGCGATGGCCTGCTGCTCGGGCGTGTGGATACGCCGCCGCGCGCCGTCGTACCAGTAGACCCGCAGCAGCCTGCTGTCCGCGAAGATCGTGCGCGCCTTGTCGATGAACGCCTCGATGAGCCCTTCGGCATCGAGATCGAAGGACCGCCGGTCCTCGGTGCCCGCGACCAGTAATCCGGCTGCCGCGTAGACGTAACCCGCGTCGACGAAAATGGCGTGGGTGGACGGAGTCTTCGCGACCTCGGCGAGCATCCGCTGAAGCAGCTCGTTGGTGTGCTCCAGGCGGGCGCCGACCTCGGCGATGTCGGGGTTGATCTCTGCCTCGCTCATACCCGCCCCATTGTCCGTGGACCCGCCTGTACCCGCCAGTTGTTAGCCGTCCGAAAAATTTCCTTAGTGTAGGGAATGTTTGCAGAGGGCAAGGCGTTGTTGCTTCATGTAATCAACGATGGGCTACCCGTCACACACAGTTCTCCTACGGAGGATCAGACGAAGGGAGAAGCGATATGCGCTTCGAAATCATGCGACTGAACGATGCTGACGGCACCGCCGTCGACAGCACCGTCGTCGACGCCGCCTCCGTCAATCAGATCGTGCAGCAGGCCGCCTCAACAGGGCAGCGCCTCTACATCCGACCGGCCGAAACCACGGCCTCGTAACTACCGGATCCACCGGATCCACTGATCGGCACTTGTCGAGACGCCCCCGTACGGACCCATCCGTACGGGGGCGCTTTGGTGGCGCTTCGGCCTCACGCGCCCCGGACGACCTGGGTGACGCCGTTGATGATCTGCTGGACGGCGATGGCCGAGAGCATCATTCCGGCCAGCCGGGTCACCAGCACCACACCGCCGTCCTTGATCAGCCGGATGATCACCAGCGAGTAGCGCATCGTCAGCCAGAGCACGGCGTGCATCGCCACGATCGCGGCCCAGACCGACGCCTGCGCCGCCGCGCCGTCGGCGTGCTGCACGGCCAGGATGACGGACACGATCGCGCCGGGGCCGGCGAGGAGCGGCATGCCGAGCGGTACGAGGGCGACGTTGACGTCCTTCGTCTGCTTGGGCTCGTCGGTCTTGCCGGTGAGCAGATCGAGCGCGATGAGCAGCAGGAGGAGACCGCCCGCGATCATCAGCGCGGGGACGGAGACATGCAGATAGTCCAGGATCTGCTGGCCGAGAAGGCCGAAGACGGTGATTACACCGAAGGCGACGGCGACCGCCTGCCAGGCCATCCTGCGCTGGACCTTGGCGGGACGCCCGGAGGTGAGGGCGAGGAAGATCGGCGTGATCCCGGGCGGGTCCATGATCACGAAGAGGGTCAGGAAGAGGGAGCCGAAGACGGCGGTGTCGAACACGGTGTGGCCTTGCGAGGAGTGGGCGGAGGGAGCGGGGGACGCTGTACGCGCTCCCGCACCGCACGGCAGGGGGCGCGGCGGTGCGCGGGCGGCAGGTACGCGGCGTACGAGGTAGGTGTGGGTCAGGCGGCTGTACGGGTCGGTACGGGGCGCTTACGCGTGTCCGCCCGTGCCGGGTACCGGGAACGCCCCCGACGCGCGCCGGACGATCTCGCCGTAGATCTCCGGGTCGGTGCTGTACTCCCCGAGCCGGACGGTCTTCCGGCTGCCGTGGTAGTCACTGGAGCCGGTGGTGAGCAGGCCCAGCTCGGCCGCGAGGCCGCGCAGCCGTGCCCGCGTGGGCTCGTCGTGGTTCATATGGTCGACCTCGATGCCGTCGAGCCCCGCCTCGGCCAGCCGCACGAGCGCCGCCTCGGCCACCACCGCGCCACGGGTCACGGCCAGCGGATGCGCGATGACGGTGACTCCGCCGGCGGCCTTGACCAGCCGGATCGCGTCGAAGGGGTCCAGTTCGTGCCGGGGCACGTGCACCCGGCCGTGGTCGGAGAGCCACTGGGCGGTGAACGCCTCGTCGACCGAGCCCACGACGCCGAGTTCGACGAGCGCCGACGCGATGTGCGGGCGGCCGACCGATCCGTCTCCGGCGATCCGGGCGACCTGTTCCCAGGTGATCGGCACACCGAGTTCCCGGAGTTTGGCCACCATCGCCCGCGCGCGCGGCACCCGGTCGTCGCGCACCAGCTCGCGCTCGCGCAGCAGTTGGGGCTCGTCGGCGTCGAAGAGGTACGCCAGCATGTGCAGGCTCACACCGTCGGTCCGGCAGGACAGCTCGGCGCCGGTGACGAGGGTGAGGCCGGTGTCGAGATCGGCGAGGGCCTTCAGCGCCTCGGCGTGGCCCCGTGTCGTGTCGTGGTCGGTGAGCGCGACGACGTCGAGACCGGCCGCCGCCGCGTTGCGTACCAGCTCGGCCGGGGTGTCCGTACCGTCCGACGCGTTGGAGTGGGTGTGCAGGTCGATGCGCACGACGCGTACTCCAAGGGCTTGGACGGGCGGGGTCTGTCTGTGGGATCAGGCCCCGGGGACGCTCCAGGATAGCGGCGGGTGCCAAGGCCCCGGACGGCCGGGCCCGGCCCGTGTGCGGCGGTCCCTCAGCTCAGCAGGCGCGGGGACAGCGCCCCGCACGGCAGCAGGTCCGCCTCGGCGCCCGCGTCCCGCAGATCGGTCAGCACCAGCTCGTCGTACATCAGCAGCCCCGTCTGCTCCGGCCAGACGACCGCCCAGAGCCACAGCCCGAGCGCCTCGCCCGCGAAGACCGCGCGGTCCGGCGGGGCATCGGGCACATGCCACAGCGGGGTGGGGCGGCCGGCGGCCAGCAGTTTGGCGTGCGGGGGCTTGTCGACGCAGATCTGCGGGCCCGGGTCGGGCCCGTCGATTCCCGCGTACCGCGCCCCGAGTCCGACGCCGAGTTCCTCGGCGACCAGCAGCAGCTCACCCGTGCCGCCGAGCGGGCCGGGTCCCGAGCACGCGACGGCGGTGGCCCGGCCGCCGCTGCGGTCGTCGCCCGCGTAGGCGACGCCGGTGAACAGCCAGCCGACGGGCAGCGGCCAGGGCATCCAGACGGGGACGCGGGCGCGGTTCACCACGACCCCGAGGGCTTCGACGCTGGGCGGTATGACCGGCTGCAACGGATGCACCGTGCCGTGCAAGTCGCACTGCCAGGAGTCGGCGAAGAGACCGGGCGCCCTGACCCGGCCACCGCACTTCGGGCAACCTGGTTCGCCCCTCATGGTGCCCAACGGTCCTCCCCGCTCGACGCCCCGTCAAGGACGATCACCCGTCCGGCACAGAACCCCGGCAAATACCGGCGGCCTGTACGAGACGGGCACTCCTCCCGGCGGCGTAGGGGGTTCAGCGGCTCACGGGAGCTTACGCGTACACCCTCAGTGCGGCCCTCCCGGTCCCGCACCCCCAGTCCCGCACCCTCAGTCCAGCGGGACCGAGCCGCGCAACGGGTCACGCAGATCCGTCCCGTGCGCCAGCCACCGCTCCTGGAGCGCCTGCGCCCCCTTGACCCGCTTCCACGCGGCCTCGTTGGGTGTCATGGGAAGCAGCGGCAGGAACCGTACGGGGTCGAGCGGCGCGTCCAGCTCCAGATCGGGGACCAGTCCCCCGGACTCCGCGACGAGTACGGAGCTGAACGGCGCACCGGGCCACAGGGGTTCACCGACCTCCAGCGAGGCGCCCGCGCTCACGACCAGGCCCTCGACCTGGGGCGAGGCGGCGAGTACGGCGAGGGGACGCAGCACCTTGTCGGTGTCCGCGAGCCCGGCGCGCACCGACAGCACCAGCTCCGCGCGCGGCCCCCGCTGCGGGTCGGGGACGACGACCGTGGGGTCGGCCATCGGCCGCGCGGACATCCCCAGCGTGGCGTACCGCACGACGGCGGACGACTCCGCCGGCTCGTCCAGGTCGCCCGCGTCGAGGAAGCGCAGCACCTCGACGCGGTCGGTGCCCACGAACGTCATCGCGGCGCGCGCGTCAGGTTCGCCGAGCGCCGTACGCAACCGGGCCTCGACCAGAGAGAGAACTTCTGCCATCCGGTGAGCATAGAACGCGGTCTTAACGGGCAGGAGACAAAATTGGCCCCGATCGGCTGCTAGCCTGGGCCACCGGTCGGGACAGCGCGCAGATGGCGTCGCTTTCCGGTCCCGACACACGTCATCCCCTACGGGGGACCGGCCGGAGGAGGTGGGGCTGCGGTGGATCGAAGTCACCCGGCCAGTACCAGCCGCTCTTCCTCGCGCTGTACCGCCTCGTCGATCTGAGGCCCTGCCCCGTACAGGCCCGCGGCTTGTCGCACGACGGAAGAGCACTGCACCAGCACTGTTTTCCCTGTCTGTAGCGAACGCCGTCACCGCGTCCTCGCGGTGCCGCCCGCTTTGCGGACGTATGCGCGCCGCGTCGTGTCACGTCGACCGATGTCATGTCACGCCGTTTCGGTCACGTGCCGGCACGTACGCGCGTCACGTCCCCGTTCCGGGCTGCGCCACGCCCCGCCGACGGCCTCTCCGTGAGGAGCCCAGCCATGTCGATGATCCGTGACCTGCGTGCGGCGGTCCGTCCGTCCCTGCGCAAGAGCAACACCGCCTACAACACCTACGACCCCACCCGCGACCCCTCGGCGTCCAGCGCCGTCGTCGACTGCGCCGTGTACCGCGACGGCCGCCGGGTGAAGGACGAGCCGTGCCTCACGCCGCACGAGGCGATGCTGGAGGTGCGCAAGCGCGGCGGCTTCGCCTGGATCGGGCTCCACGAGCCGACCGAGGCCGAATTCGCCGGTATCGCGGCCGAGTTCGGGCTGCACCCGCTGGCCGTCGAGGACGCCGTGCACGCCCACCAGCGGCCCAAGCTGGAGCGGTACGACGACACCCTCTTCGCCGTCTTCAAGACCATCCACTACGTGGAGCACGCCGAACTCACCGCGACCAGCGAGGTGGTGGAGACCGGCGAGGTCATGTGCTTCACCGGCCGGGACTTCGTCATCACGGTGCGGCACGGCGGCAAGGGCTCGCTGCGCGCGCTGCGGCACCGCCTTGAGGAAGACAGCGAACTGCTCGCCAAGGGGCCGTCGTCCGTCCTGCACGCCATCGCCGACCATGTCGTCGACGGCTACATCGCGGTGGCCGCCGCCGTGCAGGACGACATCGACGAGGTCGAGATCGATGTGTTCTCGGCGCCGTCGAAGGGCAGCAAGCCCGGTTCGGACGCGGGGCGCATCTACCAGCTCAAGCGCGAGGTGCTGGAGTTCAAGCGGGCCGTCGCGCCGCTGCTGCGCCCGATGCAGCTGCTGAGTGAGCGTCCGATGCGGCTGGTGGAGCCCGACGTACAGAAGTACTTCCGTGACGTCGCCGACCACCTGGCCCGCGTGCACGAGGAGGTCATCGGCTTCGACGAGCTGCTGAACTCGATCCTCCAGGCCAATCTGGCGCAGGCGACCGTCGCGCAGAACGAGGACATGCGCAAGATCACCTCCTGGGCGGCGATCATCGCCGTACCCACGGCGGTCTGCGGCGTCTACGGAATGAACTTCGAGCACATGCCCGAACTGGAGTGGAAGTACGGCTACCCGATGGTGCTGACCGGCATCGCCGTCGTCTGTCTCACCATCCACCGGATGCTGAAGCGCAACGGGTGGCTTTAGAGGCAGTCAGACACCCCCTAGGCTGCCGGGCATGACAGACACCGCTCCCGGCTCCCCGCTCCTCGGCAAGGCGCTCGTCGAGGAGGCCACCAAGAAGTCCGGCCTCATCTGGGTGCGGGCGGGCGGGCCCGCCCGTGCCCTGTGGCATGTCTGGCTCGACGGCGCCGCGCTGATCGTCGGCGACGGCGGCGGCGAGCAGCCCCTGCCGGGGCTGGTCGACGGCTCCACCGCCGAGGTGACCGTACGGAGCAAGGACAAGGGCGGCCGGCTGGTGGCGTGGACCGCGTCCGTCACCGAACTCGCCCCTCGTACGGAGGCGTGGGAGAGCGCCGTCGCCGAGCTGAAGGGCAAGCGGCTGAACGCGCCGGACTTCGACGAGATGACGGACCGCTGGGCGCGCGAGTCGCGGGTGCTGCGCCTGGAGCCGCGCGACGCGATCACCGATCTGCCGCGGGACTCACAGGCGGCGGCGCCGCTGCCGACACCGGCGACGACGCGTGAGCCGGCACCGGCAGCCGTGCCGCGCCTGCTGTTCGCCCGCAAGAAGAAGGGCTGACGGCCGGGCGGGGCCCCGCCCGCTCAGGCGCTCGGCAGCGTGCTGCCGTAGTCCACCGTCTCGCCCTTCGCGGGCGCCTTCAGCGGGAAGTCCTTGCCCCAGGCGCTGAGCGTCAGCGTCCCCGCGTCACCCGCGCGGGCCAGTTGAAGCGGGTACGGCGTACCTTCCAGCGACACGTTCATCGAGCCGCCCGCGCCCCCGCTGCCGTTGACGGTGATGGTGCGTACGCCGCCGATCTCGGCGCGGTCGCCCTTGCCGCGCTCGCCGTGCAGCCCCAGCAGCCCGTCGAGCAGCACGCTCTTGTCGGTGAAGCCCCGCAGCTGGTCGTAGGCCGGATCGTCCTCGGGAACCTTCACGTACTTGTCGTCGAGCTTCTCCGCGGCCTGGGAGTCGGCCTTGCTGGGCGCGCCGCCCGACCCGCCGTCGCCCTTGCCGTCCGCGTGGGTCCAGAAGTCCGCGTCCGCCTTCAGGAACAGCTCGTCCTCGACGCGCAGCAGCTCGAACGTGCCGCCGTCCTTCGAGCTGACCGATCCGGTCCCGCCGGCCTCCTTGAGCGACATGTTGAGCTTGTACGTCTGCCCGTCGGTGACGACCGTGCCCGACAGGCGCACCGCGTCCGCGCTCTCGGCCGCCGTCTTCGCCTTCTTCTCGATCCCGGCGGCCGACAGTTTGCCGACGCCGTTAGTCCCCGCGTCCGGATCCTCTTCGCCGCCGCACGCCGTGAGTGCGACGGTCATCCCGAAGCAGAGAACCACGGGAATCGTGGCCCGGCGGAGCCGGGCGGAGGACCGAGGAAGGGTCACGAACGCACTGCCTCTCATTGCGTGACGGGGGACGGCAGACCGCAGCGTACCGGTGCCGCGCACGCCCATCGACAACGAGCCCCGGTCACGGATCGCCCGTACCGTACGGACGGATCCGCCAGGGCGGCACGGAGCGGTACGGGCTAGCCTGAACCCGTTGTCGCGGGCGATACGGGGACAGGCACGGGCAAGATCACAGGCGGGCACAGAGACCGTCGCGGGCGAGGAGGAGCGCATCATGGCATCGGGCGCCTCGCGGGTCTTCGTCTCGCACCTCGCCGGTGTGCCCGTCTTCGACCCCCACGGCGACCAGGTGGGGCGGGTGCGCGACCTCGTGGCGATGCTGCGGGTCGGCGGCCGGCCGCCACGGGTGCTCGGGATGGTCGTCGAAGTGCTCAGCCGGCACCGGATCTTCCTGCCGATGACCCGCGTCACGGGCGTCGCGTCGGGTCAGGTGATCACGACGGGCGTGGTCAACATGCGGCGCTTCGAGCAACGTCCCACGGAGCGGCTGGTCCTGGGCGAGCTGCTCGACCGCCGCGTCCAGCTCGTGGAGAACGACGAGCAGGTGACCGTTCTCGATGTCGCCGTCGAGCAGCTGCCCGCGCGCCGCGAGTGGGAGATCGGGAAGGTCTTCGTCCGGCGCGGCAAGGGCGGCGCGCTGCGGCGGCGCGGCGAGACGCTGACCGTCGACTGGTCGGCGGTGACCGGTTTCTCGCTGGAGGAGGACGGTCAGGGCGCGGAGAATCTCGTCGCGACCTTCGAGCGGCTGCGCCCCGCCGACCTGGCCAATGTGCTGCACCATCTGACGCCGAAGCGGCGCGCGGAGGTGGCCGCCGTCCTCGACGACGACCGGCTCGCGGATGTCCTGGAGGAGCTGCCCGAGGACGACCAGGTGGAGATCCTGGGCAAGCTGGAGGACGACCGGGCCGCCGACGTCCTGGAGGCGATGGACCCGGACGACGCGGCCGACCTGCTCTCCGAGCTGCCCGAGGAGGACAAGGAGCGGCTGCTGGCGCTGATGCGCCCCCGCGACGCGGCCGATGTGCGGCGGCTGCTGGCGTACGAGGAGCGGACGGCGGGCGGCCTGATGACGACCGAGCCGATCGTGCTGCGGCCGGACGCGACGGTCGCCGACGCGCTGGCGCGGGTGCGCCGGCAGGACCTCTCGCCCGCGCTGGCGGCGCAGGTGTACGTGTGCCGGGCGCCGGACGAGACGCCGACGGGCAAGTACCTGGGCACGGTGCACTTCCAACGCCTGCTGCGCGACCCGCCGTTCACGCTGATGGGCTCGATGGTGGAGAGCGATCTGCCGCCGCTGTCGCCCGATACGCCGCTGCCCGAGGTCACCGGGTATCTCGCCGCGTACAACATGGTGGCCGCGCCCGTGGTGGACGAGGGCGGGTCGCTGCTCGGCGCCGTGACCGTCGACGACGTGCTGGACCATCTGCTGCCGGACGACTGGCGGGAGACCGGGTTCCACGGCGCGGAGGAAGAGGCCGCGAGTGGGCATTGAGCGGGCGGACAAGGAGCCGCCGAGGGACAGGGCCGCGTCGGTCTCGGGAGCGAGCGCCGTGGCGCGTGGGCCGCTCGGACGGCTCGACCAGCCGCGCATGCCCAGGCGCAGACTGCTGCCGGACTACGACCCCGAGGCCTTCGCCCGGCTGTCGGAGCGGATCGCGCGCTTCCTCGGGACGGGACGCTTCATCGTCTGGATGACGCTGACCATCATCGTCTGGGTGCTGTGGAACGTCTTCGCGCCGCCGGCGGTGCGCTTCGACGAGTACCCGTTCATCTTCCTGACGCTGGCGCTGTCCCTCCAGGCCTCGTACGCGGCCCCGCTGATCCTGCTGGCGCAGAACCGCCAGGACGACCGGGACCGGGTCACCCAGGAGCAGGAGCGCAAGCAGAACGAGCGCTCCATCGCCGACACCGAGTATCTGACCCGCGAGATCGCCTCGCTGCGGATGGGGCTCGGCGAGGTCGCCACCCGCGACTGGATCCGCTCGGAGCTCCAGGACCTGATGCGGGACCTCGCCGAGCAGCGTGCCCTGCCGCCGGGCGAACCGCCGGGCCGACGTGACGAATCCGACCGTCCGGAGCGCTGACGCGCTTTTCGGGACGTGCGCGCCGCGCCGTACCATCTCCCTATGGCTACCGACACGCACGGAACCGTCGCTCCCGCGGAAGACGCGGTGCGCGCAGCACTGGCGACGGTGAACGACCCCGAGATCCACCGGCCGATCACCGACCTCGGCATGGTCAAATCGGTCGACATCGGGGCGGACGGCGCGGTGGCTGTCACGGTCTATCTCACGGTGTCCGGCTGTCCCATGCGCGACACGATCACCACGAACGTGACGGAGGCCGTCGCCTCGGTCGCGGGCGTCACCCGCGTCGACGTCACGCTCGACGTGATGAGCGACGAGCAGCGCAAGGATCTCGCGGCGTCGCTGCGCGGCGGTACGGCCGAGCGCGAGGTGCCGTTCGCCAAGCCCGGCTCGCTGACCCGCGTGTACGCGGTGGCCTCGGGCAAGGGCGGCGTCGGCAAGTCGTCGGTGACGGTCAACCTGGCGGCGGCGATGGCCGCCGACGGACTGAAGGTCGGCGTCGTCGACGCGGACATCTACGGACACAGCGTACCGCGCATGCTGGGGGCCGACGGGAAGCCCACCCAGGTCGAGAACATGATCATGCCGCCGTCGGCGCACGGTGTGAAGGTCATCTCGATCGGCATGTTCACTCCGGGCAACTCGCCGGTGGTGTGGCGCGGACCGATGCTGCACCGCGCGCTCCAGCAGTTCCTCGCCGATGTGTACTGGGGCGATCTGGACGTGCTGCTGCTCGACCTGCCGCCGGGGACGGGCGACATCGCGATCTCCGTGGCGCAGCTCGTGCCGAACGCGGAGATCCTGGTGGTCACCACGCCGCAGCAGGCCGCCGCCGAGGTCGCCGAGCGGGCCGGCTCCATCGCCGTACAGACCCACCAGAAGATCGTCGGCGTGGTCGAGAACATGTCGGGTCTGCCCTGCCCGCACTGCGACGAGATCGTCGACGTGTTCGGGACGGGCGGCGGCCAGCGGGTCGCCGACGGGCTGACGAGGACGACCGGTGCCTCGGTGCCGGTGCTCGGCACGATCCCGATCGACGTACGGCTGCGGGAGGGCGGCGACGACGGCAAGCCCGTCGTGCTCTCCGACCCCGACTCCCCCGCGGGCGCGGCGCTGCGGTCGATCGCCGGCAAGCTCGGCGGCCGGCAGCGCGGTCTGGCGGGCATGACGCTGGGTCTGACGCCGCGTAACAAGTTCTGAGTGTTCCTGACATCGGTAAGGGGCGCCCGCCAGGGCGGTCGCCCCTTACCCGTGTCCGGCCGTCGTAGCTACTGCGAGACGTACGAGTTGATGTCCTCGATCACCGCGAAGCCGAGGCCGTACGCGCTCACGCCGCGCCCGTACGCGCCGATGTGCACCCCGTTCTCCGCCGAGCCGGTGGGGCCCGTCGAGCCCGCGAGGACCCAGCCGAACTCGGATTCGCGGTAGTGGAACGGCGTCGGCACACCGTCCACGGGGAGCGAGAGCACCGACCAGGCGGAGCCGTTCAGATCGTCGGCCAGTTCGAAGGCCGTCTCGGTCTGCTGGTCCAGCCAGTCGTCGCGCAGCGTGTGGTCGAGCTGCGCGGGCCAGGTCGACAGCAGCAGCGCCGAACCGGCCAGCCAGGCCGCCGACGACACCGTCGTGGCGTCCAGGTGGCCCGTGCCGTCACCGCTGCGCCGTACGGGGCTCGCGGGGACCGTGACGACCGCCGCGAAGCGTTCCTTCTCCGCGCCTGACGCGTCCGGTCTTATCGACGGTTCCTCGCCGTGTCCCGTGGAACCGTGCTGGACGGTGCCGTCCGCCGCCGTGCCCACCTGCATCAGCCATCGGGGACCGGTGAACGCCTCGTCCAGCCCGTACCAGGGGAAGGTGGCCCGCAGATAGCCGTCGACCGTACGCCCGGGGGCCGACACCCCGTCCGTCGTGCCGACCGCGCCATGGGCCCCTACCCGACTCGTCGTCTCCATCTGTCCGGACCGCCTCCTCCGTCTCGGGTCCGGAGCGGCCCGCCCTCACGGACGTCTCACTACCGGACAGATGGAGGATAGCCACCCGTTCCCGGCTCGCCGGGCAGGGCGGGCCTCAGGTGGCGTCTGCGTCGAAAGGCGGACGATCGGCCTGCTGGGGCTTCTCCTGCTTCTTCAGCAGGTCAGAGGTGCCGGACGGGCTCTTTGTCAGGCTCGTCGGCGTGGCGTCACTCGTGCCGCCGCCATCGCCGGTGCCACTGCCACCCGTGTCGCCGCCCCTGCCGTGGACCGAGTCGGCGACGTCGTTCATTTCCTTCTTGAGATTGAAGCTGCTGCGGATCTCCTTCAGCCCCAGGTCGTCCTCGTGCTCCGACAGCTGCTTACGGACGAACTTCTTGGGGTTGAGGTCCTCGAAGTCGAAGTCCTTGAACTCCGGTCCCAGCTCCGAACGGATGTCCTCCTTCGCGTTGTCGGAGAACTCACGCACCTTCCGGATGAAACGGGAGACGTCCTGGATGACCTTGGGCAGCTTGTCCGGTCCGAAGACGAGCACGGCGAGAATCACGAGCGTCACCAGCTCAAGCGCGCCTATGTCATTGAACACCTAGCTGCTCCTTGTGTTCTCCGTGCCCGCAGGCGAGACCTTGTCGGCCTGGCCTGTGGTGGGTCGAGGCCCGGGCCGCTCCACGGTACCCGGCGGAGCTGGCCGGACGGTACCTTCATTCGACACTCACCTGCCTTCCGCGCTGCCGAGGACCAGAGTCCTTGTCTGCTCTTTACCTCCGCGGGTCACTGTCAGCTCCAGTTCGTCACCTGGGCGGTGGGCACGGATCTTCACGATCAGCTCCTCGCCGCTGTGCACCCGCTGGCCGTCCACCTCGGTGATGATGTCGCCGGTCCTGATTCCCGCCTTCGCGGCCGGGCCGCCGTCCTCCACCGCCGGTCCGCCGTCGGCGCTCTTCGCGCCCACCTTGGCGCCGTCGCCCGAATACTCCATGTCGAGCGTGACACCGATCACGGGGTGCGACGCCTTGCCGGTGTTGATCAGCTCTTCGGCGACGCGCTTGCCCTGGTTGATCGGTATCGCGAAGCCGAGCCCGATGGAGCCGGCCTGCGCGCCGTCCGGCGTACCGCCGCCGTCGGCGCCGCGGATCGCGCTGTTGATGCCGATGACCTGCGCCTTCGAATTCACCAGCGGGCCACCGGAGTTGCCGGGGTTGATCGGCGCGTCGGTCTGGAGGGCGTCGACGTAGCTGATGTCGCTGCCGTCGCCCTTCTCACCACCGGCGGTGATCGGGCGCTCCTTGGCGCTGATGATGCCGGACGTGACGGTGTTCTGGAGGTCGAAGGGCGCGCCGATCGCCACGACCGGGTCGCCGACCTGGACGTTGTCGGAATTGCCGAGCGGCAGCGGCTTGAGTCCGGAGACGCCGGTGACCTTCACGACGGCGAGGTCGTAGCCGCTGTCCTTGCCGACGAGCTTCGCCTTGGCCGTCTCGCCACCGCTGAAGGTGATCGAGATGTCGCCGTTGTCACCGGCGGGGTCGACCACATGGTTGTTCGTCAGGATGTGGCCGGTGCGGTCCAGGACGAAGCCGGTGCCGGTGCCCTGCTCGCCGCCGCCGCTGACATGGAGGGTGACGACGCTGGGCAGGGCGCTGGAGGCGATCCCGGCGACGCTGTCGGCCGGGCGGCCCCCGCTGTCGTTGCCCGCCTGGGGCAGCTCGACGCTGGTGAGGCCGCCGTTGCGCTCGATGTACGCGCCGACGCCACCGCCGAGGACGGCGGTGCAGAGCGCGAGCGCCAGCGCGCCGGCGAGGCCGATGCCCCGGCGCTTCTTCCGGCGCTCGCCGGGGTCGGGGTACGACAGGGTCTGCTGGCCGGGGGGGCTCCAGGGGTCGTACTGGAGCCACTGGGTGGGCCCCGGCTGGGGGTTCTGGGGCGGGGGAAGGTGCTGGGTCCCCGGCTGCGGGTGGGTCTGCCGGGGCTGGGGTGGGGGCAGGGGCGGGCCCGGCATGGGCTGCGGGGCGCCCTGCGGCGGGACGCCGTACCCGGACGTCGGCTGGGGGTTCGGGTGGGGGTGCGGGTGCGGCTGCGGCTGCGGCATCGGCTGGCCGGGGGCGGTCGGAGCGGCCGAGCCGGCCGGGGCCGTGTAGTGCTGCGGCGGAATGGGTGTGCCCTGGGCCGGGGTGGGCACTGGTCGCTGTACGGGCGGGGCGGGGGCCCAGGGCCCCGGACCGCCGTAGGGCGGTGTGCTGTAGGGGTCGGGCTCGTGCAGCGGCTGCGGACGGCCCTGCGAGCCCGCGCCCGCGGCTGTTCCGGCTTCCGTGCCGTCCGCACCGTCCGTGCCGGTTCCCGTTTCCGCCGCCGCGCTCACCGCCGAGGGAGCGCGCTCGGGCGGGGCGAGGACGTGGTCCTCGGGGCCGGCGTCCTGCTCGGGCAGGCGCTCCGGGGCACTGTCGGCCGGTTCGGTGACCGCCGGGCGGTCGGGATTCGGGGGGACTTCATCGGTGACCGGCGACAGTTCCGTCGTCTCCTCTGTGTTCCGGTGCTCCGGTACGCCGGGGTCCCGCGATATCGCGCGTCCCGCTGCCGGGCGGCTCCACCATTTCGCCTTGGGTCCGGTGGGCTTGCCGTCGTCCATGCTCTCCCCGCACCTGCTCGTCCATGCCCCGACAAGGGGCACCCGTCCAGGGATTCAACCAGGTTTACGAATGTCCGCGCAGGGACCCCGTCACCGACGCCGCGAAAGCGGCACGCCGGGCTGGGTGGGCGCGGCGAGGTGGGTGGGATCGGGCGTGGCCGTGGGAATGCCCAGTCCAGGGCTCGCCGCCAGCTGGAACGCCGTGCCCGTGGGCCGTATCAGGGGCGCCGCGGGGATGTGGTTGAGAACCGCCGACTGGAACGGATGAGGGCTGAGCGGCGCCTTCATCGTGCCGGGAGCGAGCGTCGGCGCGCTGTCGCCGGACTGCGGAAGAATGGCGCCCTGCTCACCGCCCTGCCTGCCCCGCGTCCCGCTGCCGGGTGGTGTGGTGGTGGCCCTGGTGAGGGGTGTGATGCCGGCGCCGGCCCCGCGCGCGGCCATGTCGCCCGTGGCGCCCATGGGCAGCGCGCCACCGAGCGCCATCGCGGCGAACGACACCGCGCTCGCGGCGGCGAAGGCGAACCGCCGGCCGCGCCAGGGCGAGCGCTCGGCCTCCGCGCGTCCCACCTCGTGGATCCGGAAGCCCCCACCGGAGCCGGAGCCGCCACGCAGGGGGGAGGTATGGGGTCCCGCCGCCGGGCGATAGCCGAACGTGTCGCTCCGCACACCGAAGACACCACTGCTGAACGCCGTGCCGTTGAAGGGACCGGGGGGCTCGTCCTTGTCCTCGTCGAGGGGTCCGCCGGGCAGTCCCTGGAGCCGGGCGAGAAAACCTTCGGACAGCGGCGGGGGCGCCGACTGCGCGAACGCGTTCTTCAGCCTGCGCTGGGCGTCGGCCTCCGCCTTGCACCTGGCGCAGGTCGCGAGGTGTGCCAGCACACGCTCGCGGGCGTCGTGACCGAGCTCCCCGTCCACCAGGGCGGCGAGCCGGTCCCCCAGGTGCTGCTCCGCGGGGGTCGGACCTGTGCCACTCACGCGAGTCCGCCCTCCCCGGCCACGCTCGCGAACGTGCGCTGCTCGGCCCGAGCCTCGGGAGAACGGTGCTGAAGGGCCTTGCGCAGATGCGAACGGCCGCGGTGGATCCGGCTGCGCACCGTGCCGAGCTTCACACCGAGCGTGGCGGCGATCTCCTCGTACGACAGTCCTTCGATGTCGCACAGGACGACCGCGGCCCGGAACTCGGGAGCGAGGGTGTCCAGCGCCTGCTGCACATCCGCGTCGAAGTGGGTGTCGTGGAAGACCTGCTGCGGTGAGGGCTCACGGCTGGGCAGGCGCTCCGCCGCGTCGTCACCGAGCGCGTCGAAACGGATCCGCTGCTTACGGCGGACCATGTCCAGGAACAGATTGGTGGTGATGCGGTGCAGCCAGCCCTCGAACGTGCCGGGGGTGTACGTCGACAGCGACCTGAAGACCCGGACGAAGACTTCCTGGGTCAGGTCCTCGGCATCGTGCTGGTTGCCCGTGAGACGGTAGGCCAGGCGATATACGCGGGCGCTGTGCGTGCTGACGATCTCCTCCCAGCTGGGAGGCGTCCACGCCTGCGATTCCGCATCCGATGCGAAGGTCGCCGTAACTGCGGAGTCGGTCGAGCGAGAACGGTCAGCGAAGTTGGTCACGGATTTCGGCTCACCGGCCGACCTGAGAAAGCGCTTGAACGCTCCTCCCCGATCCGCAGGCGCAGCCGCACCTCCCCTATCGACTCTGGTGGTGTCCAGCGGAGCACCTACCATAGCCACCTCGCCCGTTAGCTCCGGATAAGAATCTTTGCCTGAATTTGCGCCTGGTCCCAGGTCTTCATCCATGTGTTCCCCCCAGCCTTCATAACGCCCGGTCCCATCAGCGGGTTCCCGCGTGCAGCGGATACAGTCACCGGTGCGCCAACTACGGGGACAGGAGAGGGTCATTACCGCCAACCGGCAGACAAGCTGGGCGTTCGCCGACGCTTTTGTCGCCGAGGACGAGGCACTGCGCTGGGCCCGCGACAGGGCCCGCGACATGGGGCTCCGCTCGGTGTCACCGGGCACGGGCGCGGCGCTCCGTCTGCTTGCCGCCACGGCGGACGCCAAGGCGGTGGCGGAGATCGGCACGGGTACCGGGGTCTCCGGGATCTATCTCCTGAACGGCATGCGGCCCGACGGCGTGCTGACCACGGTCGACACCGAGCCGGAGCGGCAGCAGTTCGCCCGTGAGGCGTTCCGGGCGGCCGGCTTCACGAACAATCGCGCCCGCTTCATCCCCGGCCGGGCCAGCGACGTGCTTCCCCGGCTCGCCGACGGCGGGTACGACCTGGTCTTCTGCGACGGCGACCGGCTGGAGTGCCTGGACTACCTCGCCGAATCGTTGCGCCTGTTGCGACCGGGGGGGCTCGTGTGCTTCGAGGGAGTCTTCGCCGACGGCCGTACGGTCGATTCTGCGGCCCAGCCCCACGAGGTGCTGCGGCTGCGTGAGCTGCTGCGTACGGTCCGGGAGATGCAGGACGAGCTGCTGCCGTCGCTGCTGCCCGTGGGCGACGGGCTGCTCTGCGCCGTACGCCGATAGGACCGGTCACCGAAGGGCATAAAGCTGCCCCGACACGGAGGTGTCCGCGGCGGGGCAGCACGAGAGTGCGCGTTCTGTCCGCGTCAGCCGACGACCTTCTTCAGGGCGTCACCCAGCGCATCCGCCTCGTCGGGGGTCAGCTCGACGACCAGCCGACCGCCGCCTTCGAGCGGAACGCGCATGACGATGCCCCGCCCCTCCTTGGTCACCTCGAGCGGGCCGTCGCCCGTCCGCGGCTTCATGGCCGCCATGCTCGTTCCCCTTCCTGAAACCAGCTCATCGCAGCCGGCGGCCCCATGACAGGCGCTGTGTCACCGGCATCGAACACATTGCTTCCAGGCCATTATCCCGCATGGCGGGACCCGATGACCAACATCGGGCGGCATCGCTTGCGCAACGCGCTCGCTCAAAACGGCTCAATTCGGGGATCCGCCTGCGATACTTCGCCGCTGTTCACGACTCCACGACCGTGGATTGTTTGACGCAGGTCACATGCCGGCCCGCGGTGATCTCCGCCATGCTGGGGCCCGACAGGACAGCGGACAGGCAGTCAGACTCGCGGAGGAGACCCGATCATGGCCGACACGGTGCTGTACGAGGTGGGCGACGGACTCGCGACCGTCACGATCAATCGGCCCGACGCCATGAACGCGCTGAACATCGCGGCCAAGGTCGCCCTGCGGGACGCGCTGCGTACCGCCGCGGACGACTCCGCCGTCCGGGCCGTGCTCCTCACCGCGACCGGCCGTGCCTTCTGCGTGGGACAGGACCTGAAGGAGCATGTCTCCCTGCTGGCCGCCGACGCGGCCGACGGCAGCGGCGGGACCATGAGCACCGTGCGGGAGCACTACAACCCCATCGTGCGGGCCCTTTCCGAGATGCCGAAGCCGGTCGTCGCCGGGGTCAACGGCGTCGCGGCCGGAGCGGGGCTCGGCTTCGCGCTCGCCTGCGACTACCGCGTCGTCGCCGACACGGCCTCCTTCAACACCTCGTTCGCGGGTGTGGCCCTGACGGCCGACTCCGGCGTGTCGTGGACGCTGCCCCGGCTGATCGGGCAGAGCAGGGCGGCGGACCTGCTGATGTTCCCGAGGTCGCTCACGGCGGAGCAGGCGTACGAACTGGGGATGGTCAACAAGCTGGTTCCCGCGGCCGACCTGGCGGCCGAGGCGGCGGCGGTCGCGCGCACTCTCGCGGAGGGCCCCACCCTGGCGTACGCGGCGCTGAAGGAGTCTCTGGCGTACGGCGCGGGCCACTCGCTCGCCGAGACGCTGGAGAAGGAGGGCGAACTCCAGAACCGGGCGGGCGCTTCGGAGGACCACGGCATCGCGGTCCAGGCCTTCCTCGACAAGGCGAAGCCCCGCTACGTGGGCCGCTGACACCGCTGCCCGGCCAGGCCCGACAGGCCCTACGGGGCTTCGGTGAGCTGTCGGCGGACCAGGCACTCGGCCAGGTGGTCGTCGACCAGGCCGCACGCCTGCATCAGCGCGTACGCCGTCGTCGGGCCCACGAATCGGATGCCGCGCTTCTTGAGCGCCTTCGCCAGCGCGGTCGAATCGCCGGTGACCGCCGGGATGTCCCCGGTCGTCTTCGGGACCGGGCGCGTCGCCGGGTCCGGGGCGTACGACCAGATGAGGCTGTCCAGCTCACCCGCGGACCAGCCGGCCAGCTCGCGCGCGTTGGCGAGGGTGGCGTCGATCTTGGCGCGGTTGCGGATGATGCCCTCGTCGGTCAGCAGCCGGGCGGCGTCCGCGTCGGTGAAGGCGGCGACGGCCGGGATGTGGAATCCGGCGAAGGCCCGGCGGAAGCCCTCGCGGCGGCGCAGGATCGTGATCCAGGAGAGGCCGGACTGGAACGCCTCCAGGCACAGCCGCTCGAAGAGGGCGTCGTCGCCGTGGACGGGGCGGCCCCACTCCTCGTCGTGGTACGTGATGTAGTCCTCGGTCGACAGGCCCCAGGGACAGCGCAGCTCGCCGTCCGGTCCCGGCACCGCTCCGCCGTCACTCACCGCTGGTCCTCCTCGCCCGGGTTCTTGAAGAGGTCGGGCCGGCCGACAGCCGTCGCCTGGGCGCCCGCCAGGCCGGCCTCCAGCTCGGCGATCCGGGCGTCGCGCTCGGCCAGCTCGGCGCCGAGCCTGGCCAGCACCTCGTCCACGTCCGCCATCCGGTAGCCACGCGGGGCGACGGGCAGCCGCAGGGCCTCTATGTCGGCCCGGCCCACCGGGCGTGTCGCGGGCAGCGGGTCCACGAGAAATCCGGGCGCGGCCTCGGGCAGCACCTCGCGGTCGCCACCGCCGACCACCGCGAGAGTGACGGCCGTGACCACCACGACCATCGCGATGAGCAAGAACAAGAACACAAGCTTCTCCCCGGGGCAGGAACACGTCCGGTGCCGATCGTGCCATGCGGGACCGACAGTTAGGGTCTGTCGTTCGGGACCCGGGCGCCAGGACCCGGGGTCGCCGGCGACGGCACGGACAGTGGGAGCAGGCGGTGACCAGGGGATGAGCAGTGGCACTCTTCGGCTGGGGCGGCGGGAGTTCGACCCGTACGAGCCGGTGATCATGGCCATCGTCAACCGGACCCCGGACTCCTTCTACGACCGGGGCGCGACCTTCCGGGACCGGCCCGCGCTCGACCGGGTGGAGCAGGCGGTGTCGGAGGGCGCGGCCATCATCGACATCGGCGGCGTGAAGGCGGGGCCGGGTGACGAGGTGACGGCCGAGGAAGAAGCACGCCGGACGGTCGGTTTCGTCGCCGAGGTCCGGCGGCGTTACCCGGACGTCGTGATCAGTGTCGACACCTGGCGGCACGAGGTCGGCGAGGCCGTCTGCGAGGCGGGCGCCGATGTGCTCAACGACGCCTGGGGCGGGGTGGATCCGGCGCTCGCCGAGGTCGCCGCCCGGTACGGCGCGGGGCTGGTCTGCACGCACGCGGGCGGGGCGGAGCCCCGGACCCGGCCGCACCGGATCGGGTACGACGACGTGGTCGCGGACATTCTCCGGGTGACGCTCGGGCTGGCCGAGCGGGCCGTGGAACTGGGCGTGCGCCGGGACGGCATCATGATCGATCCGGGGCACGACTTCGGGAAGAACACCCGGCATTCTCTGGAGGCGACCCGCAGGCTGGACGAGATGGCGGAGACCGGCTGGCCGGTGCTCGTGTCGCTGTCCAACAAGGACTTCGTCGGCGAGACCCTCGACAGGCCGGTGAAGGAGCGGGTGATCGGCACGCTCGCGACGACCGCCGTCTCGGCGTGGCTCGGTGCGCGGATCTACCGCGTGCACGAGGTGGCCGAGACGAAGCAGGTGCTGGACATGGTGGCTTCCATCGCGGGCCACCGGCCCCCGGCGGTGGCCCGCCGGGGACTGGCCTGAGACACCGGCCTCGGGTGAGGCCGGTGCGGCGGCGTTCTCCGTACGGATGTCGTGTACGGAACCCGCTACTTGCCGGTCTCCTTGGTCACCAGCGCCACGGCCTCGTCCACGTCGTCCGTGACGTGGAACAGCAGCAGGTCCTTCTCGGACGCCTTGCCCTGCGCCACGACCGTGTCGCGCAGCCAGTCGATGAGGCCGGACCAGTACCGCGTCCCGAAGAGGACGATGGGGAACCGGGTCACCTTGCGCGTCTGGACCAGCGTCAGGGCCTCGAAGAGTTCGTCCAGTGTGCCGAGGCCACCGGGCAGAACGACGAAACCCTGGGCGTACTTCACGAACATCGTCTTCCGGACGAAGAAGTAACGGAAGTTCACGCCGATGTCGACGTGCGGGTTGAGCCCCTGCTCGAAGGGCAGCTCGATACCGAGCCCGACGGAGATGCCCTTCGCCTCCCGCGCGCCCTTGTTCGCCGCTTCCATCGCGCCGGGGCCGCCGCCGGTGATCACCGCGAATCCGGCGTCGACCAGTGCCCGGCCGATCCGGACACCCGCCTCGTAGTCCGCCGAGTCCGCCGCCGTACGGGCCGAGCCGAAGACGCTGATGGCGCTGGGCAGTTCGGCGAGCGCGCCGAAGCCCTCGACGAACTCCGACTGGATGCGCATGACCCGCCAGGGATCGGTGTGCACCCACTCGGAGTCGCCCTCGGTGTCCAGCAGCCGCTGGTCGGTGGTGCCCGCCTGCACCTGGTCCCGGCGGCGCAGCACCGGCCCGAGACGCTGCGTGTCCGGCTTCCGTGCTTCCTCAGGACTGCCCATGGACTGCTCCCTCCGCTGCTGTGCCAGTTCCCGGCAAGCGTAGATCCAAGGAGGTGACAAACAGCGAAATTCCGACGGTCGGTCCGGCTCCCCCGCCGTGCCGGCCGTCTCGCCCACGCCTCTTTACGAGGTGAGCCAGTCCCGCAGCCGCCTCTCGCAGTGCGTGATCCGCTCGACGGCCACGTGCTCGTCGCGCTTGTGGGCCAGCAGCGCGTCCCCCGGGCCGTAGTTCACCGCGGGCACCCCGAGCGCGCCGAAGCGCGAGACGTCCGTCCAGCCGAACTTGGGCTGCGCGGTGCCGCCCACGGCCGCCATGAACGCGGCTGCGGCGGGGTGCGAGAGGCCGGGCAGGGCCGCGCCCGAGTGATCGTCCACGACGAACTCCCGGATCCCGCAGTCGGCGAACACCTCACGCACGTGCGCCACCGCCTCCGCCTCGCTGCGGTCCGGCGCGTAGCGGTAGTTGACCACCACGGTGCACGCGTCGGGGATGACGTTGGTCGCCACGCCCCCTTCGATCGCCACCGCGTTCAGACCCTCCCGGTACTCCAGCCCGTCGATCACCGGGCGGCGCGGCTCGTACGCGGCGAGGCGGGCAAGGATCGGCGCCGCGGCGTGGATGGCGTTGGACCCCATCCAGCTGCGCGCCGAGTGCGCCCGCTCGCCCTCCGTACGGAGGTGGATCCGCAGCGTCCCCTGGCAGCCGCCCTCGACCTGCGCGTCGGAGGGTTCGAGCAGGACGGCGAAGTCCGCCTCCAGGAGGTCGGGGCGGGCGGCGGCCACGTGCCCCAGGCCGTTGAGGTCGGCGGCGACCTCCTCGTTGTCGTAGAAGACGAAGGTGAGGTCGCGGTTGGGGGCGGGGACGGTCGCGGCGATGCGCAGCTGGACGGCGACCCCCGACTTCATGTCGGTGGTGCCGCAGCCCCAGAGGATGCCGTTCTCGTCCAGCCTGGAGGGCACGTTGTCCGCGATGGGGACGGTGTCGATGTGTCCGGCCAGGATGACGCGCTCGGCCCGCCCGAGGTCCGTCCGCGCCACGACGTTGTTGCCGTAGCGCTCGACGGTGAGGTGCGGCAGTGCGCGCAGCGCCTCCTCGACGGCGTCGGCGAGGGGCTTCTCGGTGCCGCTGACGGACGGGATGTCGACGAGCCGGGCGGTGAGCTCGGCGGCGTCCAGCGTGAGGTCCAGCACGGTTCCAGGCTTCGTTTCGGGCATGACCAGACCCTACGACGTGGCCGGTGTCGGCCGAGCGGGGCAGAGGGCGGCCGGGCCGGTGCTGGCCGCCCGGTCGGGCCGGTACGGTGTGCGCGTGTCCGAGACCGCCTCCCCTCCCCGTCGCGGCCGATTCCTTCGCCTCACGGCCGCCTTCACCGTGCTCCTCGCGCTGGCCGGCTACCTCGTGGTGAGGTACGTCTCCGGCGACGGCGGCCCGCCGCGCTGCACGGCCCGCGCCGCCGGGCCGTCGGACGGCGACGTCCCCACGTACGAGATGAGCCCGGAGCAGGCGGCGAACGCCGCCACGATCTCCGCGGTGGGCACCACCCGCGGCATGCCCGAGCGGGCCGTCACGATCGCTCTGGCGACCGCTCTCCAGGAGTCGGCGCTGCGCAACATCGACTACGGCGACCGGGACTCCGTCGGCCTCTTCCAGCAGCGCCCGTCGAAGGGCTGGGGCACGGTCGAGCAGATCCTCGACCCCGTCTACTCGGCGGGGAAGTTCTACGAAGAGCTGGCCGAGGTGCCCGGCTACTCGCGGCTTCCTCTTACGGAGGCGGCGCAGCGCGTCCAGCGCAGCGCCTTCCCGCAGGCGTACGCGAAGCACGAGCCGGACGCGACGCTGCTGTCCGCCGCGCTCACCGGCAAGGCCGCCGCGACCCTCACCTGCACGGGCGGCGGCGGGAGCGACGGCGAACCGGGCGACCCGGCGAAGGTACGCGCGGCCCTGACCCGCGCCTTCGGCCCCGAGGTGCTGCCGAGCACCGCCGGCGCCGACGCGGCGGCGAACGGCGCGGCCGAGGGCGGGCAGGCGGGCGGCGAGAAAGCCGACTCCAAGGGGCCGGCCGAGGTCGCCGTGCCGGTCAACTCCTCCGAAGGGGCCCGCGGCTGGGAGCTGGCCCACTGGGCGGTGGCGCGCTCCGCCGATCTGCGGATCGACGAGGTCTCCGTAGGAGACCGGGTGTGGAGCGCGGAAAGGTCCGACGAGGGCTGGCGCAAGACCGACGGTGAATCCGGCCCTGCGGGTTCCGGCGTAAAAGACGTTCGAATGCGTATCGCGCAGTAGTCCGGCGGGGTCACCCGAACGGGCTAGTCATGGCATATCCGGTCGGCATTTCACCGCCGGACCGAGCCGTTCACTCGGTTGGCGCCAAATCCCCTGCCACGAAAGGGAAGTGACGGTTCGCCAGGTCTCCGCACCGAGGATCCTTTGACCGTTTTTATCCGCACCGGATAATGCGACGCATTACCAATTCTTTACTCTTGTGCACCGCAACCTCCGGTGCCCTTCGAGGGGTTGTCACAGCGTCTGATCGCTGGACACGACAATTTCCTCTCCCCGCCAAAGGAGCATCATGTCCCTCCCCCTGACCCGTCGGATCGCCCGTGCCGCGCTGCTTATCGCGGCGGGCGCAGCCCCCGTGGTCGGTGCGGCCGGCTCCGCCAACGCAGCAGCCCTGCCGCAGGCCACCGACCTCGGCAGCGTTTCCCAGCTGGACGGCGCCGCCCTCGGTGACACGCTCGACAGCGGCGCCCGGCAGGCGACCGGTCTGGCGGGCGAGGTCGGTGCCGAGACGGTCGCCACCTCCGTCCCGGCGGCCGGTGAGACCCTCGGCGACGTCGCCAAGGCCGCGACCCCCGTCGCGCAGCGGGCGGCCGGTGAAGCCGCCGGCGGCGCCGGTCAGACGCTCGGCGACGCGGCCACGTCCGTCACCGAGAACGGTCTGCCGACCGATTCCCTCGGAGAGGGCCTGCCCACCGACAAGCTCCCGGTCAACACCCTGCCGCTCGGCTGATCCGAGCCGGTCCACAGGGACGTTCACACGCAAAGGGGTCCGGGGAGTACACGCCCCCCGGACCCCTTCGCGCTGTTCCCACGGGTCTGACTCGATCAGCCGAGCCGCTTGACCGCGGCCTCCACGCGCTCGTCGGTCGCCGTGAGCGCCACCCGTACGAAGCTCCCGCCCGCGGGCCCGTAGAAGTCCCCCGGCGCCACCAGGATCCCCAGCTCCGCCAGATGCGCCACCGTCTGCCAGCACGGCTCGTCTCGCGTCGCCCAGAGGTACAGGCTCGCCTCGCTGTGCTCGATCCGGAAGCCGTGGCCCACCAGGGCCGCCCGAAGGGCGGTACGGCGGGCCCCGTACCGCGCGCGCTGCTCGGCCACATGGGTGTCGTCGCCCAGCGCCGCGACGGTCGCCGCCTGCACCGGCGCCGGCGTCATCATGCCGCCGTGCTTGCGGATCTGCAGCAGCTCGCCGAGGACGGCGGCGTCACCCGCGAGGAAGGCCGCGCGGTAGCCGGCCAGGTTGGAGCGCTTGGAGAGCGAGTGGACGGCCACCACGCCCTCGTACGAGCCGCCGCAGACGTCCGGGTGGAGTACGGAGACGGGCTCGGCCTCCCAGCCCAGCTCCAGGTAGCACTCGTCGCTGAAGAGCAGCACATCGTGCTCACGGGCCCAGGCGACGATCCGGGTCAGCTCGGCCTTGTCCAGGACCCGGCCGGTCGGGTTCGACGGCGAGTTCAGCCAGAGCAGCTTCAGGCCCGCCGGGTCGAGCTCGGCCGGGTCTTCGTAGGAGACGGGCTCCGCGCCGCACAGCCGGGCGCCCACCTCGTACGTCGGGTAGGCCAGCCGCGGATACGCGACCCGGTCACCGGCGCCGAGTCCGAGCTGGGTCGGCAGCCAGGCCACCAACTCCTTCGAGCCGACCACCGGAAGGACGTTGGTGTGCGCGACGTCGCGCGCGCCGAGCCGCCGTTCGACCCAGCCCGTCAGCGCGTCACGCAGCTCGGCCGTGCCCCACACCGTGGGATAGCCGGGCGAGTTCGCCGCGGCGATCAGGGCGCGCTGGATCAGGTCGGGAACCGGGTCGACCGGGGTCCCGACGGACAGGTCCACGATGCCGTCCGGATGGGCCGCCGCTGTCGCCTTGTAGGGCTCCAGCTTGTCCCAGGGGAAGACCGGAAGGCGCGAAGAGACTGCGGACACGGTGCTCACTTTCTCGACAGTGCTCACTTTTCGGCACAACGGGGGAAACACCTCGGTCCCGTACGGCGAGGTTGCCGTACGGGACCGGGTGCGCGCGCCTGTCAGTCGTTCTGAGGCTGCGGCGGCAGTGCGGCGATGAAGGGGTGGTCACGCTCGATCAGACCGAGCTTGGACGCACCACCGGGGGAACCGAGTTCGTCGAAGAACTCCACGTTCGCCTTGTAGTAGTCCTTCCACTCCTCCGGGGTGTCGTCCTCGTAGAAGATCGCCTCGACCGGGCAGACCGGCTCACAGGCGCCACAGTCGACGCATTCGTCCGGGTGGATGTACAAGGACCGGGAGCCCTCGTAGATGCAGTCGACCGGGCACTCTTCGATGCACGCCTTGTCCTTGAGATCCACACAAGGCTGCGCGATGACGTAGGTCACGCTGTCGTTCCTCCTCGATAGGGCGCGGCGGGCCATATGCGGCTCCGTCCACGGGCGCGCGGGAGCGCGGCGTCGTCGATGCCCGCACCTAGTATCTCCGTTCCCGGGCATGATCCGCACAGGAGGGGCGCGCAGAGCTGTGGAATTCACAACCGGAGGACGGCTGGAGGTCCGGATCACCCCCGCCGACGTGGGAAAACGCGTGTCTGTCCGGCGTCTGACCGGCGCCGTCGACGGCACGGAGAAGTTCACCGACACGGTCGGAACTCTCACATCTTGGGACGATGATGTGGTCCTCATCACACGTCGCACCGGTGAGACCGTCCGGATCGCGGCGTCCTCGCTCGTCGCGGGCAAGGTCGTTCCGGCCGCCCCCGCCCGGCGCCGGGGTCCTGCCGCCTCCTTCCGGGAGCTGGCCGGGGTGGCGGCGCGGGCGTGGCAGCCGGTGGAGCGGGAGGCGCTCGGCGAGTGGGAGCTGCGGGCGTCCGCCGGTTTCACCCGGCGCGCCAACTCGGTACTGCCGCTGGGCGATCCGGGAATGCCCCTGGACGAGGCGCTGGGGCGCGTACGGCGCTGGTACGACCTGCGGAGCCTGCCCGCGTACATCCAGACGGCCACGGGCGCCGAGGGGACGCAGGAACTGCTCTGTGCGGAGCTCGATGCGCGGGGCTGGCGGCGGGAGGTGACGGCGGAGCTGCGCGTGGGGGCGCTCGCGCCGCTGGCGGACGGCGGGCGGGACGCGGACGGGGACGCGGACGCGGATGTGGCACCGGTACGGCTCGACCGCGTCTGCGACGAGGCGTGGCTCCGCCGCTACCAGCGCTTCGCGGAGCCGGGTCCGCACGTGCTGAAGGTGCTCGGCAGCGGGCCGTCGGTGTGGTTCGCGTCGGTCGCCGGCGACGACGCCGGGGTGCCGGCCGCGATCGGACGGTGTGTGGTCGACGGGCGCTGGGCGGGCTTCATGGCCGTCGAGGTCGATCCGGCGCGGCGGCGGCAGGGCCTGGCGAGCGCCGTGATGCGCGCGCTCGCCCGCCGCGCGCTGGACGAGGGCGCGAGCGCCGGGTGGCTCCAGGTCGAGTCGGACAACGCGGCGGCGGGCGCGCTGTACGACGGCATGGGCTTCGCCACGCATCACCTGTACCACCACTTCCGAGCCGCGTGAGGAGCGACGGACCGGCCATGGAACCTCAACCGCCCTCGCCGGACCGGCGCAGCCGGTTCGCCGCCGAGGCCCGCGCCGAACGGCCCGATGTCGCACTGCTCTGCCTCCTCATCGGTATGGAGGCGGACTCCGCGCTGGACGAGGCCGGGCTCGACGCGGCCCAGATCGAACTCGACCGGCTGGCCGGGATGCTGCCCTTCGGCCTCACCGGCCCGCGCGCCTGGGCCACCGCGCTGGCGGACCTGCTGGGCACGCGCCTCGGCTTCCGCGGCACGCCGGGCGAGTACGGGCGTCTGGAGGCCTCCCTGCTGCACGAGGTCCTGCGGCGCAGGCGCGGATTGCCGATCCTGCTGTCCGTCCTGTGGACGGAGGTCGCGCGCCGTGCGGGGGCGCCGGTGTACGGCGTGGCCCTGCCCGGTCACTTCGTCGTCGGCCTCGGCGCGCCCGAGGAGCCCGAGGAGGGGGTCCTGGTCGACCCGTACGCGGGCGGCAGGCTCCTGACCCGCCAGGACACCGAGACGCTGGTGACGGGGGCTACAGGCGCCCCTCTGGAGCCGTCGATGCTGACCCCCGCCGAACCTCTCCACGTCGTGATCCGCATCCTGAACAACATCCGCGCATGGGCGTCGACCCGCCCGGAACGCGGCGATGTCGCCCTGTGGGCCGTCGACCTGAGCCTCCTGCTCCCGTCCCACCCGGCCCGCCTGCGGTACGAACGCGCCCAAGTGCTGGTGCGGCGCGGGGAGTTCCTGGCCGGGGCCGCGGAGATGGACGAGTACGCGGAGGTGGTGTCGGCGGTGGAACCGTCAACGGCGGACGCGATCCGCGACAAGGCGCGGGCGGCGCGGGCGATGCTGAACTGAGCGGGGCGGGGCGGGACCGGCTGGCGCGCCACCGGGCGACCGGTGGGGCGTGGCCCGGACCGGCCGCCGACCGCCCGTAGGGCGGGGCGGGGCGACTGGTGCGCGCGAGCACCCGCCGGACGCCGCCCTCGGCCGGCATGCACCCAGCAGCCCCGTGCCAGGGTCGAACCAGGTCCAGACGGCGCACACCATGTCGGTACATGCGAAAACGAGGCGGAGGACCGCCCTCGTGCCGGACGCGAAGCCGGGCCGCATCCGGCCACGCCACCCCACGCCGCCCGGTCACCTCACCCGCGAGCGGGGCTCACGGCGTCCGGCACGGGCTCGGGCAGCTCCGACGCCGAGCGCGCACCCGGCGGGCGCCGGCCTGCCCGGTCGTACCCACGCGCGCGCCGAAGTGCCCCGGGGGCACTTCGGCAACGCGGCGAGGAGCTAGCCCTGCGGGTTGAGGTCGATTTCCGCCGTGCGTTCCGACGGGGTTTTGCCCAGGAGGGGCTTCTGCATCGCCTGGGCCACGTCCGCCGCCGACAAGGGGTGTTCCTTGCCGTCGGCCTTGGTGATCGTCAGGCCGTCGAAGACGCCGTCCAGCAGCTCCTCGATCGCCGCCCTGTCGTAGACCTCGACCAGCTTTCCGTCGATCGCCTTCATGGAGAGGATCTGCGGCAGCGACCGGTCGGGGCCGAACTGGATCTGCCTGCCGCCCGCCTTTATCGTGATCAGGCCGGACATCGCGGGTTCCGCGAAGTCCTTCATCGCGCGGTCGAGTTCGGCCTGGTCGATCGTCGGTTCGCGGCTGCTGACGGGGAGTTCGACGATGTTCGGCTTGCCCGTCTCGACCTGGGCGCGGTAGGCGTCCTTCACCGAGATCATCGAGCGTTCGACGTCAAGTGCCTTGCCCGCCTTGCCCGGTACGGGAACGGCCTTGCCCGGCTCGAACTTGATCGTGCCGTCCGCCGCCGAGCCCGAGTCGCCCGCGAGGTCCGTGAGCGCGACCCGCAGTTTCTCCTCGTCGACCGGGAGCACCGGTTCGGTGACGCGTTCGCCGCCGAAGAGCGAGCCGATCACGGAGACCGGGTTGTAGTCGCTGCCCGCCGCGTTGCGGACCGTCGCCTGGCTGTCGAGGCTGAGTCCCGCCTTGTCCGGTCCCAGCTCCTCCTCCTTGCCGCCGACGGACAGTTGGAGCGGCGTGGTCGAGCGCTTGCCGAGCGTCGCGTCGAGCTTGTCCACCGCGTCGTCGCGGGTGCCGCCGCCGATGTCCACCCCGAGGACGGTGGTGCCTTTCGGTACGTCGGAGTGGTTCAGGAGCAGCCCTGCGCCGTAGGCGATCACGACCAGCGTGACGATGCCCGCACCGGCGCCCACCAGCTTGGAGCGGCCCTTCTTCTTAGGAGGCGGGCTCGTCGTCCGCGCGGGCGCGGGACCCGAGCCGGGGCCCGCGGGCGTGGCGGACGCCGGTCCCGGCGGGCCGGGGAAGTCCGGCGACGAGAAGTCGGGGTTGCCGCCGCCGTGGGACGAGGGCCCCGCCGACATGGCGCCGCCGGCCGACGGGCCGGGAGGCGCGGGCAGCTGGCCGTCCTGGAACCGGCCACCGGACAGGTCGGCGCGCGGCGCCGCGCCCGTCTGGGAACCGGCGGGCGGGTACGGCGAGCGGCTCTCGGAGGGCACCACCGGGATACCGCTGCTGAGCGTGTCGCCCGAGACATGGCTGCCGGGCCCGCCGGGGGGCTCGGGGGCGGGCTGCTGCGGGGTCAGTATCGCGGTGTCGTCCGACATGCGCGGCCGTCCGCCGCGGTCGTCCCGGTCGTCACGACCGGCCGGTCCCGTGGGGCCTCCCGGTTCCGTGGGGCCGCTCGTCGCTCCCAGGTCGGCGCCCGGCGGCAGGTCCAGGAAGGCGAGCGAGGACATACCGCTCGCGGGGCCCGAGGTCGGTCCGTCGGGCGCACCGACTCCGAACGCCGGTGTGCTGCCGCTGCCGGGCGGCACGCTACCCGGAGGCACGCTGCCGGGCGGCATGAAGGCGTTGCCCGCGGGTGCCTGCGGGCGCGGCACGCCCGCCCCGCCTCGGGTGTCCGGCCCGGTGTCGGAGCCGTACGGAAGGTCGGAACGGCCGCCGGTGCCGGGTCCGGCACCAGGACCGGGGACCGTCGGGCCGGGCGCCGTCGCGGCGGCGCCGGCGCCCATCGCACCGGTCGACGTGCCCCCGCTCGGGGGCTTGCGCGGCGCGAACCAGTCACTCGTCGCAGGCTTGTCCTCCGCCGGCGCGTCCTCGTCGGCCGCTGCCGAACCCGTGTCGGGTCCGGCGGCGGTACGCGGCGCGCCGCCCGTGTCGTCGGCGCCCCGGCCCGCCCCCGCGGGCGGACCCGCGGGTCCGCCGGGGGAGGACGGGCCACTGTCCCTGTCGCTCATGGGCGTACGCATGACGACCGGCGGAATCGGCCGCGAACCCGGAATATTGATCCGGATACGCGTGGTCAGCGTGGTCTCGGTCTTCGGCTCGCCCGGCTGGGCCGGGGCCTCGGCTGTCTCCTCCGGAGCGTCCTGCTCAGGGTGCAGCGACGGATACTGGCGGGATCCGTACGGCGGTGTCCCCGAGGGGTACGCGGCTCCGCCGCGCCCCTGGGGCCCGGAGGACGAACTGTCAGTTTCACGACTCAAAGCAGGTTCTCCCGGGTTGGCTCCGCCGCCCGTTCTTACTGGCTCACTGGTACTCAACTGTGTGGGTCCCCCAAGCCTGAGGCCAGGGGACGGCCCGGAGCGCGCACCACCATACTGTCCTGCGCCGGACCACACCCGACGACCGGGGGAAGCGTTTATTCCACCGACCGTACGGACGGGGTCAATTCGGGCCGACAGCTACGGACGGGTGGCGTCACTTTCCAAGTCGGCCGGACTCGGTGCCCGGTTGCGGTGACCGCGACATGGTGGCACACATCACAGCGACAAGCGCACCGCCGAGCAGATAGACGATCGGTCCCAGGCCCGCGGCGAAGACGCCGTCGCCCTCCGGGCGGCCGAGACTCAGCACGATGACGGCGATCAGCCAGCCCGCCGCGGGGGCCCCGACGCCGAACGAGGTCCCGGTGGCGGTCAGACCTCCGTAGAAGAGGCCCGCGGAGGCGACCAGCGCGAGGATCAGGCCGCCGGGGAACCAGCCGCCCTGGACGAGCGCGCCCGCCGTGCCGACCACCGCCCCGAGGACCAGAAGACCGAGGTACGCGGCGATGCGCCCGGGTCTCGGCGGGGACGCGAGCCACCCGCCGGGCTCACCACGCCCCCCGGCGCCCGCGCGGGCTCCCATGCCCGCGCCCGCACGCGCCCTTGACTCCGCGCGCTCGCGCCCGCTCACTCGCCCACCCCCGCGAAGAGATCCGTCTCGCGCACGCCGGCGTCCGCGCCGGAGGCGCCCCGTACCAACTGGTAGTACTCCGTGCTGAAAAGCGGCTGTCCGAGGCCGTTGGAGAGCGCGAAGAAGGGCCCGTCCACGACGATCTGGGTCTCGTGGGCGCGCATCGCCGCGGCCTTGTGCGCCGCGTACGCCGTCCCGTCGATCTCCGCCGTGATCTCGCCTTCCTCCACCACACCGGGTACGTCGGCGATGTCCGCCACGCCCGCGAAATCGGCCCCGGAGGCGCGCAGTCGGGCGAAACCCTCCTCGGCCGCCGAGCGCGGTACCCGGTTCCAGTAGATCTTCGCGATCGTGTGCGGGGCGCCGAGTCCGGGCCGGACGTCGCCGTCGGCGGCCAGTTCGGCGGCGCGCGTGGCAACGCGGTGGGTCTGGATGTGGTCGGGGTGGCCGTAGCCGCCGTGGGGGTCGTAGGTGACGAGCACCTGCGGCCGTACGGAGCGGATCACCTCCACGAGGTACGTGGCGGCGCCGTCCACGTCCGCGCCCCAGAAGGCGCCGTCACGGCCGTTCTGCGGGAAGCCCATCATTCCTGAGTCCCTGAACCGCCCCCGGCCGCCCAGCAGCCGGTGGTCGCCGACGCCCAGCTCTCTCATCGCGGCGGCCAGTTCGCCCTCGCGGTGGGCCCCGAGAGCGCTGAAGGCGCCCGTCGACTCGTCGCCGGGCGCCAGATGGGCGAGGGAAGGCGGAATGACCTCGCCCTCCTCACCGAGTGTGCAGGTCACCAAGGTGACCTGAGCGCCCTCGGCCGCGTACCTGGCCATCGTGGCGCCGTTGTTGATCGACTCGTCATCGGGATGGGCGTGGACCAGGAGCAGACGACGGCCGGGGAGATCGGTCATGCCCACAGCGTACGAGGCGGGTCCCCCGACGAGATGTCCGCACTAGAACTGGAGGTCGCCGATCATGCCCGCCACGTTCGTGGTGAGGTCACTGATCGTGGGAGCCACCGAGGAGCTGGCAAGGTAGAAACCGAGTAATACGCAGACCAACGCGTGTCCACCCTTGAGCCCGGATTTCCGGATCAGGAGGACGACAACGATCGCCAGCAGCACCACCGCCGAAATCGAGAGTGCCACGGCGGTTCACCTCCACAGATGGTCGGCGGATATTCGATCGGGACAGGCAACACGCATGTGCCGGCGGGTACATACCCACTTGGCGCTATGGATCATAACTATCCGCCGGAACGCATCGATCGGTGCACAGCAGCACATGGGGGCGCACGAACGAGCGGCACGGACGCTAGGTTCGGTCGTATGACCTCGAGGCAACAACTCTCCTTCCCTCGCCAGTACGCAAGGACCCAGCGCTTCACGCTCGGCGCTCCGCGGGCCTTCACCGTGTCCCCCGACGGTTCGCGGGTGACCTTCCTCCGATCCGCCTCAGGAACGGACCGGACGAACCGTCTCTGGGTGCTCGATCTCGACGACGGGGCGGGTACGGCGCGCGAGCGGATCGCCGCCGACCCGGAAGCCCTGCTGGCGGGCACACCGGAGGAGCTGTCGGCCGAGGAGCGCGCCCGCCGGGAGCGGAGCCGCGAGGGGTCGTCGGGCATCGTCGGCTACGCGGTCGACGGCGCCGCCGAGTTGGCGGCCTTCGCCCTGTCGGGGCGGCTGTTCACGGCCGAGCTGCGCGCCGGGACGGCACGCGAACTGCCCGTACCGGGGCCGGTGATCGACCCGCGCCCGTCGCCCGACGGGCAGCACATCGCATACGTGGCCGGGGGCGCGCTGCGGGTGACGGGGGCCGAGGGGGACGGCGACCGTGAACTGGCGGCGCCGGAGGACGGGCGGACCACCTACGGCCTGGCCGAATTCATCGCTGCCGAGGAGATGGGGCGCTCCCGCGGTTTCTGGTGGTCGCCGGAGTCGGACCGGCTGCTGGTCGCGCGGGCCGACGCGGCCGACGTACAGCGTTGGTGGATCGCCGACCCCGCGCACCCGGACCGCGAGCCGGCGACGATCTCCTATCCCGCGGCCGGCACCCCCAATGCTGACGTGCGGCTTTTTCTGATCGGCCTCGACGGCTCACGTACGGAGGTGGTCTGGGACCGGACCGAGTCGCCGTATCTCGGGGCCGTCCACTGGTCGTCGGCGGGTGAGCCGGTGCTGCTGGTGCAGGCGCGGAACCAGCGCTCTCAGCGCTACCTGACGGTCGACACGGCGAGCGGCGAGACACGGCGCGTGTGCGAGGAGACGGACCCCGCATGGCTTGAACTGTTCGCCGGTGTACCGGCCTTGACGCCCGGCGGCGAGCTGGTGCGGATAGTGGACATTCCTGGCGGCGAGCACGGTGCGGACGTGGTGGCGCCCGAGGACGGCGCGCGCGTGCTCTTCGTCGGTGACCGGGCGCTGACGGGGCCGGAGTTGCAGGTCCGCGGGGTGCTCGACATCGGCGAACGCGATGTGCTGGTGTCCGCTGCGGCGGGCGAGGCCGCCGAGACGCCAGAGATCGGTGAGATCCATGTCTACCGGGTGCCCTACGGGACTCCCGGCGATGTACCGGGCGTGCCGGAGCGCGTCTCGGAGGGCGTGGGCGTGCACAGCGCCGTACGCGCGGGCGGTGTCATGGTGCTCGCGTCGTCCCGGCCCGACGTGAGCGGAACCATGGTGCAGGTGGTGCGGGAGGGCAAACAGCTCGCCGTCGTCACGTCGTACGCGCAGCAGCCGAATCTCACCCCGCGCGTGCAGCTCACGGAGGGGGGCGCACACCGAATTCCGTGCGCCGTTCTGCTCCCCACGGACTACCAGGAGGCGGACGGCCCGCTTCCGGTGCTGCTGGATCCCTACGCGGGCCCGCACGCCCAGCGCGTGGTGGCGGCGCACAATCCGTACCTCACGTCCCAGTGGTTCGCCGACCAGGGTTTCGCCGTCGTCGTCGCGGACGGCCGGGGCAGTCCGGGCCGCTCTCCCGGCTGGGAGAAGGCGGTGAAGGACAATCTGCCGCTCACCCTGGACGACCAGATCGAAGCGCTCCAGGCGCTCGCCGAGCGGTTCCCGCTGGACCGGTCGCGGGTGGCCATCCGCGGCTGGTCGTACGGGGGTTACCTCGCCGGACTCGCGGCGCTGCGCCGTCCCGACGTGTTCCACGCGGCGATCGCGGGCGCCCCGGTGACCGACTGGCGGCTGTACGACACCCACTACACGGAGCGGTATCTGGGTGATCCGGCACAGGCGCCCGAGGTCTACGCGGTCAACTCGCTGGTCACCGACGACGGGCTCACGGAGCCCGCGACTCCGGTGCGGCCGATGATGATCATCCATGGTCTGGCCGACGACAACGTCGTGATGACGCACACGCTGCGGCTGTCGTCGGCGCTGCTGTCGGCGGGCCGGCCGCACGAGGTGCTGCCGCTCACCGGGGTGACGCACATGACGCCGCAGGAGCAGATCGCGGAGAACCTGCTGCTGCTCCAGGTGGACTTCCTGAAGCGTTCGCTCGGGATGCCGTAGTGCCGGTGGTGACCGCAGTGCCCGCAGTGCCGGTAGCGCCGTGGTGAAGCCCTCACCAGCCGGACGGTGGTGACGAAGGCGGTAGCGGCCCAGAGGGTGGCGGCGGCCCGGAGGGCGTGGGCGGCCATGTGGGCGGCGGCGGGGGGAACCCACCGCCGCCGCCCTGCCCGTCGTACACCGGCGCGTACGGCCCGGCCATCGTCATGTCCTCCTCGCCCTTGCGGGCGAGCGCCAACAGCGCCAGGCAGCCCGCGCCGAGCCCGAACAGCGAGCTGATGAGCAGAAGTTGCACGGGCGTCCGCGACTCCTCGAAGTGGGCGAACGCATCGCTGCGCAGAGCCGTCACCAGCGTCGGGCCGCCGACGCCCACGAGGAGCGCGGTGGCCACCATGCCGAACGGCCGTGAGAACGGCGTGCGGTAGAGCGCCCCGACGGCCGCCGTGAGGCAGAGCAGCGCGATCGACACGTTCAGCCAGCCGTAGGGCATGCCGAGAAGTGGCGTCACTCCCGCCTCCCCGGTGACGTGGTCGAGATAGGCGTCGAGGCCCAGCTCCTGCCCCCAATAGACCTCCCAGGCCGCCCAGATGCCCGCCACGGCGCCCAGCAGCAGGAAGGCGGTCACGGAGACGCCCTGCGTGGGCCGTGTCGGCGTCAGCCCGTACGCGGAGTCCGGCGCTCTGCGTCCGACAGCGGCCGTGACGAGCAGCGCGACGCCGACCTGCACAGCGACGAAGGCACAGAGCAGCGCACGGCCGCGCAGCTCGTCCGGGACACGTTCCCCCAGCCACGACGAGCTGAGCACCCAGAGCGCCGGCAGCCGGACGGCGAGTGTGAGGACGCCGGTGGCGACGAGCGCGGACGCGGCGACCGCCGAGCGCGCGACGGTGACGGCCACGACGACGTACACGACCAGCAGCACGGGATCCAGCACGGAGGTCGTGAGCGGGGCGAGGGTGCGAACGCCGTCACCGTCCACCCAGTGCCACCACAGATCGACGGGCCGGTCCGTCACCCGCAGATCCCGCACGATCCACCCGGCGGCGACGACGGCGAGCACGGCGCACAGCACCGCGCCGGTGATCCTGGCCCCGCGGGTGAATATCACACGGCGATGGTCCCGGCTGAACGCTCCGGGAACAAGGGCGCCGACCGTCCCCCGGCGCGTGGCTCCAGCCGCCTCGGGCGACCGGCCGGGACCTCAGGATCCCGGCCGGTCCAACGGCACCCGCACGGCCGTACGTCGACCAATGTGACGCGTCCGTATATCGGCGAGGCGTCGGCCAAGTTTCCTGCGTGTCAACGGACCTGACGTCTCAATCACGTCTCCTTGTCCGGATCCGGACCCTGCTCCCCGTACGCGCCACCCTCCCCGCGCGCCTCTTCGGCCCCGGCCCCGGCGGCCACCACCTGGCGTTCCTCGGCGAAGTGACACGCCGAGTCGTGCTCCGCGGGGCCCTGTGTTCCCCGGAAGACCGGGGGCACGGCGAGCAGCGGCACCTCAAGCCTGCACCGCTCCTGCGCCTTCCAGCAGCGGGTACGGAACCGGCAGCCGGACGGCGGATGCGCCGGTGAGGGCACCTCGCCGGTCAGGATGATCCGTTCGCGGCCGGCGCGGACCGCGGGGTCGGGCACCGGCACCGCGGAGAGCAGCGCCTGCGTGTAGGGATGGGTGGGGTGGTCGTAGATCTGGGTGTCCGTGCCGATCTCGATGATCCGCCCCAGATACATCACCCCGACCCGGTCGGAGATGTGCCGGACGATCGACAGGTCGTGCGCGATGAAGACGTAGCTCAGGTCGAACTCGTCCTGGAGCTTCTCCATCAGATTGATGACCTGCGCCTGCACGGACACGTCCAGCGCCGAGACCGGCTCGTCGGCGACGATGACCTCCGGCCGCAGCGCCAGCCCGCGCGCGATGCCGATGCGCTGGCGCTGGCCGCCGGAGAACTGGTGCGGATAGCGGTTGATGTACTCCGGGTTGAGCCCCACCACGTCGAGCAGGTCCTGCACCCTCCGCCGCCGGTCGCCCTTGGGGGCGACCTCGGGGTGGATGTCGAAGGGCTCACCGATGATGTCGCCGACGGTCATACGCGGGTTGAGCGAGGTGTACGGATCCTGGAAGACCATCTGGATGTTGCGCCGTACGGCCTTCAGCGCGCGGCCCGACAGCCGGGTGATGTCCTCGCCCTTGTAGCGGATCTCGCCCGCCGTGGGCCGTTCCAGATTGACCAGCATCCGCGCCACGGTCGACTTCCCGCAGCCGGACTCGCCCACGACGCCCAGCGTCTCGCCGGCCGCCAGGTCGAAGGAGACGCCGTCGACCGCCTTGACCGCGCCGATCTGCCTCTTGAAGAGGATGCCCCGGGTGAGCGGGAAGTGCTTGACCAGGTCGCGTACTTCCAGAATCGGTTCAGCAGGCGCGGCGGGCTCAGCAGGCTCGGCGCGCTCAGCCATCGACGTCATCGAGAGTCTCCCTCCAGAAGAAGCAGGCGCTTCGCCGGTTCTCGTCGACCTCGAAGAGCGGCGGCACATCCGTACGGCAGATGTCCTGCGCCCGCGGACAGCGCGGGTTGAAGGCGCAACCGGCCGGGATGCGCTGGAGGTTGGGCGGCAGGCCCTTGATCGCGTACAGGTCCCGGCCCTTCTGGTCGAGCCGGGGGATGGAGTCGAGCAGGCCGCGGGTGTAGGGGTGGGCGGGGGCCTTGTAGATGTCGTGGACGGGGGCGGACTCGACGATCCGGCCCGCGTACATGACCGCGATCTTGTCCGCGACGTCGGCGACGACACCGAGGTCGTGGGTGATCAGGATCAGCCCCATGTTCAGCTCGCGTTGCAGATCCGCCAGCAGCTCCATGACCTGGGCCTGCACGGTCACGTCGAGCGCGGTCGTCGGCTCGTCGGCGATAATCAGCGAGGGTTCGAGGGCCATCGCCATGGCGATCATGATGCGCTGGCGCATACCGCCGGAGAACTGGTGCGGGTAGTCGTTCACCCGCTCCTTGGCCGCCGGGATCCGTACCCGGTCCATGAGTTCGACGGCCTTCGCCCGCGCCTCCTTCCGGGACGTCCCCCGGTGCACGACGAACATCTCGCCGAGCTGGGCGCCCACGCTCAGCACGGGGTTGAGCGAGGAGAGGGCGTCCTGGAAGATCATCGCCATGTCGGCACCGCGGATCTTCCGCCGCCGGTCCTCCTTGGTCGTGAGCAGGTCCTGCCCCTTGAACAGCACCTCGCCACCGGTGATCCGGCCGGGCGGGACGTCCAGGATGCCCATGATCGCCTGGGCGGTGACGGACTTGCCGGAGCCCGACTCGCCGAGCACGGCGAGGGTTTCGCCCGCGTCGACCGAGTAGCTGACCCCGTTGACCGCCTTCGTGACGCCGTCGCGGGTGTGGAACTCCACCTGAAGATCGCGCACGTCGAGCAACATGGACCGGCTCCTCAGCGCAGCTTGGGGTCGAGGGCGTCGCGCACCGCGTCGCCGAGCATGATGAAGGCGAGCACGGTGATGGCGAGGGCGCCGGCCGGCCAAAGCAGCATGTGCGGGGCGTTGCGGATGAACTTCGACGCGTCGGAGATGTCGATGCCCCAGGACACGGAGGGCGGTTTGAGGCCCACGCCGAGGTAGGAGAGCGTCGCCTCCAGCGCGATGTACGTGCCGAGCGCGATGGTCGCCACCACGATGACCGGGGCGATCGCGTTGGGCAGGATATGGCGCAGCATCATCCGTGAGTTGGAGGCGCCGAGGGCGCGCGCCGCCTGGACGAAGTCGTTCTGCTTGATGGTGATGACGGAGCCGCGGGCGATCCGGGAGATCTGCGGCCAGCCGAGCAGCACCATGAAGCCGACCACGGGCCAGACGCTGGAGCTGGTGACCACGGAGAGCAGGACGAGCCCGCCGAGCACCACCGGGATACCGAAGAAGATGTCGGTGAGGCGGGAGAGGATCGCGTCCCCGGAGCCGCCGAAGAAGCCGGCCAGCCCGCCGAGCGCGGTCCCGACGAGCGCGACACCGAGGGTGGCGCAGACGCCGACGGTGACCGAGGCGCGGGCGCCGTAGACGGTACGGGTGTAGACGTCGCAGCCCTGCGAGGTGAAGCCGAAGGGGTGGCCGGGCTGGGAGCCCTCCTGGGCCTTGGAGAGGTTGCAGGAGAGCGGGTTGCCCGAGGCGATCAGCTGGGGCCAGATCGCGATGATCACCAGGAAGACGATGACGAGGCCGGAGATGATGAAGACCGGGTTGCGGCGCAGGTCGCGCCAGGCGTCCGACCAGAGGCTGCGGGGCTTCTCCTCGGGCCCCTCGCCGTCGCCCTGGTCGAGCCCTTCGAGCTCGGCGCCGTCGCCGGTGGCGAGGTCCATGGAGCCGCCGAAGCCGGTCGGGGCGATGGCTCCTTCGTCCTGCGGGTTCGGGGACTCTGGCTCAGGCATAGCGGATCCTCGGGTCGAGTACGGCGTAGAGCAGGTCGACCAGCAGATTCGCGAGCAGGAAGATGATGACGAGGATCGTCACGAAGCCGACGACGGTCTGGGTGTTCTGGCGCAGGATGCCCTGGTAGAGCTGGTAGCCGACGCCGTGGATGTTGAAGATCCGCTCGGTCACGATCGCGCCGCCCATCAGGGCGCCGATGTCGGTGCCGATGAAGGTGATCACCGAGATCAGCGAGTTGCGCAGCAGATGGCGGGTGATCACGCGGTGTCTGGGCAGGCCCTTGGCGATGGCGGTACGGACGTAGTCGGAGCGGTTGTTCTCGGCGATGGAGGTCCGGGTCAGCCGGGTGACGTACGCCAGGGACACCGAGGCCAGTACGAGGCCCGGCACGATCAGTTCGCCGAGCGGGGCCGCCGTCGAGACCGACGGGGAGATGATGTTCCACTTCACGCCGAGGAGCAGCTGCACGATCAGGCCGGTCACGAACGTCGGTACGGAGATGACGACCAGGGTCAGCAGCAGGACGCCGCTGTCCACCGGCCGGCCGCGGCGCAGTCCGGTGATCACGCCGAGCGTGATGCCGATGATGATCTCGAAGACGATGGCGACGATCGTCAGCCGGATGGTGATCGGGAAGGCCGTGCCCATCAGCTCGGTGACCTTCTGGCCGTTGAAGGCCGTACCGAAGTCACCGGTGAAGACGTGCCCCATGTAGGTGAGGTACTGCTGCCACACCGGCTTGTCGAGGCCGAACTGGCTGCGCAGTTGCGCGGCGGTCGCCGGGTCGCACTGCCGCTCGCCGCAGAGCCCCGCGATGGGGTCGCCCATCACGTTGACCATGAGGAAGATCAGCAGCGTGGCACCGATGAAGACGGGGATCATCTGGAGCAGACGCCGGATCACATAACGTCCCATGAAGGGCTCCGGGTGTCGTGGTCGGGTCCTGGGGCCTTCGGGGCCTCCAGGGCCTGAGGCGTCAGCTGACCTTGATCTCGTTGTAGACGGGGACGCTGAAGGGGTTCAGAGCGACGTTGCTCAGCCGCTCCGAGTAGCCGGCGCTGCCGTTCTGGTACCAGAGCGGGATGGCGGCCATGTTGTCCCGTACGACGCCCTCGGCCTGCTGGAACTTCTTGATCGCGGTCTGGGTGTCGGTCTCGGCGTTCGCCTGGTTGACGAGCTTGTCGAACTCGGCGTTGGTCCACTTGCCGTCGTTGGACGAGGCGTTGGTGAAGTAGAGCGGCTGGAGGAAGTTCTGGATCAGCGGGTAGTCCATCTGCCAGCCGGCCCGGAACGGACCGGGCATCTTCTGCTGGGTGATCTGGCTGCGGAAGTCCGCGAAGGTGCCGATCGGCCGGCCCACGCACGCCCGGTCGTTGCCGAGGGTGTTGTTGATGCTGTTACAGACGGCGTCGATCCAGTCCTTGTGGGAGCCGGTGTCCGCGTTGTACGTGAGCTGGATCCGGCCGCCGGGCAGCCCGCCCCCGTCGGTGATCATCTTCTTCGCGGCGGCGGGGTCGAAGTCACAGGCCTTGCCGCAGAGGCCGGCCTGGTAGCCGCCCGACGTGCCGAGCACCGGGGAGGTCCAGTCGGTGGCCGGGGTACGGGTCTTCTGGAAGATCGTCTCGGTGATCTGCTTGCGGTTGATCGCCATCGAGAGACCGGTGCGGACCTTCTGGGCGTCCGGGGTGTTCCACGCCTTGTCGTAGTACGGGAAGGCGAGGGTCTGGATGATGCCGGCGGGGGTGTTGATGTAGCGCGATCCGAGGTCGGCGGGCGCGTTCTTGAGCTGGGAGGCCGGGACGTCGTCGACGAGGTCCAGATTGCCGGCCGTCAGATCGGTGTAGGCGGTGTTGTTGTCGGTGTAGACCTTCAGGTCCACGCCGCCGTTCTGTGCCTTGTCCGAGCCGGGATACTTGTCCCACTTGCGCAGGGACATCTGCGAGCCCTTGGTGTACGAGTCGATGGAGTACGGCCCGTTGCCGACCGGCTTGGCGAGCCAGCCCGCGTGGTCGGTGAAGAACGAGGAGGGCAGGGGCGCGAACGCGGCGTACCCGAGGGTGTCCGGCCAGGTGGAGAACTTCTGGGAGAGCTTGACGGTGAAGGTCTGGGGGCCGGTGACCTTGAGGCCGGAGAGCGTGGCGGCGGTGGGCTTGCCGGAGTCGGGGTGGACGGCCGTATAGCCGTCGATCTGGCCGAAGAAGTAGGCGTTGCGCTGGTTGTTCTTCAGGTTCGCGCCGTAGTTCCAGGCGTCCACGAAGGACTTCGCGGTGACCTTCTCGCCGTTGCTGAACGTCCAGCCGCTCTTGACGGTGATGGTGAAGTTCGTGGAGTCCGTGGTGTCGATCTTCTCGGCGAGCATGTTCTCGGCCTTGGCGGTCTTCGGGTTGTACCGCTTCAGCCCCCGGAAGACCATGTCGAGGACCTTGCCGCCCTGGACCTCGTTGGTGTTGGCGGGCTCCAGCGGGTTCTGCGGGTCGCCCCAGGACGAGCTGAGCACTCCGTCGGTGCCACCACTGCCGCTCCCACCGCCGCCGCAGGCGGTCGCCGCGAGTGCGACGGCGAGCGCACCTGCGGCCCACTTGGCGTGCGTGGCTCGGCGCATGGAGTTCCTCCTGAGTCCCGAATGTCACTTAGGCCCAAATATCACTCCCTTTCAGATGTCCCGCACGTCTTGGGCACCCGTGCGGGGAAACAGGGCCGGGCGGTCACGGACCCGGACCGCCGGACATGACGAGGCCCGGACCGCGTACGGACACTGTCGGCGAATCCCCTCGGCCGGGACACGAGGGCGAGTTGGCTGAAAGCTTCCGGCGTGTTACATCTCCCGCAGCCCATTGATACCCCCTCCCCGTATCTATATGTTGATCGCACTCTGAAGCGGAGCACGTACCTCCAGGAGGTCGATCGTGCATATCACTGCTTGTCGCGCCACCAGAAAGACCATTACTTCCCGATCTGTGATCGTCACACTCACTCTCGCTGCGAGCCTGGCGCTCGGCGCCTGTTCCGGTTCCGGCGCACCCGGCGGGGCCGACGGCTCGTCAGGGCCCGAGCGGGCCAAGGAAATCACCATCGGAATCGCAAGCGACGAGGGAAGCCTCACCCCGTACACCCAGGTGACCGGTTATCCGGGTGCCAATCTCGTCGCACTCGTCTACGACAAGCTGCTGGAGCGGGACGCCAAGAACCAGCCACGTCCGCTGCTCGCGGAAAAGGTGACGGCGAACGCCGACAGCACCGTGTTCACCCTGCCGCTGCGCAGCGGCGTGAAGTGGCACGACGGCAAGCCGTTCACCGCCGACGACGTGGTGTTCAGCGTCGATTACTACAAGAAGTACAACATCAGCGACAGCGCCCCCCAGCTCGACGGGGTCAAGGGCGTCACCGCCCGCGGCAACAGCGTGGAGTTCCAACTCGCGGCCGCTGACCCGGAGTTCGCCCTCCGGGTGCTGGCGGACATGCGGATCCTGCCCCAGCACATCTGGTCGTCGGTGAGGAAGCCCGACGCCGTCGGCGCCGCACAGGCCATCGGCACCGGCCCGTACCGGCTCGTGTCCTACAAGAAGAACCAGGGCTACGTGCTCCGGGCGAACCCTGACTACGCCATGGGCACGCCGAAGGCCGACGAGATCAAGATATCCGTCATTCCCGAGCAGCAGACCGCCCTCGCGGGCCTGCGCACCGGTGAGGTGAGCGTCTCCACGCGTGCTGTCCCGGCGGAGCAGGCGAAGGGACTGGCCAGACAGCGGGGCGTGAAGATCACCGAGGGACCGGACTTCAGCAGCACGCTGCTCGCTTTCAACAACCGGCGAAAGCCGTTCGACGACCCCCGGGTCCGCACCGCGATCTCCCTCGCCATCGACACGGACAAGCTCGTCTCCACCGTGATGCAGGGCAAGGCAAAGCCCGGCAGTCCCGGCTGGCTGCACCCCGACGCCCCCGGGTCCAGCACCTCCCCCAAACACACCTACGACCCCGCGCAGGCCAAGACGCTCCTTGACCGGGCCGGGGCTGAACCGGCGGCGGGCGGCGTCCGGGCGATCGACGGCAAGCCGATGAAGTTCTCGCTGCTCGTGCAGTCCGTCACCCCGCAGCGCATCCGGGCCGCCGAGTTGATCCGGGACATGCTCAAGCCGGTCGGCATCGCCGTCACCGTGAACTCGATGGATCCCGACTCCCTCGACGCCAAGGTATGGCCGAACTACGACGTGAACCGCCGCCGCGACTACGACATGACCATGTGGGGCTGGTCGGCTCCCACCCAGCTCGACACCATCTCGTTCGGCAGGGTGGTGAGCTCCGACACCTCCCTCGGCAAGCTCAACATCACCGGCACCAAAGACGCCCAAATGGACCGTCTGGTCGGCCAGTTGGGCAAGGCCGAGACCCTCGACGAGCGGTACCGGATCCGCGCGGCGCTGCAGCGGCGCACTGTGGAGATCACCCCGTTCGTCACGCTGTACTACCCGACCGGCGTCTACGGCTACCGCAAGGACGTCTTCGACGGCTGGGTCTACCAAGCCGGCACCGGCATCCTTAACAAGGCGTCCTTCGTGGAGGCGAAGTCATGACCGCGGTGGCCGCTCCACCGGCTGCCGCGGCCGACCCGCCGCAGAAGGCGCCGCGCCGCCGCTCCCGGCGGGCCACCGCACGGTGGATCGCCGGCAGGTTCGCCGAGTACGGCATCGTTGTCGCGCTCGCCCTGGTCATCAACTTCGCGCTGCCCAGGGCCCTGCCCGGCGGACCGCTGCGCACCCTCGGCGGTGTGGGCCAGACGGGCGTCCTCAGTCCCGAGGACCGCAGGCGGGTGCTCTCCGAATACGGGCTCGACCAGCCGCTGTGGCAGCAGTTCCTCACCTATCTGCGCAATGTGGCCACGCTGGACCTGGGCACCTCGTTCGCCGACGGACAGCCGGTGAGCGACGCGATCGGGCAGGCTCTGCCCTGGACGCTGCTGCTGGTGGGCACCAGCCTCGTGCTCATCGCGCTCGCCGGGATCGCGCTCGGGGCGGTCGCGGCGGTTCGCCGCCGCCGCGGAAAGGGCAACGGGCTGCTCGCCATGTCCCTGCTGCTGGAGTCCATCCCGTCGTTCTGGCTGGGCATGCTCTTCATCGCGTTCTTCGGGGTGAACCTCGGCATCCTGCCGGTCTTCGGCGTCGGCGACGGCTGGGACGACCCGGCGGGCTTGGCCAAGTACCTGGTCCTGCCCGTGCTCGTCCTGACCCTGACCGGGCTCGGCCAACTCTTTCTGATCACGCGCTCGTCGATGCTGTCGGTGCTCGCCGCCGACCACATCGAGCACGCTCGGGCCCGCGGCGTCCCTCGCGCCCGGCTGATCCGCCGGCATGCGCTGCGGCCCGCGCTGCTGCCCGTGCACACCGCGCTGCTCATGGAGGTGGGCTTCCTGGTCGGCGGCGCATTGGTGGTGGAGACGGTGTTCGCCTATCCGGGACTCGGCCGGGTCACGTTCGACGCGATCCAGGCCAAGGACTTCCCCGTCATGCAGGGCACGTTCCTGGTCCTCACCTGCGCGGTGGTGGCGATGAACGCGCTCGCCGACGCCACCTATGCCTGGATCGACCCGCGAGTCCGCACGGGAGGCGCCGCATGACCGCCACGGAAATCGGTGCACAGCAGGCTGCCGCCGCGCCGGAGGCCCCCGGCAGGCGCCGGGCACGCGAACTCCTCGGCCTGCCGGGGCTGTTGGGCCTGTCCATCCTGACCACCCTGGTCGCGGTCGCGGCCATCGGCCCGCTGTTGATCTCCAACACCGGGCTGTCCCCCGTCGCCGAGCCGTGGGCCGCCCCGCGCTCCGGGCTGTGGCTCGGCGGCGACGACGTCGGCAAGGACATCTTCGCCCAGCTCGTCATGGGCACCGGTAACTCGCTGCTGCTCGCGGGCGCGGTCGCCTCCATGGTCACCGTGGTGGCCGCGGTGGTGGGAGGCACCGCCGCCGTCGCCCCGCGGTGGGTGTCGGCCGCCCTCATGCGGTTCGCCGACGTGATGCTCATCCTGCCGCTGCTGCCGCTGCTGATCGTCGCTGCGGCGTTCCTCGGGCGCGGGATGGACGTACGGATCGTGCTGATGGCCGCGCTGTACTGGGCTGGTCCCGCCCGGGTGGTACGGGCCGGGGTGCTCGGCGCCTGGTCGTCGGCGCACCTGGAGGTGGCGCGGGCCATGGGCGCGCCTCTGCGGCACCTGCTGCTGCGGCACGCGTCGTACGCCGTCGGCCCGCTCCTGATCCCGGTGTTCGTACGTGCCGCGATGTACGCGATCGTCGCCGACGCCAGCCTGTCCTTCCTCGGCCTCGGCGACCCGACCCGCGCCAGCTGGGGCACCGTCCTGTTCTGGGCCAACACAAACAGCGCGTTCCTCACCGACGCGTGGGCGCGCTGGCCGCTGCCCGCGGGCCTGGCGATCACCGTGACCGTCATCGCGCTCGGGCTGATCGGCACCGCGGTCGAGGAACGTATCAATCCCGTGCTGCGAAAGGCCTCGTGACATGCTGCGCATCGAGAACCTGAGCATCGGCTACCGGCCCGGTCTTCCGGCGGTACACGGTGTGGACCTGGACGTGGCGGCCGACGAGGTCCTTGGCCTGGTCGGCGAGAGCGGCTCGGGCAAGACCACACTCGGGCGGGTCCTCCTTGGCCTGCTGCCCGAGGACGCCTGGGCGACCGGTTCGGCCCGGTTCGACGGCCTCGAACTGGTCGGCCGGGCCGAGCGGGACTGGAGCGACCTGCGGGGGCGGCGCGTCGGCGTCGTCCCGCAGGGCGCGATGAGCGGCCTCGGCCCCGTCAACCGCGTCCAGACCCAGCTCGTCGAGGCGATCCGCCTGCACACCCGGGCGTCCCGGCAGGCGGCCCAGGCCCGCGCGGCCGAGCTGCTCGCCCTGGTGCGCCTCGACACGTCGATGCTGCGCGCCTACCCGCACCAGCTCTCCGGCGGCCAGCGACAGCGTGTCGCCGTCGCCCTGGCACTGGCCGGCGAGCCGGACCTGGTGGTCGCCGACGAACCCACCACCGGCCTCGACCTGATCACCCAGGAGCACGTGCTCGAACTCCTCGGCGAAGTACGCGACCGCGAGAACGTCGCGATGCTGATCATCTCCCACGACCTGCCGGGCATCCTGGCCGTCGCCGATCGGGTAGCCGTCATGTACGCGGGCCGCGTGGTGGAACTGCGCGACGGTGAGAAGCTCGGCAAGCACTGCGTCCACCCATACACCAAGGGGCTGCTGGCGGCGAGCGCCTCCGTGGTACCCGGGACGGTGTGGTCGGCGATCCCGGGCCAGGCCCGGCCGCCGGGCGCCGGGCAGAGCGGCTGTGGGTTCGCGGAGCGCTGCCCCGTAGCCGAGCCGCGCTGCCGGGAAAGCGAACCGGAGCTGGTGCGCCTCGGTGAGGCGGACGTCGCCTGCCACCGGGCAGGCGACACGACGGCCGTGGAATTCCCCGCGGTTCCCGGCGCCGGAGCCATCCCCGCTGAAACCGGCGCCGGAGCCGTTCCCCCCGAACCCGACACCGGACCCGTCGTCGTCGCCAACAGCCTTCGCCAGTCCTTCCCCGGCCGTCGGCGCACCGTGCACGCCCTGCGCGGAGTGGACCTGGAGATCTCCCGCGGGGAGATCCTCGGCCTGGTCGGCGAGAGCGGCTCGGGCAAGACCACGCTGGGCCGCATCCTCCTCGGCCTGCAGCAGCCCTCGGCGGGGAAGGTCTGGCTCGACGGGATACAGCTGACCGGCCTGAGCGGGCGGGCCCTGCGGGAACAGCAGCGCCGCACCGGCTTCGTACACCAGGACCCGTACGGCTCGCTGCACCCGGCGATGACCGTCCAGGCACTGGTCGCCGAACCGCTCGCGCTGGCGAAGGTGGCGGGCGTCGAACGACTGCCGAAGATCCGCGAAGCCCTTTCCGCCGCAGGCCTCCCGAAGGACGAGGAGTTTCTCGGCCGACTGCCCTCAAGCCTCTCCGGCGGGCAGCGGCAGCGCGTGGCCATCGCACGCGCCCTGGTCACCGATCCGGTGCTGCTGGTCGCCGACGAGGCGACCTCCATGCTGGACGTGTCCACCCGGGCGGGAATCGCGACGACATTGCGCGGACTGGCCGGGCAGCGCGGCTTGGCCGTGCTGTTCGTCACCCATGACCTTGGCGAGGCGATGCACGCCTGCGACCGCGTGCTGGTGCTGCGGGCCGGTGAACTCGTCGAAGCCGGACCGCCCCATCAACTCGCCGCGGCCCCGGCGCACGCGTACACGGCGGAGCTGGTCGCGGCCGGACGGCGCCGTTCGGTGTGACGGGGTGTCAGCAGGCGGCCGACCGCGGGGCGCCGCCTGGGCGTCATTGGACAGGGGGCAACAGTCATGCCGGGTCCGTGTGCGCGATGCGGGGTCCGTAGGCCGGCGGCCCACTCGCAGGACCGCGAAGAGCACAGTGGCGGAGTGAGTGTCAGGCCGCTGGTGCCTTGCGCCGGTCCCGGGCCGGGCTCAAGCGGTGCTCCCGCAACGACGCCGGCTGCTCGGCCAGGCCCGGCCCGCCCGCGTTCACCCAGTCCACCACGGCCTGGGTGAGCTCGGGCGTGAGGATGTGCCGCAACCAGCTGGGCCGGCCGCCGACGGCCCGACCGCGCTCGGAGGGCTGCACCACCATGGTGTTGGAGAAATCGCAGGAGCTCAGGCAGCCGGTCACCTTGAGTCGGCCGGCCGCTCCCATCCCGTCCGCCAACTGCGCCAACTGCGCCGGGCCGTCCGACTCCGGATGCTTGTCCGTGCCGCAGCAGCAGCCGCGGCACACCGTCACCGTGCAGATCTGAGCGTCGACCGTCTCGTTCGCCACGCGCATTCCTCTCGTAACATACCCTGCAGGGGTATATTTTACAGTCTTTGGGTATGCGCACAATGCCGGCTCCACCCCATGAGGCCGACGCCCCGATTCGCTGGTGCCGACACTCGAGGCGCGATGCGGACCGCGACGCCGGTCAGCCCAGTCCGCGCCCGAACACACAACAGCGGCCACCCGAGGATGACCCCTGTACTGCGACAACGCGGAATTCCGCTGTCGGGAGGACAGGACTTCGCAGCACTTCGCCCCGCCGAACAAGTCGACGGGGCGAAGCAACAGTGCCCGAATCAACCAACAGCGTCCGCGTACGGTCCGGGCCTCGCCGTCGGTTCACCGACACCTCATACGGCGTGGACGACGTCCTTCTCCTCGGCGAAGTGGCAGGCCGATTCGTGCGCCGCCGGGGTGGTCGAGGTGACGAAGCGCTCGGGGATCGCCAGCAGCGGGACCTCCTGGGCGCACCGGTCCTCGGCCTTCCAGCAGCGGGTACGGAAGCGGCAGCCGGACGGCGGGTTCGCCGGGGACGGCACGTCGCCGGAGAGGATGATCCGCTCGCGGCCGGTACGGGCCTCCGGGTCGGGGACCGGGACCGCGGAGAGCAGCGCCTGGGTGTAGGGGTGCGTCGGGTGGTCGTAGATCTGGGTGTCCGTACCGATCTCGGCCATCTTGCCGAGGTACATGACACCGACCCGGTCGGAGATGTGCCGGACGATCGACAGGTCGTGCGCGATGAAGATGTAGGAGAGGTTGAACTCCTCCTGGAGCTTCTCCATCAGGTTGATGACCTGCGCCTGCACGGACACGTCCAGCGCCGAGACCGGCTCGTCGCAGATGATGATCTCGGGGTTGAGCGCGAGACCGCGTGCGATGCCGATGCGCTGGCGCTGGCCGCCGGAGAACTGGTGCGGGTACCGGTTGATGTACTCCGGGTTCAGTCCCACCACGTCGAGCAGGTCCTGGACCTTGCCCCGGCGGTCCCCCTTCGGCGCCACCTCGGGGTGGATGTCGAAGGGCTCACCGATGATGTCACCGACGGTCATACGCGGGTTGAGCGAGGTGTACGGGTCCTGGAAGACCATCTGGATGTTCCGGCGGACCGCCTTGAGCGCCCGCCCGGACAGCCGGGTGATGTCCTGGCCCTTGTAGAAGACCTCGCCCGCGGTCGCCGTCTCCAGCGTCATCAGCAGCCGGGCGACCGTGGACTTGCCACAGCCCGACTCGCCGACGATGCCCAGCGTCTCGCCCTGGTAGAGGTCGAAGGAGACCCCGTCCACGGCCTTCACGGCGCCGACCTGGCGCTTGAAGAGGATGCCCTGGGTCAGCGGGAAGTGCTTGACCAGGTTCCGGACCTGGAGGATCGGCTCCCCGCGCTCGACCGGCGCCTCGATGGCGGCGACCGCCGCCGACTCGGTGGCGGCTTCGACCTCCTCCACCTCGGTGACGTTGGGGGTGACGTCCGCGGACGTGACGTCCGCGGATCCGGCCGGGTTCCCCTCCGTCTTCCTGGGCTCAGCCATGGATCGTCTCCTTCCAGAAGTGGCACGCGCTGCCGCGGCCGGGCAGCTCGGTGCCGTCCTGCTCGGTCACCGGGTCGAGGGTCGGGACATCCGTACGGCAGATGTCCTGCGCCTTCGGGCAGCGCGGGTTGAACGCGCAGCCGGCCGGGATCTTGAGCAGGTTGGGCGGCAGGCCCTTGATCGCGTAGAGCTCCTGCCCCTTCTGGTCGAGCCGCGGGATGGAGTCGAGCAGACCACGGGTGTACGGGTGCGCCGGGCGCTTGTACAGCTCGTGCACCGGCGCGGTCTCCACGATCCGACCCGCGTACATGACCGCGATCTTGTCCGCGACGTCGGCGACGACGCCGAGGTCGTGGGTGATCAGGATCAGACCCATGTTGAACTCGCGCTGAAGATCCGCGAGCAGGTCCATCACCTGGGCCTGCACGGTCACGTCGAGCGCGGTCGTCGGCTCGTCCGCGATGATCAGGTCGGGCTCCAGGGCGAGCGCCATGGCGATCATGATGCGCTGGCGCATACCGCCGGAGAACTGGTGCGGGTAGTCGTTGACCCGCGCCTTCGCCGCCGGGATCTTGACCCGTTCCATCAGCTCGATGGACTTGGCCTTGGCGGCCTTGCGGGACAGACCCTCGTGGACCCGGAACATCTCGCCGAGCTGGTAGCCCACGGAGAGCACGGGGTTGAGCGAGGAGAGCGCGTCCTGGAAGATCATCGCGATCTTCCGGCCGCGGATCTTCCGCCGCTCCTCGTAGCTCATGGTGAGCATGTCCTGCCCGCGGTACAGGATCTGGCCCTGCGGGATGGAGCCGGGCGGCATGTCGAGGATGCCCATGATCGCCTGCGCGGTCACGGACTTGCCGGAGCCGGACTCACCGAGCACGGCCAGGGTCTCGCCCGACGCGACGCTGTAGTTCACGCCGTTGACGGCCCTGGCGACACCGTCGCGGGTGTGGAACTCCACGTGGAGATCGCGTACTTCGAGCAGCGGGGTGCTGTCCGAGCCGCCCGATCGGGGCGTCGGGACACTTGAGGTTTCTTCGATGATGGTCACGTACGCCCTCCTCAGCGCAGCTTCGGGTCGAGGGCGTCGCGGACGGCGTCACCCAGCATGATGAACGCGAAGACCGTGAGGCTCAGCATTCCGGCCGGGAAGAACAGGGCGTGCGGGTTGTCCCTGATGTCCTTGCTGCCCTGGGCGATGTCGATGCCCCAGGAGATGGTCGGGTCGGCGAGGCCGAGACCCAGGAACGACAGGGTCGCCTCGGCCGAGATGTAGCCGCCGAGCGCGATCGTGGCGACGACGATCGTCGGTGCCATGGCGTTCGGCAGGACATGCCGGAAGAGGATCCGCCGGGTGCCCGCGCCGAGGGCGCGCGCCGCCGTCACGTAGTCCGCCTGCTTCGCGGTGATCACCGACGAGCGCATCACACGGCAGATCGACGTCCAGCCCAGGAAGGCCAGGGCGAAGATGACGACATAGACCTTGCGGTCGGTGAAGGCGTTCAGGACGACCATCGAGCCGAGCAGGAAGGGGATGCCGAAGAAGATGTCGGTGATACGGGAGATGATCGAGTCGATCCAGCCGCCGAAGTAGCCGGCCAGCATGCCGAGCAGACCACCGAGCAGGGTGACGGCCGCCGTGACGCCGACGCCCACCAGGATCGAGGCGCGGGTGCCGTAGATGACACGCGCGTAGATCGAACGCCCCTGGCCGTCGTAGCCGAACCATTCGGGCTGGAAGAACCTGCCCAGCTCCGGCTTGGTCAGGAAGTTGTTGACCAGGTCGCCGTCGCGCGGGTCCGCGCTGGTGAACAGGCCGGGGAACGCCGCGACTATCAGCAGCAGGAGCAGCAGGATCGAGGAGACCCAGAACATCGGGCGGTGCCGCAGGTCGTACCAGGCGTCGCCCCACAGGCTGCGCGGCTTGCCCTGCGACTTGTGGCCGTCGGCCGCGGTCCCGGGGGCTCCGGCGGCCGGCGGCGCGATGGCGTCGGTGGTCACGTCGGTCGTGGTCTTGTTCGTGGTCTTGGTCTTGGTCACGTCAGGCATACCGGATCCTCGGGTCCAGGACCGCGTACAGCAGGTCGACAAGAAGGTTGATCAGCAGGATGACGAGGACGAACACCGTCACCACACCGACGATCGTCGAACCTTCCCGCTGCTGGAGCCCGGTGAAGAGAAGGTTGCCGACACCTTGGACGTTGAAGATGCCCTCGGTGATGACGGCGCCGCCGATGAAGGCACCGACGTCCGTCCCGAGGAAGGTGACGACCGGAATGAGGGAGTTGCGCAGCAGATGGACGCCGACGATCCGGCGTCGGGGCAGGCCCTTGGCCATCGCGGTACGCATGTAGTCGGCGCGCAGGTTCTCGGCGAACGTCGTACGGGTCAGCCTGGCCACGTACGCCATGGAGAGCATCGCCAGGACGAAGCCTGGCAGGAATAGCTGCGAGAAGCTCGTGGAGTCCTGCACATTGGGCGCGACCCACCCCAGCTCGTCCGCGAGGATGAAGCGCGCGAGGTAGCCGAGCACGAACACCGGGATCGAGATGACGACCAGCGTGAAGATCAGTACGCCGGTGTCGACGGCCTTGCCGGCCTTCAGGCCCGCCCAGGCGCCGAGGCCGATACCGATGATGATCTCGATGACCAGCGCCACGGCCGTGAGCCGGAGGGTCACCGGGAATGCCTCGCCCATCACCTCGGCGACGGGACGGCGGCCGAAGGTCTCGCCGAAGTCACCCTGGAACAGGTTGAGCATGTAGTCGATGTACCGCTGCCACAGAGGCTTGTCGTACCCGAATTCGGCCCGCAGTGCGGCGAGCTGGGCGGGGTCGGCCGCCTTCTCGCCCCACATCGCCCGGATCGGGTCTCCGGGCAGGATGTTGACCATAAGGAAAATAATCAGAGTGGTCCCGATGAACACCGGGATCATCTGGAGCAGTCGCCTGGCGACGTAACGCCCCATCATGCCTCCATGCCGTGAGGGGTCGGCGATGGCCTACGTAGTTTTCTCCGCCACGGGGTATGGGGTGGAGTCTCCCGGGGCCTCGGCCTTGGCCGGGCCGATGCCGCCGCTCCTTGTGGAGCGGCGGCATCGGCTTACGGGTCCCGCTTGCCTACTTCTTCGCCTTCACCTGAACGTCGGTGAAGATGGGGTCGCCGTCCTGGCCGTAGACGATCTTGCCGAATACGTTCCGGGACTGACCTGAGTTGTTCTTGTAGAACCACAGCGGGATGCTGGGCATGTCAGCCTTCAGGATCTGCTCGGCGTCCTGGTACAGCTTCACCGTCTCCTCCAGCGTCGGCGCCTTGTCCGCCTTGGCGGACAGCTCGTCGAACTCCTTGTTGGAGTAGCCCGAGGTGTTACCGGCGGCGGTGGTGCCGTACAGGTCGCGCATGAAGTTCGAGTTGACCGGGTAGTCGAGCACCCAGCCACTGCGGTACATGGACTTGACCTGCTTGTTGTCACGCGCGTTCAGGTCCGCCTGGAAGTCCGGCTTCGAGTCGCCGGTGCACTCGACACCGACGCTCTTGCGGATGCTGTTGCAGACCGCGTCGACCCAGGGCTTGTGGTCCTGGTCGGCGTTGAACTGGATCGAGATCTTGTTGCCCGGGACGCCGCCGCCCTCTTCGATGAGCTTCTTGGCCGCGGCCGGGTCGAACTTCGTGATGTCACCGAGGGCGCCGGCCTTGTAGCCGAGCACACCGCGGGCGACGTACGAGTCGGCCGGGGTCCGGGTGCCGTGCAGCACGGTCTTGGTGATCGTGTCACGGTCGATCGCCATGGACAGGCCCTGGACGACCTTGGGGTCGATGTCCTTGAACTGGTCCGTGTAGAACGCCGGGTTGATCGCCTGGATCGCCGAGTACTCCTGGTCGATCGCGCGGTCGCCCAGGTCGTCCTTGTAGCTCGTGAGAGCCGTGGTCGGGACCTGCTCGATCCAGTCGAGGTTGTCCGACCGCAGGTCCGAGTAGGCGGCGTCGGCCGTGGTGTAGTTCTTGAAGTCGATGCCACCGTTCTTGGCCTTGTTCGGCCCGGTGTAGTCCTCGAACTTGCGGACCTTGATCAGCTTCTTGTGGTCCCAGGAGACGAACTTGTAGGGGCCGTTGCCGATCGGCTTCTCGCCGGCGGCCTTCGGGTCCTTGAAGAACGACTCGGGGAGCGGGGCCCACACGTCGTAACCCAGCTTGTACGCGAAGTACGAGACCGAGCTGGTCAGCGTGATCGTGAAGGTGTTCTCGTCGACCACCTTCAGGCCGGACATCTTGTCGGCCTTCGGGTCACCCTTCTCGGGGTGGACGTCCGTGTAGCCCTTGATGTCCTGGAACCAGCTGGAGTTGGTCTGGTTGTTCTTGACGTTGGCCGACCAGTTCCACGAGTCCACGTAGGACGCGGCGGTGACCGGGGTGCCGTCGTGGAACTTCCAGCCCGGCTTGAGCTTGACGGTCCAGACGGACGAGTCGTCGTTCGGGGTGACCGACTCCGCGTTGACGTTCGTGAGCTCGCCGGTGCCGGGCTCGTAGTCGACGAGACCGGAGAAGACCGCCCTCAGGACACGGCTGCCCTGGCTCTCCTTGGCGTTGGCCGGCTGCAGCGGGTTCTGCGGCTCGCCGAGCTGTGCGGTCAGAATGCCATTCGGGTCGGCCTTCCCCGCCTTCATGTCGTCGCCGCTGTCGCTGTCTCCGCCGCCACAGGCGGTCGCAGCCAGGGCGATAACTATCGCGCCCGCGACCCACTTGGCGCTCTTGGCACCGCGCATGGGTTCCTCCTCATGAGTCCGTTAGTCACAAACAAGAGGGGCTTGTCTACGCGCGCTGACACCCCTGACAGCGGGCTCGACAGATACCCCGAGTGCGCTCGTGAGTCGGCGCCCCCCATCGCGCATGACCCATTGACCCGAGCTCAATGGAGCCAACTATTAAGTACACCCGACCGGTTAACCACACTTACAGCGTCTCGTTTTGACAACATCGACCTGCCATCTACGCCCGAAATCCGGACAAAGTAAGCCCAGACAGACACCCGCGAAACGGACTGTTAACGCAACTTCCGGTGAGCGGTACCCGCTATCCGGACGTTTTGGCGTGGGAAACGGCTTGACAGGACAGCTCGCCTCGGGCAAAGACCCTACAGTCCGCTCAGACCTCCGGCCCGGACCTCACGGGCCGGGCCGGGGACACGTACCTCATGCCGGTGGTTCAGCGCTTGGCGCGGGATGCCGCGCGGCCACGCTCCTTCTGGTCCAGAACGACCTTGCGGATACGGACCGTCTCCGGGGTCACCTCGATGCACTCGTCGTCGCGGCAGAACTCCAGGGACTGCTCCAGCGAGAGCCTGCGCGGCGGCACCACGTTCTCCGTGGTGTCGGCGGACGCGGCGCGCATGTTGGTGAGCTTCTTCTCCTTGGTGATGTTCACGTCCATGTCGTCGGCGCGTGAGTTCTCGCCGATGATCATGCCCTCGTACACCTCGGTGCCCGGCTCGGTGAAGATGACACCGCGCTCCTGGAGGTTGACCATCGCGAACGGGGTCACCGAACCCGAACGGTCGGCGACCAGCGAGCCGTTGTTACGGGTCCGCAGCTCGCCGAACCACGGCTCGTGACCCTCGAAGATCGAGTGCGCGATGCCGGTGCCGCGGGTCTGGGTCAGGAACTCCGTACGGAAGCCGATGAGCCCGCGGGACGGCACGATCCACTCCATCCGGATCCAGCCGGACCCATGGTTGGTCATGGTCTCCATACGGCCCTTGCGGGTCGCCATCAGCTGCGTGATCGCGCCCAGGTGCTCCTCGGGGCTGTCGATCGTCATGCGCTCGATCGGCTCGTGCACCTTGCCGTCGACCTCCTTGGTGACGACCTCGGGCTTGCCGACCGTCAGCTCGAAGCCCTCGCGGCGCATCTGCTCGACCAGGATGGCCAGCGCCAGCTCACCGCGGCCCTGCACCTCCCAGGCGTCGGGGCGCTCGGTGTCCAGGACCCGCAGCGAGACGTTACCGATCAGCTCGCGGTCCAGGCGGTCCTTCACCTGCCGGGCGGTGACCTTGTGGCCCTTGCCGCCCTTGCCGACGAGCGGCGAGGTGTTCGTACCGATGGTCATCGAGATGGCCGGCTCGTCCACCGTGATCAGCGGCAGCGCGATCGGGTTCTCCAGGTCGGCCAGGGTCTCGCCGATCATGATGTCCGGGATACCGGCGATGGCGCAGATGTCTCCGGGGCCGGCCTTCTCGGCCGGCTTGCGCGTCAGCGCCTCGGTCATCAGCAGCTCGGTGATGCGGACGTTGGACATCGTGCCGTCACGCTTGATCCAGGTGACGGTCTGGCCCTTCTTCAGCTCACCCTGCTCAACGCGGCACAGCGCGATACGGCCGAGGAAGTTGTCGGCGTCCAGGTTGGTGACATGGGCCTGGAGCGGCGCCGCCTCGTCGTACACCGGAGCAGGGACGCTGCCCAGGATCGTGCTGAAGAACGGCTCCAGGTTGGTGCTGTCGGCCGGGACCGTGCCGTCCTCCGGCTTGGTCAGCGAGGCGACGCCGTCCCGTGCGCAGGCGTAGACGATCGGGAACTCGATCTGGTCCTCGTCCGCGTCCAGGTCGAGGAAGAGGTCGTACGTCTCGTCGACGACCTCGGCGATACGGGCGTCGGGCCGGTCCGTCTTGTTGATGCACAGGATCACCGGCAGCTTGGCCGACAGGGCCTTGCGCAGCACGAAGCGGGTCTGCGGCAGCGGGCCCTCGGAGGCGTCGACGAGGAGGACGACCGCGTCGACCATCGACAGGCCCCGCTCGACCTCGCCGCCGAAGTCGGCGTGGCCGGGGGTGTCGATGATGTTGATCGTGACCAGGTTGGGGATGTCACCCGTACCGCCCTCCTTGGGGTGGTACTTCACCGCCGTGTTCTTGGCGAGGATCGTGATGCCCTTCTCACGCTCCAGGTCGTTCGAGTCCATCATCCGGTCGTCGAGCTGCTCGGCGGCGTGCGCGGCGAAGGCACCGGCCTGCTTCAGCATGGCGTCGACCAGAGTGGTCTTGCCATGGTCGACGTGGGCGACGATGGCGACGTTACGGATGTCGTGGCGCGTGGGCATGCTGGCTGGCGCTTCTCTCGATCGTGGGATGCGGCGTTGTTTTCCTCGTACGCCTGCCGGGCGGACACGCCACGGCCGTACCCATCGTACGGGGCTGGCGCTGCCGGGGCTTCCGGGCCCGATCCGATAAGAGGCGGGGGCTACTGCGGGGGTGTGGAACCGCCCGGGTCAGGGGGTCGGCACGATCTTGCCCGCCGGTGGGCCCGGCGGGCAAGTGAATCGTCCGGCTTTTAGGGTCTGACCTGCTGGTTCTCTCCGTTTCTTCTTCTGTGCTGCCGCTGTCCTTCTACTCGTTGTCGCTTTCCTTGGCGGTTTCGTCGGCGCTTGCCTTGGCGCTTGCCTTGGCGCTTGGCGTTGCGCTCGGCGAGATGCCTGGCGTGGAGCCTTCCTTCGGGCCCTGGGACTCCTCCGGCTGCTCCGGGCCGCTCTTGGCGGGGTCCTTGAAGCCGATGTCCTCGTAGCGGGGGGCGGCGAAGGCGAAGGCACCGGCGTTCGCGACGGCCGGCTTGGCGGCCACGAGCTGCGGGCGCTGGTAGAGGGGGATGGACCCGGCCGCCGCCCAGATGCGGGCGTCGGCCTGCCGCAGCAGATCGCGGGCCGCCTTCTCGTCCAGTTCGGAGGCCGCCTGGTCGAACAGCTGGTTGATGTGGTCCGTACCGACGCGGGTGTAGTTCTGCTCCACCATCAGCGTGCCGTCGGAGGCGGGGACGGGCTTGGCGTAGATCGGCCGGCCGTCGGTCGCCGGGTAGGCGGTCGCGGGCCACGAGTACAGGGCGAGGTCGTAGTCGCCGGACGCGATGTGGTCCTTGAAGTAGCTGGCGTCGGCGACCTTGATGACCTCCGTACGGATGCCGATGCGGTCCAGCATGCGCGCGATCTTCTCGCCGACGGTCCGCAGCTGCTCGGAGCCGGCGCCGGAGGGCAGGACGAAGCGGAGGGTGAGGGGCTTGCCGTTCTTGGCGAGCGGGCCGGGCAGGGGCGAGGCGGCGGAGACCGACGCGGACGGGGAGGCGGAGACCGACGCGGAGGTGGAGGGGGAGACCGAGGGGGACGCGGAGTCGGAGGCGGGCGCCTCCGTGCCCTGCGGGGCGTACGCACCGGCCTTGCCGCCCGGCCGCCGGTCCTGGGCGTTGACGTCGGCGTCGTCCAGCGCCCCGGCCCGGCGGTCCGCGGCGGGGGCGGGGGCCATGACGTGGGTGCCGCTCTCGGCGCCGCGTCCGGGCTTGTTGTCACCACCGACGATGTACGAGCCCTCGTCGGACACGGAATCGGAGTCCGTCTTCTTCTTCTCCTCGCCGTCCTCGGCGTCCTGGCCGCTCTTCTTGGCCTTGTCGGTGCCCTTGGAGGTGGCGGAGGCGGTGGCGGTGGCCTCCTTCTCGCTGTCGTTGCTGTCCTTGCTGCTCTTGTCCTTCTTCTTGCCGGCGTCGGCCTCGCTCCCGGCCTTCGTACCGTCGTCCTTCTTCAGCACGCCACCGGGCTTCCAGCCCGCGTCGGCCAGCAGCGCCTGAGCCTCCTGCGTGTCCTGCTTCCCGAGCGCGTCGCTGCTGTCGGCGTACGCGTGCTGTCCGGCCAGCGCCAGATGGCTGCCGGGCGGGTGCGCCGGCAGGCCGAGCGGCTTCAGTACGGCCTCGGCCAGCTTCTTCCGGTCGAGCGCGCGGGCCACGGCACGCCGTACCCGCTCGTCGGCGAGCGGTCCCGTCTCCCCGTTGAGCGCCAGCTGGGTGAAGGCGGGCTCCAGGGACTTCCGTACGACATAGCCCCGCAGGCCCTGCTGCTCCTTGGAGTACTTCGCCATCGCCTTCGTCGTCTTCGCCTTCGTCGTCTTCGCGCGGGACTCCCGCGCGGCCTCGGCCTTCTCCTCGTCCGAGGCGTTCGCCAGGGCCCGGGAGGGCGTCGCCGACGCGGCGGTGGTCTCGGCGCCGGGCACGTGCACGCCGGAGTGCGGTCCCGCTCCGGCACCTCCCTTGCCTTCGCGCGCCTGCTCGATCCGCTCCGCCACCGGGCTGTCGATCTCGGCGAGATCGAGGGTGCCGGCGGCGAGTGCCGAGGCGCGCTTGCCGCGCGGCACGGCGCTCAGGACGATCGTGTCGAGCTTCGGCCGCGCACCCCACCAGCGGGGATTGCGTACGAGGGTGACCTCGCGGTCCGCGCGGTCCAGCTTCTTGATCTGGAAGGGCCCGGCCGTGGCGTTGAGCTTGGCGCGCGCGCCGTCGTTGAAGGAGTTCGGCGCCCCCATCACACCCTTCGGGTACAGCGGGCTGAAGAGCCCCTTCCAGTCGGCGTACGGCTTGTTGAAGGTGACCCGGACCTCAAGGTCGTTCGCGCCGCGCTCGATCTTCTGGATCCGCTCGTACCCGGCGTTGCGCGCGGTCCAGTACGCGGAGTCCTTGCCGCTCAGCGCCCGCCACTGGGCCACGAAGTCGGCGGCGCCCAGCTCGCGTCCATCGCTCCACACCGCCTGCTGGTTGAGCTTGTAGAGCACGACCTGCTTGGGCTCGCTCTCGACGATCTTCGCGGACTCCAGATAGTCGGGGTTGCGCTGCGGACGGCCGCTCTTGTCGAGCGTGAAGAGGGAGGGCAGTACGGCTCCGGCGATGCGCGACGTCGTGGCGTCGGCGTCCGCCTGGAAGGAGTTGAGGGTCGTGGGCACGGTGTCCACCGCCCAGCGCAGCCTCCCGCCGTCGGCGATCCGGTCCCGTGCCGCCGCCCCGACGTCCTGGGCGGCGGCCGGGACCTTGCTCCGCTCCTCGTCGTCCGAGCTGCACCCGGCGAGCGCGGGCAGGGCGAGCACACCGGTGGTGAGTAGCGCGACGGAGCGGATGGTCCGGGAGCATGTCCTCCCGCGTGGGGCGCCGACCTGGGACATGACTTCTACCTCTTCGTCCTGTTTGTGGAATTTAGAGATGATCACACCTATTGCCCTCCCACTGAAGAGGACCGATTCCCGCCAATCACGGCGACACGGCCGCCCGGTGCGCGAAACCCACCCGTACGGGCCAACGAGGAACGGGACACAGGCCCGTTGAAAGAGCGAAAATGGAGCTGCGCGACATCAACGACGCGGAGCGCACGGCTCTGGTATGCGCCGAAATCCCTGCACGTCCCTTCACAAGCGGGGATGTGAGGAGCGACACTCGCAGGCGCGTTACCGATGGCATCGCTCCCCTGCGGAAGTGAGGCACGTCATGTCCCAGCCGGAAGATCTGACAGCAGTCCACCGTCGTATCGATGAGCTCGTCCAACGCGTCACGGACCTGGAGCGGACGGTCGACCGGCTGAACGAAGCCGTACCGGCAGCTCCGTCCAGGCCCGCGCCCAAGAACCGCCCGGAGGTGGTGACCATCCCCGACGCGCCGTACAACGCGGCGCTGTGGACGGACTCCGACGACGAGGGCCTCGGCCTACGGGACCGGCGCGCCCCCTAGTGCACCCACCACCGTCCATCGCCCCGGCCCTACGACCCCCCACCTGATCCCACTCCATCTCCATACGGAGTTTTCGTTGGCAACAGGCACGGAACGACCCCAACTGAATACCGGCGTGCACGACGCATCGCGTGCCGCCATCTCCGCCCGCCATCTGCGGACCGACCGCTGGTGGCTGGCGCCCGCCGCCACCGCGGCCGGGCTGCTCGCCTTCATCGTCTACTCGACGTGGCGGGCTTTCGGGAACGCCCACTACTACGAGGCGCCCTACGTCTCACCGTTCTACTCGCCCTGTCTGGCAGAGAATTGCGTGCCCATGCGGGGCGGCCCCAATCTGGAGATCTTCGGCAGCTGGTGGGGCCTCTCCCCCGCGCTGCTCATCCTGATCTTCCCGCTGGGCTTCCGGATGACCTGCTACTACTACCGCAAGGCCTATTACCGGGGCTTCTGGGCGTCGCCGCCCGCCTGCGCCGTCGCCGAGCCGCACAAGAAGTACACCGGCGAGACGCGCTTCCCGCTGATCCTCCAGAACATCCACCGGTACTTCTTCTACGCGGCAGTCCCGGTGGCGGTCATCCTCACGTACGACACGGCGCTCGCCTTCCGGAACTCGGACTACGAGTGGGGCCACATGGGCCTCGGCACGATCATCATGGTCGTCAACATCGCGCTGATCTGGGCGTACACCCTCTCCTGCCACTCCTGCCGCCATGTCATCGGCGGCAAGCTGAAGCACTTCTCCAAGCATCCGGTGCGCTACCGGCTGTGGGGCTGGGTCGGGAAGCTGAATCACCGCCATATGCAGCTCGCCTGGGCCTCCTTGATCAGCGTCGCCCTCGCCGACTTCTATGTGTATCTGCTCGCCAGCGGGGTCTTCGACGATCCGCGCCTCTTTTAGTGCTAGGGAGAGCCTTCAGCAATGACGCAACTCGAACGCGAGCAGTGGGACGTCGTGGTGGTGGGCGCGGGCGGAGCGGGTCTGCGGGCCGCCATCGAGGCGCGTGAGCGTGGCGCCCGTACCGCTGTCATCTGCAAGTCACTCTTCGGCAAGGCCCATACGGTGATGGCCGAGGGCGGCATCGCCGCCTCCATGGGCAATGTGAACTCCGGAGACAACTGGCAGGTCCACTTCCGCGACACCATGCGCGGCGGGAAATTCCTCAACCAGTGGCGGATGGCGGAGCTGCACGCACAGGAAGCGCCCGACCGGGTCTGGGAACTGGAGACCTGGGGCGCGCTCTTCGACCGCACGGCGGACGGAAAGATCTCCCAGCGCAACTTCGGCGGGCACGAGTATCCACGTCTCGCGCACGTCGGCGACCGGACCGGCCTGGAGCTGATCCGTACGCTCCAGCAGAAGATCGTCGCCCTCCAGCAGGAGGACTTCCGTGAATTCGGTGACTACGAAGCCCGGTTGAAGGTCTTCCAGGAGTGCACCGTCACCTCCGTACTGAAGGAGGACGACCGGGTCTCGGGCACGTTCTGCTACGAGCGCGAGTCCGGCCGCTTCTTCGTCCTGGAGGCGCCCGCCGTCGTCCTCGCGACCGGCGGCATCGGCAAGTCCTTCAAGGTGACGTCGAACTCGTGGGAGTACACGGGTGACGGGCACGCGCTGGCGCTGCTCGCCGGTGCCCCGCTGCTCAACATGGAGTTCGTGCAGTTCCACCCGACCGGCATGGTCTGGCCGCCGTCGGTGAAGGGGATCCTTGTCACCGAGTCGGTGCGCGGCGACGGAGGGGTGCTGCGCAACTCCGACGGCAAGCGGTTCATGTTCGACTACGTACCGGACGTCTTCAAGGAGAAGTACGCGGAGTCCGAGGAAGAGGGCGACCGCTGGTACGAGGACCCGGACAACAACCGGCGCCCGCCCGAGCTGCTCCCTCGTGACGAGGTGGCCCGTGCCATCAACTCCGAGGTCAAGGCCGGCCGGGGCTCACCGCACGGCGGGGTGTACCTGGACGTGTCCACGCGGATGACGCCCGAGGTCATCCAGCGCCGGCTGCCGTCGATGTACCACCAGTTCAAGGAGCTGGCGGACGTCGACATCACGGCGGAGGCGATGGAGGTCGGCCCCACCTGTCACTACGTGATGGGCGGCATCGCCGTCGACTCGGACACCGCCGCCACGCCGGGGGTCCCCGGTCTGTACGCGGCCGGTGAGGTCGCGGGCGGGATGCACGGCTCCAACCGGCTGGGCGGCAACTCGCTCTCCGACCTGCTGGTCTTCGGCCGGCGGGCCGGGCTGCACGCGGCCGAGTACGCGGCTGGGCTCACGGAGCGACCGGTTCTCGACGAGGGCCAGATCGACGCGGCGGCCACCGAGGCGCTGCGGCCGTTCGGCGCCGAGGAAGCGGAGGGCGGCGGCGCGCCCGAGAACCCGTACAGCGTCCACCAGGAGCTCCAGCAGACGATGAACGACCTCGTCGGCATCATCAGGCGCGAGGGCGAGATGGAGCAGGCGCTGGAGAAGCTGGGCGAGTTGCGCGGGCGCGCGGCACGCGCCGGGGTGGAGGGCCACCGGCAGTTCAACCCCGGCTGGCACCTCGCGATCGACCTGCGGAACATGCTGCTGGTCAGCGAGTGCATCGCGCTGTCGGCGCTGGAGCGCACGGAGAGCCGTGGCGGTCACACCCGCGAGGACTGGCCCGGCATGGCTCTCGACTGGCGGCCGGTCAATCTGCACTGCCGGCTGAGCGATTCGGCGCGGGACCCGTCGGCGGATCCCAGCGCCGGCCGGATCAGCCTCTCCAGGAAGAAGACCGAGCCCATCCGTCCCGACCTGCTCGACCTGTTCGACAAGGAAGAGCTGGTCAAGTACCTCGCCGAAGAGGAGCTCCACGAGTGAGTGCCAGCACGACTCCGACCCAGAGCACATCTGACTCGTCCGCCGTGTCCGTCCCGTCCCCTTCGCCTGCCACGTCGGCCCCATCCCCCTCGTCGGCCTCGTACGAAGCGAAGTTCAGGGTCTGGCGGGGCGATGAGGAGGGCGGCGAGCTGAAGGACTTCGCCGTCGAGGTGAACGAGGGCGAGGTCGTCCTCGACATCATCCACCGCCTCCAGGCGACACAGGCGTCCGACCTGGCGGTGCGGTGGAACTGCAAGGCGGGCAAGTGCGGTTCGTGCAGTGCGGAGATCAACGGCCGGCCACGGCTGCTCTGCATGACGCGGATGTCCACCTTCACCCGCGAGGAGACGATCACCGTCACCCCGCTGCGCGCCTTCCCCGTCGTCCGGGACCTGGTGACGAACGTGTCCTTCAACTACCAGAAGGCACGTGAGGTACCGGCGTTCGTACCGCCGCCGGGCGTCGCGGCGGGTGAGTACCGGATGCAGCAGGTGGACGTGGAGCGCTCGCAGGAGTTCCGCAAGTGCATCGAGTGCTTCCTGTGCCAGGACACCTGCCATGTGGTGCGGGACCACGAGGAGAACAAGACCGCGTTCGCCGGGCCGCGCTTCCTGATGCGGGTCGCGGAGCTGGACATGCACCCGCTGGACGCGGCCGAGGAGACCGGCCTGGACCGGAAGCAGACGGCGCAGGACGAGCACGGGCTCGGCTACTGCAACATCACCAAGTGCTGCACCGAGGTCTGTCCCGAGAGCATCAAGATCACGGACAACGCCCTGATCCCGCTGAAGGAGCGGGTGGCGGACAAGAAGTACGACCCGCTGGTCTGGCTCGGCAACAAGATCAGGCGCCGTACGAGCAGTTGAGCGCCGGGCGCCGGACGGGCACTGCGTTCCGTCCGGCGCCTGCGTTCCGGCAGCCCCGTCCGGTCCTACCGCTGGGAGGACCGCTCGATCAGCGACTCGATGCCGTCCATCATGCGTTCCAGCCCGAACTCGAAGAGCGCGCCGAGTTCGAGGTCGAACTCCCCGTCCCCGAAAAGCGTCGACAGCACCGGGTACGCCCCGGTGAGCTGGATCGAATCCATGCGGTTCTCGTTGGCCGCCAGCCACTCGTCGGCCGTCATCCCCGTGTCCTGCCGGGCCTGCGACTCCAACTCGACCGCCATCGCGACGCCTTGGGTGTAGCCGAGCAGAGCGAGATGGGTGTGGATCATTCCGTACGGCGTGAGACCGAGACCGCGCAGAGTGCCCAGCGTCCGCTCCGTGTAACTCATCGCATGCGGTGAGGCCAGCGGCCGGGTAAGCCCCGCCATGGCTCGGGCCAGCCACGGATGACGCTCGTACTGGCTCCACAACCACCGGACCTCGCGCGTCAGTCGCGGACGCCAGCCGGCCGGTTCGGGGCCCGTGGGGCCGCCGCTGAATACCGCTTCGGACATCAGGCGCACCAGCTCGCCCTTGCTGGGGACATGGCGGTACAGCGCCATCGTGGACGTACCGAACTCCGCCGCCACGCGCCGCATCGAGAGCGCGGCCAGCCCCTCGGCGTCCGCGAGCGCGATGGCGGCGCGCACGACGCGCTCACGGCTCAGGCCCTCGCCGGGGGCCGCGCCCCGGCCGCGGGCGCGGTCGGGCTCGGCGACCACGGTGCCGACGCCGGGCACCGCCCGTACCAGACCTTCCTGGTTGAGCGTGGCGAGCGCCTTGGTCGCGGTCGCCATCGCGACGCCCCACTCCTGGGTGATACGGCGGGTGGAGGGCACGCGGTCGCCCGGCGCGAGGTCACCGGAGGAGATACGGCGGCGCAGCTCGGCGGCGATACGGAGGTAGGGCGGATCCACTGGCATACCCCTACCGTACTAGTGCACCAGGAGGGCCAAGTCCCCATACCAGCGGGGTTTTGGGGCCGGTGCACTAGGCAGCTGTTTGCCGCGTACGCGCGGAGTCGGTTACGTACCGGTCATGGAGAAATCACACACACCCGGTCTCGCGGGCCGCAAGGAATGGATCGCCCTCGGCGTCCTGATGCTGCCGCTGCTCCTTGTCTCGATGGACATCTCGATCCTCTACTTCGCGATCCCCTTCGTCAGCCAGGATCTGGAGCCCAGCGCCACCCAGCAGTTGTGGATCCTCGACATGTACGGCTTCGTACTCGCCGGGCTCCTCATCACCATGGGCGCGCTCGGCGACCGCATCGGCCGGCGCAAGCTGGTGCTCGTGGGCGCGGCGGTTTTCGGGGCGGCCTCGGTCGCCGCCGCGTACGCGCACTCGGCCGACACGCTCATCGGCGTGCGCGCGCTGCTCGGACTCGGCGGCGCCGCCCTCATGCCGTCGACGCTGGCGCTGATCCGCAACCTCTTCCACGACGCGCGACAGCGCGGCCGGGCCGTGACGATCTGGACCGGTGTGATGACCACCGGCATCTCGCTCGGGCCGGTGGTCAGCGGGCTGCTGCTGGAACACTTCTGGTGGGGTTCGGTCTTTCTGATCAACCTGCCGGCGATGGCGCTGCTGCTGGTGCTGGTGCCGTTCCTGGTACCGGAGTCGAGGTCGGGCGCCGACCCGGAGGGGACACGTGAGCCGTTCGACCTGGTGAGCGCGGCTCTCTCGCTGACCGCCCTGCTCACGTTCATCTACGGCGTCAAGGAGTGGGCCCGGCACGGGTTCGCGCCGGTGCCCGCCCTGGCCCTCGTCGTGGGACTGGTGCTCGGCTCTGTCTTCGTACGCCGCCAGAAGCGCCTCGCCCAGCCGATGATCGACCTCGAACTGCTGGGGCGGCGGGCCTTCGGGGGGCCGGTGTTCGCGAACGTGCTCGCGATGTTCGCGACGGTGGGCATGGCGGTCTTCCTCACCCAGTACCTCCAGTCCGTGTACGGGCTGCGCCCGTTCGAGGCCGCGCTGTGGAGCCTCGTACCGGCTTCGAGTGTGATCGTGGCGGCTCCGGCGGCGGCGCTCCTCACGCAGCGCACCGACCGCGCGTACGTCATGGGCGGCGGCTTCCTCTTCGCGGCGGCCGGCTTCTTCTGGATGACACGGATCGATACGGACTCGGCCCTCTGGTTCTGTCTGACGGCCGCCGCCATCTATGTGGGCGGTCTCGTCGCCGCCATGACCCTGGCCAATGAGCTCGCCCTCGGCGCCGCCCCGCCGGAGCGCGCGGGCTCGGCCGCCGCCGTGCTGGAATCCGGGCAGGAGCTGGGCGGGGCGCTGGGCATGGCCGTTCTCGGCTCGGTCGGGGCGGCGATCTACAGCCGGGAGATGGCCGACGAGCTGCCGGCTGATGTCACGGCGGCACTGCCGGGCGGCGTGGCCGACGCCGTGCGGGAGACCCTGGGCGGTGCGGCGGCTGCCGCGGCGCGGCTTCCGGAGGAGGACGGCGCCGGCGTGCTGGCGGTGGCGCGGGACGCCTTCACGCACGGGATGGGGCTGGCGTCGCTCGGCGCGGGGGTCGTCATGGTGGGGGCCGCGGTCTTCTCGTTCGTGGTGCTGAGGGGCACGGCGGGGCGCACGGCGAGCAGGGGCGACGCTGGCGGCGAGGGGGGTGGCGGTGCCGAGGGGGGCGACCTTGCTCCCGTACAGACCGGCGTCCTAGAGTGAATGCGCTTACACAGTGGGTTTCGTCCGGTGGACCGGGCGGCTCCACGGAAGCGTGGTCAGAAATCAGCGCGGCGAGAGCGGACGGTCGGATCGGTTGAGTGCCCCCACGGTGTACGACGTCGCCGAGCGGTCCGGCGTCTCCATTGCGACGGTTTCGCGGGTCTACCGGAATCCCGACTCCGTACGCGCCCAGACCCGTGACCGCGTGCTGGAGGCGGCCCGCGCCCTCGGGTACGTACCCAGCGGCAACGCCCGCGGTCTGGCCAGCCGGACCACCGGCGTCCTCGGCCTCTGCTTCCCCGACTACGCGGACCCGGACGCCGAGACCGACGCGGAGGCCGAGGCCGAGGCCGACGACTCCGCCGTCATGCTCTACTCCGACCAGATCATCCGCGGCATGGAGCGGGCGGCGCGGCGGCACGGGTACGCGCTGCTGATCGCCGCCTCGCTGGTGGGCGGCCCCGAGAGCCTGGTCGCCAAGGTGGCGGGACGGGTGGACGGGTTCGCCGTCCTGGCGAAGACCGTGCCCACCGAGGACCTTGAGGTCATCTCGCGTCGCCTGCCGGTGGTGATGCTCGCCGGGCCGCGCGAGATCGACCACCTCGACCACATCGAGGTGGCGAACTCCGACGGGGAACGGGAGCTGGCCCGCCATCTCATCCGTGACCACGGACTGCGCAGACTCGCCTTCGTGGGCGTCGCCGCCGAGTCGCCGGACGCGCAGGCGCGGTTCCGCGGCTATCGGGAAGCCTGCCGGGAGGCGGGGCTTCCGGTGGCCGACGAGCCGGATCTGCGCGCCGAGATGATGACGCAGGCGGAGGGCGAACGGACAACCGACGCGCTCATGGACCGTGCCACCGGGCGCGAACGGCCGCAGGCGATCCTCTTCGCCAACGACCAGATGGCGATCGGCGCGCTGCACGCGCTGGAACGGCGTGGGGTGCGGGTGCCCGACGACATCGCGGTGACCGGCTTCGACGGCATCCCGATGAGCCGTATGGTCCGGCCGTCCCTGACCACGGTCCGTCAGCCGATGCGGCGCCTGGGCGAGGAAGCGGTGGAACTCCTGATCCACCGCCTGGCCGACCCCGCGCGCGACCCGGTCTCCCTGATGCTTCCGGTCTCGGTGGCCCGCCGCGCGAGCTGCGGGTGCGGCTGACGGCTCGTCGGCGCGGGTCAGCCCAGCCGGGCGGCGAAGAAGCCCCGGCGGGCCTCCGTCAGCGCCTCCATGTCGGCGCTCCCAGCCGCGTACTCGAAATGCCCGGCCCCCAGAACATGCAGTTCGCGCGGCTCGGGCAGGGCGTTGTAGACGGCGAACTGTCCCGGCGGCGGCACCGCCGGATCGAACAGCGCGGGCGCGACCATCATCGGTACCTCGATGCGGCTCGCCGCGGTCGCGGCGTCGAAGTACGCGAGGACGTCCATGACTTCGGGATGCTCCTCGCGGTACTCCCGTACGGCTTCGCCGCTCCCCACGCTCGGCAGCGTCACCCGCAGCGGATGATTCCCGAACGTCGGGACCGTCAGCTGCCCGCAGGCGAACCGGTCGTCCCACGGCAGCGCCAGCGCCCCGAGCCCGCCGCCGAAGCTCTCACCGACATACCCGAGCCGCGCGCCGCCTCCCGGGGCGGGGGCGGGGGCCGCTCCTGGCCCAGGTCCGGGGCCTGGTCCGGGGCCGGGTCCGGGGCCGGGTCCGCGGCCGGGTCCGGGGCCCGTGCTCAACTCCGGCACCAGCTCCAGCAGTGCGGACGCCGCGCACCACAGGTCGGCCACGCAGTCGCCGATCACATACGTCTCGCGAGACTCGATGCCGTACAGCACGTGCCCATCGGCCTCACCGGGGATACCGGGGCGCCGGCTGCGCGAGCCCATCCCCCGCACACACGGCAGGACAGCGGCGCTACGGGGCAGCGGAAGCGGCACGTCGGCGCCCGGCTCCTGGCGCCCGCCGTAACCGTGTCCGATCACGAAACCGTGCTCGGCGGGCCCCTCTGCGGGCAGCACCAGCCAGCCGCCGAGGCGCAGTCCGCCGACCGAGGTGTAGGTCACCCCGAAGATCCGGCAGCCGTCCCGCTCGTCCTCCTGCGGCCCGACGGCCGGCGCGGTCGCGACCCCGGCCGCCGCCGCGAAACGGTCCTGCCAGTACGCGTCGAACCCGTCCGGAGGGGCAGGCGCCGGGATGTCGAGCAACTCGCCGAGGGTCCGGCCGTACGCCGGGTCGAAGGGATAGCCGTGCTCGTACTCAGACATGGGCGCGACATTAACCAGGCCCCACCCCGATAACTACAACCGACCACAACCGGAATCTCCTCAACCACTTCCACAACACAAACAGCCCACCTAGCCTGCGGAGGCAGGGCCTCCAGATGTCCCACATGTTGCACGAGTGTGACCAAAGCACCTCTTGCGGTTCCCGGAATGCCTGCACCAGAGTGATGTATGCGCTTACAGGCAGCGCATACATCGTGGAGCTCAAGGAGGAGCCGTCCATGCATCGCACCGCCAGAACCGCCTCTGCCGCCATCGCCCTCACGATGGCCGCCGGAATCACCGCATGCGGCAGCTCGGGAGGCGAAGGGGTCGCCGCCGACAAGAAGCAGACCCTCACCGTGTGGGCCATGGGCGCCGAGGGCGAGAAGCTCGCCGAAGTGGCCAAGGTGTACAAGGACGCCAACCCCAACGTCACCGTCAAGGTCACCCCCATCGGCTGGGACGTCGCCCACCAGAAGCTGGTCTCCGCCGCTGCCGCCGGCACCCTGCCGGACGTGACCCAGATGGGCAGCAGCTACATGGGAGAGTTCGCCGAACTCGGCGTCCTGGAACCGGTCGACACCAAGACCTTCAAGAAGGACACTTTCTTCCCCGCCGCCTGGGAACAGGGCGTGGCGGACGGCGAGGTCTACGGCCTCCCCTGGTACGTGGAGACCCGCGTCCTCTACTACCGCACGGACCTGGCGAAGAAGGCCGGCATCACCAAGCCCCCGGCCACCTGGCCGGAACTCAAGCAGGCGGCCACCGACTTCCAGGACAAGGCCGGCACGCAGTGGGGTCTCCACCTCCAGCCGAGCGGCCTGGACGCCGTGCAGAGCTGGTCCCCCTTCCTGTACTCGGCCGGCGGCTCGATCGTCGCCGACGGCAAGGCCACCATGGACAGCCCGGCGACCATCAAGGCGCTCAAGGAGTACGGCACGTACTTCGAGAAGGGTCTCTCCAAGAAGAGCTTCCAGCCCGGCTACGAGGTCCTGACGGACTTCAACTCGGGCGATGTCCCGATGTTCTACTCCGGCCCCTGGACCATGGCGGGCATCAACGACAACTACCCGGACCTCAAGGGCAAGTGGGCCATCGCCCCGGTCCCGGCCGACCAGGTCTCCGCCTCCATGGCCGGCGGCTCCAGCCTCGTCATCTCCAAGGACAGCAAGCACAAGGAAGCCGCCAAGAAGTTCCTCAGCTACCTCACGGACACCGAGGGGCAGAAGGACTGGTTCAAGCGCACGGGCGACCTGCCGGCCAACACCAGCGCCTGGGACTCCGGCGACCTCGCCGACGACGCCAACTTCAAGATATTCCGTCAGCAGATGGAGACCGCCCAGTCCTGGCCGGTCCTGCCGCAGTGGACGGAGATCTCCTCCAAGGCCGACGAGGCCATCTCGCAGGTGACCCAGGGCAAGGCCTCACCCGAGGACGCCGCCAAGAAGGCACAGTCCGAAATCGAAGGGCTCGTGGAGTAGTCGACATGGGCACCACGACCGAACCGGCCGCCGGAGCGGCCCCGGTGAAGACCGGGCCGGGGCCACACTCCCCGCCCGGTGGCCGGAACCGCCGCAACCGGCAGCCCGTCGCCGTCCAGCACATGGCCGGCTGGCTGTTCTCGACCCCCTTCCTGGTGCTCTTCGCTGTCTTCATGGCTCTGCCGATCCTCGCGACGCTCGCCATGAGCTTCACGGACTTCGGCCTGCGCAATGTCACCGATCCCTTCTCGGCGGAGTTCATCGGCCTTGCGAACTACACGAAGCTGTTCGAGGACGAGAAGTTCCTCAAGGCCCTGTTCAACACCGCCTATTTCGTGGTCGTGGGCGTACCGCTGACCGTCGGCCTCGGTCTCTTCGTCGCCGTCCTGCTCAACAACGGCATCGACCGGGCCCGCACCTTCTTCCGGGTCGGTTTCTACGCCCCGGTCGTGACCAGCATCGTCGCGATCGCCGTCGTCTGGCGCTTCGTCCTCGACCCGTCCGACGGACTGATCGCGGGTCTCGCCTCCGAAGTCGGCCTGACGTCACCGGACTTCCTCGGCTCCGAGGCGCTCGCCATGCCCTCGCTGATCGCGATGGCCGTGTGGCGCAACCTCGGCACGGTCATGGTGCTGTTCATCGCGGGCCTCCAGGCCATCCCGCCCGATGTACGGGAGGCGGCGCGGCTGGACGGCGCGAGCACCTGGCAGGAGTTCCGCCGTATCACCGTGCCGCTGCTGCGGCCCACGATGCTCTACACCTCGGTCATCACCACGATCGGCTATCTCAATGTCTTCGAGGAGCCGTTCGTGATGACCCAGGGCGGGCCCTCGAACAGCACGCTCACCGTGTCGCTGTCCATGTACCGCGAGGGATTCAACTTCTTCCACATGGGCTACGCGAGCGCGATGGCGTATGTGCTCTTCGTCGTGATCATGGCCATCACGGTGCTCCAGCTCCGTCTGCTGAAGGACAACACGAAATGAGCGCCGCGCGCACCACCACGCCACCACCGCCCCCGCCCTCCGTACCGGTCGGCCCGCAGGACCCCAAGGGCCCGGGACGGTCCGGCTCCCGGCCCCGCGACGGCGCCCCGAAGCCGGCCGGCGGACGGGCGAAGAAGGCCGGCGTCTACGTCCTGCTCTCGGTCGGCCTGCTCGCCATGGTGGCGCCGTTCCTGTGGATGGGTCTGTCGGCCTTCAAGACGGACCGTGACCTGACGGCCCGTCCACCGGTGTGGATTCCCACCGAATGGACTCTGGAGCACTTCGGGGAACTGCTCGACACCCTCGACGTACCGCTCTACTTCTTCAACTCCCTCACCGTGGCCGTCCTGGTGACCCTCTCCAATCTGGTGTTCTGCTCGATGCTGGGCTACGCCCTGGCCAAACTGCGGTTCGGCGGCCGGAACAAGATCTTCGCGCTGGTCCTCGGCGCCCTGATGGTGCCCGGCAATCTGATGCTGCTGCCGCTCTTCGTCCTGATGAGCAAGCTCCAGCTGATCGACTCCTACGCGGGGCTGATGCTGCCGTTCGCCGCCCAGGCCTTCGGGGTCTTCCTGATGCGGCAGTTCATGCAGTCGATCCCCGACGAACTGCTGGAAGCGGCCCGGATCGACGGCGCCCGCGAGTGGTACATCTTCTGGCGGATCGCGATGCCGCTCGTCAAACCGGCGCTGGCGACGCTCTCGATCCTTATCTTCCTGGGCTCGTGGAACAACTTCGTCTGGCCGCTGATCGCGACGAACGACCCGGAGAAGTACACGCTCCCGGTGGCCCTCGCCACCTTCGCCACCGACCCCAACCAATCGGACGGCTCCAACGGCATGTTGATGGTCGGCTCACTCCTGATCATCCTGCCGGTGCTGCTCGTCTTCATTGTCCTGCAACGGCACTTCACCCAGGGCCTCGCCACCACCGGCATGAAGTAGCCGCCGCCCACGGCCTTCCCGACGCGTACCGCGGCTCCGACGCCGCCGCTCTACCGCCGCGCACTCATCGACGAAAAGGTTTGCACCGACATGACCGAGAAGTCCACCGCTCGCTCCGACTGGGAGACCCGTATCGGGAAGCCCAGCGATCAGCGGCTCACCGGCATCGGGGAACTCCCCGCCCCCGGCGGCCTGTCCGCCGAGGACGGCACCGGCCATGTGCGGCTGACCTGGCAGCCGGTGGCGGGCGCGCTCGGATATCTCGTACACCGCGCCGACTCCGTCGACGGCCCCTATGAACCGCTCGACCACCTCGGCGGCGATGTGCTCGCCGTGCCCCATCCCCCGTACGCCGACACGCTCGCCGAGCCCGGCCGCGGCTACTTCTACAAGGTCGCCACCTGGTCCGACAGCGGGGCGGGCGCCCTCTCGGAAGCGGCCCGCGGCTGCGCCAGGGCCGCCGGCTCCAGCCCTGCCCCGGTCACCGTCACGGTGGACGCGGCGGCGACCGCCACTCCCCTGCCCGGGGTCTGGAACAGGATGATCGGCGCCGAGCACTTCTCCCTGCTGACCTGGGACAAGCCGGGTGCGGGCGGTTCGGACGTCGCGAAGGAGTACGCCCAGGCCCTGGGGATCGTCCGTGACGAGATCGGCGTCCGCTCCGTCCGGGCGCACGGCACCTTCCTCCCCGAGACACTGGCTGTCCGGCCGGACGGCTCCTTCGACTTCTCCGGACTGGACGAGGTCTACGACCGCTTCCTGGCCACCGGACTCCAGCCCGTCGTCGAACTCTCCTTCATGCCCAAGGAACTCGCCGCCGATCCGCACTACACGGTCTTCGACTACCGGGCCCTGGTCTCCAAGCCCGCCGTGTGGGAGCACTGGGGCGACCTCTGCCGCGAGTTGACCGTCCACCTCCAGGACCGCTACGGCAGGGACACCGTCGCCGGGTGGGAGTTCGAGGTCTGGAACGAGGCCAATCTGGAGGTCTTCTGGAACGGCACCCAGGACGACTATCACCGGCTCTACGAAGTCGCCGTCCGCGCCGTGAAGGCCGTCGACGAGCGGATCAAGGTCGGCGGCCCGTCCTCGGCCGCGGCCGGCTGGGTCGGCGCCCTCCTTGAGTACTGCCAGGAGCGCGACGTGCCGGTCGACTTCGTCTCCACCCACACCTACGGCAACGCCCCGCTGGACTTCCGTCCGATGACCCGCGCGTTCGCCGAGGCGACCGGCCGGCCCGAGCCGGAGATCCTGTGGACCGAGTGGGGTGTCACCCCCACCCACTTCCACCGGGTCAGCGACTCCGTCTTCGCCGCTCCGTTCGTCCTGCGCGGTATGAAGAGCGCCCTGTCCTCCACCGACGCGCTCGCCTACTGGGTCGCCTCCGACCAGTTCGAGGAGTTGGGCTGGCCGCCCCGTCTCTTCCACGGCGGATTCGGTCTGCTCACGGTCGGCAATCTGCGCAAGCCGCGCTTCTGGGCGCTGTATCTCCTCTCCCAGCTGGCCGGTGGGCGTATTCCCGCCGCCGTGAGCGGCGACGGCGCCGAGGCGCTCGTGGAATCCCTGGCCACCCGCGCCGACGACGGCTCCACCGTCGACGTCCTGGTCTGGAACGGCACGCTCGACCAGTCCAAGATCGACGGCTCCGCGGCGCTGAACCGCACGGCGACCGTGCGAATCACCGGACTTGAGCCGGGCGCCGACTACACCGCTCTCTCCCGCCAGGTCGACGAGCAGCACTCCAACATCCAGGCCGTCTGGAACGACCTCGGCGGCGGCGACTGGCCCGACGCGCTCCAGTGGGCGAAACTGCGCGCCGCCGACGAGCTGCCGGTGGAGCCCCTCGCGCCCGTGGTCGCCGACGACACGGGCACGGCGACGCTGACCGTCGCGCTGCCCAATCCGGGCATCCGCTTCCTGCGCCTCACCCGCGCCTGATCGCCCCCCACAGTCCCGGGGGCCGGCGGCACCTGACCGCCGTCGGCCCCCGCACCAGCACCGCCGCCATGGCCGGACCTCCGGTCAATCTTCCGGCCATGGCGGCGGGCCAAAGACCCGGCCCAGGCACCGGTCCTGGCCACAACTCCACATCTGCCAGCCGCCCAAGGGGAGCTGGACTCTCGTGACTCCGCTCCCCCACCTGAAGGAGGGGGGCTTCCAACCCGAGGGTTGCGGTCCAGCCCGAACCGATCCCTTATCGGGACGAACGGAAAATACCACAGGCCAGGGAAGCGATTCCCCCACCGGCTGAAGCCGGTGGTCCCCTCGCTAGGAGACCAATGGACCGTCGTACATTTCTCGCCGCCGCGGGAACAGGAGCCACCGCCCTGTCCCTCGGCGCCTTCGCCACACCCGCCGTGTCCGCGCCGGCCTCGGCCGCGTCGCGTGCTCGTGCCGCTCACGCCTCAGATACATCGGAGCTGCTCCGCTGGTTCCGGGACACGTATCACTCGATCGAGGCGATGACGACCGACATCGGTCTCGCCGCCGACAAGATCAACCTCGACGCACCGGGCGGGCCGGTCCCCTCCCAGAACACCTCGCCGACCAACATCGGCTGCGGGCTCTGGTCCACGGTCGCCGCCGCCGGACTCGGCGTCATCGACGAGGACACCATGCACCGCCGCCTCGACCGGGCCCTCACGGCCGTCGAGAAGCTCGAACGTCACCACGGCTTCTGGCTCAACTGGTACGACGCCCATGACGGCTCGGTGCTCACCAACTGGCCGGGCACCGGCGACCCGGTCCGTCCCTTCCTCTCCTCGGTCGACAACGCCTGGCTCGTGACCGGCCTGCTCATCGCCGCCGACGCCGACAGCCGACTGCGCCGCCGGGTCGACAAGCTGCTGGCCACGGCCGACTGGTCGTACTACTACACGCCGTACGACGCCGCCGACCCGGTCGCCAACCCCGGCCAGCTCCGGGGCGGTTTCTGGACCGACACCGGCGAGCCGACGGGCCACCACTACGGAGCGCTCAACACCGAGCCCCGCATGGCCAGTTACCTGGGGATCGCCGACGGCAGCCTTCCCTCGGACCACTACTGGCACATGTTCCGCACGCTGCTTCCCGAGCACGGTCAGGAGCAGCCGCCCGGCGGGGCGTACGACACCATCGACGGCGTCCGGCTCTTCCAGGGGCACTACACCTACCGGGGCCGCAAGCTGGTTCCGACCTGGGGCGGCTCGATGTTCGAAGCCCTGATGGTGCCGCTGTTCGTGCCCGAGCCGGAGTGGTCCCCCCGCTCGTGGGGCACCACGCACCGGCGCTTCGTCCGCTCCCAGATCGAGCACGGCCTGGAAGAGGCGGAGTACGGGTACTGGGGGTTCTCGCCCTCCGAGGTGCCCGAAGGCGGTTACCAGGAGTACGGCGTGGACGCGATCGGCATGAACCTCGACGGGTACGCCTCGAACACCGACCGCACCTTTGTCAAGCACGGTGAGTCGCTGCCGCCCGCGTCCGCGTACACCAACGGGGTCGTGACCCCGCACGCCTCGTTCCTCGCCCTTCCCTACGCACGGTCGGAAGCCCTCGCCAACCTCAAGGCGATCGCGGACGACTTCGGCGCGTACGACGACGGCTACGGGTTCCGGGACTCGGTCAATGTGGGGACCGGACACGTCAGCAGCTCCGCACTCGCCCTGGACCAGGGCATGATCGCCGCCGCTCTCGCACAGGAGCTGCGCCCCGGACTGCTCCAGAGCCCCTTCCGCACCGGCGGCTTCGCTTCGCGCATCCGTCCGATGCTGGCCAAGGAGCGGTTCAGCATCTGATTCCCGCCCCGGATCCCGAGGCTCGACCGGCGCCGCCCCGTGTGCGGCGCCGGTCGAAACGGGGCTGAGTCCGGCGCTTCACCCTGCGCTCCAGGCCGAGCTCCAGGTCGCGCGGGGTCCGGTCGCGGACGGCCGGGGCCGGACATAGCCTCCGAAATGTGACGCGGACCGTAAGCCGTAACCGGACTCGTGCGGGCCGGAGCCTCCTGGCCCTGCTGGTGACGGCTGGATGGCTGCTGATGTCCGCTCTCTCACCGGTCGCCGGCGCCGACGCCCGCGCCGAGGATCCCCTCACTCTTTCGCGTCAGGGGCAGATCACCGACAAGGTCGGTGCCCTCGAAGACCGGGAGAGCGCGGTGAACGCGTCCCCCGACCGGCTGTACGCGTACTCCGTCGCGTCCGCTGCTCCTCTTACCGAGGGCGGGCAGACCGAGGAGGCGCGGACGGCCGCCTCCTCCAACACGTCGGGCAGCGCCCTCGTCCTGCCTGTCGCCCTGGTGGGCTGTGCGGCAGCCCTCGCCGCGTACTCCTCCGTCAAACGCAAGCACCGTGCGTCGACGCGGACGACACCGAAAGACGGTCCGGAGGGCCGGCACGGGCCGGGGGAGTCGCCGCGTACTCCGCTGCCGGAACTCGACCGGCGGGCGGGACTGGCCCTCGTCGACACGGACGACGCCGTGCGTACCAGCCAGGAGGAACTCGGCTTCGCCACGGCACAGTTCGGTGAGGGCGCGACGCGACCGTTCCAGGACACCGTGACGTACGCGAAGGGCGAGCTGGCGACGGCCTTCCGGCTGCGCCGGCAGCTCGACGACGCGAACCCGGCGGACGACCGCACCCGGCGGCGCACGCTGGACGAGATCATCGCCCGATGTACGGACGCCAACAGCCGGTTGGACGCCGAGTCAGCGGCCTTCGGCCGGCTGCGCGCCGGGGGGCGCGACGCGCCGGAGGCGCTGGCCGCCGCCGAGGCCGCGTTCCGGGAGCTGACCGGCAGGAACGTCACGGCCGCCGCCACGCTCGCCGCGATGCGCGAGCGGTACGCGGGATCGGCTTCGGCCCCGGTCGGGAGTGCGGTCGAGCAGGCCGACGACCGGTTGGTGTTCGCGGCGAAGAACCTGGACGACGCGCGGCGGGCGATCGGGGCGGGCGACAACGGGCGCGCGGCGGTGCGTGTACGGGCGGTGGAGAGCGCCGTGGGTCAGGCGACGACACTGGTCGAGGGGGTGGAACGGCGCGCGCTCGAACTCGCGGAGGCCGCCGGCAGACTCCCCGGCGCGCTGATGGACACGGAGACCGACCTGGCGGACGCGCGCGGCCTGCTCGAAGACACGGCAGAAGGCACGGAGGAAGGCACGGAGGAGCGCACGGCGGAAAGTACGGCGGAAAGTACGGCGACGGCCGATCTGGAGGGGCGGATCGCGCGTGCCGAGGCCGTGGTCGCCGACGTGCGGCAGGAGCAGTCAGCCGGGCCGTACGACCCGATCGACGCCCTGCGCAGGGTCGAGGAAGCGGACGCGGTGCTGGACGAAGCTCTCGCGGGCGCGCGCGAGCGCGAGGTGAGGGAAGGCCGGGCGCGGGCGCTGCTGGACCACGCGCTGCTCGGCGCCCGCTCGGCGGTCGGGGCGGCGGCCGACTACATCTCGACTCGTCGCGGTGCGGTGGGCGGCGAGGCCCGCACCCGGCTGGCGGAGGGGCAACGGCGACTCGACCAGGCCGGGACGCTGACGGAGCTGGGTGATACGCGGGGTGCGCTGGCCGAGGCCCAGCACGCGGACGGGCTGGCCAGGCAGGCGCAGAGCCTCGCCGAGCAGGATGTCCGGTCGCTCGGGCACCGGTCCGGGCCCGGCGGCCTGTTCGGCGGCGGTGGCACGCGCGGTTGACCCAATCCGGCCGGCCCCTTCTGGTGAGCCGGCCGGAGAGGACGGTCCGGAGTCAGAACATGCTGAGGAGTTGTTCGACGGTGGGTTCCGCCGTCGAGTCCCCGTCGGGCAGGGCGAGTTCGAACCAGACCGTTTTGCCGCGCGGGGTGCGGCGCGATCCCCAGGCCGCGCTGAGCAGCCCGACCAGCTGGAGTCCGCGACCGCCCTCGTCCGTGTCGCGCGCCCGCCGTCTGCGGGGCTGTACGAGGCCCGCGTCCCACACCTCGCAGACCAGTGTGCGGTCACGGAGCAGCCGCAGCCTGATCTCGCCCTCGCCGTAGCGCATCGCGTTGGTGACCAACTCGCTGACGAGCAGTTCGACGGTGTCCACCAGCGGTTCGAGGCCCCAGGCGTGGAGCTGGGCACGGGCGACCTCCCGGGCGCGGCCGACGGAGCGCGGCTCGCGCGGCAGTTGCCAGTCCCCGACGGCGTCGAGGGGCAACCCCTGTATGCGGGCCATCAGCAGCGCGATGTCGTCCTCACCGTGCCGGGTGTCGAGCGTGTTGAGTACGTGGTCGCAGACGTCTTCCAGGGGCCGCACGGGATTGGTGAGCGCCCGGCGGAAGGCCGTCAGCCCTTCGTCGATCGGATGGTCGCGGGATTCGACGAGACCGTCCGTGTAGAGCGCGAGCAGTGCCTCTTCGGGAAGTTCGACCTCGACCTGCTCGAACGGCTCTCCGCCGACGCCCAGGGGCATTCCTGGCGGTACGTCGAGGAGCAGCGCCTCCTCGCCGGGTTCGACGAGCACCGGAGGAGGGTGTCCGGCGTTGGCAAAGGTGCAGCGCCGGGTGACCGGGTCGTAGACGGCGTAGACGCAGGTCGCGAGATACACCTCGGAGAGGTCGGCGTCCCGCGACTTGTGGGCGACGCGCGAGGCCTGCTGGGCGCCGCTCGGTGTGCCGAGGCCGCGGGCGATCTCGTCCAGCGCGGACAGGACCTCGGCCGGCTCCAGGTCGAGCAGTGCCAGGGTGCGTACGGCGGTGCGCAGTTCGCCCATGGCGACGGCGGCGCGCAGCCCCCGCCCCATGACGTCGCCGACGACCAGCGCGGTCCGGTGACCCGGCAGCTCGATGACGTCGAACCAGTCGCCGCCGACCTCGGTGGCGGTGTTCCCCGGCAGATAGCGGCAGGCGATGTCCAGCCCGGCCGCCTCGGGGTCGCCCGGTGGGAGCAGACTGCGCTGGAGTATCAGCGCGCGTTCGTGCTCCCTGCGATAGAGGCGGGCGTTGTCGATACAGACGGCGGCGCGTGCCGCGAGTTCCACGGCGAGGGCGCGGTCCCGTTCCCCGAAGGGCTCGCTGCCCTTGGTCCTGGAGAACTGGGCGAGTCCGACGACGGTGTCGTGCGCGACCATCGGCACGGCGAAGGTGGACTGGATGAGGCTGCCGGGTGCGCCGGGGACCGTCTGGACCCTGGCGGTGCGCAAGGCGTTCGCACAGGGCGAGTTGAAGGGGTATCGGTGGACGGCACCGGCCGCGGGCGGCTCGACCGCGCCTTCACCTGTCAGGTCGGATCCGAGGAGGGGCGCGTCGGCGACCGCGCTGGCGTAGGCGACGCGCCGCAGGGTGGCGCTGCCGCCGCCGGACTCGGAGCCGGAGGAGCCGCCGCGTCCGGGCGGGGCCTCGTCGCCGGTCAGCAGTCCCTGGTAGAGATCGACGGACGCGAGGTCGCAGAAGCCGGGGACGGCGACGTCGAGGAGTTCCTTGGCGGTGGTCTCCAGGTCGAGGGAGTTGCCTATTCGGGCGCTCGCCTCGTTGAGGATCGCGAGGTTGCGCTGGGCGCTCGCGGCCTCACGTGCGGCGATCTGACGTCGTGTGACATCGCTGCCGATCCCGGCGACCCCGATCGTGCGGCCGGCTCCGCCGAGCACGCGGTACAGGTTGATCGACCAGTGCCGGCGTTCGTTGCCGCCGGGGGCGACGCCGACTATCTGGATGTCGGTGGCGGATTCGCCGGTCTCCAGGACCCGCTTCAGAGAGGCGGTCAACCGATCTGCCTCGGGACGGGAGAGATAGTCGTGGATCGTGCGTCCGCGGTGGTCGTCCGCCGTGCCACCGAAGACCGCGGCGAAGCGCTGGTTGGCGCGCCGGACGGTGAGGTCGGTGCCGAACAGCACGAAGCCAAAGGGAGATTGGCCGAAAATGGCCTGCGACGAGGCGAGTTCCGTCTCGATCTGGCGCAGTGCGCGGACGTCCACGACGACGCAGAGCGCGGCCCGTTCGCCGTTCTCCGTCTCACTGGGCATCACATAGACCTCGGCGAGGCCGTTGATTCCACGTTCGCCGGGCACCTGGAACGGGACGAGCCCGGTCCACTCCTTGCCGTCAAGAATCTCGGCGACCTTGCTCTGCCCTCGCCTGCGCAGATCCGCAGGCATGAACACCTCGACCGGGTCCTTGCCCCTGACCTCGTCAGGGGTGATCCCGAACAGCTCAGCGGCTCGCAGACTCCACTGGTCGACCAGCCCGTCGGGGCCGATCGAGAAGGAAGCAACTTTTATGTAGTCATAGATCGAGCCGGGCGGACTGCTCTGCCACACGACGTCGTCCGCCGTTCCAGGTATCTCGCTCACGCGACCGTCCCCTCCAGCTCACGCACCGGACCGGTCATCTCCGCAGTATTCAGCACTACGGCCCTGACAGGCACGCCGTTCACGATCACAGCACAGTCTCGTTCTTTTTGAGCCGAGGCACACGTGATCGTCGTCCCTCCACACTCCTAACCAGGGAGCGGCAGCTCGAACCACACCGTCTTACCCGTCTTCCCCCGGCGTGTACCCCAGCGCCGAGCCGAGCAAGCGACGAGCTGGAGCCCACGCCCCCCTTCGTCGTCAAGGCCGGGGGATCGTGCGGTCGGCGGATCGGGGAGCGGATCGGACACCTCCACCAGCAGCGCGGTACCGGTGAGGTCCGCTTGGCTTACGGGCACTACAGCCAGCCTGACACCGATCGGCCCCGGCGCGTACTGCTGGGAATTGGTCACGAGTTCGCTGACCAACAGAACGGCCGTATCGCGAACGTGGTGGTCGAGACGCCAGACGCCGAGGGTGTCGCGTACCGCGTGGCGTGCGGCACGTACGGCATTGGGCTCGGCAGGGAAGGTCCACTCGGCGTAGGTGCTCTCCGCCTCGATCAAGCCGACCACTTCCCCGGACAGACAGCGGGCCCATGCCCTTTTTAGGGGGGTTGATCAGCACATACCCGTAATCCAAGAAGAACTATCTTGACGGAGGCTCATGTCAGCTCGCCCGATGCCCGGAGGTCGTCGAAGAGGAGTTGGTCGACGGGGGCCACACGGCCCCGGTCGTCGTAGGAGAGCCAGCGGATCTCCTCGATCTCGTTGCTGGCGGCCGGCGTGCCCCGATAGTCGCCGGAGTAACAACTCATCCGGACGAGCACGCCGTCGGGCTGACCGTGGGCCTGGGCCTCGTACGTACCCAGATGGGCCGTCGTGGCCGGAAGGACGGCCACAGCCAGTTCCTCCTCGACCTCGCGCAGCAGGGTCTCCAGATCGCTCTCCGCGCCTTCGCGCTTGCCGCCCGGGATGTAGAAGACATCCTTCCCGCGGGAGCGCGCGCAGAGGATCCGGCCCTGCTCCACGCGAACCCATGCGACTGTGTCGATCAAGACCGTTGCAGCTCCGCCGTCACTCATGCGCCGGAGCGTAACCCGGCCGAGGGCGCGCTCCACGAAGGGGGCACGGTCCGGAGCCGACGAGGCCCGGAGCCGGCGAGGTCAGCGGCTGGTCTGCTGCAGGCGCTCGACCCAGTAGAGCTGCTTGTGACCCTTGACGCCGAGGCTGTCGGCGGTCTTCTGCGCCTCGTCCTTCGTCGCGTACCTGCCCACGCGGTACCGGTTACCGTTGTCGTCCTGACGTATGACCAGCCAGGGCAGCACAGCACCACTGTCGGTCATCGCGCCCCTCCCACCAACGGCCCGCACCACTTGGACGATCTCCTGGAAACCCCGATCCGCATATGCCCGAGCCTACGCCTGACCTTCACTCAGCGGATGCGGGTTTACACAAAGAGGTACACATCTGGCCAAGAAGTTTCGGAGCCGCGAGGGCACACAGGTGCAAACACCCACCATCTCCCCACGCCCGAAGCCCTGTTGATGCGGCACGTGGCCGGCCCGTACGGATGACGGCGGCGCCTCGGTCAGCCGGTCCTCAACGGATCGTCATCTGACCGGAAGGTGATAGGCGATGCGGTAGCGGTCCGCCGGGACGACCATGTCCGCCGTTTCGACCGCGCGGCCGGACGCGTAGTACGTCCGCTCCAGAACCATCACGACATGGCCGGGCACACCGCCGAGCGACAGGAACTCCTCCGCCAGCCCCGGTCGCGCGCCGACCTCCTCGACCACGTTGTCCACGACGACGCCGATGGCCGCCATCCGCTCCACGACCCCGCACCCGCCAAGTGGCCCCTCCTCGGGGAGCATCACGGGGGTGCGCCCCGTGACCTCCAGGGGCTCCCAGGATGTCGACAGCATCATCGGCTCCCCCGCGTCCCGGAAGACGTAGCGCGTACGCATCGCGGGGTCGCCCGGCCGTATCCCGAGCCGCGTGGCGATCTCCGGCGCCACCTCGTCCCGCTCGCTGCTCGACTCCCACGTACCGTGCACCCCGTCCTCGGTCTGCTCCTGCCGGAAGGGGTTCGCACCGGACGGCGGCCGGTAGCCGGAACGGGCGATACGGCGCGGGACGGGCTTCTCCCGAACATAGGTCCCCGACCCGGAACGGCCCTCGACGAGCCCTTCCGCCATCAGCACCTTGCGGGCTTCGAGAGCGACCGTGTCCGAGACGCCGTACTCCTCTCGGATACGGGCCTGCGACGGCAGTCGGGTGTGCGGGGGCAGAGCACCATCGACGATCCTCCGCCGAAGATCACTCGCGACACGCAGGTAGGCCGGCTGCTCACCGAAAGCCACAGGGCCACTCCCAACAGGTTGACAGACAGCAACACCCTGGCAACCGTTGGTTGTTGACCGCAAGCATGGGCCATGGATTGACCTGTAGTAACAAAGGAGGGCGTACGCAGGGACTTTGCCGCGCACACGGCTTGCCGTCAGTCCACCCAGTAGGTGTCGTGCTTGAGGAAGAACGCCGTGCGCTCCTCGTCCGTCATCTGCCCGACCGTGGAGACCTTCTCGAAGTACTCCTCACGCGGTGCTCCAGGCGCGAACAGGATGAGCATCGACGCGGACGCGTCCGAGTCGTTGCGGAAACCGTGCAGCCCGCCGGGCGGCACGTACAGGAAGTCGCCCTTCTCCGCATCGATCCAGCGCTCACCGTCGTACAGCCGGACCGTGCCCTCCAGCACGTAGAACGACTCCGAGATCGTCTTGTGGAAATGAGTGCTCGGCCCACCGCCCCTGGCCACCATGTCCATCCGGTAGAGCCCGAACTCACCACCGGTCGAGACACTGGACGCCACGAAGTGCGTCTCGGTACCCGACGGGGACCGCACGTCGGCGGGGGTACCCACGGGCCGGAACACCGCGTTGACCTCGCCCTTGTCCCCGTGGTGGCGGGGCTCCGGATACGACATGTGCCGCACTCCCTCCGAATGACGCAGAACGCGCGGCCGACCGGTCACGCCATCGGCCATCATGCTCCGCGCGCGTCCTTCACGCTCGTTCACCAGGACTCACCACGCGTGAACCGATCGGTCCGCAACTCCAGCCACTCTCCGCACCCCCAGGCGACAACGGCCAGCGTCAGCAGCACGGCCACAGCCGCCATCCAGTCACGCCCCCGCAACACACCACCCACCAAGGCCCAGACCCCCAGCGCGAGAGCGGGCACCCCGAACACGATCACCGGACCGTCCAGATAGAGCAGACTCCAGTCCCGCTCCCCCTCGAACGCCCCACGCAGCCCGGGCGCCGCACCAACCCCCCATACGCCAACCCCGGTCGCAAACCCGACGACAACGGCCAGACACCCCGCCCACCCGCTCGCCTCCCGCGCCGTCCCTGTACGTGCCCTCACACCGACGACGGACGCGGAACACCGTCCTTCCGGTTCCAGGGGGGGCTGTCCGGCGACTACCGGGGCTGCCATGCCCGCACAAGATCCTCCGGCCCCCAGTGAGCGGAAAGGGGCAGGCCACTCGCCACCCCGCAGCGAGAGACCGCGACCAGTGGAGTATCCGGGGCGGCGCCGGGCACAGCCAGCAGGTCACGCACCAAGGCGTCGTACTCGTGACGGCCAAAGGGCTGGGTCTCCAGCCACTTGACCGACCCGACGAAGTGCACCTGCCGGGCCACCGGCTCGCGGTCCGCCCCAACGAGATCGATTTCGGGGTTGTTCTGTCGGTTCCACCAACCGCCGATGGCCTCGGTCTCGGGCCAATCGTCGTTGGGCATCAGACGCAGCAGGGACTCGCGGATCAGCGGCTCGACCGCTCGTCCTCGCCAAGTGGTCCACGACCGCTCGATACGTTCCATCGCCAAGTCACCGCGACCCCGCTCGATGAGCGGGATCGCACGCTCCAAGAACGCCAGCCAGAACCGCAGATACGGGTCGGCGATCCGGTAACGCTTGTTCTTGGTGTCCGGCTTGGCGGACAGCGGGAGATCAGCGGCCAGGACTCGCTTGGCCTGCAGCGTGGCCAGTAGCGGGGAGAGCGTGCCGGACGGTAGCGCGTTGGCGCCGCCGGCCTGGGCTGCGATCGCACTGAACGTACGCTCACCGCTGCCAACCGCTTCCAGTACGGCCCGTGAGTGCGAAGCCTCGGGAAACTCGCCCAGCAGGGACAGCTCACCAGCCACCAACAGAGGCGAGAGCGGGTTGGAGACCGAAGCCTGCAAGAAGTCCGAACGTCCCATGCCCGGCCGCCATGACTGCACGATCTCGGGGAATCCACCGGTGATCAACTGAGCGTCGACTGCCCCCGCGGCATCGAGCTGGGTCATGGCCTGCACATCTGCCGGATTCAGGGGGTGGACGGTCATTTTCGCCGCCCGGCCGAAGAAGGGGCGCCCGTAGGACTGCAGTGCTTCCATCACCGACGTGTCGCTGCCAACCAGCAGCAGAAGTACGGGCTTGGAAGACAGATGGCGATCCCAGACAGTTTGGAGTGCGCCCTCGAATTCCTGGTCCTGCTCGACCAGCCAGGGCACCTCGTCGATCACCGCGATACTGGGTGCGTCATCCGGTACCGCGAGCGCCAGTGAGCGCAGGGCCTGGTTCCAGTCCTGCGCCTGGAAGCCCGCGACAAGCTCGACCCCCGGCAGTAGCGACTGCTCGAGAGTCGCGGCGAAGTCTGCGCGCTCCGTCACGGGGTTACGCCCCCGGGTGGCCTGGAAGACCACGTACGGCGCTCCCGAGCGGTCACAGAACTCCTGGACCAGTCGCGACTTCCCCACTCGGCGCCGTCCGGTCATGATCACGGCCCGCCCACGAGTGGCTCCAGCGCCCTCGGCCACTGTCCGGTGCTGCTCGGCCAGCAGTTCAAGATCCCCGACCCGACCGTGAAATTCCACGTCACACCTCAAGACCATCAACGTAGATAGATTATTACGTAGATTGAATCTTACTTAATGCTGGCCGCTTGAGCGGGCCGAGCGCCATCCCAGCACGGGAAACAACAAGGGCCCTCGCAACCTCCACCGCGAGCAGCCTGGGAGCGTCCGTCCACTACACGGACGTCGATGGGAACGCCGTCAACAATCTCGTGTTCCGCACCAGCCCCGGCCAGCCCTACAGCACCACACACCCGTATACCCACGCCGTGATGGAGTTCGACCGCGCCCCGGCTCTGGAGGTGCATCTCGGAGTCCAGGTTCAGGGGAATTCCGGCGTCTGCACGAGTGTGACGTCCTGATCCTGCCCGCCGACGAGGCGGCGCTCTCACGGCAGATCCGTATGGCACCGCGGGGCAACAAGTGCCTGCCGGCCATCGAGTGCAAGTACTACACCGCCAGCCGGGTCGGCATCGGCCACGCACGCAACTTCGAAGGGCTGCACAGCGATCCGAGGACCGCCCGGAACCTGTTCGTCTTTCAACACGGGAGCGTCGAGCCTGGTCAAGTACCTTTCCGCCCGCAAGCGCGGATACGAGCGGGAGGTCGTGCCGGCCAACGTCAACACGGTCGACTACACGCGTGGCCAGATCCGCGAGGCGTTCAAGATCTACCTCGGCAAGACCGCTCCTTCCACGGTGATCTAATCCAGGCACGCACACTTGACTTGATGACACAATTATCATGTCATGGGGCCATGCTGTACGCGACTCCCTCTCTTGACGCCGACGACCGGCTGGCCCTCGACGAGATCGAGAGCATGCGCCGCCCCCTGCGCCACATGCTGCGGGCCACCCCCCGCTGGACCCGCCAGCTTCGCCGCAACCTCACCGCCCGCGCGATCGCCGGATCGAACACCATCGAGGGGTACGCCGCAACAGTCGACGACGTGGAAGCCCTCATGTCCGGTGAGGAACCGCTGGACACCGGAGAGAAGACGCGTGCCGAGCTGGAGGGCTACCAGCGCGGCATGGCCTACATCCAGGCCCTCGCCGACTCCGGTGACGACTTCCGGTACGACGCGGGCCTGCTCAACGGCCTGCACTTCATGCTGCAGGGCCACCACCTCGACAAACGCCCCGGCCGCTGGCGCGACGGGCCCGTCTACGTCACCAGCCCCGACGACCCCCTGATCCCCGCCTACACCGCTCCGGACCAGGCGGACGTTCCCGCTCTGATGTCGGAGTTCATCGACTGGCTCAACGAAGGCGACCTCGACGCGCCCGTCCACGTCCGCGCCTCCATGGCCCACCTCAACCTCGTCAAGATCCACCCGTGGAAAGACGGGAACGGGCGAATGTCCCGCGCCCTGTCCACCCTGGTGTTCTCCCGCGAGGCGCTGATGCCGCCCGAGTTCTCCTCCATCGAGGAGTGGCTCGGCCGGGGACAGAACACGTACGCCTACTACCAGGTCCTGGAGGACGTCGGTGGCCCGCGCTGGAGCCCGGAGCGGGACACCCGGCCCTGGATCCGGTTCTGTCTGACCGCACACCACCGCCAGGCTCAACAGGCCCAGCGCCGCTTCGATGTGATGTCGCGGGCTTGGACCCGCTTGGTCGAAGGCGTCGAGGCAGCCGGTCTGGACGAGCGGGTCGTCTATGCCCTGCTGCCCGCGTTTTCGGACGCGAAGGTCCGCCGCACCGTCTACCAGCAGGACGCCGACCTCAGCGACCAACAAGCAATCCGCGACATCCGGGAACTCGTCGCCCGCGGCTGGCTCGTCCCCCACGGCAAGGCCCGGGCCCGCTACTACGCACCGGGTCCCCTCATGGACCCGGTGCGGGAAGAGGTCCGCCAGTCCATGGAGCCGTACACGGATCCCTACCGGCGCAAGCGCTGACCCACCCGCACTTCCTGCCGCCGCCAGGCTCTGGACAGTGCTCGCCCCAGCATGTGCGCTCTCATCCAGCACGAATCCAGCACGGTACGGATAAGAGGGGTGATAACAGATGACGGGAGGTCAGAACATCCAGCACCTATCCAGCACCGTAAAGATCAAGGGCCTTGGCCCCGGAGAACCAGACCCCATCTCACCTGCATGTTTGCCAGATCGGCGAAGTGATGCTAGGTCAGCCGCTACACATTGAAGCGGAACTCCACCACGTCGCCGTCCTGCATCACGTAATCCTTGCCCTCCATGCGGGCCTTGCCCTTGGCGCGGGATTCCGTGACCGAGCCCGCCTCCACCAGGTCGGCGAAAGAGATGACCTCCGCCTTGATGAAGCCCTTCTGGAAGTCGGTGTGGATCACGCCGGCCGCCTCAGGGGCCGTGGCGCCCTTCTTGATCGTCCAGGCGCGGGTCTCCTTCGGGCCTGCCGTGAGGTACGTCTGGAGGCCCAGGGTCGCGAAGCCGACGCGGCCCAGGGTGGCGAGGCCCGGCTCGTCCTGGCCCATGGACTGGAGCAGTTCCAGTGCCTCGTCGTCGGCCAGTTCGATCAGTTCCGACTCGATCTTGGCGTTCAGGAAGATCGCCTCGGCCGGGGCGACGAGGGCGCGCTGTTCGTTCTTGAAGTCCTCGTCGACCAGTTCGTCCTCGTCGACGTTGAAGACGTACAGGAAGGGCTTCGTGGTGAGCAGGTGCAGCTCGTGGAGGAGTCTGCCCTTCTCCGTGCCCGCCGAGATGCCCGCGGCGAAGAGTGTCGTACCGGCTTCGAGGATCTTCCGGGCCTCCTCGACCGCCGCCAGGACGGCGACCTTCTCCTTCTGGAGGCGGGATTCCTTCGTCAGCCGCGGGACGGCCTTCTCGACCGACTGGAGGTCGGCGAGGATCAGCTCGGTGTTGATCGTCTCGATGTCGTCCTTCGGCGAGACCTTGCCGTCGACATGCACGACGTTCTCGTCCTTGAAGGCCCTGATGACCTGGCAGATCGCGTCGGACTCACGGATGCTCGCGAGGAACTTGTTGCCCAGGCCCTCACCCTCCGACGCGCCGCGCACGATACCCGCGATGTCGACGAAGTCGACCGTCGCGGGGAGGATCTTCTGCGAGTCGAAGATCTCGGCGAGGACGGCGAGGCGCGGGTCGGGGACGCCGACGACGCCGACGTTGGGCTCGATCGTGGCGAACGGGTAGTTGGCCGCCAGCACGTCGTTCTTGGTCAGGGCGTTGAAAAGGGTCGACTTGCCGACATTCGGCAGTCCGACGATTCCGATCGTGAGCGACACGTTGGCGACTTCCTGAAGTGAGGACCGGCTGAGCTGTACGGCCCGGATGCGGGCCGATCCCCCAGTTTACGGGCGGGCCGCCCCGGCGGCCGACGGCAGTCGGTACGGCAGATGGCGGCATCCCCCGGCGCGACACGCCCAGCGTCCGTCGAACGCAACGCCAAGGTCGCCCAAAGGGCGTGTCCATCGCCTGAATCCGACACCTATGCGACCTAGGTTGTTCCGGTGGAGCAGCACAGGACACGTCCCCTCCGGCGCCGGCCGCGGCCGGCGCAGAGCCCTCTCCGTCCGCGAGGCACCGTCGCCGGGGCCGCCGGCGTCTATCGGGTTCCCGCGCCGACCACGCGCCGGGTGCCGCCCGTCGTGCTCACCTTGCGCAGACTCCCGAATCCCCGGCTGACCGGGCTGGGCGCCGGGCTGTTCGCCGCCGCCACGATGTTTCTGATCGGATGCCTGGACGAGCTGCTGTTCGGCGGTGAGCCCCTGGTGTACGGGGTGCTGTTCCTGCCGGTCAGCGCGTTGACCGCGCTCTGGGTACGGAGCGCCGACCTGGTGACCGCCCCGATCAGCGTTCCCATCGCCTTCGCCCTCGGCACCCTCCCGATCTCCGGCGGGACGGGCAGCTTCGGCGGGCAGACGATGGCCGTCGTGACCGCGCTCGCCGTGCAGGCGGGCTGGCTGTACGGCGGCACGCTCGTCGCCGGGGTCATCGCCTCCGTACGGAAGGTGCGCCAGATGGGCCGCCGCCGGCGCGCACGCGACCTGGCGACACGCGGCGGCGGGGCGAAGGCGGGGACGAAAACGAAGGCGATGACCAAGACGACCAAGACGGGGGCAAAGGTCGGGAGCGGTGGGACCGTGGTCCGCCGCGGCTGACGCCGCGGTTCAGCCCTCCGCGGCCATCATGGCCGCTCCCACGATGCCCGCGTTGTTCTGCAGCTGGGCGGGGACGATCTCCGCCTTGATGTCCTCGATGAGCGGGATGAACTTGTCCGCCTTGCGGCTGACCCCGCCGCCGATGATGAACAGCTCCGGCGAGAACAGCATCTCCAGATGCGCCAGATACTTCTGCACCCGGTGCGCCCAGTGGTGCCAGCTCAGGTCGTGGTCGTCCTTGGCCTTCGTCGACGCGTGCTTCTCCGCGTCGTGGCCGTTCAGCTCCAGATGACCCAGCTCGGTGTTCGGGACGAGCCTGCCGTCGATGAAGAGCGCGCTGCCGATGCCCGTACCGAAGGTCAGCAGGAAGACGGTCCCCTGCCGCCCCTTGCCCGCGCCGAAGGTCATCTCCGCGACGCCCGCCGCGTCCCCGTCGTTGAGGATCGTGACGGGCAGACTCAGCCGGTCGCCGAGCAGTGCGCCGGCGTCCGTGTCGATCCAGCGCTTGTCGACATTCGCCGCTGTACGGACGACCGACCCCGTGACCACTCCCGGAAAGGTGATGCCGACGGGGCCGGACCAGTTGAAGTGCTCGACCACCTCGGCGACGCAGCCGGCCACCTCGTCAGGTGCGGCCGGCTGCGGTGTGAGCACTTTGTGGCGCGGCTCTGCCAGTTCGCCGCGCTCCAGGTCCACGGGCGCGCCCTTGATGCCCGAACCGCCGATGTCCACTCCGAAGACGTTCATGGACGCAACGTTACGGGGAGATGACCACGCCGCCCTACTTCTCGGCCAGGCTCGCGGCCTCCGCGCGCAGGTCACGGCGGAGTTCCTTGGGCAGCGAGAAGACGATCGACTCCTCGGCCGCCTTGACGATCTCGACATCCTCGAAGCCGTGGCCCGTGAGCCATTCCAGGACACCCTCGACCAGGATCTCGGGGACGGACGCGCCGGAGGTGACACCGACCGTGCTGACGCCCTCCAGCCAGGCCTCGTCGATCTCGTCGGCGGAGTCCACCAGGTGGGCGGCGCGGGAGCCCGCGCCGAGGGCGACCTCGACCAGCCGTACCGAGTTGGACGAGTTCCTCGACCCGACCACGATGACCAGGTCCGCTTCGGCGCCCATCTGCTTGACCGCGATCTGCCGGTTCTGTGTGGCGTAGCAGATGTCGTCGCTCGGCGGTGCGATGAGCAGCGGGAACTTCTCCTTGAGCTTGTCGACCGTCTCCATCGTCTCGTCGACCGAGAGGGTCGTCTGGGAGAGCCAGACGACCTTGGACTCGTCGCGCACCTCGACGTTGGCCACGTCGTCGGGTCCGTCGACCAGGGTGATGTGGTCGGGGGCCTCGCCGGAGGTGCCGATGACCTCTTCATGGCCGTCGTGGCCGATCAGCAGGATGTCGTAGTCCTCGTTGGCGAAGCGGACGGCTTCCTTGTGGACCTTGGTGACCAGGGGGCAGGTGGCGTCGATGGTCGCGAGCTTGCGGTCGGCGGCCTCTTCGTGGACGACGGGGGCCACGCCGTGTGCGGAGAACATGACGATCGACCCCTCGGGGACCTCCGCCGTCTCCTCGACGAAAATCGCCCCCTTTCGCTCAAGGGTCTGCACGACATACTTGTTGTGGACGATTTCGTGGCGGACATAGATGGGCGCCCCGTACTGCTCCAGGGCCTTCTCCACGGCGATCACGGCACGGTCGACTCCCGCGCAGTAACCACGAGGCGCGGCGAGCAGGACGCGTTTGCCGGCGCGGCGCGTGGCGTCTCCACTCGGGGTGGCGGCGGGCGGCGGGCTGGGCGTAGCAGTCATGCCCACCATCGTAAGGCCGCCCAGAAGAGGCGGGAGATCGGCTGTCGGGCCGAGACTGGGCCTACGTGATCGACGGAGGAACGCGATGGCCGACAGCAGTGCGGGCGATGCGGACGGTACGGAAGGTGTGAGCGGCGGGGATCCGCGTACGGGCGGTGCGGATCCGCGTTCGGGCGCATCCGCCGACGGGCATCCCGACGGGCTGCGGCGGACTCTCGGGTTCCGCGATCTCGTCGTCTACGGGCTCCTGTTCATCGCGCCCATGGCACCCGTCGGCGTGTACGGCACGCTCGACGCCAAGTCGCACGGGGCCGTGGCCCTCGTCTATGTCTTCGCCACCATCGCCATGGCGTTCACGGCCTTCAGTTACGCGCAGATGATCCGCGTCGCGCCGCAGGCCGGTTCGGTCTTCGCGTACGCCCGCAAGGGCCTCGGTGAGGGGCCGGGGTTCATCGCCGGGTGGATGGCGATGCTCGACTATCTGCTGATCCCGGCCGTCGCCTATCTCTTCGCCGGCATCGCGATGGAGGCGCTGGTGCCCTCCGTCGACCGGTGGATCTGGACCGGGATCGCCGTCGTGATCACCACGCTGCTCAATCTCTGGGGGGTACGGGCCGCCGCGCGTGTCGGCTTCTTCGTGCTCGCGTTGGAGATCGTGGTGCTGATGGTGTTCGTGGTGTCGGCGATCGTGGTGCTCGTACAGGACGGGGCGACACGCGGCTGGCTGTCACCGTTCACCGGGGACCTGAGTTTCTCGATGACGGCGGTGCTCAGCGCGGTGTCGGTCGCCGTGCTGTCGTATCTGGGCTTCGACGCGATCGCCTCGTTCGCCGAGGAGGTGACGGGCGGCTCGCGGAAGGTGGCGCGGGCCGTGCTCTTCTGTCTGGCGCTCGCCGGTGTCCTGTTCGTGGCGCAGACGTATCTCGTCGCGCTCCTCGAACCGCTCAGCTCGGCCGAACTGGCCGCCGACCCGGCCAAGCAGGGGACGGCCTTCTACGACGCCGTGGACGCCTCCGTAGGAACGTGGCTGCACGACCTGGTCGCGGTGAGCAAGGCGATCGGCGCCGCGTTCGCCGCGCTGGCGGGACAGGCCGCCGCCGGCCGGCTGCTCTTCGCGATGGGGCGCGAGCGGCGGTTGCCGCGGCTGCTGTCCCGTACGGACGGGGGGACGCCGCGCGTGGCGCTGCTGCTCGCGGCGGTGGTGACCCTGATCGCCGCCGTGTGGGCGGCCAGGAACGCCAACGGGCTGGACCATCTGGTGTCGGTGGTCGACATCGGGGCGCTGACGGCGTTCATCCTGCTGCACGCGTCGGTCGTCGGTTGGTTCGCGGTACGGCGCATGGAGGGCCCGCCGCGGATCATGGCGCATGTGGTGCTGCCGGTGATCGGTGCCGGGGTGCTGGTCGCGGTGATCGTGGAGGCGTCGGACACGGCGCAGGTGGTGGGCGCGATCTGGCTGGCGGTGGGACTGGTGGTGTACGCGATCCAGTGGCGGCTCCGCAGCTCGGCCACGCCGAAGGCGCCGTAGGGTCCGGACGTCCCCCGGAGTGGGCCGCGTTGTCGGAGGCGGCCGATACGCTCGACCGCATGGCTCTCCACACGTCTCCGGACACCCCGCTGCCCGTCGGCGAGGTGTCGCGCCTCATCGGCGGCTGGATCGACCGGCTCGGCGCCGTCTGGGTCGAGGGACAGATCACGCAGCTGTCGCGCAGGCCCGGTGCCGGGGTCGTGTTCCTGACGCTGCGCGACCCGTCGTACGACATCTCCGTGAGCGTCACCTGTTACCGGCAGGTGTTCGACGCGATCGCCGACGTCGTCTCCGAGGGCGCGCGGGTCGTGGTGCACGCGAAGCCGGAGTGGTACGCGCCGAGGGGGCAGCTGTCGCTGCGGGCCACCGAGATAAAGCCGGTGGGGATCGGCGAACTGCTCGTCAGGCTGGAGCAGTTGAAGAAGTCCCTGGGTGCCGAGGGGCTGTTCGCCGCCGACCGCAAGCGGCCACTGCCCTTTCTGCCGCAGCTGATCGGGCTCGTCTGCGGACGGGCGTCGGCGGCCGAGAGGGACGTGCTGGAGAACGCGCGGCGGCGCTGGCCCGCCGTCCGCTTCGACGTGCGCAACACCGCCGTGCAGGGCGTCAACGCGGTGAGTCAGGTCGTCCAGGCGGTCAAGGAGCTGGACGACCTGCCGGAGGTCGACGTGATCGTCGTGGCGCGCGGCGGAGGCAGCGTGGAGGATCTGCTGCCGTTCTCCGACGAGCAGTTGGTACGTGCGGTGGCCGCCTGCCGTACGCCCGTCGTGTCGGCGATCGGCCATGAGCCCGACTCCCCGCTGCTGGACCTGGTCGCCGACGTACGGGCGTCGACACCCACGGACGCGGCGAAGAGGGTCGTGCCGGACGTCGGTGAGGAGCTGGACCGGGTGCAGGCGCTGCGGGACCGGGCGCTGCGGACAGTACAGGGGCTGCTCGACCGGGAGGAGCGGGGGCTCGCCCACGCGCTGGCCCGGCCGGTGATGGAGCGGCCCCAGCGGATGGTGGACGAGCGCGAGAGCGAGATCGACGCGCTGGCGGACCGCAGCCGGCGGGTGCTGCGGCATCTGCTGGACCGCGCGGACTCGGAGCTGTCGCACACGCGGGCGCGGGTGGTCTCGCTGTCGCCGGCGGCGACGCTGGAGCGTGGATACGCCGTGCTCCAGCGGCCGGACGGGGCGGTCGTGCGGTCCGCGGCGGAGGTCTCGGCGGACCAGGAGCTGCGGGCCAGGGTGGCGGAGGGCGGGTTCACAGTGCGGGTCACCGAATGAGCCGCGGGCGCGGGGCAGTCGGGTTCGGACCGCGTTCGGGCACGCGTTTCTTCAGGTATTTCGTTGTCGTAGACCGCACATAGGGTGGATCACATGGCCAAGACGGACAGCGGGACAGCAACGGCCGCCGGCGCGGACGCGCCCGGCTACGAGGAGGCACGGGACGAGCTGATCGACGTCGTACGGCGCCTGGAGACCGGCGGTACGACGCTGGAGGAGTCGCTGGCCCTGTGGGAGCGCGGCGAGGAGCTGGCCAAGGTCTGCCGCCGCTGGCTGGACGGTGCGCGCGCCCGCCTGGACGCCTCGCTGGCGGACCCGGCGCCCGCACCCGGCCCCGAGGACTGAACTAGGTCCTGTCCGGCGGACAGGACCTAGTCGTGAGGCCCGAAGCCTGAGGCCTCGGGCCTGATCGGGCAGCGATCACCGGCGGCCGTCCGAGACCCCTTCTGTCAACATCATGTGAAGCGAGTCACGACAGCCCCGGTTTTAGTTGAAAGTTAATACATCCAGGCGTACGTTGGCGGCGTCGCTTGATCGCTCTGCCTGTTCGGAAGGTACGCCCAGATGTCCCTCGTTCTTGACCCCGCAGCCCAGGACCTCCTCTTCCGCGAGGCCCGTACCGCCAACACCTTCACCGACGAGCCGGTGACCGAAGAGCAGATCCAGGCCATCTACGACCTCGTGAAGTTCGGCCCCACCGCCTTCAACCAGACGCCGCTGCGCGTCGTCCTGGTCCGCTCCCCCGAGGCCCGCGGGCGACTCGTCCAGCACATGAGCGACGGCAACAAGCCCAAGACGTCCACCGCCCCGCTGGTCGCGATCTTCGCCGCCGACAACGAGTTCCACGAGGAGCTCCCCGAGCTCTTCCCGGCCTTCCCCGCGGCCAAGGACGCCTTCTTCTCCGAGCGTCCGGTGCGCGAGCAGAACGCCGGTATGAACGCGGCGCTCCAGGCCGCCTACTTCATCGTCGGCATCCGCGCCGCCGGTCTGGCCGCGGGCCCGATGACGGGCTTCGACCACGCCGGCGTCCAGAAGGAGTTCCTGGACGGCGACCACGTGCCCCTGATGGTCGTGAACATCGGCAAGCCCGGCGACAACGCCTGGCACGCCCGTTCCCCGCGCCGGTCCTACGACGAGGTCGTCACGACCGTCTGAGGAACCGGGTCCCTCCCACGCGCCACGACGGGGCCGCCGCCCCTCCCCGGGACGGCGGCCCCGTCGTGCTCTCAAAGACTGTCGTCGCTCTCGAACCGCTCAGGCCTCGCCGGAGCCGGAATCCTCCGCCGCCTTGTCGGCCTCCAGCGCCTCCGCCATCTCGACCAGCCGCTCGTACGGCGCCGTACCCGTCACGACCGTCGTCGCCCCGTCAGCCGTGCGTACCAGGGCGTCGTACTTGGGGCCCTCCCACCGCTGCCATGTCTCGCCGCCCACCCGCGCGCTCTTGCCGGTGTCCTCGGCGTCGTGCGTGACATCGGCGATGTACTTCACCGCCGGGGCCGTCGACTGCTCCACGGCCACGTACTCACGGTCGGGGTCCAGGAAGCCGAGGTGCCAGGCGTTGGCCTCCTGCCGGGCGTACGACACCGACGTCGGCTTCCAGGTCTTCGGGAGGCCCCGCGGCGCCATCACCGGATACGGCGCCACGCGCTGCGCCGTCGTCAACTCGACCCGGTAGTCGACCGCCTTGAGCGGATCCGCGTTCTCGTCGCGCGGGTTGGCCATGTAGATCACCCCGGCGACGGCGACGATGACCGCCATCGACAGGAACATGTCCCGCACCGGTTTCATACTTCCCTTACCTGCCACTTCCCCATAGTCGCATCAAGGGGTTCACGCTCATAAGTGGGCCCCTCTGCTCGTTTTGTCGACCTACCGATAGAGTCGCAGCACCCTCATTCCGGCCGTCGCCGTACAGAAAGGTGCGTTCCGATGACCGAGCATCAACTCCCGTCCCCGCTGGAGGTCTCTCCCGAGGCCCCCGACCGCAACCTCGCCCTCGAACTCGTACGGGTCACCGAGGCCGCCGCCATGGCGGCCGGACGCTGGGTCGGACGCGGCGACAAGATCGGCGCGGACGGCGCGGCCGTGAACGCCATGCGCACCCTCGTCTCGACCGTCTCGATGAACGGCGTCGTCGTCATCGGCGAGGGCGAGAAGGACGAAGCTCCGATGCTCTTCAACGGGGAGCGGGTCGGCGACGGCACCGGCGCCGAGGTCGACATCGCCGTGGACCCGATCGACGGCACCACGCTCAACGCCAAGGGCATGCCCAACGCCATCGCGGTGCTCGCGGCGGCCGACCGGGGCGCGATGTTCGACCCCTCGGCGGTCTTCTACATGGACAAGCTGGTCACGGGCCCCGAGGCCGCGGACTTCGTCGACATCAACGCCCCCGTCTCGGTCAACATCCGACGCGTCGCCAGGGCCAAGAGCTCGTCGCCCCAGGACGTCACGGTGGTCATCCTCGACCGCCCCCGCCACGAGGGCATCGTCAAGGAGATCCGCGAGACGGGCGCGCGGATCAAGTTCATCTCGGACGGCGACGTGGCCGGCTCGATCATGGCCGTACGCGAGGGCACGGGCGTCGACCTGCTGATGGGCATCGGCGGCACCCCCGAGGGCATCATCTCGGCGTGCGCGATCAAGTGCCTCGGCGGCACCATCCAGGGCAAGCTCTGGCCGAAGGACGCCGCCGAGCGGCAGCGGGCGCTCGACGCCGGGCACGATCTGGACCGTGTGCTGTCGACGGACGACCTGGTCAGTGGCGACAACGTGTTCTTCGCCGCTACAGGCATCACGGACGGCGAGTTGCTGCGCGGGGTGCGATACCGCTCCGAGACCGCGACCACCCAGTCGATGGTGACGCGCTCCAAGTCCGGCACGATCCGGCAGATCGACTCGACGCACCGGCTGTCGAAGCTGCGCGCCTACAGCACGATCGATTTCGACCGCGCGAAGTAGCGGCCACCCGGCACGCGGTAGGCCGGCACGCGGGCACGCGTGAGACCGGGGCGCCCCTCATGTACGGCAGGGGCGCCCCGGTCACCACCGATCGGGTGGGCGGGCCGTCAGCCCGCCGCGGCGATCCGGCCCGCGGCCGACGCCGCGTTCCGCAGCTCGACCTCGCGCCGCCTGCGGCGCGCGAGGGCCACACGGCGTTCGGCGGCGGTGAGACCGCCCCACACCCCGTACGGCTCGGGCTGGAGCAGTGCGTGTTCCCGGCAGTCGACCATCACCGGGCAGCGGGCGCAGACCCGCTTGGCGGCCTCCTCACGGGCCAGCCTCGCGGCCGTCGGCTCCTTGGAGGGGGCGAAGAACAATCCGGCTTCGTCCCGGCGGCACACCGCCTCCGAATGCCAGGGTCCGGCCTGATCCTCCCGAGCGGAACTCCGCTGGGGCGGTACGGCGGCGACCTGCAGGGGCTGATGCGGCAATGGCAGCACGGTCCACTCCTGACGACGGCTTCGCGAGCGAGAGGCGATGCAGCAGTCCCTACCCGCTGTACGCACGCCTAAGCACTGAGTGGCACTGGGATACGACCTCTGGAACCCCGTACGGAACGACAACCGCCCGCGCGCGAACGGGCCGGAAGGCCGTGCTGAACGCGGCCCCAACTCGCCCCGGCCGCAGTCCAATCGGAACCGGAAACGGAACGGATCGACCGGCCCGTTCAGTGGCCCAGGTGCTTGCGCAGCCGCCTGTTGAGGTCCGCGATGAACTTGCCGCGCTTCGGCTTGGCCTCGATGCTGGCGAAGACCGAGTAGCCGTTGACGACCACGACCGGGGCATCCGACTGCGCGCCCTCCAACGTCCGGACCTCGAAGTTGCCGAAGATGCCGGTGCCGCCGCCGCGCAGCGAGATGTTCTCCGGGACCCGTACCTCGATGGAGCCGAAGACGGCGGTCGCGTTGATCACGGTCGTCCGCTGGCCGAACAGCGCCTCGGTCAGATCGATCTCGATGTTGCCGAACAGCGCGAAGGCGTTCGTGCGACGGCCCACGCGCCAACGGCCCTTGCGGGTCGTGCTGCTGAAGATCGCGATCAGATTCTCGGCGGGCTCGGTCTCGTCGTCGGGGCCGTACGTGTGCGGCGAAGTGGCAGTGCGGTCGCCGGTGGGCGTCGCCGGCAAGTCCCTGACCAGCGGCTCCAGTTCGCCCATGGTTTTGGCGCGGTAGACGGCGTCGATCCGCTCGGAGTGCTCCTCGGCATCCAGCCGACCGAGCGCGAGGGCTTCCCTGAGGATGTCGGCGATCCGGTCTCGGTCGGCGTCGGAGGCCCGGATACCGCCGTCGGGCTCCGCCGGCGCGACCGGCTTCTGGGAGTGCTTTTCGAGGTCCACCGCACCAGAGTAGCGAAACGCGATAGATCGCGACTAGTGGCGACGCCGCCCGGCTTCGCCGCGCCCGAACCGCGCCCCGCCCTTCACCGCCGCCCCCACTCCGCCTCCTACTGAGTCTCACCTCACCCCGACCACCCCCGCGCCACGTCTTACGCTGAGAGGCGCGCTGCCCGACGAAGGTCAGCCGCCGCCTGTCGAGTGAGGAATGGCCGAAATGGCAGAGTTTGCGTACTCCGATCTGCTCCCTCTGGGAGAGGACACCACGCCGTACCGCCTGGTGACCGCCGACGGTGTCTCCACCGTCGAGGCCGACGGCCGTACGTTCCTCAAGGTCGCCCCGGAGGCGCTGCGCACGCTCGCCGCCGAGGCGATGCACGACATCTCGCACTATCTGCGCCCGGCCCACCTCGCCCAGCTGCGCAGGATCGTGGACGATCCGGACGCCTCGTCCAACGACAAGTTCGTGGCGCTCGACCTTCTCAAGAACGCGAACATCTCCGCCGCCGGCGTGCTCCCCATGTGCCAGGACACCGGCACGGCGATCGTGATGGGCAAGCGCGGACAGAACGTCCTTACGGAGGGCGGCGACGAGGCGGCCCTGTCGCACGGTATCTACGACGCGTACACCAAGCTCAACCTGCGCTACTCGCAGATGGCCCCGCTGACCATGTGGGAGGAGAAGAACACCGGCTCGAACCTGCCCGCGCAGATCGAGCTGTACGCGACCGACGGCGGCGCGTACAAGTTCCTCTTCATGGCCAAGGGCGGCGGCTCGGCCAACAAGTCGTTCCTCTACCAGGAGACGAAGGCCGTCCTCAACGAGGCGTCCATGATGAAGTTCCTGGAGGAGAAGATCCGTTCACTCGGTACGGCCGCCTGTCCGCCGTACCACCTGGCGATCGTAGTCGGCGGCACGTCCGCCGAGTTCGCGCTCAAGACCGCGAAGTACGCCTCCGCGCACTACCTGGACGAGCTGCCCGCCGAGGGCTCCCCCGCCGGCCACGGCTTCCGTGACAAGGAGCTGGAGGAGAAGGTCTTCGAGCTGACGCAGAAGATCGGCATCGGCGCGCAGTTCGGCGGCAAGTACTTCTGCCACGACGTGCGGGTCGTACGGCTCCCCCGGCACGGCGCCTCACTGCCGGTCGCGATCGCCGTGTCCTGCTCGGCGGACCGCCAGGCGGTCGCGAAGATCACCGCCGAGGGTGTCTTCCTGGAGCAGCTGGAGACCGACCCGGCGCGCTTCCTGCCCGACACCACCGACGAGCACCTGGAGCAGAGCGGTGAGGGCGGCGAGAGCGACGTCGTACGGATCGACCTCGGCCGGCCGATGGACGACATCCTGGCCGAGCTGACCCGGCACCCCGTCAAGACCCGCCTCTCGCTGACCGGAACGCTGGTCGTGGCGCGCGACATCGCGCACGCCAAGATCAAGGAGCGGCTGGACGCGGGCGAGGAGATGCCGCAGTACCTGAAGGACCACCCGGTGTACTACGCGGGGCCCGCCAAGACGCCCGAGGGGTACGCCTCCGGGTCGTTCGGCCCGACGACGGCGGGGCGGATGGACAGCTACGTGGAGCAGTTCCAGGCGGCGGGCGGCTCGAAGGTCATGCTCGCCAAGGGCAACCGCTCGAAGCAGGTGACCGACGCCTGCGGCGCGCACGGCGGCTTCTACCTGGGCTCGATCGGCGGCCCGGCCGCGCGGCTCGCGCAGGACTGCATCAGGAAGGTCGAGGTCCTGGAGTACGAGGAGCTGGGCATGGAGGCGGTCTGGAAGATCGAGGTCGAGGACTTCCCGGCGTTCATCGTCGTGGACGACAAGGGCAACGACTTCTTCACCGAGCCCGCGCCGGCGCCGACGTTCACCAGCATCCCGGTGCGGGGCCCCGGCCTCGGATAAGCGGCGGACGCGGTGAGGCCCCCCGCCGGGGACCTCACCGCGTATGGATCAGACGAACCGCTGGTTCGCCGACCCGTCGCAGTTCTGGAGCCGCAGCGGGTCCTGCGCCGAAGCCACCGTCAGGCAGAGCGTGGCGGCCGACGCCGGGCGGATGGTGCCCGCCTCGCGTACGAACTTCTGGTTCGCGCCACCGTGGCAGTCCCAGAGGGTGACCGCGGTGCCCGCGCTGTACGCGCCGGAGGGGACGTCGAGGCAGCGGTCGTGGCTCAGCTCGCTGTGCAGCGACCGGGCGCCCGCGCCCGTACCGGTGTCGTACCACCAGCCCTGGTTACGGCCGCCGTGGCAGCCGTAGCCGGTGACCTTGGAGCCGTTGCGGGTCTTCGACGCCGTCACGTCGACGCACGTGCCGGTCCCCTCGTTCTTCAATGGCCGAAAAGCGTCGTCCCAGCCACCCGGCTGGAGAACGGGCCGCCCGGTGCTCGCCGGGTCGGCACAACTCGCCTCGCGCAGCCCCGAGTCGTACAGCTGGGTCAGGCACGACGCGAACGCGACGTGTCCGGCGGCGTTCGGATGGAACGACTGCCGGACCGAATTCTCGCTCGGCGGGAAGGGGTTGGTGATGTCGATGAACAGTCCCCGCGCCCAGTCGTCGTCCGTGCACACCTCATGGCCGTGGAAGAGCCGTGAGTTGTCCAGATACACCGCGCCCGAGTTGGCGGCGGCCTTCCGCACCCCGCTCTGGAAGACGGGGACGGCGCCGTCACGGGCCCAGGCGGCGTCCTCGTCGTAACCGGTGCAGCCGCCGGGGATCTTGCCCGGGAAGTTCGGGTTGTCGCCGTAGTCGGGGGTGAGCGGGCCCGGATAGCCCATCACGACGAGCTTGTAGTCGCCGTCGGCGTAACCGGCGCCGCGCATGACACCCCTCAGGTCGGCCACGGTCGACTCGACCTTGGGTACGAGTCCGTCGACCCGCGCCTGCCAGCCGTCCTGGTACTTGTCGGCGCACGGCCCTTGAAAGGTGAACCAGCGCAGCACGCAGTCGGTGATCACCGGACCGAACTGGAGATCGTCGTTCGCGCCCGCCACCAGCACGACCATCTTGATCCTGGTGTTGCGCGCCTTGATGGCCAGGCTGTCGCTCTGCACGAGTTCGTCGGCGTACTGCGCGGTGCCGCCGACCCGGATGTTGACGGTCGAGGCGCCGGAGCAGGAGACGTTGTACGTGACGTCCGCCGCGATCCCGGTGCGGTGGATCGCCGAGTCGGGCGAACGGTGACACCAGTTGTCGGGCCCGTTGGTGCCCGGCTCGTAGGTGCCGACGCCCTCACCGGAGATCTCGCTGTCGCCGAGCGCGATCAGCCCGGTCTTGCGCTCGTCGAGCGGGCGCTCCGCGGCGTCGCCGTACAGGCGCGTGGCCTCGGCCGCGCGGATCTCCTCCAGGGCGGGCGGCAGCGGGGCGGACGCGCGGGCGGCGACGGGCGCGCCGGCGGGGGCCGCCGCCTGGGCCGTGGGCGTAAGGGCGAGGAGTCCGCCGACGACGGTCGCGAATGCGGCGAGCGTGGCGACGGTACTTCGGAACGTGGGTCTCGTACGTTGCATGGCCTCCCCGATCTCAGTGTTACCAGAGGTTTTTACTGGCGGGTAAGGAGCTTGGGAACACTCCGAACAAGACAATTGCTCACCTTCTGTAGGAGGTACGACCACGATGACGAGCGACGCGAACTACCGCACCGAGCACGACTCCATGGGCGAGATCCAGGTCCCGGCACACGCCAAATGGCGCGCCCAGACCCAGCGGGCCGTACAGAACTTCCCCATCTCCGGCCGGCCCATCGAGCGCGCCCATATCGAGGCCCTGGCCCGTATCAAGGCCGCAGCCGCCACCGTCAACGCCGAACTCGGCGTGCTGGACCGGGACATCGCGGACGCGGTACGGAGCGCGGCGGACGAGGTCGCCGACGGCGGCTGGGACGAGCACTTCCCGGTGGACGTCTTCCAGACCGGCTCGGGCACCTCGTCCAACATGAACGCCAACGAGGTCATCGCCACCCTCGCCACCGAGCGACTGGGCCGCGACGTGCACCCCAACGACCACGTCAACGCCTCGCAGAGCTCCAACGACGTGTTCCCCTCCAGCATCCACATCGCCGCGACGGCAGCCGTCACCGCCGACCTGATCCCGGCGCTCGGCCATCTCGCCGCCTCACTGGAGCGCAAGGCCGAGGAGTTCGCGGACGTCGTGAAGTCGGGCCGTACGCATCTGATGGACGCCACGCCCGTCACGCTGGGCCAGGAGTTCGGCGGCTACGCGGCGGCCGTCCGGTACGGCATCGAGCGGCTGGAGTCGGCCCTGCCCCGGCTGGCCGAACTGCCGCTGGGCGGTACGGCGGTCGGCACCGGCATCAACACCCCGCCCGGCTTCCCTGCCGCCGTCATCGCCGAGGTGGCCCGCACGACCGGGCTTCCGCTGACCGAGGCCCGGGACCACTTCGAGGCGCAGGGCGCGCGCGACGGGCTGGTGGAGACCTCGGGCCAGCTCCGTACCGTCGCCGTCTCGCTCACGAAGATCGCCAACGATCTGCGCTGGATGGCGTCGGGACCGCGCACGGGGCTGGCCGAGATCAATCTGCCCGATCTCCAGCCCGGCTCGTCGATCATGCCCGGCAAGGTCAACCCGGTGATCCCGGAGGCCGTCCTGATGGTCGCCGCGCAGGTGACGGGCAACGACGCGACCGTCGCCACGGCCGGCGCGGCCGGGAACTTCGAGCTGAACGTGATGCTGCCGGTGATCGCCAGGAACCTCCTGGAGTCCGTACGGCTGCTCGCGGCCGTCTCCCGGCTGCTGGCGGACCGGACCGTCGACGGCATCACGGCGAACGTGGAGCGCGCCCGGCGGTACGCGGAGTCGTCGCCGTCCGTCGTCACCCCGCTGAACAAGTACATCGGCTACGAGGAGGCGGCGAAGGTCGCCAAGAAGTCGCTGGCCGAGCAGCGCACGATCCGCGAGGTGGTGCTGGAGTCCGGCTATGTGGCGCGCGGGGATCTGACGCTGGAACAGTTGGACGAGGCGCTGGACGTCCTGCGGATGACACGTCCTTGATCGGGACCGACAAGATCGAGCCGTCCCGGCGCACCTCACGGCGCCTGCGGGGCCTCCGCTCTAAGATCTGCGCATGACAGGTGCGGACGGCATTCGACACTGGGACCGGGGCGAGCGGATTCTCTGGCGCTACCGGGACAACGGCTCCGCGCAGGTGCACATCTGCCGCCCGGTGACCGTCGTCCAGGACACCGACGACCTGCTCGCCGTGTGGATGGCGCCGGGCACCGAGTGCGTCAAGCCGGTGCTCGCCGACGGCACCCCCGTGCACAGTGAACCGCTCGCCACCCGGTACACGGCGCCGCGCACCACCGTCCGCGCCCACTGGGAGGGCACGGGCGTGCTGAAGCTGGCCAGGCCGCTGGAGCCGTGGTCGGTGTGGCTGTTCTGGGAGCAGGGCTGGGAGTTCCGCAGCTGGTACGTGAACCTGGAGGAACCGCGGCTGCGTTGGGCGGGCGGCATCGACTCCGAGGACCACTTCCTCGACATCTCGGTCTATCCGGACCGCAGCTGGCTCTGGCGGGACGAGGACGAGTTCGCCGAGGCCCAGCGGGTCGGGCTGCTGGACGCCGGTCAGGCGCTGCGCGTCCGGGAGGCGGGGCAGGCGGCGGTAGAGATGATCAGGGCGTGGGGCCCGCCGTTCTCCGCGGGCTGGGAGAACTGGCGGCCCGATCCGCAGTGGTCGGTGCCCCCATTGCCGGAGGGCTGGGACCGGGCACCCGAACCGGCAAAGGTCCGGACCAGGTGAGGAAAAAGGGCAGGTGGTGCTACGTACCTGGTGATCACCAGGACGGGTTCGCCGACGTCGTGAGACCCTTGATGCGCCCCTGGGGTTCAAACGTAGGATCGTCCTCCGCAAGGCTGCGCCGGATCAACGCGTGGTCGGGGCAACGGAGCTGACCTAGAGTCATATCGCTGGACCATCGAGCCGTACCACGTACCACGTAGGACGTACGCGAGAACGATTCGCAGGACGCACGCGCCGCAGACAGCCGTACATCAGCCGCTGGACATCGACACACCGACGAGGGGGGTAGAGCCGTGCAGGACACGTGCCGCCCCGTCATTCGCGCTCGTGGGGCCCTTGAGGGCCGTTTCCGGCGCAAGGTCCCGACGTCCGGCTGCGAGGGCCCCTGCGGCCACAGACGCGGGACGCCCTGGACCAGGGTGGCATCGCCAGTCGAATCGGTTGTCTCGCACCACCGGCCCGGACGGACGGAATCCCACGCGTGACGGAGCATCCCACCTCCCATGAAGGCCGGCAGCCCGTGGCTGCCCGGTCCCAGGAACGCACCCGGCCACGGCAGGAGGCGTCCGCCGCCGCCGTACCGCAGCCGTCGGTGCCTCAGGTACCCACGCCCGCGCCCGTGCCCGCGCAGGCCACCGTTCCGTCGGCCGCGCCGCCGCAGGACCCGGTCGGGGCCGCGCGGCGCGAGGGCGACCGGCTGCGCTTCGTGGGGGCCGCCACCCGTCGCATCGCGCGGGGCATCGACCTGGACGAGATCGTGCTCGGTCTGTGCCGGGCGACCGTGCCGACCTTCTCCGACGCCATACTCGTCTACCTCCGCGACCCGCTGCCCGTCGGCGACGAGCGCCCGGTCGCGCCCTTCGTACTGAGGCTGCGCCGTACGGACCGGCTGCGGCTCACCGACGAGGACGGCGACAGCACCGGCATGGCCGGTGCGGGCATCCAGCTGCCGGAGTCCGAGGCCGGCCGGGTGCCGGTCCTGGACCCGCAGACCGATGTGATGCCCGCCGCGCAACTGTGCGAGGTGCCACCCGGCGGCGCGCTCTCCGAGGTCCTGCGCGGCGTCCGGCCGGTCTTCGGCGACTCCGCCGCCGCCCGCGCGGCGCTGCCCGAACTCCTCGGCGACGAGATGGGCCTGCCCGGCGGCCGGCGCGCGATCCTGGCCCCGCTGCGCGGCAGACGGCGCGTCATCGGTGCCGCCGTCTTCCTACGGAGGCCGGACCGCCCCGCCTTCGAGCCCAACGACCTGCTGGTGGCGGCGCAACTCGCGACGCACACCGCACTCGGCCTCGACAAGGCGGTGCTGTACGGCCGCGAGGCGTACATCGCGGACGAGTTGCAGCGCACGATGCTCCCGGAGGGGCTGCCGCAGCCCACGGGCGTGCGGCTCGCCTCCCGGTATCTGCCCGCCGCCGAGACCGCCCGTGTCGGCGGCGACTGGTACGACGCGATCCCGCTGCCCGGCAGCCGCGTCGCCCTGGTCGTCGGTGATGTCATGGGGCACTCCATGACATCGGCGGCGATCATGGGCCAGCTGCGGACGACGGCGCAGACGCTCGCCGGTCTCGACCTGCCTCCCCAGGAGGTCCTGCACCACCTCGACGAGCAGGCGCAGCGGCTGGGCACCGACCGGATGGCCACCTGTCTGTACGCGGTGTACGACCCGGTCTCGCACCGCATCACCATCGCCAACGCCGGTCATCCGCCGCCCATACTGCTGCACCTGGGCGGCCGGGCCGAGGTGCTTCGGGTGCCGCCCGGCGCCCCGATCGGCGTCGGCGGGGTGGACTTCGAGGCCGTCGAGCTGGACGCGCCGGCCGGGGCCACGCTGCTCCTCTACACGGACGGGCTCGTGGAGTCGCGGCTGCGTGACGTGTGGACGGGGATCGAGCAGCTGCGGGAGCGCCTTGCCGCGACCGCCCAGCTCACCGGCCCCGACCACTCACCTCCTTTGGAGGCGCTGTGCGACGACGTGCTGGACGTGCTCGGCCCCGGTGACCGCGACGACGACATCGCGCTGCTGGCCGCCCGTTTCGACGGGATCGCGCCGAGCGATGTCGCGTACTGGTTCCTGGAGCCGGAGGACGCGGCGCCGGGGCGGGCCAGACGGCTCGCCAGGCGCGCGCTGTCCCGCTGGGGTCTTGAGGAGCTGAGTGATTCGGTCGAGCTGCTGATCAGCGAGGTCGTGACGAACGCCGTCCGGTACGCGGAGCGGCCCGTCACGCTGCGGCTGCTGCGGACCGACGTCCTGCGCTGCGAGGTCGGCGACGACTCGCCGCAGCTGCCGCGCCAGCGCCGGGCGCGCGACACGGACGAGGGCGGCCGGGGGCTGTTCCTGGTCAACCGGCTGGCCAGGCGCTGGGGCGCGACGCGGCTGTCCACCGGCAAGATCGTCTGGTTCGAGATCTCGACCCGCCCGTAGGCCGGCCCGGACCCGGCTTCGGACCGGGTCCGGGACTGGTTCCGGGCCGGGGTTCCGGGCACCGTACAAATGTTGCCGACCCTGTGTCGGCGGGTTTCACTGAGGCAGGCGGTCGATACGACCACTACGCCCCGTGGTGCCCGATTCCAGCCACGGGATCCCCCATCCACGGGAGGACTCGTGACCGGGTCGGCGCCCCACGTCCCTTACACGACCGACAACGCCGGTATCCCGGTGGAGAGCGACGAGAACTCGCTCTCCGTCGGGCGCGACGGTCCGATCCTCCTCCAGGACCACTACCTCATCGAGAAGATGGCCCAGTTCAACCGGGAACGGGTCCCCGAGCGGGTCGTCCACGCCAAGGGCTCGGGCGCGTACGGCGTCTTCGAAGTGACCAACGACGTCAGCCAGTTCACCAAGGCCCACCTCTTCCAGCCGGGCAGGCGCACCGAGATGCTGGCCCGCTTCTCGACGGTCGCCGGTGAGTTCGGCTCCCCCGACACCTGGCGCGACCCGCGTGGCTTCGCCCTGAAGTTCTATACGGAGCAGGGCAATTACGACCTGGTGGGCAACAACACGCCGGTCTTCTTCGTCCGCGACGCCATCAAGTTCCAGGACTTCATCCGCTCGCAGAAGCGCCACCCCGCCACGGGGCTGCGCAGCAACGACATGCAGTGGGACTTCTGGACCCTGTCCCCCGAGTCCGCGCACCAGGTGACCTGGCTGATGGGCGACCGGGGCATCCCGAAGTCCTTCCGCCATATGAACGGCTACGGCTCGCACACGTACATGTGGGTCAGCGCCGCCGGTGAACGCTTCTGGGTGAAATACCACTTCAAGACCGACCAGGGCATCGACTACCTCAGCCAGGCGGACGCCGACGAGCTGGCCGGCTCGGACGCGGACCACCACCGCCGGGACCTGCATGAGTCGATCGAGTCGGGGAACGCGCCGACCTGGAGCCTGAAGGTCCAGATCATGCCGTTCGAGGACGCGGCCGACTACCGCTTCAACCCGTTCGATCTGACGAAGGTGTGGCCGCACGGCGACTACCCGCTGATCGATGTCGGCCGGATGACGCTCAACAGGAATCCGGAGAATTTCTTCATCCATATCGAGCAGGCCGCCTTCGAACCGTCCAGCATGGTTCCGGGCATCGGCCCCTCGCCGGACAAGATGCTGCTCGGCCGGCTGTTCTCGTACCCGGACACCCACCGGTACCGGATCGGCCCCAACTACGCGCAGCTGCCGCCCAACCGGCCGCACTCGGCGGTGAACTCGTACGCCAAGGACGGCCCGATGCGGTACGAGACGTCGAGCACGGCGGCCCCGTACGCGCCGAACTCCTACGGCGGCCCCGCCGCCGACACCGAGCGCTACGGCGACCCGGCGGGCTGGGCGGCGGCGGGCGAGATGGTGCGCGAGGCGTACACGAAGCGGCGCGAGGACGACGACTGGGGCCAGCCGGGCACTCAGGTCCGCAACGTGCTGGACGACGCGCAGCGCGACCGGCTGGTGTCGAACGTCTCGGGTCATCTGCTCCAGGGCGTGAGCAGGCCGGTCCTCGACCGGGCGTGCCAGTACTGGCGCAACATCGACAAGCCGATCGGCGACCGGATCGCCGCGAAGGTCAACGGCGGCTGAACGCTCAGCCGGTGAAGCCGGGTGGCCGCAGGGCGCCGCCGCTCCCGCCATCGCTGCCACCGCCGGCGGTGGCCCCGCCCGAGGACCCCGTACCGCCGCTGTCGATGCCCCCGTCGGTGCCGGCGGTGTCTCCACCGCCGCCTCCGGAGTCGGCGCCCGGCTCCGTCGGCGGGGCGGGAGGCTCGCTGGTCGGCGGTGGCTCGGAGGGCGGCGGGTCGCTCCCGGTGTCGCTCGGGTCCGGCTCGGGCGGCGGCGTGTTCGACTCCTCGGGGGCCGACGGCTCCTCGGTGGGAGACGGCGGGGGCTCGGGCGGCCGGTAGGCGGGCTCGGCGAGATCGAGGTCGAAAGCGGCGTCGGAGCCGCCGTTCAGCGCGCCCAGCGTGTAGTCGGCCCAGATCTTGGCGGGGAAGCCGCCACCGTTGGCGCGGCCCGAGTTGGCCGTGCCGGTGAGGGTGACCTGGCCGCCGCCCTCCTTCGGCGACTCGCCGAACAGGGCGACCACCGTGCTCAGTTCGGGCGTGTAGCCGGCGAACCACGCCGACTTGTTGTTCTCCGACGTACCGGTCTTGCCCGCCGCCTCGTACGCGTCGGTGTTCGCCTCGTGCCCGGAGCCGTTCTTCACGACGCCGGTGAGGGCCGAGGTGACGGTGTCGGCGGACTCGCGGCTGATGGCCTGGTCGCCGATCGGCTCGGGCAGGTCGACGCTGCGGTCCTTGTGCTGGGCGGATTTCAGGATGGTCGGTGTGACCTTCTCGCCGTGGTTGTCGAGCGTCGCGTACACGCCGGCCATGTCCCAGGTGGAGGCCTGCATGGTGCCCAGCGTGATCGCGGGCCGCTCGGGGAAGTTCTTGTCCCGCATGCCCATATCGAGCGCGGTCTTCTTCACCTTGTCCGGGCCGACGTCGACGACCATCTGCGCGAAGACCGCGTTGACGGAGTCGTTGGCCGCCTCCTGGACGGTGATGTCCCCGTAGTCCCGGTCGTCCTCGTTCTGCGGCGCGAAGGGGGTGTCGCTGCCGACGACCGGGCGCTTGCTCGTGCCGTCGTAGACCGTCCTGAGGCCGATCGTCTCGCCGTCCTGCGTCTTCGACTCGTTCTCCAGCGCCGAGGCGAACACGATGGGCTTGAAGGTCGACGCGGGCTGGTAGTCGGTGCGCGTGGCGTTGTTGATCCAGTGCTCGGTGGCGCCGACCCCGCCGTAGAGCGCGACCACCGCGCCGGTCTTCGGGTCCACGGAGGTGGCGCCCGCCTGCACGGTCGCGTCGATCTTGTTCTTCTTCCGGTCGAGCTTGGACTCCAGTTGCTTGTCGACCGCGCCGACGAGTTCCTTCTGCCGCTTCTTGTCGATGCTGAGCGTGATCGTCCAGCCGCCCGCGGCGATGTCGGCCTTGTCGACGCCCTGCCGCTCCAGCTCGCTGTTGGCGGCCTCGATGAGATAGCCGGCCTGTCCCTCGGCGCCGGGGGCGGGCTTGGGCTTCTGCGGAACGGGGAACTTCAGGCCGCCGCGCTCGTCGGCGCCGAGCCAGTTCTGCTCGACCATGTTGTCGAGGACGTAGTTCCAGCGCTCGGTGACGCGCTTCCGGCCGGCCTCCGAGGCCTGGGTCCAGTCGTACTGGTTGGGGGCCTGGAGCAGCGCCGCCAGATACGCGCCCTGCGCGACGCTCAGCTTGGTCGCGTCCACGCCGTAGTAGGCCTGCGCCGCCGCCTGGATGCCGTACGCGCCCCGCCCGTAGTAGCTGGTGTTCATGTAACCGGCGAGGATGTCGTTCTTGCTCATCCGCTGGTCGACCTTGAGCGAGATCACCAGCTCCTTGAGCTTGCGGGTGACCGTCTGGTCCTGGTTGAGGTAGTAGTTCTTCACATACTGCTGGGTGATGGTCGAACCACCCTGCTTGCCCTTGCCCGAGAGGGTGTTCATCAGGCCGCGGGCCGTGCCCTTGATGTCGACGCCGGAGTCCTTGTAGAAGGACTTGTTCTCGGCGGCGACGAAGGCCCGCTGGACGTCCTTGGGGACCTTCTCCAGACCGACTATCTCCCGGTTGATCTCGCCGGTCCGCGCCAGGACCGTGCCGTCGCTGTACTTGTAGACGTTGCTCTGCATCTCGGCCTGCGCGTTGGCCGTCGGTACCGGGACCAGGAAATAGATCACGACGAACGCGCCCATGCCGAGCAGACACAGCCCGAAGAACGTACCGAGCAGCTTCCTCAGCGTGAAGAAGCCACGTATGCCGCCGGTCTTCCTTTTCGCCCGGCGCGCTGCACGCTGCCGGGCCTGTCGCGCTTCCGCTCGGCCCATCGCTCAGTCGCTCCGCTCTCGGGTCCGGTCCCTGTTCTCTGATCTCGGTTCTCGGCTCGCCGGGCTTCGTCCACTTGTCCCAGTTGCCGGAATCAGCTCAAAAAGCTAACACCGCCCCCTGTGACAAAGGGTCTCGATCCGGTCGTATCCGACGTGACAATCAGCACCTGTCTCAGAGAAACCGACTCACGAGAGGCGTCGAGGGTTGCGAAGGGCATTAATGTGTAATCACAATGCTAGCTACGCCGAGTGGCGTGACAGTACGAGAAACGGGGACCAGCCATGCCTGCGACCAGCACTCCAGTGGTGGACGACCTGCCCGAGATGCCCGCACCACGCGTCACCGAATTCCAGGCCACCAGCATCGGCGGAGGCCTCGCGCTGCTCCTCGGGCTGATCGGCCTGATCGGTGGGGTCGCACTGATCGTCGGTGGCGCCGCCCTCACTTCGACCGGTGCGAAGGCCGCCCTGATCGTGATCGGCATCCTGCTCGCGATCACCGCGTTCTTCGCGATGTGCGGACTGAACATGGTCGCGCCGGGCGAGGCCCGCGTCGTCCAGCTGTTCGGGCGCTACCGCGGCACGATCCGCGTCGACGGCCTGCGCTGGGTGAACCCGCTCACCTCGCGGACGAAGATCTCGACCCGCGTACGGAACCACGAGACCGCCGTCCTCAAGGTCAACGACGCCTACGGCAATCCGATCGAGCTGGCGGCGGTCGTCGTCTGGCGGGTCGAGGACACCGCGCAGGCCCTCTTCGAGGTGGACGACTTCCTGGAGTTCGTCTCCACCCAGACCGAGGCCGCCGTCCGGCACATCGCGATCGAGTACCCGTACGACGCCCACGACGAGGACGGTCTCTCGCTGCGCGGCAACGCCGAGGAGATCACCGAGAAGCTCGCCGTCGAGCTGCACGCACGGGTCGAGGCCGCCGGTGTGCACATCATCGAGTCCCGCTTCACCCATCTCGCGTACGCTCCGGAGATCGCCTCGGCGATGCTCCAGCGCCAGCAGGCCGGCGCGGTCGTGGCGGCACGCCGGCTGATCGTGGACGGCGCCGTCGGGATGGTCGAGGCGGCCCTCACACGGCTGACCGAGCAGGACATCGTCGAGCTGGACTCCGAGCGGAAAGCGGCGATGGTCAGCAATCTTCTGGTCGTGCTCTGCGGTGACCGGGCCGCGCAGCCGGTCGTGAACACGGGCACCCTCTACCAGTGACGGAACGCAAGCAGGTACTCCTGCGTCTGGACCCGGCGGTGTACGACGCCCTGGCACGATGGGCGTCCGACGAACTGCGCAGCGCCAACGCGCAGATCGAGTTCCTGCTCCGCCGGGCCCTGGCGGAGGGAGGCCGGCTGCCGGGCAACGCGAAGCCGATCCCCCGCCGGGGCAGACCGCCGAAGGTCCCGGAGCCTCCGGCACAGCCCGCGGACGGACCCGCCACCCCCAACGACCAGGACCAGGACCACGCCCCGTAAGCCCTGCCCAGGAGAGCCCGATGTCACTCGACGCGCTGAAGGCCGCCGTTCCCGACTACGCGAAGGACCTGCGCCGCAATCTCGACGCGGTGGTCGAGCACAGCGGACTCTCCCAACAGCGGCTCTGGGGCACGGTGCTGGCCTGCGCGATCGCCGCACGCTCGGCGCGCGTGCTGCGCGAACTGGCGCCCGAGGCCAGGGCCCGGCTCTCCGCCGACGCGTACACGGCGGCCAAGTCGGCCGCGGCCGTCATGGCGGTGAACAACGTCTTCCACCGCACCCGGCATCTGCTGTCCGACCCCGCGTACGGAGAGCTGCGCACGGGCCTGCGGATGACGGCCCTCGGTCATCCGGGGGTCCCGAAGGCCGACTTCGAGTTCTGGTCGTTCGCGGTCTCCGCGATCAACGCCTGCGGTCTCTGCCTCGACGCGCACGAACGCGCGCTCAGAGGGCTGGAGGAGGACCGAGAGACGATCCAGGAGGCCATCAGGATCGCGGCCGTGATCCAGTCCTTGGGGACGACGCTCGACGCCGAGGCCGTCATGGACGGTCTCGGCGACACCCCCTGAGGCCGGACGCCCCGGTCACTCCTTCCTGAGCCGGTCCATCAGCGCCAGCATGTCCTCGACCATGGCGGGTTCCAGCCCGCCCAGATGGAGCACTTCCTCCTGGTCGACGTCGAACTGGGGATCCAGCGGGTCGGAGTCGTCGTAGTCGACGACCTGGCCCACGGAGAGCGAGAGCACCGCCTGTCCGTCGAGGACTTCCAGCGCCGGATTGTCCCCGCCCGACTGGCTCAACAGATAGGCGCGCTCCCCCACTCCGGGGACGAGCTTCAAGGTCTCCGCCCCCGACCCCTGGTCGGCCGGGTGGATCAGGGACGCGTCGAACTGCGGCCCCGGATCGGTCTTCTTGTGCAGCGTGTACGTGATCTCGGCGTACGCCCGCACACTCGGCCCCGGATGGCCCTTGGCTCCCGGCGCCCGCTTCGGTGCGAGGCTGACCGTGCACACGGCCTGGTCGAGCGCCTTGTCCTCGCCCGTCGCGGCGAACGGCTCCCGCTTCTCGCCCACGGCGGCGCTGAGCGCCGACAGGTCGGCGTCCAGGCACAGGTTGCGGCTGACCCGGTAGCCCTGGAGGTCCGGTCCCGCCCGGTCGTACGCCCACAGGCCGCCCGCCCACACCGCGGACGTCACCAGCACACCGGTCAGTCCCCACACCCACGGGCGCTGCCGCAGCGGCGCGCCCCGGATCAGGGGACGGCCGTCGGCGCCCATCGTCTCCGGCTCCGACTCCGGATCCGGCTCCTGCTCGCGCTCCGGGACTCCGGGCTGCCCAGGAATTCTCGGTGCCGGCACCGGCGCCGGTGGCTCGCCCTCCAGTTCCGGTTCGGAGATCATTCCTTCCCGCTCCGGGTCTCAGCGGGCGGCGCGTCGGAGCCCGGTGCGGCCGGGCCGTCGGCGGGAGGCGCGGTCGGCGGCTTGGCGCCCGGCGCGGGCGTCGGGGCGATCGTGTGCGCCGTCGCGCCGTGCGGCCCCGGACCGCCGCGCGGCGTCCGCTCCTGGCTGTACGCGCGGAGGTAGCCGACGACGGTGTTCGTGACCGCGACCAGCGGCACCGCGACGACCGCTCCGGCGATACCGGCGACGAGTCCGCCCGTCGCGACCGCGAGGACGACGGCCAGCGGATGCACGCGCACCGCCCGGCCGAGGATGAACGGCTGGAGGATGTGGCCCTCGATCTGCTGCACGGCGAGGACGACGATCAGCACCATCAGCGCCGTGAACACGTCCTGGGTGACCAGCGCGACGACCACGGCGAGCGCTCCCGAGATCACCGCGCCGACGAGCGGGATGAACGCGCCGAGGAAGATGAAGACCGCCAGCGGCACCGCCAGCGGGACATCGAGGAAGTAGAGCCCGAGACCGATGAAGACCGCGTCGATCAGCGCGACTATCAACGTGCCGCGCACATACGCCGTGAGCGTGCGCCAGGCGCGCGGTCCGGCCCCGGCGAGTCCCGGACGCGCCGCCGCGGGCGCCAGTTTGAGCGACCACTGCCAGATCCGCTTCCCGTCGTACAGCAGGAAGAGGGTGGAGAACACGGCGAGCAGGATGCCCGTCAGCAGCTCGACCACCACGGTGACGCCCTGGATGCCGGCGGAGGTGATCTCCTCGGTGTTGGTGCCGATGGCGTTGCTGAGGCTCTTGGCGAGGTCGTTGATCTGCTGCTCGGTCACATGGAAGGGGCTGTTGAGCAGCCAGCGCTTCAGCTCCTCGATGCCGTCGGTGACCCGGTCGGAGAGCACGTCGATGTTCTCGACGACCTGCCACACGACGAACCAGCCTATGAGGCCCATGACGACGAAGCCCGCGATGGCCGTGACCGCGGTGGCCAGTCCGCGCGGCAGGCCCCACTTCTTGAGCCTGGCGACGGTGGGCTGAAGGAGCGCGGTGACGAGGAGCGCCGCGACGAAGGCCATCACCACGAGCTGTACGGCGCTGATGATCTTCATCAACACCCAGAGCATGCCCGCCAGTACGAGCAGCCGCCAGGCGGCCTCGGCGGCGACCCGCATGCCCCACGGAATGGCGGCGACGGGCTCCGGTTTGGCCGCGACGCTGGGCGCGTAGTCCGGCGGGGGCGGCACACTGTCCCGTCCCGAACCGTTCGCCGGCGTCTCGTCCGCCTTGGCCTCGGCCCGGCGTTCCCCCAACCGCTCCCCCAGCTCGGTCAGTTCGGCCCCGACCCGGCCGAGCCACCCCGGCAGTTTCGACATGCTTTGATCCTTCTTCCCCCAAGTCGTACTGCCTGACGGTACACGCGCAAAGCCCCTCACCGTAGGACGGTGAGGGGCTTCACAAGGTTGAGCGCAGGCGGAGGAAAAGACCGGCCTAGTACCAGTTGTTGGCCTGCCAGAACGACCAGGCGCCACACGGGCTTCCGTAGCGGTCGTTCATGTAGTTCAGGCCCCACTTGATCTGGGTGGCCGGGTTGGTCTGCCAGTCGGCTCCGGCGGACGCCATCTTGGAGCCGGGCAGCGCCTGGACCAGGCCGTACGCACCCGACGACGGGTTCTGCGCCTTGTAGTTCCAGGTGGACTCGTGGTCCACGATGTTGCTGAAGCACTGGTACTGGTCGCCAGGGATCATCTGGCGGGCCATCGCCTGGACTTCGGCGACGGAGTACGAACTCTGCACCTCGAAGTCGGAGGAGTCGCGGGCCTCGTCGCGGCTGGCGCGCTCCTCGGCCAGCTTGGCCTCGCGCTCCTGCTCGGCCTTGTCCTCGGCGGCTTCCTTCTTCGCCTTGGCGTCCTTGGCGGCCTGCATACGAGCCGATTCCTCGGCGGACTTCTTCGCTGCCACGTCGGCGGCATTGGCCTGCGCGTCGGCCTGCTGCGTCAACGACGCGGTCTGGACCTGGGCGTGCTGACCCGCGGGGATGTCTGCGAGGAGCGTCGTGTCAGCTGCGGTCGCCTCGAAATTGTCGTCCGAGGTCTGGGGAGTGCCCGAAGCGACTCCCACGACTGCGCCGACGGTGGTGACCGCTGTAGCTGATGCCACGGCGAATCCCCGGACCGAGATCCGGCTCACACGTTTTCCTTCCAGCAGCGTCCGTGTACGTGACCTCACGGATGCAATCGTGCCCCTGGCACTGGTCTCCGTACCGCACGTCACGGGAGACACGGGCCCGGTCGGCAACTCCCATGGTGGAAGCACCGGATGAAGCGCGGGCGGCATACGACGTCAAGTGTGGAGTTGTGGTGGTGCCGCATCCCTGAAGATGCACGTGTGTCGTATGCGGGGCCTGACGGAAGCAAGACTCTGCCGGACGCCGACACCGCAAGGCAATTCTTCGTTGCGTGGGATAGCTCACACCCCGTTTGCCATACCAGATTCACGGAAATGGCGGCGCGCCAAGGCGCCGCCCGGCTAGGCTCTTGCGGCCTTTCCGGGCGGCGCCAACTGCCGCATTCAGGCGGAGAACTAGCCTTCCTCCAGCATTTCGGTCACGAGCGCGGCGATCGGCGAGCGCTCGGAGCGGTTCAGGGTGACATGCGCGAAGAGCGGATGGCCCTTGAGCTTCTCGACGACGGCGACGACCCCGTCGTACCTGCCCACCCGCAAGTTGTCGCGCTGCGCCACGTCATGGGTCAGCACCACACGGGAGTTGGCACCGATACGGGAGAGAACGGTCAGCAGAACGTTCCGCTCCAGCGACTGGGCCTCGTCGACGATGACGAACGCGTCGTGCAGCGAACGTCCGCGGATGTGCGTGAGGGGCAGCACTTCGAGCATGCCGCGACCCAGCACCTCCTCGATCACCTCCCGGCCGGCGACGGCCGACAGGGTGTCGAAGACCGCCTGCGCCCACGGGCTCATCTTCTCGGCCTCGGTGCCCGGCAGATAGCCCAGCTCCTGCCCGCCGACCGCGTACAGCGGCCGGAAGACCATCACCTTCTTGTGCTGACGGCGCTCCAGGACCGCCTCCAGGCCCGCGCAGAGGGCCAGCGCCGACTTGCCCGTGCCCGCGCGCCCGCCCATCGAGACGATGCCGATGTCCGGGTCCTGGAGCAGTTCGAGCGCGATGCGCTGCTCGGCGCTGCGGCCGTGGATCCCGAAGGACTCCCGGTCGCCCCGGACGAGCTTCACGTTGCCCTCGGGCGTGATGCGGCCGAGCGCCTTGCCGCGGTCGGACTGGAGGACCAGTCCGGTGTGCACGGGCAGCTCGGTCAGCTCCGGCACGTACAGCGTCTCCTCGGAGAAGAGGAGATCCACCTGCTCGGCCGAGAGCGCCATCTCGCTCATCCCGGTCCAGCCCGAGTCGGTGATGGCCAGCTCGGCGCGGTACTCCTCGGCGAGCAGTCCGACCGACGACGCCTTGATGCGCAGCGGCAGGTCCTTGGAGACGACGGTGACGTCGTACCCCTCCGCCTGGAGATTGCGCGCCACCGCGAGAATCCGCGAGTCGTTGTCCCCCAATCGGAAGCCGGCGGGAAGCACGCCGGGATCGGAGTGGTTGAGCTCGACGCGCAGCGTGCCGCCCAGGTCGCCCAGCGGGATGGGGGCGTCGAGGCGGCCGTACCGGATTCGGTGGTCGTCGAGCAGGCGCAGGGCCTGCCGGGCGAAGTAGCCGAGTTCCGGATGGTGCCTCTTGGCCTCCAATTCCGTGATCACCACGATCGGCAGCACGACCTCGTGCTCGTCGAAGCGGGACATGGCGTTCGGATCGGCCAGCAGGACGCTGGTGTCGAGAACATAGGTGCGCCTGTCGGGCATGCGGCGCTTTGTGCTGGTCACCACGGAAGGACGTACCCCCTCGGACGAGGTCGGGATGCGACGGCGTCACGGGCTGTGGTCGCCCGGCCGGGCCGTGCTCTGGAAGTCCCGCCTGCCCCGCGCTGCGGGCGGACGGCGCTACTTCCGGAGCACGGCCTGGCGGCGGACGGCGGACCGGACTCGGGCCCAAGTGCGCGGGCCGAGGACCGGCCCTCCACGGCGCCCGTACGCGTCACCGTACGATCGTCCTGGTGCAAAGGGCCTCCCGGGCGGACGGCTGGGCCGACCGCTGAGATTCGACGTCCGCCGTCATCACTGACGGTTCTGCTCGGACGCCGACCTGTGGAGAGGTATTCCCTCGAACACGCGCCGCCATGCCACGGCATATGACGGACACCGCGTGAACCTCAGGTGACGGGACGGCCGGGCGGCCCGTGAAGGCGGCTCCGCGGGGTGTCCGGGGGGATTCCGGGGAGGGGTATCGGAAGGCTTACGGGGACGGGCTCAGGCGCCGTAGCGGCGGTGCCGTGCCGCGTAGTCGCGCAGTGCTCGCAGAAAGTCGACTTTGCGGAAAGCCGGCCAGAAGACTTCGCAGAAGTAATACTCCGAATGGGCGCTCTGCCAGAGCATGAAGCCCGACAGACGCGTCTCTCCGCTCGTCCTGATGACCAGGTCGGGGTCGGGCTGGCCGCGGGTGTAGAGGTGCGAGGCGATCAGGTCCGTGTCGACTATCTCGGCCAGCTCCTCGAACGAGGTGCCCTTGCTCGCGTGGTCCAGCAGCATGGAGCGGACGGCGTCGGCGATCTCCTGCCGGCCGCCGTAGCCGACGGCGACATTCACCAGTATTCCGGTGTTGCCGTCCGTGGCCTGCTCGGCCTCCTTGAGGACGGTCTGCATACGGGCGGGCAGCAGGTCCATCGTGCCGACGTGGTGGACGCGCCAGCGGCCGTCGGCGGCGAGGTCGCGCACGGCGTTCTCGATGATGCCGAGGAGGGGAAGCAGCTCGTTGTCCGCGCGCCCGAGGTTGTCCGTGGACAGCAGCCACAGGGTGACCACATCGACGTCCGTCTCGTCGCACCAGCCGAGCAGCTCCTGGATCTTGCTGGCGCCGGCCTTGTGGCCCTGTTCGCTGGTGCCGCCGGAGGCCTTGGCCCAGCGGCGGTTCCCGTCGAGAACGACGCCGATGTGCTTGGGCAGCACCTGGGTGTGATCGAGGCGCCTTTCCACCCGGCGTGCGTAGAGCCCGTACACCAGGTCGCGCAAGTTCACTGAGTTCACCTCTCGATTTCTGATGGGGACGGCCCGCCGGGCGGACCGCGGGGCCGCCCTTCCACCGCAGGGAGGGCCGTCCGCGACGAAAGAACAGGGGGACCGCCCATGGCACCCGAAGCGGCCACATTACTGCGCGGGCGGCACGACGGCCCAACCCGGTCTGTCACAAGTCCGTGATAGGCAAGGAGTCGTGACTGAATTCCCCTCTTTCCTCGCAGCCGGCGACCGGTACGACTCGATGGAGTACCGGCGCAGCGGACGCAGCGGTCTGAAGCTGCCCGCCCTTTCCCTCGGCCTCTGGCACAACTTCGGCGACGACCGGACCCTCGACTCGCAGCGCGCCATCCTGCGCCGCGCCTTCGACCTGGGCGTCACACACTTCGACCTGGCGAACAACTACGGTCCCCCGGCGGGGTCGGCCGAGTTGAATTTCGGCAAGATCTTCGCGCAGGACTTCCGGGCCTACCGTGACGAGTTGATCATTTCGACCAAGGCCGGATATCTGATGCATCCCGGCCCTTACGGGGAGTGGGGATCCCGCAAATACCTGACGTCGTCGCTGGACGCCTCCCTGAAGCGGATGGGCCTCGACTACGTCGACATCTTCTACTCGCACCGCTTCGACCCGCACACGCCTCTTGAGGAGACGATGGGCGCGCTGGCGTCCGCGGTGAAGCAGGGCAAGGCGCTGTACGTAGGTGTGTCGTCGTACAAGGCGGAGCAGACCGCCGAGGCGGCCCGGCTGTTGAAGGAGATGGGCGTTCCCGCTCTCATCCACCAGCCCTCGTACTCGATGATCAACCGCTGGATCGAGGACGACGGTCTGCTCGACACCCTGGAGTCGGCCGGCATGGGCTGCATCTCCTTCGTACCGCTGGCGCAGGGCCTGCTCACCAACAAGTACCTGAAGGGGATTCCGGAAGGGTCGCGGGCCACGCAGGGCAAGTCCCTGGACCCGGATCTGCTGTCGGACGAGGTCGTGCGGAGGCTGAACGGGCTCAACGACATCGCGCGGGGGCGCGGTCAGTCGCTGGCGCAGCTGGCGATCAACTGGGTGCTGCGCGACGAGCGGATGACGTCGGCGCTGATCGGCGCGTCGAGCGTGAAGCAGTTGGAGGAGAACGTCGCGGCGCTGTCCGGTGCGACGCTGTCGGCCGACGAGTTGAAGGAGATCGACACGTTCGCTGTGGACACCGAGGGCACCAACATCTGGGCCGGGCGGGGCTGAAAACGGAGCTGGACGTGATGCGGAGATAAAAACGGGCCGGTCCGTGGGGGGGATACGGACCGGCCCGAGGGGGGGTTTCCACCATAACCCTTCGTAAGTGGTGCTGGGTGCCACGTGTGACCGTCGCTACGCTCCGGAGTTGCTGGATTGGTGCGGCCAACACGTGAAAGGCCCTGAACAGCGGGGCTGAACGCGTTGTTGCCGTCCGTCGATTGGCGAGAAGTCGCCACCCGATGGGAGTACGTCGGCGGGGGTGTGGGGAGGGGCGCCGGCTTGACGGATCAGCGGGGCGGGCGGATCGCCGTTCAGGCGGCGGACGCCTTCTCCTTGTTCGCGACGATGACGTCCATATTGATGTGGCCCCACTCTCCGAGCGGAACCAGCGCCTCGTTCAGTGCCTTCCCCAGCTCGGTGAGGGAGTACTCGACGCGCGGCGGCACCTCCTTGTAGACCTCGCGCCGCACGACGCTGTCGGACTCCAGCTCGCGCAGCTGCTGGATGAGCACCTTCTCGCTCACCCCGTCGATGGACCGCCGCAGTTCACCGAAGCGCACCACGCCTCCGGCACCCAACGCCCACAGGATCATCGGCTTCCACTTGCCGCCGACGACGGCGACCGCCGCGTCGAGACCGCAGCTGAAGGGGTTTCCGGGCTGTCGCGTCACTGCCAACTCCTCGCCAGACAACGATACTTACCCCTGTGGCAGTACTCCGTCACGGGGCAGTGTACGAGAAGAGGCGGACCAAGCGGCCCCTCGCGGACGGGAACTGTCCTCAATGACTCCTAGGGTCGGCCGTATGACGACGAAGAACACCGAGTCCCGGTCCGAGACCAGGTCCGAGTCCGAGTCCCTGAGCGGCGGCGTGACCTGGGCGGCGGCCAACGCCCGCCGACTGGCCCGGCAGGGGCTCACCGCGCCCTCGGACGGCGGCCCCGCCGCCGTCGCCGGTGCCATGGTCGGCGCCCACGCGCAGGTCCTCTCGGCGGCCGAACTGTCGGTGGCGCTGCGGCTGGACGGCGGCGCGACGCGCGAGACCGTGCGGACCGCGCTGTGGGCGGACGGCAGCCTGGTCAAGACGTTCGGGCCGCGCGGCACCGTACATCTGCTGCCGTCGGCCGACCTGCCGCTGTGGACGGGCGCGCTCTCCGCACTGCCCGCCGGGCGCAACGCCATGCCCGACGGCGTACGGATGACCGAGGACGAGACGGACCAGGTCGTCGCCGCGATCGCCGACGCGCTGGCGGACGACGACCTCACCGTGGACGAACTGACCGAGGAGATCGTGGCGCGCACGGGTCCGTGGGCCGGGGACCGGGTGATGGACGCGTTCCAGACGAAGTGGCCGCGCTGGCGGCAGATGACCCACACGGCGGCGCACCGCGGCGCGCTCTGCTTCGGTCCCAACCGGGGGCGGAAGGTCACGTACACCAATCCGCACCGGCTGCTGCCGGGATTCACCCCGCTGGAGGGCCGGGCGGCGCTGGCCGGGCTCGTGGAGCGCTATCTGTACGCGTACGGCCCTGCCTCCCCGCAGCACTTCGCCAAGTGGGCCACCGCGCCGGTGAATTGGGCCAGGGAGCTGTTCGACACGCTCGCCGCCGAGGGGCGGACCGAGGAGGTCCGCTACGAGGGCGGTCCGGCGTGGGTGGTGGCGGGCGACACGGACTTCCCGACGGAGCCGGCGGCCCCGGGCGTACGGCTCCTCCCCTACTTCGACGCCTTCACCATCGCCTCCCAGCCCCGCGAACGGCTTTTCGCGGGCGCGGCGTACGAGCGGGCGCTCGGCGGCGGGCAGGCCGGGAACTTCCCCGTGCTGCTGATCGACGGGGTCGTCGCCGGGGTGTGGCACCAGCGCCGTTCCGGGAAGTGGCTCGACGTGACGGTGGAGCCGCTGGGCACGCTGACCGCCGCGCACCGCACGGCACTTGGCGAACAGGTGGAGCGGACGGGCGAGATCCTTCAGGGCACACCACGGCTGACGGTCGGGCCGGTGTCGGTCGGCCCGCACGCGTAGGACGCCGCCCCAGGGTTCAGGAGGGCTGCTTGGTCGCCTCGATCAGGAAGCGGGTCGTCGTGGCCACGAAGGGGCCGTCCGTCTCGATACGGCGGTGCAGGGCGGCGAGTTGGTCGCGGTACCGGTCCACGGTGAAACCGGGCACCATCCAGATCACCTTCCGCAGGAAGTAGACGACGGCGCCGATGTCGTGGAACTCGGTGCGCAGCGACGCCGTTCGCAGATCCACCACGTCGAGTCCGGCGGCTTCGGCCGCCGCCCTGGCCCGTTCGGGGTCGCGGGCGGCGCGGCTCTCGGGCGGCTGCGGGCCCAGGAAGTACTCGACCAGTTCGAAGACGCTGGCCGGGCCGACCTCCTGGGAGAAGTAGATGCCGCCCGGTCGCAGCACGCGGGCGATCTCGGACCACCACGCCCGCACCGGGTGGCGGCTGACGACCAGGTCGAACGCCGCGTCCGCGAAGGGCAGCGGCGGCTCGTCGCGGTCCGCCACGACGGCCACGCCGAGCGGGTGCAGGAGGGCGGTGGCGCGGGCGGCGTTCGGCGGCCAGCCTTCGGTGGCCACGGTGGGCGTCGGCAGCTTCCGTACGGAGGCGAGGACTTCACCCCCGCCGGTCTGGATGTCGAGGGCGGCGGTGGCGCGGCCCATCCGCTCGGCCATGGAACGGGCGTAGCCCCACGGGGGCCGCTCCTCCGTCGCCCGCCCGTCGAGCCAGGAGAAGTCCCAGCCGTCGACGGAGACGGCTTCGGCCTCGGCGATCAGGTCGTCAAAGGTGGACATGACCGGATGGTCGCAGGCGCGTCGCGGGAGCCGCGAACGTATTTCGCCGCCCGTCCGCCTCCCGGTCAGGCGGCGGCGAGCGCGCCGAGCAGCACGCCGAGCAGCGCCCCGGCGATCATGAAAGGACCGAAGGGGATCGCGGACTTGCGGTTCGCCCGGCGCAGGATCATCAGCCCCAGTCCGTACAGCGACCCGAGCAGGAACCCGGCGAACGCGCCGACGAACAGCACGAGCCAGCCGTACCAGCCGAGCACGACACCGAGCGAGAGCGCGAGCTTGACGTCACCGAAGCCCATGCCGTTCGGGTTGATCAGGAACAGGACGAAGTAGCAGGCGCCGAGCACGAGTCCGCCCAGGAGTGCGGTCGACCAGGAGCCGCCGTCGTGCGGGAGGAGCGCGGCGATCCCAAGCAGGGCGGCGGCGGCCAGCGCGAGCGGCAGGGTCAGCTGGTCGGGGAGGCGGTGCACGTTGCGGTCGATGAGCGCGAGCAGTACGGCGAAGGGGGCGAGCAGCAGCCAGACGGCGAGTTCGGGTCGGGGGCCGGTGGCGGCGGCGAGCGCGGCGCAGGCGAGGGCGGTGATGACGACGACGGGGACGGAGGGGGTGTAGCGCGCGCCGCGCAGGACGGGCTGAGGGGCGGCGGGGGCGTCAGGGGTGTCGGCTTCCGCATCCGGTGCCGTCGTGGCTTCGTCGGTACGGGGAAGCGCGGCCTCGCCGGCCTCGGCACGGCCCACGGACACGGTGGTGGCGGTGGAGGTCGTTGCCGCGGGGTCCGTGTGCCCTGCCGTCGCGTTGCCGGTGGGCGTCGCCGCGCCGCCCGCCGCCGCGCAGGTCGCACAACCGGCCCTCCCGAGCCAGCCCTTGGCGGGCCCGGTGATCGGGTGCCCGGCCTGGCAGCTGTCGCGGTACGGCTCCTCCGGCTCCACGGAGAGCCGGTACGCGGCGCGCGGCAGGAGAAATCCGGTGGCTGAGCCCCAGAGGACGGCGACAACGATCAGCGTGGCGTACACAGGACCGACCTTAGAGGGGACCGCCGCGCGGGTCATAGGTCCTGGGGCCCATATCCGGCTGCCCTGGACCCAGATCGAGCCTCCTCCGCCGCAAGGCGCGCGTGGGGGTCGTAAGGTCTGGCGCCATGGGGAAATGGCAGAACGGCAAGGGCAGGCTGACGGTCGAGGGCCGGGACGAGCCGGTGGAGCTGGAGGTCGCGGCGTCGTACGGCGCGCGGCGGCGCGGGCTGCTCGGGCGGACCGGGCTCGACGGGGCGCTGCTGATCACGCCGTGCAACAGTGTGCACACGTTCCGGATGGGCTTCACGATCGATGTGGCCTATCTGGACAAGGAGTTGAAGGTCGTCGACGTCCACACCCTGAAGCCCGGCCGACTCCCGCTGCCCCGGCTGCGAGCCCGGCATGTGCTGGAGGCGGAGGCGGGAGCGATGGAACGGTGGGGCCTGCGACCGGGTGTGCGGCTGAGCGTGGACGTGGACGCGTCGTCCCGGTAGGCCGCAGCGGTTGACCGCTACTTGAGCTTCGCCGCCTGCGTCGCGAGCAGGATCGGCGGGATCTCCGGGGTCTTGGCCCCCTCGAAGTTCGCGGTGTAGAAGGTCGCGACCGTGCCGCCCACGCGTACGACATGGAACACCAGCGGCACCGGATCGCCCTCGAAGTCGCCCGTCACCTGGTACGCCAGGGCGTCGTCGCCCGCCTTGGGGGCGTCGATCCGCTGCACGGCCGAGTACGTCGACGGGCTTCCCGCTCCGCTGCCCTTGAAGCCGTCCTCGCAGGACTTGACCGCGTCGTTCAGCCTGTTGAGCAACGTGGTGGCGCCCTGTGTCCCGTGGGTGGTGAGGAATTCGGAGATGGCGGGCCGGCCGGTCTTCGCGCCGACGAGCTGGCGGTAGACGGCCGCCGACGCCTCAGGCTCGGGCTTGCCGTTGATCATCGCGGTCAGCGGGGCGCACGCGGGGTCGTCGGCGGTCTCGCCCTGTGCGGGCGGCGCGTCCATCGGGCCGACCGTGAACGTCGACACGTCGCCGGTGGCCAGCACCGCCGTGTCCAGTTCGGCCTTGGTCAACTCCTTGCCGCCACCGGCGCCGACGCCCTTCACGTCGGGGTCGACCGTCTTCGGCTGCTCCTCCAGGGCCGGCGGCTCCGAGACCTGACCGGGGTCCTTCGGGTCCTTCAGATCCGTCGTGGCACTGGCGGCGGCGTCCGGCTTCTTCGGCTTGTCGGCGTCGTCGCCGCCGTCCCCGCCGCCGCAGGCGGTGGTGAGCCCCAGCACGAGCGCGGCCAGGGCGGCGACCGTGCCGGTCCGCCGTGACATACCCGCAGTACGCGTCCTCATCGGAATCCCCCGTCGCTCTCTGCGTCCACTGGCTGGTACCGAACGCTAACAGCGGCTCGCGCCGCCTCACATGGGTCCATGGACCTATCCCGCCGCGGCGACGCCGCGGCGCAGGCCGAGGGCCACGCCCGCCGCGTTCTCGCGGAAGAAGCCGACCTGCTCCATGAAGGCACGCTCCGAGGGGACCATGGCCAGGAGCGTCGTCAACAGCGCGTGTGCGGCACGCAGTTGGGCCTCCGTCGCGGGCAGGGACAGGGAGTGGTCCGGGTCGTGCTCGACGGTGAACAGCGCCGCCAGTCCCGTACCGCCCTCCCCCAGCACGAACCGCCGCTGCTCCGCGTCGGGAACCAGCGCGCCGAACGCCTCCGCTGCGCGGCGCAGCAGTTCGAGCTGTGAAGGGGTGAGGCGCACTTCCAGTCCGCTGCCGGTACGGCTGACCGGTACCCGGTTCCTCATACCGGCAGCCCCGAGCGCAGCAGACCCGAGCGCAGGACAAGCGCCATCCCGAGGACGCTCTCGCGGAAGTCCCCGACCCGCTCGACGAACTCCTCCTCGGCCCAGTTGACGGTCGGCAGCGACGTGAGGATCCCGTACACCGCGTGGAGCTGCGCGAACGTCAGCCGCACCGGTCCAGGCACCACGTCGTCGTACGACGCGTCCAGTTGGAGCGGCTCCGCCAGCGCGATGTCCTCACCGCCGGTGACCAGTGCCCGGACGGCCGCGGACTCCTCCTGGTACGAGAAGACGAGGACCGCCCGGCGCAGCAGATGGAACTGACGGTCGTCCACCATCAGGACATACTGTCCGTTCTCCCGGCCGCGCCGGATCTCCACCTCGGTGATCATCAGTTGCGCTTCGCTCCCTTGCTGTAAATACGGTCGAACTCCGCACGGGACATTTTGTAGCCGTGGATCATCGTGCCGTTCTTGAGGATCACGACGCCCTTCTCGTCATCGTAGAGAGCGTCCGACTGGGAATTCGGCCGCGACGGGTCCGGCGGCCGGGCGTCGTGGTGGGTGAATTCCTTGTCCTTGAACTTCGCGAAGTACTCGGCCATCTTCGTCGGATCGCCATTCGTGCCCGGAATGATGTGGTCGTCGGCGTTCTTCTTCCGCTTCGCGGCCTCCTCGGGAGTCTCGCCCTCCACCGGCTGGTCCTTGGACTTGATGCGCTTGACGTTGTAGTCCACACCGTCCGCGATGTCGGCGCCGTAGTCCTTGTCGATCTGCTCGTGCTTCTTGTCCGTGATGCCGTAGTCCGGATCCTCGTCGTAGTCCGGGTTGTCGCACGGGTCGTTGTTGTGGACGAGGGCTTCCTGGGCGCCGACACCCACGTAGTACGTGTGGATGCCCTCGACGGACAGGTCGTACGTGGTCTGCCGCTTGGTGTACCGGTCGGCGTCCAGGACCTGGAGCGCCCCGCCGGCGGGCGTACGGAACGTCGCGCCCGGCCGGATGTCACCGGCGTCCGCCCAGCGCCGCTGGTCGCTCAGCCAGAACGGGTGGGTGTCGGTGGCCGTGAGGACCGCGGTGCCCGAGCCGGAGCGGACCGTCAGCCGGGTGAAGTCCTTGTCGTCGTACGTGGTGATGGTGCGGACGACACGACGGGCGGTGGTCAGACCACTGGACGGCTCGGTGACGGTGACCCACTGGCCGGTCCGTACGGTCTCGATCGGGATGCGACGCCCGTCGGCGAGCAGCACCGGTGTACCGGGCAGGAAGCTGTGGTTGGCCGGGCAGGCGTCCGGCTTGTTGTCCTTGGGTTTGTCCTTGTTCTCCTGGTCGAGTTTCTTCTTCGCGTCGGCGAGTTTGTCCTCCGCGTCGTCGACACGTTTACGGTTCTTGATCAGGCCCTTGAGACCGTCATACAGGTCCCCGCCGTGCTTCTTGAGCTTCTTGACCAGCTCAACGGCCTTCTTCCACTTCCACGGAGCGCCGTACTTCGCCGCCAACTTCCCCACCGCACCACCGACGATGCTGAGCAGCACATTGATCAGAGTCTCCGTGCAGGCGCCCATGTCGCCCTTGGTGATGCAGTCCAGCGCATCCGTGATGCCCAGCTCATCGGCAAGGATCTTCGCAAGCTCCTTCGCCGCTTCCTTCGCCTTGTCGCTGTCACTCTTCTCAGCCGCCTGAGCGTCCTGCAACTCCTTCAGCGCGGCCTCGTAGTCCAACTCCGCCTGCGACTTCCCACCACCGTCATCGCCGGCGTCGGAAGCGGAGTCCTCGGTACCACCGGGCGGGAGTTCCTCACCACCCTCATCGCCCTCGTCATCGGCGACCGTGTCACTGCCCCCACCGCAGTTGCCACCACCGGTGATCTTGCAGACCTGCGTACTGATCCCATCAGCCAGCGCCGGCCCCACCCCCGTACCCACCAACGCACCCACGATCGCCGCCACCACGACAACCAGGCCCACATACTCGATCGCCCCCTGACCACGCTGCGACCAACGCAACGCACCCAACAACCGAACGTCGGTACGCGGCAGAATCCCCCTGCGCAACCTGTGCCGTAGAAGACGCACGACCCACTCCCCCCCCAGAACGTCGGCCTCTGTTCATAAGGGACTCGGGAATGGGCCGTGCAGTTCCCGTGGGAACGTAACGTCAGGCGTCGCTCGGAGTGCCCCCGTAATACGGTCTGACGGTCCGTCCGAGCTTCCGCTGGATCGACCGCAGCGATTTGATCGTCGCCTCGTCGCTGCGCCCGGTGGTCGTCGACCACTCGAAGCCGGTACCCACCAAGTCGCTCACGAACACGATCTCGACGGCGAGCAGAATCCGCGCCCAGTCGACCGGGGCGAGAGGCACGTCGTCGGCGAGCGCGCGCCGCAGCCGGGGGCACTGGTCGAGCAGGTCGCGCTCGCTCTCGAACCCCATGCCGACGGCGAGTTGGTCGCCGCAGCGGGCGGGGCCACCCCATTCCAGGAGGGCCCGCCGCAGCAGCGCGATCTCGTCCTCGGCGAGCAGTGCGCTCGCCGCCACTTCGCTTCCGGACATCAGTCGAGCCCCGCCCAGTAGTCTTCCAGCGATCCCGGGTCACGGCGGAAGATGGTCCCGCCGTCCGGGTGCATCGGGTCATGAATCACGATGGTCGTGCCGTCCTTGCCGAGGTATGCCTTCCGACCGCTGCCGAGGGGCTTGGTCCGCGACGGATTCTTCATGACGTCGGTGGCCAGCTCGCCGAGTTCCTTCGCCGAAACGCCGGGGAAATCCTTCGCGTGCTTGCTGTCCGCGTGCCCGTTGGCGATGTCGCCGGCGTCTTCGAGCCGCTCCTCGTCGGTGCACCAGTCGTTGTTGTGCACCAGGACCGGTGTGTCACCGGTGACGACATAGTACGTGTGGATGCCGTTGATGGTGAGGTCGTGCGTGGTCTGCCGCTTGGTGTACCGGTCAACGGCCGTGACCTGCACGGATGTTCCGGCGGGCGTACGCAGGTCGTCCCCGGCGGTGATGTCACCGGCGTCCGCCCAGCGGCCCTGGTCCGTCAGCCAGAAGGGGTGTGTGTCGGTCGCCGTCAGTACGTCGGTGCCGGAGTCCGTGAGGACTGTCAGGCGCGTGAAGTCCTTGTCGTCGTACGTGGTGATGGTCCGCTCGACGGCGCGGGCCTGCGTGCGACCGCTCTCCGGATCGGTGGCGACGACGCGCATGCCGACTCGGAGCTTGTCGATCGCCATACGCCGACCGTCGGCGAGCAGTACCGGCGTACCGGGCAGGAAGCTGTGCTTGACGGCGCAGGACTCCGGCTTGTCCTCCGGTTTGTCGCCGTCCTTGGGTTTGTCCTTGTTCTCCTGGTCGAGTCTCTTCTTCGCGTCGGCGAGTTTGTCCTCCGCGTCGTCGACACGTTTACGGTTCTTGATCAGGCCCTTGAGACCGTCATACAGGTCCCCGCCGTGCTTCTTGAGCTTCTTGACCAGCTCAACGGCCTTCTTCCACTTCCACGGAGCGCCGTACTTCGCCGCCAACTTCCCCACCGCACCACCGACGATGCTGAGCAGCACATTGATCAGAGTCTCCGTGCAGGCGCCCATGTCGCCCTTGGTGATGCAGTCCAGCGCATCCGTGATGCCCAGCTCATCGGCAAGGATCTTCGCAAGCTCCTTCGCCGCTTCCTTCGCCTTGTCGCTGTCACTCTTCTCAGCCGCCTGAGCGTCCTGCAACTCCTTCAGCGCGGCCTCGTAATCCAGCTCCGCCTGCGACTTCCCACCACCGTCGCCACCCTCGCGACCGTCCGAGGCTGGATCGTCCGCACCGCCCTGGTCGTCCGCGTCGTCCGCGTCGTCCTCGGCGACCGTGTCACTGCCACCACCGCAGTTGCCACCGCCAGTGATCTTGCAGACCTGCGTACTGATCCCATCAGCCAGCGCCGGCCCCACCCCCGTACCCACCAACGCACCCACGATCGCCGCCACCACGACAACCAGGCCCACATACTCGATCGCCCCCTGACCACGCTGCGACCAACGCAACGCACCCAACAACCGAACGTCGGTACGCGGCAGAACCCGCCTCGCTCGACGACGGATCTGACGAACCCGACGTACTACCCCCGATGACAACATACGCGCGACAGTACGACTCCGACTCGGCTCGGGTCATGGGCCCCAGGGCCCAACAAGGGCTCATAGCACAAGAGAAGACCCGCCGTCATGGGATCACCCATGTCGGCGGGCCTGCTCTGCGGAGATCGTGGGGGGTTACTCTCCGCCGCCAAGGATCTCGTCCACGGTGTTCGAAAGGCCCTCGGAGATCGACTCGTCGACGCCCGAGCCGACGATCGCGGCGATGATCAGCGCGACCAGGACGATGACGCCGACGTACTCGACCGCGCCCTGGCCCTTGTCGCTGCGGCGCTTCAGGGCGGTGACGGCGGTGTTGGCCCAGGTGCCGACGTAGAGCTTGGCGTTGGTGGCGGCCTTCAGCGTGATGTTCGACATGAGATTTCCCCCTGGTGTGACGGCCGGCCGACAACCGGCCGACTCGTACGAATCCTTGGTGTCACTCGCGCTTCCGGCTTCCTCCTGGCCGGACTCGCTGGCGACATGAGAAACATACGGCGCCACCGGACCCCCCGGCATGGGCCCCAAGGCCCAACTCCGGGCCCAACCGGCCGATTGGGCCCTGGCTTCCTGTACGGCGGCGGCCCGCGACAACAGCACGGCCGGTGTCGCAGGAGACTTCCCTGCGACACCGGCCGTGAGGTTGCGGCACGGGAGCGGTGGATCAGCTCTGGGAGCTGTCCGCCTCACCGCGCGGGAAGGAGATCTCCACGCGGCGGTTCTTCTTGCGGCCTTCTTCGTTGCTGTTGTCGGCGATCGGGTACTGCTCGCCGTAACCCCGGATCTCGTACGTGATGCCGGCGGCGGTCAGCTCCTTCTCCAGGACTCCGTGCACGGCTTCCGCGCGCTGCTTGGAGAGGACGTCGCCGTGGGCGGACGAACCCAGGTTGTCGGTGAAGCCGAAGACGCGGACCTTCTTGGCGCCCTGCTTCTCGATCTCATCGGCCACCGCGGCGATACGGGCGTTCGCGGCGCTGGAGAGCTTCGCGCTGTCCTTGCCGAAGAGAACCTCGGACTGGAGGGCGAACTTCACCGTCTCGCTGGTGTCCTCGCGGCGCTCCTCGCCTCCCTCCGACTCGACGACCGAGATGATGGGAAGCACCCTCGCCTCGGCGAGCGTCGCGCCGTCCCGGAGCTTGAGACCTGAGGACTCGCCGTTGACCTCGGGCGGCGGTGACGTCGCTTCGGTGCCGGGCGGGGTGCTCGGCGCCTCGTCGGCGGACGCGCCCGTGGCCATCGTGAACTGCACGCTGGTGAACAGGACAGCCGCGGCGATGGCGGTGGCCGCGGGCCGGGCGTACGCCCGGCTCCTGCGTGCGGTCGCAGCCATCACGAGATCTCAATCGTCGCGGCGGGCATGGCGGGCATCAGGAAATCGACCTGTGTGGTGCTCTCCGGCGGCGCCGGGAACTGAGCGAAGACGCCGATGCTCTCGTTGGCCTTCAGGGAGGAGATGCCCGTCGTGGTCAGCGGATAGCCTTCGGTGTCCCGCAGCACGAAGTAGCGCTTCTTCTCCTGCTTGTCCACCAGCGTCAGGCCCGCCAGCGACCTGCCGGTCCGCCGGACCTGACTCTCGTCGCCGTTCCAGGAGATCGGGGCGCCCACGCGATCGTCCGTGGTGTTCTTGAGCGTCCCGGTCACCGTCAGGAACCCGTCGTCGTCACGGACGGCGGTGTGCACGACCAGTTGGATGCCGTCGTTGCCGTTGATGGTGGCAAGGGTCTGGCTGGTGTCCGGCACCATGCTGCCGCCACCGCCGTCCTTGGGCTTGTCCCCGCTCGGGGCGGACGACGACGAGCCGTCGTCCTTCGCGCCGTCGTCGCCGCTGCCACAAGCTGTCAGAGACACGGTCAGCGCCAGTGCCGCGAGGGCGCAACCCGCGGCCCTCCGGGCCTTCGTTCCATGCCGCATATTCATCAGTGTTGATCCTTTGCGTTCACTCGCGGTCAGTCCTCGGCCAGTCGGACGGAGAACAGGACAGACATGTCCGGCAACACCAGATCCTCGGGGTCCAGGTCGAGGCCCCTGCCGTCACAGACGAGTTCACCAGGCAGCGTGGGCTTCTCCTCCTCGCCCTCATCGGGCTCGGAGTCCTCTCCCTGCTCACCGTCTTCCTCCGCCGGCTTGAACGTGCAACGAGGGACGACGACCGCCGTGGCCGTGGCCTCGGCGCGCTTGTCCTCGGTGCCGGGCAGGATGCTATCGCCCATGGGTTCCCGGGTCCTGACATCCACGGTGAAACCCCATCGGGCACCGCCCGCCGAATTGCATCCGTTCGGCTTCACCACCACGTCGTTCTTGTCGGCGAGGTTCCGGGCCGCCGCACAGCCGACGAAGGGGCCGGACGGACTGCCGTTGAAGACGTCGTCGAGATAGCCGGGGGTGAAGAAGTTGGCGAGCAGCTCGATCCCGAACTGCTCCCGGGATTCCTGGGCCGCCGCCAACGCTGCCGCGTCGGCCCCGGCCTGGGCGCCGTTACGTGTGGCGCCGGCCTGGCCGACCGCGAAGAACGCGAGCGCGAGAAAGAGCAGGCTCGCCACCATCGTGATGTAGATGGGAGCGGCCTGCCCTGTCTCACGGGTGCTGCGTCGGGTCACTCGCCCCCGCCAAGAATCTCGTCCACGGTGTTCGACAGGCCCTCGGAGATCGACTCGTCGACGCCCGAGCCCACGATCGCGGCGATGATCAGCGCCACCAGCACGATGACGCCCACGTACTCGACCGCGCCCTGGCCCTTGTCGCTCCGGCGCTTCATCGCCGTGACGGCCGTGTTCGCCCAGGTGCCGACGTAGAGCTTGGCGTTGGTGGCGGCCTTCAGCGTGATGTTCGACATGAGATTCCCCTTGTGTGTCGGCCGGCCGACAACCGGCCGACTCGTACGAATCCTTGGTGTCACTCGCGCTTCCGGCTTCCTCCCGGCCGGACTCGCTGGCGACATGAGAAACGTACGGGGGCAGGGCACCCCACGACATGGGCCTGGAGACCCAACCCCGGACCCAACCGGCCGGCTGGGCCCTCCCCTCCTCGTTACCACGGCCCCCAAGGGCCTCAGCACGCTCAGCCACGACCGGCCGACCCCCCTCGTGCCCCGTGCCAGAAGGCGATTGCCTCGCCCCGGCTCCCTGCGTTCAGTTTGGCGAAGATGCGATTGATGTGGTTCTTGACGGTCTTCTGGCTGATGAAGCAGGCGGAGGCGATCTGCTGATTCGTCATACCTGATGCGATCAGGTCCATGATCTCCACCTCCCGCTGGCTCAGCTCCGAGTAAAGGCCCTCCGGTGATCCGGTCGCCCCGGCCGTGCCGGGCATCCCCGGCGCCGCCTGTCCATGAGATGAATGTGCCACATTCGCTTGCGAAAGCGAAGACCCTGGAGCAAATTGTTGCGACTGCAACTCCCGATCGCCGGGTGCTACTTGCCGATTTGTCGGAGAAACGTAGGGCGGATGCCCATGACCGGCGTGTGCGTTCGCAGACGAATGACCGGGCTGCGCGGGCTGGTAGCCGGGGCCGGTGAACGCCGTACCGAGTCCCTCGGGCAACGCCCCGGAGCCCGGATCCGCTCCCCCGCCGTCCCGCACGCTCGCCAGCAGGGCGCTGGAGGCGGAGTGCGTGAAGTGGGCCCGGCCCTGCTTGATGTCCCGTACGGCGGCGACCAGTTGGTCGGCCGTGAACTCACCGTGGACGAGATATCCGCCCGCGCCGAGCCGCAACGCCTCGTGGACGATCTCGCTCTCGCGGCTGTACGTCATCATCAGGACCGGCGCGAGCCGGACCAGGTGCGGCAGCGCGGAGATCCCGTCGACACCCGGCATTCGGACGTCCAACAGGACGACGTCCGGGCGGTGTTGAACGGTCTGCTCGTACGCCTGGCGGCCGTCCGCCGCCTCCGCGGCGACCTCGATGTCGTCGCGGCCCGACAGCAGGACGGTCAGACCTGCCCGTACGACCGGGTTGTCGTCGGCGACCACGACACGCAGCGCCGGCGCCGTGGGCATCGGTCCTGGCAGGGCGGGGAATCCTCCGGATGCCGCCGGCGGTGCTGGCGCGGGGACTCCTGCGGTGTGCTCCGAGCTGAGCGGTGTGGCGTGCGAGGACGAGTGCTGCGATACGTGCGACTGCTGCGTCCAGTGCTGCCCGGAACTGCGTGAGACGTCGTCCGGCATGGCTGCGGCCTCCTCTCCATGGGTGGGAACGGTGGGTGAGTGGGTGTGTTCCGGGTCAGTTGAGCATGGGTGCGGGCTGCTGCGGCTGTCCGTCGCGCGACAGGCCCAGTGCGTTGAGCGAGAGTTCCAGCCGTACTTCCGTGCCCTTCGCCGCCCGGCCTCTGCCGATACGGATCCGGGCCCCGATCGACGCCGCGCGCTCCACCATGCCGACGAGCCCGAAGTGGCCCGCCCGTCTGAGGTCTTCGAGCGAGGTGCCCTCGGGCAGGCCCTTCCCGTCGTCGTACACGCTGATGCGCAGCACGTCGCGTACCACTCCCGCCGACACGTCGACGTACGTCGGGTGCGCGTGCCGCTGCGCGTTCTCCATGGCCTCCGTGGCGATGGTCAGGGCGTGTCTGGCGACGGCGTGCGGGACGGGCGGCATCGCCGTCTCGCCGAGCTGGCGGAAGGACGCCTGGACGCCATGGCGCCGGGTGAAGTCCTCGGTGCGTGCCCGGAGTTCGGCGACGACGTCGACTCCGCCGTCCAGGCCGGACTCCCGGCGCAGGTCGGAGAGGAGTTCGCGGGACTCGGCGGCGGCGCGGCGGGCCGAGCGCGCGACGAGTTCCGCCTGGTGCTTGACCGTGAGCGGGTCCATGCGGTCGGCCGTGCTGGCGAGTCCGTCGGCGGCCATCGCCAGACCGTGCAGGGTCTTGGCCACCGAGTCGTGCATCTCGCGGGCGAGCCTGGCCCGTTCCTCCTCGACCGCGCCGGTGACGGCGAGCCGGGCGCGGGCCTCGGTGAGCGCCTGGCTGGCGGTGCCGAAGCCCATCATGAGATTGCGCAGCGTGCTGCCCACGGAACCGGCGATGACGCACAGACCGGGGAGCAGAAGGGCGCTGAATCCCGCCTCCACCTCGGAGTTGACGGCGTAGGCACCCGCCACGATCAGGCCCTGGAGGACCGCGAACAGCGCGGCGCCGCCCCAGCCGTAGACCAGCCCTGCCAGCAGCGGGGTGCAGATGGTGACGTACGCGAGTGTCGAGTCCGGGGAAGCGGTGATGAGCAGCAGCGCGCCGACCATCGTGTCCGCCGCAAGCAGTACCGGATGCCGCAGAAGGATGGGCCCGAACCGCTCCCAGTCGCGGAACAGCAGGTACGACACCATGAAGGTGGCTATCACGGCGGAGGCGACGAGCCAGGTGGCGAGACCGGGTGCGGTCCGTTGCAGCGCGAACGGGGACGCGAGCGCGATCATCGCCAGCCGGAAGCCGAAGACCTGACGGCACAGCGCCTGGAGGGCGTTGATCTGAATCGGCAGTGACGGCATACGAGAGGGCGCCGCAGCGGCGGAACCTATGGGTTCGTTGCTGATGCCGCCTTTGAGGATGGCGATTCTCGGGGTCATGGGGACTCACCTCCCGCTCGATTGTCGGTGAACTGCGCTCGGTCCGGCATGGGTCTGGTCAGCCGAGGATGTTTCCGAAGTCGACTCCGGAACCGTAGTAGAAACTGAGAACGATGAGGATCATCGTCGCCGGGAGCATGACCATCGTGACGACGAGTGTGGTCTTCGGAACGGCCTTCGCGGCGTTGCGGCGGGCGTTCTGCGAGTCGGTGCGCCGCATGTCGTTGGCGATCTGGATCAGGGTGTCGACGATGGGCGCACCGAGTTCCTCGCCCTGCTGGAGAGCGGTGACGAACATCGAGACCTGGTCGGAGTCGTTGCGCCGGCGCAGGTGCTCGAAGGCTTCCCGGCGGCTGACACCCATGTCCATCTGGCGCAGGGTGATGCGCAGTTCGTCCGACCAGGGCCCCTTGTACCTCTCCGCGACACGCTCCAGGGCCTGGCGGAATCCGAGGCCCGCGGAGACGACGACGGCGAGGACGTCCAGGAAGTCCGGCAGCGTGCGCTCGATGTCGTCGCGGCGCTTGCGGATCGCGGCCCGGATGATGACGTCGGTCCAGAAGAAGCCGTAGACCAGGGCGAAGACCCCCAGCGGCAGCTGGCCGCGGATCACCAGCGCGAAGCAGGCGAAGCCGCCGAGGAAGCCGTACACCGCGCGCCGCGCGGCATAGCGGTCGACCGTCATGCCGCCGGGGTTGCCGGCCATGTCGAGGCGGCGGCGAATGGCGTCGACGCGCTTGGGCCCCATCATGCGCAGGACCGAGGGGGCGTAGCGCATGCCCATCCGGTCGATGCCGGAGCCGACGGCGGTGGTCCGGGTGGAGCCGACCTCCAGGGCGATGGCGAGGTCACCGGGGAGTTTGGCGTCGGCCCGGTAGAGGCGGACGCCGTGGAAAACACCGTAGATGGCGAGTCCCATGAGGGCGGAAAGCAGAAGTCCCATGATGTGCGTGCCCTCCCTTTCTCAGACCTGGATCCGGGACATGCGCCGGATGAGGAAGAGACCGACGGCGTAGAGCGCGAAGGAGACGATCGTGCCGACCTGCCCCAGCGTCGAACCGGTCATCTTGTCCAGCGCGCCGGGTGTCATGTTGTTGATGAGCAGCAGAAAGCCCAGACCGATCAGGGGCACCGCGAGGGCGGTGACCTGGATCTGGGAGAGCACGGTCTTGACCTCGCGCCGGGTCTCCTTGCGCTCTTCGAGCGTCTCCGTGAGGTTCCGCAGGGAGGTCACGATCTGGCCGCCCGCACGGCTGGAGAGCACCAGTGTGGTGACGAGCACGACGAGTTCACGGGACGGCAGCCGTTCGGCGAGCTCGTCCAGGGCGTCGTCCAGCGTATGACCGACCGCCAGTTGGTCGGCGACCCTGCGCAGCTCCTCACCCGCGGGATTCTCCAGCTCCTCCGACGCCATCACCAGCGCCGTACGCATCGCGAGACCCGCCTGTGTGGCGTTGGCGAGCACGCGCGTCAGTTCGGGCAGCTGGTTGATGAAGGCTTCGGTGCGCTTGACCCGCTGCCAGTTGAGGAACGCGTTTCCGCCCCAGAGGCCCACCAGCGCGGCCAGTACCCCGAAGAACGAGGCGAAGATGGCGCCGATGATGAAGTAGAGGCCCAGCAGACCGGCCGCCATGTAGACCAGGTATTCGCCCGGTGTCAGATCGAGGCCGGTCACCGTGATCTTGCGTTCGACGCGCTTGCCGAGGGCCGTCTTGCGCAGGCGGCGGTCGAAGGCCCCGAAGCGGCGCTGTCGACCGGCCGTCATTATCTGCCCCGTGTGGGACATTCGCTCGACGAGCGCCTCGCGCTGGGCCTTGCCCGACGCGTAGACGTGCACGCCGATGACGCCGAGCACACACGTGAGCAGTGTGATGCCGATCGTCAGGAGCGGGAGATTATCCATGTCGTGCGGGGACCTTCTCGGTGAGCGGTGGGCAGGGGCTGTGGTCGGGGACCGGCATCAGGTGATCGCCTTGCGGAGGGCCAGGTCTTCCTCGGACTCGGCGACGCCGAAGGCGGGTGGAATGGCTTCCCCCCGCATGTAGAGGCGTTCCGCGATCCGGCGGGGCAGGGGGTAGTACTCGAAGTGACCCTTGACCTGCCCGTCCGTGGTCATGGGCTGGGCGAGGTAGCGGCAGACCGACACGATCCGGTACTCCTCACGGCCGTGCGAGTCGACGATGGCGATCTCGGTGAGCCGGCGGGAGCCGTCGGCGTGCCTGGTCAGCTGCACGATCACATCGACGGCGCTGTTGATCTGGTCCTTGATCGCCACGAACGGGATCTCGACCTCCGACATGGAGGCCAGGGTCTGGAGTCGCATCAGCGCGTCCTCGGCGCTGTTGGCGTGGACGGTCGCGAGCGAACCGTCGTGACCGGTGGACATCGCCTGGAGCATGTCGAGCGTCTCACCGCCACGGACCTCACCGACGATGATGCGGTCGGGGCGCATACGCAGGGAGTTGCGGACGAGGTCGCGGATGGTGACCTGACCCTTGCCCTCCACGTTGGCGGGGCGGGTCTCCAGCGTGATCACGTGCGGCTGCTGAAGCTGGAGTTCGGCGGAGTCCTCGATGGTGACGATGCGTTCACCGGCCGGGATGAGGCCGGACAGGGCGTTGAGGAGGGTCGTCTTTCCGGTGCCGGTGGCCCCGGAGACGATCACGTTGAACTTCGCGCGGACCAGACCGGAGAGGAGGATCATCATCTGCTCGTCGAGCGAGCCGAGTCCGATCATCTCCTGGAGGGTGAACGCGCGCGGGAAGCGCCGGATCGTGAGAATGGGCCCGCTCAGGGAGAGCGGCGGGATGATGACATTGACACGCTCGCCGGACGGCAGTCGCGCGTCCACCATCGGATTCGCCTCGTCCACGCGGCGGTTGACGGTGGAGACGATGCGCTCGATGGTCTGCATCAGCTGTTCGTTGGAGGTGAACCGCATCGGCAGCATCTCCAGCCGGCCGCTGCGCTCCACGAAGACCTGCTCATGGCCGTTCACCATGATCTCGCTGATGGAGGCGTCTTCGAGCAGGGGTTCCAGGATGCCGAGGCCAAGGGCTTCGTCGACGACGCGGCGGATGAGCTGGGAGCGCTCGCCGGAGGACAGGACGGGACCCTCGCGGCTGATGATGTGGCCGAGGACGCGTTCGAGCCTGGCGCGGCGCTCGGCCGCGGCCAGCGCGGACATCTCCGCGAGGTCGATCTCCTCAAGGAGCTTGGCCCGGTAGACGCCGACGAGCAGGCTCTCCTCGCTGCGTCCGTTCGCCGGCTCGGGGCTGCTGATGCGCGCCCTCAGGCTCATGTCCTCAACTCCCAGATGGTGCTGGTGTGATGCTCGGGTGGTGCGTGCTGGCTCCGGTCAGGACGCGCGCCGGGCCGGTGGGGTGTCAGTCCATCGGCATGGTGGTGCTCCTCTTGGCCGGGTCGAACGTGAAGAGCGGCAGTATCGACGGGACTTCGACGACGGCCGTGATCTTGACGTCGTCGGTGCCGTAGTCGGGCGTTTCGAACGACGTGCCGTCGCCGTCGGCCAGCCAGTCGCTCACCGCGGACTTTCCGACGTCCCGCCAGTCGTTGTCGTACTGCGAGGCGGCGCGGGCCGCCGTTCGGGACGCCGTACCGGCCTGCTGCACCGCGTAGGCGGCGAGGCCGAGTTGGATGGCGGCGAGGGCGGCGATGAGCAGGATGAAGATGATGCCTGCGAACTCGATGGCCGCCTGGCCCTTGTCGGGCCGCTTTCGCCTGTCGGGCCTGTCGCGCCTGTCGCCCCGTACGGGGCGCGTGCCACGGAGTATTCGATTCATCATGGTCAGCTCTCCCTCACCGCGGCGGCGTCACCGGTGACGTCGACGTCGACGTTGAAGCCGGGGAAGAGGATCGGAATGTTGAGCTTGACCTCCGCCTTGACCACGTCGCCGTCGGCCCAGCAGTCGATCTCGCCGATGTCCCACGCGTCCGGAAGATCCTCGTTCACGGCGTCCTTGCACTCCTGGAGCCGCGTGCTGACGGGGTCGGCCACCGTCGCGGCCCGTACCGCCTCGTCGGCCGCGTTGCCCGCGAGGGAGAAGGTGTACCCGACGAGCGCGCCCTGCCAGAGCAGGATCAGCGTGGCCAGGATGAGCGGGACCAGGCCGGTGAACTCGACGGCGGTCTGACCGCGGTCGTCGTACGTGCGCCCCCGGCGCGGGCCTGCTCGGTGCCGCGACCGGTCAGCGTATGTCCCGGTCACCGCTGTGCCCTCGGCAGTTCGGTCTGTCGCTGGATGGTTCATGGTTCAACGTGCCCCCTCAGCTCGTCGGCCGTGTCGGCCTGCGGTCTTCCCTACGGCTCTACGGCCTACGACTTCGTCCGTCCACGGCGCACCCCGACCGAGCCCCGGTCCCCCTTGAACTTCCCCTGCTTCTCCCCGCCCTCGGGAACCTTCACCAGTCCAAGCTCCCCCGCGAGCCCCCACAGAGCCTGCTTCACCGTCGACTTGGACTCCAGGTCCTGCATCCTGCCCGCGTCGACCGCCGCGTGCAGCTCCTTGAAGTTCGCCGGGATGACCACCCGCGACACCTTCGTGCTGGTGATCTTCTCGATCAGCGGCGGCTGGATCTCGGTGTTCCGCATGTAGCGGTTCACCACGATCGTCGTCTCCTCCGCCTTGCGGATCTGCAGCCGGTCCCAGAGCTTGACCATGCGCTTGGCCGCCCGTACCGCCACCACGTCCGGCGTGGTCACCAGCAGGGTGGTGTCTGCCATCTCGATCGCCGCCGCGTTCGCGCTCGTCGTCTGCGTACCGCAGTCGATGATCACGACCTCGTAGCGGTTGCGCAGGGCGCTGACGATCTGTCGTACGGACCGGTCGTTGATCTCCTCGCCCCGCTCCCCCTCGCCCGGCGCGAGCAGCAGCGCGATGCCGGTGTGGTGGGTGAAGACCGCGTCCTGGAGTACGCGGGGCGAGATGTCCTGGATGGTGGCGAGGTCCACGATCGAGCGGCGGAACTGCACGTCCAGGTAGGAGGCGATGTCGCCGGCCTGGAGGTCCAGGTCGGCGAGCGCCACCGTCATGCCCGACGCCTTGGCGGCGAGGGCGAGTTGGACGGCGGCCACCGTCGTACCGACGCCGCCCTTCGCCCCGCTCACCGTGACGACGGTGCCACCGGGACCGGTGAACACGTCGCCGCCGTGGCCGAGGTGCCGCCGTACACCCACGGACCAGGCCGCGGCGGCCTGGACGCGCTGGGCGAGTTCCTCGTACGAGAGGGGGAGTCCGACCAGTCCGCGCGCGCCCGAATCCATCGCGGCCGAGAAGAGGCCGGGGCTCGCGTCGGCGGTGACCAGAATGACCCCGACCGCCGGGAAGCGCAGGGCCACCTCCCGGATCAGCTCAAGGGCTGGGACGGGACCGATCCGCTCATGTACCAGAACGACTTCCGGCAGCTCGTCGATCGACTCCGCGGCCAGCCTGGCCAGGGTGTCGATCAGCGAGGTCGAGTCACCAACCGGCCCGGCCGGCTCCGCGTCGGGGAGCTGGCTGAGCAGGGTGGTGATGGATCTGGCGGCGTCGGCGTCACCGACGACCGGAAGGATTCTGGTCGTCATTCGTCCCTCACTTGTCCCCTTCAAGGGTGTAGGTGCCCTCGCCGGGACGCAGCGTGGTGGGGCTGTCGTCGGGGAGCAGAGCGAGGCGTACGTGCTGCGCGAAGGACTCGGCGTAGGCGACGCGCTGGGCGTCCTTGGTCTTGAGGGCGAAGGTGATCGGGACGGCCGAACGCGGTCCGGTGCTGCTGCCCCGGTCGTCCTCCTTCGGCTCCAGCGGCGTCAGCGAACCGACGTCGATGACCTTGGCGTTGGGCACGATGATCCGGGACTGCGCGTCCTGGCCCTCGTTCTCGGCGGCGAAGGTGGCGAAGATGTTGACCAGGTCGCCCGCGTTGATCTTGCCCGCGACGCCGGTCGCGGCGTCGATCATGATCGCGATCTCCTGCTCGTCGTTGGCGAGCGCGGGGCGCTTGACGATCATGTCGTCCTGGAGCAGCGACCCCTTCTTGAGCTGGGTGACCGCGATCTTGCCGTTGACGACCGCGAGGTCGGTGACCGCGTTGTCGGACAGCCAGCGCTTGGGCATCTCTATCTTCTCGAACTGCCCCTCTTCGAGCGCGGTGTACGGAGCGACGTCCGCCTTCAGCCGGTACGCGGGCACCTCGGGTCCGACCTTCGAATTCACGTCACTGATGACCGAGAGCACACCGGCGAAGGCGCCGAAGGCGCAGAGGACGGAGAGGAGCAGAAGGATGATGCCGCGGCGTTGCCGTGAATTCATGAGCGGGACAACCTCGTTCGAAGACGTGTGGGGCGGGGACTGACTGGGCGGGCACGGGAGCTGGGGCGGACCGCCGCCGCCGGGCCGTGGGGACCGCCTGGCAGGCGGGTTACGACCCGTGGCGCGTTGAAGTTCCTTGGTTCAAGACACCTGAACCGTGTGTTTGGTTCTCAGCCGGGGGCAGCGGTGCGGAACAGAACCCGCACCGATCACCGATGAGTTCGAGACCGCACCAGGAACACACCTCTCGCCGTACGGATGAGACCAGCTGGTAGAGAACGGAGATGTCCGGCAGATACGCGGCGAATTCAATCATCTTGGACGTACCCCACCAGCGCGGTGAATCCGTGAGAAGCGGAATCTCCTGCACCCCCTGCACCCGCCATGCGGGAGCGAGGGTCGCGGTCACCCAGTCCGACTGCAATTGCCCCTTTCCGACCAGAAGTTGCGTGCCGAATTCGGGTCCGGTCAGCTCACCGTTGCCGATCTTGATCAACTGGGGGTCGGGGTTGGCGAGGACGCCGAACTGCGAGCCCGGCACCCAGGACTTGGCGTGCGACTTGAGGCTGACCGGGACACGGTCGAGCTTGGTGACCGAGTTCAGCAGGCCACCGGCGTGGATGTAGTGGGAGAGCAGCCGGGCGGCCGACGCGACGACGCCGGCGCTGAAGTCGCAGATGGACAACTGCCGTAGCTGCCGGACGAGTACGGCGAGTCCCAGCGGCGGAAGATCCATCTTGAGCAGGGCGATGCGGTCGCTCTCCAGGACGGAACGGACTGTGTGCAGCCGCTGTTCGTGCGCCACCGGGATGGAGGCGGGGTAGACAGCGACGACATAACCGTGCTGCTCCACCAGGACCTGCATGTCCGCGAGCGCAGCCTCCAGAGGCTGGGCACCGGGCGCCTGCAGCAGGGCCGCCGGGGGCGTCTGCTGGTCGGTGGGAGGCAGCACCAGGTCATGACTGGTGACAGCTATGGCGGTTGACACCTGGATCCCCGTTCAGCTCGGCCGCCGGACATCCGACGGCCGCGGTTCTCTCTTCTGCTGGGTCCTGCTGCTCGGTGTTCCACAGTCCTGGGTCGTGGTCCTGTGCATATCCCGTAGTCCTTCTAGTCCTTCGACTACCGCTAAGCACTTTATCCACGACTCAGGGCGCAGAGAACACCTCACCGATGTCAGTGATACGGCGCGAACATCATAGGCACCACCAAAATCGGGCGAAGCAGTCAGGCGTTAACCCATGTTTCATTTGAGCTTGAAACTAGCCGACCCGGGAAGCGCCCACCAGCAAACCGGCCCTCTTTGGGTCCGGGTTGGGTCCACGGACCCACGCCACCGGGTCCGGACGTCCGTACGCTCCGTTTCGATTCCGCATACGAACAGAGTGGTGCGGTCACCGAGGGGGACGGTCGGATGGGACAGGCACCGGTACGAGGAAGACCACGGGACGACCGCGGCACCTCCGCCACCGAGTACGTGGGCGTGATCGTGGTCGTCGCGGCCATCGCGGGGGCGCTGGTGGGCACCGGCGTGGACGGCACCATCGCCGACCAGTTGAAGTGCCTGGTCACGTTCGGCCCGTGCGACCCCGGCAACGGCAAGCAGAACGAGTCCGCGCCGAAGACCGACGCCGACTACGAGCCGCCGCTCTGCCAGATCTCCTCGATCAGCGACAAGGCGGGCGCCAAGGGCAAGTTGTTGTTCATCGAGTGGGGCGAGGAGTACGGCTTCCAGCAGCAGACCTTCCAGGCCAAGACCGACGTGAACAAGGACGGCAAGGTCGACGAGAACGACCAGCAGGTGATGATGACCTTCACCGACGCCGCGTCCATCGCCGCCAAGAAGGACTGGAAGCCGGGCGCCAAGGTCGGCAAGTTCGGCTCGGACAAGGTCGAACTCGGTGCCGGGATCAAGGTGACCAACGGTGACACCTGGGTCTTCGACAGCGAGGAGGACGCGGCCAAGTTCCGCGAGGACATCGAGGACCTCAAGACGTACGAGCTGGCCAACCGGCACGCCAACTCACGTGGCGGCGGGCTCGGCAACAGCATCGCCTACCTCTTCAACAGCGGTCCGATGTACGAGGAGGAGCAGCTCCGCAAGCGCATCGACGAGAAGCTCGGCAACCGGCACATCAGCTACGGCAAGGTGGGCCTGGAGGCCAGCGTCGCCGGTGGCATGAAGCTCTCCGCGGGCGACGAGAAGAAGCTCAGCGCGACGCTGGGCGGCAGCTTCAAGTTCTCGCCCGAGGTGACGTGGACCGACAACAGCTACCGGAACCTCAAGTCGTACACGTACAGCGCCGCCATCGAGTACTCGGGCAAGGTCGGCTACGAGGGCGGGCCCATCAGCGGCGAGTCGAGCGCGACCACGACGCAGACCGGCACCATCACGGTGAGCCACGACAAGACGACCGGTGAGCTGCTGCGTATCGACATGACGCGAACCGTCGAGAAGGGCGCCACGAAGGACGGCGTCTCGGTCGGCGGCGACAACGGCAAGAAGGACGACGAGAAGCGTGGCGGCAGCGGCAGCGGGAAGGGAACGGACAACGAGACGGGTATCGAGGTCGTCACCAACTCCGTCGTCCTCAAGCCGGGCGCCGAGGGTGACAAGCAGCGCGCGATAGCCCAGGAATGGCTCGACGGCAGCGGCGACAACGGAGCGCCGTTCGCCTATATGTTCGATGACAACGCACCGACGAAGCGGCCGGGCGCGGACGACCCGTTCGGTCAGCTTCTCTTCGACGAAGGCCTGTCCAGCAAGACCACGTACACCGGCCAGACCGAGGCCGCGGAGTACGGATTCGAGCTGAACCTGGGCCTGAGCTTCGGCTTCTCGGTCTCCACCGAGAAGAAGGAGGAGACCCTCAACGACGCGCAGTTCCTGGGTGCGCCGCAGGGGAACAACCGCAGCTACGTCCCGTACAGCTACTGTGCGAACTGATCCCGGGTACAGGAGCACACACGCCATGACCAGCAAGAAGACGATATTCGGACAGACGGGGCGGACGCCTGCGGTGTACGCGACCGCTGCCCTGGCGACGCTCCTGCTCGCGACAGGGTGCGGCTCGGGGACGGAGACCGGGACGGTGCCGGAGGGCTGGGGCACGCTCAAGACCCCGGCGGTCACGGTGGCACACCCGGCGGCGTTCGAGGCGCAGAGCGCCGCTGAGCGCAGCAAGTACAACGCGGCTGCGGCGACACTCTCGGACGAGAGCGGCACCATCGGCATGATCACCGTGCAGCTCGACTTCACGGACGCCGACTCGGTGGAGGAGGCGGCGATCGGCGCCGAGGCGGGGGTCGCGCTCGGCTCGACGCTGGGCAAGCAGGAGGAGATCACGGTCTCCGGCCCGGACGGCGACGAAGAGGCCCGGCGGGTCAACTTCGAATTCACCCAGAAGGATTCAGGCGCGGGCGCCGGGGCGGGGACCCCGGGCGGGGCACTCGACCCGAAGGCCGGCACCCGGATCGACGGCGTGATCATCGCGGGCCTCGACGCCGACGACAAGACGTACGCCGTACGGATCGACGCGGTCAAAGGCAAACTCAGCAAAGGCGACCTGAAGAAAATCATCGACTCGATCACGGTCAATTAGGCGGTCCACAATGGAAGTTCCGGGCGGCGATTACCTATTCCTCGGCGGCATGGTTCTGCTTTTCGGCTGGTTGGCAACGCACTACGCGCGTCGCCTTTCGGGCGTGAATCGGGCTCTGCGAGCGGGTAATCGGGCGGAGGGCACCTGCGTACGGATCGAGCAGGAGCCGTACAACCGCTCGGACGCACGGCAGTACTTCTTTGCGTTCCGTACGCCGGACGGCCGCCAGATCGAGTTCGAGGATCTGGCGAGCCGGTCGATACGGATCGGCGACCCGGTCACGGTCGCGTACGACCCGGCGGCCCCGGAGCGCACGGCAACGGTCGCGGGCCGCGGCAACTGGTCGCCGGTCCTCCAGTACGGAGTGCTGGTGGTCGGCTGCGGGCTGGCGGCGGCCGGATTCGCGGCGGTTCTTCTTTTCACGGTGGTCTGAGAGCGCGGGATTCAGGTTCCCGCCTCCGGGCCGACAAGCACGAGTTCTAACGGAGGCGGTTGGCGATGACGAGGTACGGCTACCCGGGGGAGCCCGTACAACGGGAGGAGGGACCAGGAGCGGCGGTGTTCGCGCTCGCGCGCGCCTGGGCGGCCGGCATCGTCGTCCTGCTCCTGACGGAGTACCTCCAGACCACCCTGGTCAACGATCACCTGGCCACCTCGGAGAACCTGGAGACCTTCAACGGCAGACTGATGCTGATCCACATCCCCAACGCGGTCTGCATAGCCCTGGCCACCTGGGCGGCGGGCCGCTTCCACCGCGAACCTTTCCGCGACTCGATGCCCCAGCACCTGCTGGCGGTCTTCACGGTCGGGGTGGCGGCTCAGGCGTGGAACCTGACGATGCAGTGGCAGGACCTGGAGGCCGAGGGCATCCTGATGTCGAACGCCGTGCTGGTGGTGGGTGTGGTGTCGGGGTACGCGGGGGAACGGCTGCAGGACGACTGACGGCGACTCCGTCGCCCTCTCGCCGGAGGCCGACGGCGTCGGCCACTCGTCGCGGAGGGCGTTGAGCCAGGCGTCGCCGGGTGGGGTGTGAAGAAGTAGCCGCCGGCGGTGAGCACGTACTTCGCCTCCGGATTCCCGAACCCCTCGGTGAAGGCGCCCGCGTCGCAAGCTGCACACAATTGGTCACCAGCACATGCGGATTGATCGCGCGGATACGACCGGCCGCGACCAGAGGCGGAATCTCGCGCCGGAAGTATTGACAACTTTAATGGTCTGGACCATTTTTAACGGCCAGCGGTGGCCACCGTTCCCAACTCGCACCTCCATCCCGACACCCCCAGCGGAGGCACCAAGTGGAACGCGTACCCGACGGCAGACGCAGACCTCGCAGGACGGACAACCTTCGACGACGTGGCGGCCGGCTGCGGAGTCGGCTGGGCGGGGTGGTGGCCGTCATGGCAGCCGGGGCCCTGAGTGTGGGCGGGATGAGCGGCGTCGCGCAGGCCGCCGACATCAATGTCGCCAAGAACGCCGGCTTCGAGTCCGGGCTCGCCAACTGGACCTGTTCCGGCGGGAGCGGGGTCGTCGTGGGCTCTCCCGTGCGGACCGGGGCCGCCGCGCTGAAGGGAACGCCCGCCGGGCAGGACAACGCCAAGTGCACGCAGTCCGTGGCCGTGCAGCCCGACTCGACGTACACGCTGAGCGCGTGGGTGCAGGGCGGGTACGCGTACCTCGGCGCCTCCGGCACCGGGACGACCGACGTGTCGACCTGGACGCCCGGCGAGAGCGGCTGGAAGCAGCTCACCACCACCTTCAGGACCGGTGCGTCGACGCGTGCGGTGACCGTGTACACGCACGGCTGGTACGGGCAGAGCGCGTACGTCGTCGACGACGTCTCCGTCTTCGGGCCGGACGGCGGCGGGGGCGGCGATCCCGACCCGCAGGTTCCGGGCACGCCCGCCGGGCTCGCGGTCGGGGCCGTGACCGCGTCCTCGGTGGCGCTGAGCTGGACCGCGGTCAGCGGTGCGACCGGGTACAACATCTACCGCGACGGTATGAAGGTCCAGACGGCGACCGGGACTTCGGCGACCGTGACCGGGCTCGCGGCAGCCACCTCGTACCAGTTCCAGGTGTCGGCGACCAACGTGGCCGGTGAGTCCGCGAAGTCGGCGGCCGTCAGCGGCAGGACCTCACCGGGCGGTGGCGATCCGGGCGGGCCCGGTGTGCCCAGGCATGCGCTGACCGGCTACTGGCAGAACTTCAACAACGGCGCGGCCGTCCAGAAACTCAGGGACGTACAGGCGCAGTTCGACATCATCGCCGTCGCGTTCGCCGACTCGACCGCCACGCCCGGACAGATCGTCTTCAACCTCAGCTCGGCGCTCGGCTACTCCGGGGTCGCCGAGTTCAAGTCCGACATCGCCGCGAAGAAGGCCGCCGGCAAGTCCGTGATCATCTCGGTGGGGGGCGAGTTGGGCAACGTCTCCATCAACAGCGACGCCTCGGCGACGGCGTTCGCGGACAGCACCTACGCCCTGATGCAGGAGTACGGCTTCAACGGGGTCGACATCGACCTCGAACACGGCATCAACTCCACCTATCTCACCAAGGCGTTGCGGCAGCTGTCGGCGAAGGCCGGCAACGGGCTCGTACTCACCATGGCGCCGCAGACCATCGACATGCAGAACACCGGCACCGAGTACTTCAAGACGGCTCTCGCCGTGAAGGACATCCTCACCGTCGTCAACATGCAGTACTACAACAGCGGTTCGATGCTCGGCTGCAACGGCCAGGTCTACTCACAGGGCTCCGTCGACTTCCTCACCGCCCTCGCCTGCATCCAGCTCGAAGGCGGCCTCGACCCCTCCCAGGTCGGCCTCGGCGTCCCGGCCTCCACCCGTGGCGCGGGCAGCGGTTACGTCTCCCCCACCATCGTCAACAACGCGCTCAACTGTCTGACGCGCGGCACCAACTGCGGCAGCTTCAAGCCGTCGAAGACCTATCCGGGCCTGCGCGGCGCGATGACCTGGTCCACCAACTGGGACGCGACGGCCGGCAACGCCTGGTCGAACGCGGTAGGCCCGCACGTCCACGCCCTGCCCTGACCCCACGTCCCCCGCACACGGACCAGCAGCGCCGCCGCTCCCCCGGCGGCGCTGCTGCGGGTGCTTCCAGCCGTCCGGCCGGAAACGGCCCCATCTCGTCCAGGCCCTTGACAAGACCAATGGTCTGGACCAGTTTGTACGTTCAAACGGTGGCCACCGTTCGATAGCCCCCCACAGGCGCGCCCCCACAACTCCCCCCACGGAGGCCATGCAGTGCACAGGAAACCGCGATCCCGCACGCTCAAAGTCCTCGCCGCAGCGGGCGTTCTCGCCGTCGCCGGACTTCTCGTACCCGCGGCCAACGCCGCGAACGAGCCCACGAAAGACCCCGCCCCCGCCGCCGTACCCGCGCACGCCGTGACCGGGTACTGGCAGAACTTCAACAACGGGGCGGCCGTCCAGACGCTGGCCCAGGTCCAGGACGACTACGACATCATCGCCGTCGCGTTCGCGGACGCGACCGGCACGCCGGGCCAGGTCGACTTCACGCTCGACTCGGCCGGTCTCGGCGGTTACACCGACGAGCAGTTCAAGGCCGACGTCGCCGCCAAGCAGGCCGCGGGCAAGTCGGTCATCATCTCCATCGGCGGCGAGAAGGGCACCGTCTCGATCAACGACGAGGCGTCGGCGAACGCCTTCGCCACGTCCGTGTCCTCGCTGATGGACGAGTACGGCTTCGACGGCGTCGACATCGACCTGGAGAACGGTCTCAACTCCACCTATATGACCCAGGCGTTGAAGTCGATCGCCGGTCAGGCCGGCCCCGACTTCGTCCTGACGATGGCGCCCCAGACCATCGACATGCAGTCGACGTCCAACGAGTACTTCAAGACGGCACTCGCCGTGAAGGACATCCTCACCGTCGTCAACATGCAGTACTACAACAGCGGTTCGATGCTCGGCTGCGACGGCCAGGTCTACTCACAGGGCACGGTCGACTTCCTCACCGCCCTCGCCTGCATCCAGCTCGAAGGCGGCCTCGACCCCTCCCAGGTCGGCCTCGGTCTGCCGGCCTCGCCGCGCGCGGCGGGCGGCGGCTACACCGACCCCGGCGTCGTCAACAACGCGCTGGACTGTCTCACCAAGGGCACCAACTGCGGCAACTTCAAGCCGACGAAGACCTATCCGGGCCTGCGCGGCGCGATGACCTGGTCCACCAACTGGGACGCGACGGCCGGCAACGCCTGGTCCAAGACGGTCGGCCCGCACGTGCACGGCCTCCCGTAACAAGAACGCACCTACCACCCCCCACAGACCGGTGGCGCCGTCGGACTCCGACGGCGCCACCGTGTTTTCGCAGTGCGCGGGCCCAGTTACCAGGGCAGGTCCCGCACCTGCTGCACGCACAGGACGACGAACAGCAGCCCGCCCGCCGCCAGCATCGTGTTGCTCAGCTTGCCGTTACGCCATTCCGTCGGCGTACGCGAGGAGTTGAGCAGCCACAACAGCGTGAGCGCCAGGAACGGCATGAAGAACGCGCCCAGCACCCCGTACGCCACGACCAGGCCGAACGGCTGGTCCAGGAAGAGCAGCGTGATCGGCGGGAAGGTCAGCCAGAGCAGATACGCGCGGAACGGCAGCGACCGCTCCCGCTTGCCCGCCGCGACCTCTCCCACCGTCCCCTCGTCGGCCGGGACGCCTTTGCGGTCCAGCTGCCAGCGCTCCACGAAGTCCGCGAACATCAGGCTGACGCCGTGCCACACACCGATCAGTGACGAGAAGGACGTGGCGAAGAAGCCGATCAGGAAGAGCTTCGCCGTCGTGGCGCCGAAGCGCTCCTCCAGGATGGCCCCGAGATCCACGAGGCCCTGGTCGCCCTTGGTGAGGGCGACCTGGGAGGCGTGCAACAGCTCGGCGCCGATGATCAGCATCGCGACGACGAAGATGCCGGTGGTGATGTACGCGACGCGGTTGTCCAGCCGCATCACCTTCATCCAGCCGGTGTTGGTCCAGCCCTTGGCGTTGACCCAGTACCCGTACGCGGCCATGGTGATCGTGCCTCCCACACCGCCGATCAGGCCCAGCGTGTAGAGCAGCGAGCCGTCCGGCAGCACGGGCAGCAGACCGGCGAAGCTCGCGCCGATGTCGGGCGTGACGCGTATCGCGACGTACACCACCACGACGAACATGATGCCGATCAGGACCGTCATGACCTTCTCGAAGACGGCGTACTGGTTGAACCAGACGAAGACCAGGCCGATCAGGCCCGTGATCACCGCCCAGGTCTTGAGGCCCGGGCCGTCGGGGAAGAGCGCGACGATCGGCAGGGCGCTGGACGACATGGCGGTCGCGCCGTAGACGAAGCCCCAGACCACGACGTAGACCGCGAAGTAGCCGGTGGTCCACCGGCCGAGGCTGCGCCAGCCCTCGAACAGGGTGCGCCCGGTGGCGAGATGCCAGCGGCCGGCCGCCTCGGCGAGCGAGATCTTGACGACGCATCCGATGACGGCCGCCCAGAGCAGCGTGTAGCCGAATTTGCTGCCCGCGATGAGGGTGGCGACCAGGTCGCCGGCGCCCACACCTGTCGCGGCCACGACGATGCCGGGGCCGATGTACCTCCAACTCGACTTGCGTGGAACGGATTTACTCTCGGATGTACCTATGTTGGTGCTGTCTGCCATGCGTCGACCTCCACACTCGTCCCCGTAAGTGACTCGGGTCACCAAATCGGGACGGCGAAGATCGCGCAAGAGGGTCGGAGGTTTCGGTTCCGTCTCCGTGATCCACCGTTCACTCCACGCTTGGAATATATTGGTGGTATGGACGACACACCGGACACCTCGGGGCCGCGTTGGCTCGACACCGACGAGCAGCAGCAGTGGTACGCGTTCGCCTACATGCTGACCCAGCTGCCGGCCGCACTGGAGGCGCGGATGCAACGGGACACGGGCATCGCGCACTTCGAGTACGTGGTGCTGTCCGCGCTGTCGACGGCGCCGGAGCGCACGCTGCGGATGAGCGAGGTGGCCCAGTACGCCGGGAGCACCCTCTCCCGGCTGTCCAACGTGGTCATCCGGCTGGAGAAGCGCGGCTGGGTGCGGCGCCGTCCCGACCCCTCCGACGGGCGCGCCACCCTGGCCTCCCTCACCGACGACGGGGTGGACAAGGTGACCGCCGCGGCCCCGAGCCATGTCGACGCCGTACGCCAACTGGTCTTCGACCCACTGACCAAGGCGCAGCAGCGGCAGCTCGGCGCCGCCTCCCAGCGCATCCTCGGCGCCCTCGACGCGCCGTTTTCCGACGAATGGACGCCGGGCTCCAAATAACCAGGCTGAGCAGCGCGGCGACCGCGAATCCGGCCACCGACAGGACTGTCTGTGGAGGCCGAGTTGAGCGCCGTGCCGCGCTGCGCGGTTCAGCCGAGTACGGCCAGCGCGTCGATCTCGATGAGCAGTCCGGCGGGCAGCCCGACGTACACCGTCGTACGGGCGGCCGGCGCCTCCTTGAGGCTCTGCTCCTCGAAGTAGGCGTTGTAGATCTCGTTCATCTCGGCGAAGTGCGCCACGTCCGTGAGGTAGACGCGCACCATCATCACGTCGTCCCAGCTCGCGCCGCCCGCCTCCAGGACCGACTTGACGTTGGCGAGGGTCTGGAGCGTCTGCTCGCGCAGCGTCGGTCCCGCCACGGTCGGGGCCTCGCCCGCGACGGCAGGGAGGAAGCCGACCTGCCCGGCCACCTGGAGGATGTTGCCCTTGCGGACGCCGTGGGAGAACTTGGCCGGCGGCGCGGCGTGCGTGGCGGGGACGACGGCGGTCTTCGCGGTCTGGTCGCTCATGAGGTCTCTTTCCGAAGAGCAGGGGGTGCGGGTGCCGGATGGTGGGCGTTGCCCGAGTACTCCCGGCTGATCGCGTCGGCGGTGCGGCGCAACAGCGGGAGCAGGGCGAGGAGTTCGTCGGCGGTGACGACGACATTCGGCGCGGACACCGACATGGCGGCGACGACCCGGCCGTCCGCACCGCGGATCGGGGCCCCGATGCAGTTGATGGACTCCTCATGGCCACCGAGGTCGGTGGCCCACCCCTGTTCGCGTACGGTCGCCAGCTCCTTGAGGAACGCGGCGGCGTTCGGGATCGAACGGGGGGTGTACATGGGGAAGTCGAGCCGCTCGGCGAGTGCGCGGCGCTCGGCTTCGGACAGGTCGGCGATGAGCAGCTTGGCGACGGCCGCGACGGTGACGGCGACCGGCTTGCCGATCCGGGAGTACATCCGCACCGGATAGCGGCTCTCGACCTTGTCGATGTAGAGGACTTCGTTGTCCTCCCTGACGGCGAGATGGACTGTGTGGCCGCACTGTTCGCCCAGCGCCGCGAGGTGCGGGTGGGCGATCTCGCGTACGTCCAGGTTCTCGACGGCCTCCTGGGCGAGCGCGAAGAGGCGGGCGCCGAGGCGGTAGCGCTGGTCCTGCTGGCGGTAGACGAGCCCGTGCTCGTGCAGCGTGCGCAGCAGCCGCAGCGCCGTGGACTTGTGCACGTCGAGCCGCGCGGCGACCTGTCCGAGGTCGGCCGGGCCCTGGGCGAGCAGCGGCAGGATGCTCAGCGCGCGGTCGACGGTCTGGCTCATGAGGCGGGTACCGCTTCCTGCCGCTGTCCGGGCCCGGCGGCCCCGGACGTCCAGCCGGGGCCGAGCCGCAGGGAGCGCCAGGCCTGGTCGTCCAGTGCGGCGAGCCGGTCCGCGTGGGCGCGGGCGGGCGGGACGCAGACGTCGCCCGCGTCGGTGAGTACGGCGGCGGCCATCAGATGGCCGTGGCGCAGCCGGGCCTCGGTCGGCAGGCCCCGGAGGGTCGCGGACAGGAAGCCGGCGGCGAACGCGTCGCCCGCGCCGACGGCTGCCACGACATCGACGGCCAGCGCGGGTACGGTCACGACCGCGTCGCCGCCCGTCTCCGGGTCCCGTACGAACGCGGTCGCGCCGTCCGCGCCCGCCTTCACCACCAGCACCGCCGGCTCGGGCAGCGCCTCGCGGATCGTCTCCGGGCTGTGCAGGTCCCAGACCTGGGCGGCCTCGTCGTCGCCGACGAAGACGAGGTCGGCGCCGCGCGCGATGCCCCTCAGCACGTCCGGCCCCGAGTCGTCCCGCCAGAGCGCGGGCCGGTGGTTGACGTCGAAGGAGAGCAGCGGGCGGCCGGGTGCGGGCTCGGCCAGCTCGCGGGTCAGGGCGAGGCAGTCGTCCGAGAGGGCGGGTGTGATGCCGGACAGGTGCAGGACGCGGCCGGAGAACAGGTCGGCGCGGTCCATCGTCGCGGGGGACATCGCGGAGGCGGCCGATCCCGCCCGGTAGTAGGCGACCTCGTGGGCGGTGCTGGAGCGGTCGGTGGCCGTACGGAAGTAGATGCCGGTCGGGCGGCCGTCCGCGTCGCGGCGTACGGCGGAGGTGTCGACGCCGTACGCGCCGATCGCCTCCACCAGATGGTCGCCGAAGCCGTCCGCGCCGACACGGCTGATCCATTTCACCGTGTGCCCCGCGGCGGCGAGCGCGCAGGCGACATTCGACTCGGCGCCGCCGATGGTGCGCGTGAAGGCGGGGACGTCGGCGAGGCGGCCGGGGCGCGAGGGCAGGAAGGTGACCATCGACTCGCCGAGGCAGACGACCTCGCAGACGACCTCGGCGGGCTCGGGCCCGCCGGGGCTGGTCGGGTCCGCTTCTACCGTTGCGGGCACTTTGGGCTCCTCGATCGTCTGTCGTCCGGGGCCGCCGGGGCTCATCATTGACCCGGCGACGGCTCGGATGTTAGACAGCGTAAAGCGATATACGCAATGGGCGTTGCATATGTTGCAACGAAATGAATCCCTGGCACATGGAGGAAGCCCTATGACGGTCGGTGGACGGCTCAGCGAGGAACACCTGAGGGACGAGCGTCTGGACCACCGATTCAAGGGGCTGCCGCCCGACGCCGACGGCCGCACGGTCGCCGAGCTGGCCGCCGAGCGCCGCAATCTCTTCACCGGCGGCTTCACCACCCCGCTGCTCGCCCTCTCCGCCGAGTCCCTGACCCACAACCTCGCGCTTCTTCAGACGTACTCGGAGCACCACGGCCTCGCGTTCGCCCCGCACGGCAAGACGTCGATGTCCCCGCAGCTCTTCGCGCGCCAACTCGACTACGGCGCCTGGGGGATCACCGCCGCGCTCCCCCACCAGGTGCGCGTCTACCGGGCGTTCGGCATCCAGCGGATCTTCCTCGCCAACGAGGTCGTCGACGCGGTCGCGCTGCGCTGGCTCTCCGCCGAGCTGGACGGCGATCCGGGCTTCCGCTTCATCTGCTACGTCGACTCCGTGCGCGGCGTCGAGTTGATGGACGAGGCGCTGCGCGCTGCGGGCGGCTCACGCCCCGTGGACGTCGTCGTGGAGCTGGGCGCGGGCGAGGGCGCGCGGACCGGCGTCCGCAAGGAGGCGGAGTGCGCGCTGGTCGCGGACGCGGTGGCCGCTACCGACACGCTGCGGCTGGTGGGCGTCGCCGGTTACGAGGGCGAGGTGCCGCACGCCGACAACGACACCGTCCGCGCCTGGCTGCGCCGGCTGACGGCGCTGGCGGCCGACTTCGACGCGGCGGGCCGGTTCTCCGGGACCGTGGACGAGATCGTGGTGAGCGCGGGCGGCAGTGCGTGGTTCGACGCGGTCGCGGACGTCTTCGCCGACATCCCGGTGCTGTCCCGCCCCGTGTGCAAGCTGCTGCGCTCCGGTGCGTACGTCTCCCACGACGACGGCCACTACAAGCGGCTGACCCCCTTCAAGCGGATCCCGGCCGAGGGCGCGCTCCAGCCGGCCTTCCGGCTCTGGGCCCAGGTGGTCTCACGCCCCTCGCCGGAGCAGGCGTTCACCAACGCGGGCAAGCGGGACGCGGCGTACGACCTCGACCTGCCGGAGGCGCAGCTGGTGCGCGACGCGCGCACCGGCGAGATCCGACCGGCGCGCGGCATCACGGTCACCGGCCTGTCCGACCAGCACGGCAAGCTGCACACGTCGCCCGACGCGGTGATCGAGGTCGGCGACTGGGTGGGCTTCGGGCTGTCGCATCCGTGCACGTCGTTCGACAAGTGGCAGCTGATCCCGCTGGCCGACGCGGACGGCACGGTCACCGATTTCATCCGTACGTTCTTCTAGGAGCTCGGGAGCTGCTGGGCCATGGATCTCGTCATACGGGACGTGCGTGTCGTCGACGGCACGGGGCAGGACTCCTACCGGGCGGACGTCGGCGTCACCGGCGGCCGTATCGCCGAGATCCGGCGGCACACGCCGGGCGGCGCCGCACCCCGGCTGTCCGGCGCGCGGGTCCTCGACGCGGCGGGCCTCGCCCTCGCCCCCGGCTTCATCGACATGCACGCGCACAGCGACCTCGCACTGCTGCGCGACCCGGACCACTCGGCGAAGGCGGCGCAGGGCGTCACCCTTGAGGTGATCGGTCAGGACGGGCTGTCGTACGCGCCGGTGGACGACGGCACGCTCGCCGAGGTCCGCAGGGCGATCACCGGCTGGAACGGCGGCGCGCCCGGCGACACGTCGGTCGACTTCGACTGGCGGACGGTCGGCGAGTATCTGGACCGGCTCGACCACGGCTTCGACGGCCGGGGCATCGCCGTCAACGCGGCGTATCTCGTGCCGCAGGGCACGGTCCGGATGTACGCGGTGGGCCAGGACGACCGCCCGGCGACCGCCGCCGAACTCGACCTGATGCGCCGGCTGGTCGCCGACTCGCTGGAGCAGGGCGCCGTCGGCATGTCGTCGGGGCTGACGTACACGCCGGGCATGTACGCGGACGACGCCGAACTCACCGAGCTGTGCCGGGTGGTGGCCCGTTACGACGGCTACTACTGCCCGCACCACCGCAGTTACGGGGCGGGCGCCCTGCGCGCGTACGAGGAGATGGCCGACCTCACGCGCAGCGCGGGCTGCGCGCTCCATCTCGCCCACGCCACCATGAACTTCGGTGTGAACAAGGGCAAGGCCCCCGAGCTGATCGCCCTGCTGGACAAGGCGCTGGACGGCGGCGCCGACATCTCGCTCGACACCTATCCCTACACGCCCGGCTGCACAACGCTGGTGGCGATGCTGCCCAGTTGGGCGAGCGCGGGCGGCCAGGACGCGATCCTTGAGCGGCTGCGGGACGCGTCGACGGCGGAGAAGATCCGGCACCACATGGAGGTGATCGGCGCGGACGGCTGCCACGGTGTGCCGATCGAGTGGGACACCATCGAGATCTCCGGTGTCTCCGACCCGGCCCTCACGGCGCATGTCGGCCGGACGATCGCCGAGACGGCGCGGCTGCGCGGCGAGAGCGGCTGGCTGACCGCCCGCAAGCTGCTGATCGACGACCGGCTGGGCTCCACGATCCTCCAGCACGTCGGGCACGAGGAGAACGTGCGGGAGATCATGCGCCACCGCGTCCACACCGGCGGCAGCGACGGGATCCTCCAGGGCGCTAAGCCGCACCCGCGCGCGTACGGCACGTTCCCGCGGTATCTGGGCCGGTACGTGCGCGAGTTGGGCGTCCTGTCGCTGGAGGAGTGCGTGGCCCATCTGACCTCGCGCCCGGCGGCCCGCCTGCGTCTCGCGGACCGCGGCCTGGTCCGCGAGGGCTACCGGGCGGACCTGGTGCTGTTCGACCCGGACACGGTGGCCGCGGGTTCGACCTACGCGGCGCCGCGCACGCTGCCGGTGGGTGTGCCGCACGTGCTGATCGACGGCCGCTTCGTGATCGAGGACGGGCGGCGCACGGACGTGCTGGCGGGGCGGTCGGTACGGCGTACCGACCGCCCCTGATGCCTCAGCCGATCCGGTAGACCGACGTCGTACCGCTGACCTCGTTGCCGACGACCAACAACGGGTCACCGGTCGGGCTGTCCTTCGCGGAGACGAACAGCACACCCTCCGGCCCCAGGTCCCCCGCCGTACCGGCCTCCGGGTCGCCCGCGAAATCACGCGAGTTGACGTATCCGGCGGCCTTCGGGCTGCGCGGGTCGCTCAGGTCGTACGCCGCGATGCCGCCGACCCGCTCCAGACCGACGAAGGCGTACGTCGTGCCGCGCACCGATCCGGTGGTGATGCCCTCCGGCTCGGGGCCCTTGTTGTCGCTGCGGCTGTCGGGGGCGTTCTCGGCGTGGTCGGTGTTGAAGTTCTCCGGGAACGCCTTCGCCGTCAGCTGCTCCAGGTCGTCCCCGGAGTCCCAGACGAGCCGGCCGAGCGCGTCGCGTACGGAGATCGAGCGACCGCCCAGCGAGTTCAGCTCGGTGACCCGGCCCTCGCTGTCGCGCGGCGAGGTGCTGGTGATGTTGAGACGGCCGAGCGCGTCGTCCTTCTGGAGAGCGGCGGCGTCCGGGAACGCCTCCGGGTTCAGCTCGACGTCCTTGACCCGTACCTCCTCGGAGAAGCAGTCCCAGTCGCGGGCGTCGCCCTCGTTGGCGCTGACGGTGTACTCGCCGCCGCGCGAGGTGAACGCGTGGATCCCGTCGGGCTTGTAGAGGCCCTTGACCGGCCAGGTGCGGATGTTGACGCCGCCGTCCTTGTCGGAGGCGTCCAGGCCGTTACCGGGCTTGGAGTGGTCCTTCTCGCCGAGCGGGACGATCTTCTCGACCTCGGCGCGGCGCAGGTCGACGAGCGCGAGCGCGTTGTTCTCCTGGAGTGTGACCCAGGCGGTGCGGCCGTCCTTCGACACCGCCACGTACTCGGGCTCGATGTCCTGGCTGACGGAGGCGTTCGGGCCGTAGATCAGTACGCCGTCGCGGGTCAGCTCCTTCTTCTCGCTGTCCCACTTCTCGAAGCCGGCGGTGCGCGCGGTGGCGCGGCGCAGGTCACCGCCGCGGCCCCGGTCCAGGTCGATGACGCTGATCGAGCCGACGGGGTCGATCCCGGCGGGCTCCTCGCCGCCGGGCGGGCAGTACGAGTCGGGCTCGCCCTCGTTCGCGACGACGACGCGGTCACCCTCGGGGGTGAACGTCACCATGTCGGGCAGGGCGCCGACCCGTACCTCTGTCAGCTTGTGGCCGTCGGAGGCGCGGAAGAACGCGACCGTGCCGCGGTCGGTCTTGGCCTCGGCCTGCTGGGCGACGGCGACGAGGCCGTCGTGGACGCTGACGCTGTTGGCGCCGGGCGTGGCCAGCTGGCCGGTCTTGCGGGGCTTGGCGGGGTTCCGGATGTCGAGGATGTCGACGGTGCCGGCCTGCGCGTTGATCGTGAAGACCTGGCGGGTCCGGGAGTCGTACGCGGTGATCTCCGCGCCGCCCTCGTCGTACTTGCCGCTCTCGTAGCGGCCGAGGAACGTGAGGCCGAGCTTGCCGTCGTGGGAGCCGGTGGCTGTCGCCGACGGCAGGAGTGCGGTGGTGGCGGCGAGGACCGTGACGGTGGCCAGGCCGAGCAGTGGGATGCGCTTCTTCATGAGCGCCCAGCGTTGTGCGCACCCCCGCTGCGCGGGTGAACTGACCGCACCTCTTCGGTGAACACTGACTCAACAAAATGCGGGCCCCGCCACGGGTTCTCGTATCCGCCCGTCTCACGATCCGGACCGACGTGGTCAAAAACACCAGGCGCCTCGCGAAACCCGGTCGTAAGCTCGCCGTCATGCAGGTCATCCAGTCAACGAAGCTCGCCAATGTCTGTTACGAGATCCGGGGCCCCGTCCTAGACGAGGCGATGCGGCTGGAGGCAGCAGGCCACCGCATCCTCAAGCTCAACACCGGGAACCCGGCGGCCTTCGGCTTCGAGTGCCCGCCGGAGATCCTGGAGGACGTCCTCCGCAACCTCGGCGACGCGCACGGCTACGGCGACGCGAAGGGGCTGCTCTCGGCACGGCGCGCGGTGATGCAGCACTACCAGACCAAGAACATCGACCTGGACGTCGAGGACGTGTACCTCGGCAACGGCGTCTCCGAGCTGATCCAGATGTCGATGCAGGCACTGCTCGACGACGGCGACGAGGTCCTCGTACCGGCGCCGGACTATCCGCTGTGGACCGCGTCCGTCTCCCTGGCCGGCGGCACGGCCGTGCACTACCGCTGCGACGAGCAGGCGGAGTGGATGCCGGACCTGGCCGACGTCGAGCGCAAGATCACCGACCGCACCAAGGCGATCGTGATCATCAACCCGAACAATCCGACCGGCGCGGTCTACAGCGACGAGATGCTGCGCGGCCTCACGGAGATCGCCCGCAGGCACAGCCTGATCGTCTGCTCGGACGAGATCTACGACCGGATCCTGTACGACGGCGCGACCCACACCCCGACCGCCGCCATCGCGCCGGATCTGCTGACGCTCACGTTCAACGGCCTGTCGAAGAACTACCGCGTCGCGGGCTTCCGCTCCGGCTGGCTGGCGGTCTGCGGACCGAAGACGCACGCGTCCTCGTACATCGAGGGCCTGACGATCCTGGCCAATATGCGGCTGTGCGCCAACATGCCCTCCCAGCACGCGGTGGCGACGGCGCTGGGCGGCCGGCAGTCGATCCAGGACCTGGTCCTGCCGGGCGGGCGCATCCTGGAGCAGCGGAACACGGCGTACGACCTGCTGACACGGATTCCGGGCGTCACATGTGTGAAGCCGAAGGGCGCCCTGTATCTCTTCCCGCGGCTGGATCCGAAGGTCTACAAGATCAAGGACGACCGGCAGATGGTCCTTGACCTGCTGCAACGCGAGAAGATCATGGTCGTGCACGGGACGGGCTTCAACTGGCCGGAGCCCGACCACTTCCGCATCGTGACGCTCCCGGCGGCCCCGGAACTGGCGGACGCGGTGACGCGGATCGGGAACTTCCTGGACGGGTACTCGCAGCCGTGACTCATGGTTCGACCAGACTCAACTTTAGACTGATTCCAATGTAGGATGGCCTCCTGACGACGCCAGGAGACCATCCCATGTACGAGCCGATCCGCACCAAGTCGGTCCACTCGATGGCCGACGCCCACACCGACACCGACTTCCCGCACCGCACCCGCGAGGAGGAGCTGGACATCCAGCTCGCCGGCCATCTCGCGGCGCTGCTGGCCGTCACCGACGACCTCGGGCTCGACCGCGAGGCGGACCGGATCGCCCACGAGGTGACGCGGCTGCGCGGCAGCGCGCCGGTCCGCGCCGCTGGTGCTGCCTCCGGTGCGGACGCTACCGAGTTGCACCGGCGTGCGCTCGCCCTGGCGGGCCGGGCGCTGGTCGTCGCGGCCTCCCGCGCGGACACGGCGGCGGCGATCCTGGCCGCGGAACGAATGGACGCCCACACGGCGGCGCTCCGGACCTCGGAGGAACACCCTTTGGCCACCGCCCACTGACGGCCCGCGTGGCCGTTGCCGTCCGGGCGCTCACGCGGCTTGGCCGCTCGAAGCGTTTCGCTGTCTGGCCAACAGTGCGCGGGCGGCAACAGCGCCCGCGCCCCCTGGGCGGGATCGCTGTGCGTCAGATCGGCAGGTTCCAGCCGGGCCCGTCCTCGGTGCCGAGCCACACCCGCTGACCGGCGGCCGAGACCGTGATGCCGAATCCCTCCTGGTGGGGTTCGCCGGCAGCCTGCCAGCGCCGCACCGCCCGCTCGACCCGATCCCACAGGTGGACGGGCCCGCGCTGCACGACGGTCCACCCGCCGTTGGGGTTGGGTGTCGTTCGGGCCTGCGAACCGATGGACACGTCCCAGAGGATCTGTTTCATGTGGGGGCACACGGACACGGTGTCGGTGATCTCGGCCCCGTGCACCTCCCGGACCCACACGCTGTGCGGCTGGTCGTCCACGCGGTAGGGCGTGTTCCACAACGGCTTGTAGACCACTCCGCCGTGTTGGAACGTAACGAACTCCCGTGCTTCTTTCGGGTCGTTGGTGATCACCGTGTTGGGCACCAGGAATTCGCAGCGTTGTGCGGTGGAAAGCTGCGACGGCTTGAACTCGGCGGCACGGTTGTTCCACTGGTGGTTGACGTAGTGCGCTCCGGGCAGGGACGCGAGGATGCCCCCAACGCCCCACAGCGCTTGTTCTGCGGCGAACCGACGGTCCTGGTCGCTCAACCCGGGTGGCCCCTCGTAGGGCGAGGGCCTGCGCACCCAGACGGACCGAATCGCGGTGGTGTCGAGTTCCCGGCTTGCCGTGCGCAGGGTGCCCCGCTGCTCGCTCGACGGTACGTGGCGGTAAGCGAGGCACCCGCGTGCAGGTCGGCGCCGGGGTCGAGACGGACCACGGGAACGCGGCGTTCGGCGAGGAGCCTCAACACCATGTCCGCCGTCACGTCGTAGGGGTTGGTCAGCACCAGTACCGACCTGCGGTCATCCATCAGCCAGAACTCTGGTCCTGGTCGTAGGACTCGGTGCTGTCCGCGTCGGTCGCACCGCCCGGACCGGACCCGTCACCGCGGGTGGTCGTGGTGGGCGTCAGGCCGCTTGTGCTGGTGCCATGACTGCCCAGCTCGACCGTCCGACCGTACTCGTCCACGATCACCGCAATCTGCGTCTCGGAGTCCATCACGGGCGTGTACTGCGGGACCGTGGTGGTGGCCGCGTACGGCCCCATTCGCTGCGTGCCCCACGGTGCGGGTGTCTGCGTCATCTGTTCCGTGCCTCCGTTTCCTGGTGGTGCGGACAGTGCAACAGCTCGGCCACGTGGCCGAGTTGCGCATTCCCACCCCGGCCGACTCGCCCTGTTCAGAGTTGGAACGGTCGGGGCCGCTGTGCCCCGCCCCGGGCACGGGGTAGGTGTGTGCCCGGAGCGGGAGTTGGGCCCTGGCCCGTCTCGCCCTGACGGACGCGACCCACACGCGCGCGGCGTCAATTTTCCTCCTTGGTCTGTTCGGCAGTCCCACGGGATTCTGCGGGGACTTCGCTCACGGAGCCCTGCGCCAGCCGCTTCAGCCCGGCCTCCAATTCCCGTAGGACAGCGGGGCTCGGCGTCGCGTATCCGTCGCGCGGGACCCATTCGGGTGCCAGGCGCCAGAAGGCGCCCGCGTCAATGAGGGCATGCATTTCGGCGACGCTGTCCGATCCTCCTTTCTCGGGTGTACGCCGCGGCAGAATCGCCGGCGCGATGAAGCGGAGCCGTGCGGGATCCTCGGCGATCCACTCACCGGGACCCTGCACCGGCCGCAGTACGTAGTCGCCTCGGCGGATATCGGTGAGGATCGCCAGCCGACCCGAGACTTCGTCGCGTACGTGGTCGCCCACCCAGGGCTTCGCCTCCGTCATGTGTCGGCCTCGCACCTCAGATCGCCCCAGACCCGTTTCCCCCCAAGGAGAAGGTCCGTGCCCCACCGCCAGGTCAGCGCGTCGATGATCGCGAGCCCCCGCCCGGTCTCCTCGTGATCGTCGGTCGTCGTCCGAAGCGTCGGGATCGTCTTCGAGTCGTCCGCCACCGCAATACGCACGAATGTCTCGCCGGGCCGGGAAACGGTCACGCGAATCGAGTAAGTACGCGTGTGTGTAACGGAGTTCGACAGCAGCTCCGTCACGACCAGAGCGCCGGTGTCGCCGAGGTGTTCCAGGCCCCAGGCCTCCAGCGCGGTGCGCACGAGCGATCGGGCCGGGAGGGCGCTCCGTGCTGTGCACGGCAGGGTCTGGGTGTAGCCGGGATGCCCGGTGCGCATGGGTCGAGCGGTACCAGTCACGGTCATCAGGACCTCGGTTCGGTGAGGGGTGCGGCCGGTTCTCCGGGGGCGCCAAGCGGCACAAGAGGAATACTGGACCGGTGGACCGGTCCAGTCAACTCCTGTGGGTTCCACCCGGAGTGGGGCCATTGCATTCACCCAGCCAGAGAGCCACTTTGCGGGCAAAAAAAATCTGGACCGGTCCACCGGCCCAGCGCTCATGCTTGATGCGTCTACATCGCATATACCTCCGCGTGTTCGTAGAGCGCACTCGGCGTGACACCTTCCTCGCAGACGAGCGGGCGCTGTTCCTGGTCGTAGGCCGTGTGCAGCACCACAGCCACTGCCGTCGGCTCCGAGAGCGCGAGGTGTGAGACCTCCTCCTCCGTCGCCAGGCGCACCGTGGTCACATCCACACCCTCCACGGGAAATCGGCCGGTCTGCCGACGCACGTACCGCGTCGTTCCTTCCGCGATCGGAGCCGTCTGGGTCAGTCGCGGCGACGGCTCGGCCACGTCGGGCGGGAACCACGCCTGCACATAGCTGTGAGGGCTGCCGTCGGGCAGTTGCAGCACGCGCACCCGGCGCAGAGCCTTCACCCCGGCGTCCGTTCCGAGCACAGTAGCCACATGTGCTGGCGGCGCGGCCCAGTCGGGCTCACCCACGCGCAGGAACGGCATGCCGCCGGTCACGCGCGTCGAACCGGCCCTGCGTGCGCCCGCCGGTCGCGCAACGGGAGTCTCGGCGACGACGAATCCCGTCCCCTGCCTGGCCTCCACCACGCCATCGCTCCGCAGAACGTCCATAGCCTTGACGGCGGTGGCCCGTGAAACCGACCACTGCTCCGCCAGATCACGCCCGGACGGCAGGGTCTCACCATCGAACTCCCCCGCCGCGATCCGGGTGCGCAGGGATTCCGCGATTTCCTCGTACTTCAAGAGCGCCACGGGTCCCCTTGTTGATAGCTGTTCTGGACTGGTCCACCGGTACACATGATACTGAAAAACATGCCGAACCCAGAACTTGCAACAGAGATCGAGCACTTCTACTCGCAGGTCATCGACGAGGGCGCCCGGCTGAGTGTGTCGGCGGACGGGCGGCTCGAACTGCTGCGAACGCGGGAACTCCTACGGCGCTTCCTCCCGCCGGCGCCCGCCCGCGTGCTGGATGTAGGAGGTGGCACGGGCGTCCATGCTCGGTGGCTGGTCGATGACGGGTATCACGTCGACCTGGTTGATCCCGTCGCCCGGCATGTCGAACAGGCGGCCAGAGTCTGCCCCGCGTCGCTGGGGGATGCTCGCGCACTGGAGGCTTCGGATGCCAGCTATGACGTGGTGCAGGTGCTGGGGCCGCTCTATCACCTCCCCGAGCCAGCCGACCGGTGGCAGGCACTGTCCGAAGCGCGGCGTGTGGTGCGGCCCGGCGGGCTCGTGGCTGCCGGGGCGATCAACAGGTACTCCTCGCTCTTCGAGCACACCGCCTACGCACACCTGCATGCCGAGCGGATGAAGACGGCGATCTCCGCGATCCTCCGCACGGCTGTCCACGACGGCAAGCGCGGCTTCACTCTGGCCTACTTCCACCGCGCCGAAGAACTCGCCGATGAATTGCGCGATGCCGGCCTTGTGGACGTGAGGGTGTTCGGGATCGAGGGGCCGGCCTGGTCCATCCTCAAGGCGGTGGAGCAGCACGCCGGTCGGGACCCAAGTGAAGATCTCTTCGAGTCCGTTCTGACGGCGGCGCGGATGGCCGAGCCCTACCCCGAACTTCTCGCGGCCAGCTCCCACTTGCTGGCAGTCGGGAAGGCACCCGCGTAACCCGGCGGAAGCCGCACACGCTGAGGGCCCCGGAGCCGTGAGGGGCCGGGCTCCGGAGGCCGGTTGTGGCAGGTGGTCGGGGGTTCGGACCCAGGGTGGGGTCAGGCCACCGCTTCAGGGCGCTCCACGAAAGTGGAGATACGAGCAGGTCAGCCAGGAGCAACCTTCGTGGGATCGGCCCTGTCCTCGCTGCGATGCTGCGTGCCGCGCACCCGCCTGCGGCGGAGTGACTCAGGGCGGCCCGCCCAGGCCTTCACGCAACGTCCGGACCCGCCGTTGTCCGTGCGAGTCACCGCCAGATACCCGTCAGGGACGCGGCGCCTTCTCGCCGTGCACCGCCGTGTACTCCGCTGCGAGCCAAGGACCCAGGTCGTCGATGAGCATTCCGAGTACCGCCCGGTCGGCCGAAGGCGCGCGGCCGACGGAGGCCGCGGTGCGCATCTGGGCGGCGCGCTCGGGGTAGTAGCGGCCGAAGAGTTCGGCGGACTCGTCCAGGTCGCTGGTCCAGCCGCCCCAGCGGGGCATGATCAGGGTGAATCCAGTGCGGACGGTGCGGCGCGCGACGAGGCGGCCGAGACTTCTGCGGTCGGCGTCCGTAGCGGCCTCGGCGAATTCGGTACGCCAGCGCGGCAGCACGCGGGCCAGGTCGCCGTTCGTTTCGCGGGCGAGCAGGGTTGTGGGGCGATAGCGGGGCAGTTGCTCCGCGAGGTCGTCGCCGAGCAGCGGGGTGCACAGGCAGGCGATGAAGAACCCGGCATCATGACGTTCGCGGTCACTGATGAGAGCGCGTGCGCCGGTCAGCAGGATTCCGGCGCCGTCGATCTGGGTGAACGCGCGGTCGAGAGAGGTCTCGATCGCTTCGGCGTCGGTGCGGTCGGCTTCGGTGGGCTCCTCGTGAAGGGCGAGCTGAACGTCGAGGTCGGAGAGTCCGGGGGTGGCGGTGCCGCGCGGGACACTCCCGTAGAGATAGGCGCTGTGCAGGCGGGCGCTGCCGAACGTCTCGGCGATGCGGGCGCGGGCCGCGTCGACGACGGGGACGAAGGCCGGCCGTACTCGGCCCAAGGCGCCCTCGCGTGAAATCGTCCCGTCGGGTTCCAGTCCTCGTCCGTTCATGGGTTCACTGTGCCGTGAACCCATGAACGGACGGGAAAATGCCATGGCCTCGCGTGCCTCATCGACCAGGATGCGGTAAATGAGCGCTGAAGAGAGTCCCGTCGAACACAAGGACCGGTGGGTCCTGCACCTTTGTGGCATGAGGCACCAAGATCAGTGTGGACTTCCGGCTCGTGCTGGTCCTCGACCCGGACTGGGAAGTCGCGTTGGAAACGCCCGTCAGGCTCTCGGTCGGGACTGTCCGGGCCGGCCACCCGTCCGTACTCCTGACGCCGGAATCGCAGGACGTGGCAGGGGCACTCGCTCTCTTCGGGGCGACCGTCCTGTCGGTCGTCGCGTTCAAGTCCGGGACCCTGCGGGTCGTCTTCGACACGGGCCACCACCTGACGTGCTCACCCGACCCGTCCTTCGAGGCGTGGCAGATCACGGGCCCAGCGGTTGGCACTTCGTGTCGTTACCCGGAGGCAACCTCGCCGTCTGGCCCGGCTCCGGAACGAACGAGTCCAGTGCGGGTTCAGCGGCAGAACCTCATCATGATGCCGACTCACGAGCGCCCTCAGGTCGTACCCCGTCAGCGACAGCCGCATCGTGCACTTGTCCTCCGCCTCGACCGTGACCGGGATGCCCCCGTACGCGCTCAGCATGTGGCCCACATCGACCTTCTGGTGGACGGTCGGCATCCTGCTGCTCGCGGCCCTGGTCGCCGGCCTGATGAGGGTGCGCAATCTTGAAAGTCGCTGTGCGGCGGAGCTTCCGTGATGTCCGTCCGGGGTGCCCGTGCTGGTCGTGAGCGGCAGTCCGAGCTGTAGATCGTCTGGCAGGGCGGCTTCGCCCGTTCCCGCAAGCGGCTGCTGGTACGGCTCCTACGATCCGGTCCATGATGGATCCCGAGACGCCGGAGCGGATCGCCGCGCGCCGCGCGGAGCTTGACGGGCTCGAAGAACAGCTGGTCAAGCGGCTGGAGGAGCGACACCGACGGCGGCACCTCGTCGCCGTCGAGGGCCGCCGTGAACTCCAGGCGGTGGTCGGTCCGGCGCCTGGGTTCTGTCCAGTCGATCTTCGCGGATCAGACCGCGGCGTCTGGTGCCGTACATCGCAAGGGCGGAGGATCGTGCTCGTACTGGATGTACTTGGACGACTCCGACAACGCGGCGAGGTGCGGTGCCAGGCGTCGCGGGCCCGCGAAGATCGACCGGACAGGCCTAGCGCTTCTTGTACGTCGCGGTCACCTCGACCTCGACGAGCCACCCCCGCACGGCCAGCGAGGCGACCTCCATCGTCGCCCGCGCCGGGCGGGCCTCGTTCGCCAGCAGCGGCGGTTTGGGGGCCGAGGTTCCCATGGGCACCGGAACGACCTGCTGCGACTTCAGGTCGACGTTGGCGAAGAACTGCCGGTACGCGCGGTTCCAGCCCGCGTAGTCGGCGATCTCGGCGCCCGGCGGCTTCGCCAGGTAGGCCTTCATCGTGATGACGTCGGCCGGTTTGACGCCCGCAGCCTCCAGGTTGGTCCTGATGTTGCGCAGTACGACGAGCGCCTGCGCCTCGGTGATCGTGACACCCTCGGCCCCCTCGGTGAGAGAGGGGTCGGTGTAACGCTCGGGCGTGCCGTCCGGCGCACTCGGGTTGAGCGCGGACGGACCGAGGCCGCTGCTCTGGTAGACGGCCACCTCCCCGCCCAGCGCCACGCCGTTCGCGATGGCCGGGTTGGACTGCCCCTCGGGCAGCATCACGCGTACCGTCTTCGGGCCGGGCCACCAGCCCCGGGCGTCGGCCAGCGCGGTGCCGCCGGTGAGGAGAATTCCGGCCAGGGTCGTGGCGGTGAGGATCTTCGTACGCCGTTTCATGCGGCCATCACCCTTTCGTGGATGTCAGTGACGACCTTGCGGGCCGAGGTGAACGCGCCGTGCTGCCAGGCGATGACATGGCTGAGCCAGTCGCCGGCGAAGTAGACATGGCCTGCGGGCTTGTTGAGCAGCTTGTACTCCGGGCCGGTCTGTGAGGGCCAGGACACCCAGCCGGCCTCGATGTGGGGCGTGCGGTGCCAGGCCACACTGAAGGCGCGGTCGAGCTCGGTGCGGTACTTGTCTCCGTGGATCTTCACACCCTGGCTCACCGCCCGCTCCACCCGCTTGGCGTGTGGCAGGTCGCTGTAGGCGACGGCGTTGGCGCCGAAGTTGTAGTAGCCGATGAGAGTGCCGCGGCGGCCCTGGTAGCCGTACGAGGGATACCAGATGCTCGCCAGGTCCATGTCGGTCGGCGTGATGCCGCCGTAGATGTGCTCGTCCGTCTCCCACCAGCGGCTGCGGTATTCGAGCCCCACCTTGCCGACCGGGGTCGCGACGGGGTACTTCAGCGCGGCTGTGATGTCCGCGCCGAGGTTGTGCTTGATCCGGGCCATGACCATGGGCGGAATCGCCGCCACGACGAAGTCGGCGTGCCGGCTGCGGGTTCGGCCCTGTGCGTCCTTGTAGACGACCTCGGCACCGTCAGGGAGATCCTTGACCTCCATCGCCTTGGCGCCGTAGGTGATCCGGTTCTCGCCGACAGCCTTCGCCAGCGCGTACGGGATGGCGTCCATCCCGCCCACCGGCTGGAACATCTGCATGGCCTGGTCGTAGCCGAACTCGAAGGAGAAGCGCTGCCCGACGCCGCTCCCGATGACGTCCGACAGGGACGGCACCGGGGCAAGCACCGTGCCCTTCTCGAAGGCCGCACCAGGCTCGACCGAGTACCCGCGCCGGTCGGAGCCCGTGTAGCCGAAGCCGTCGGCTTTGCCCTTGATGGCACCGAAGTTCTGCAGGAACGCGATCAGCCGCTCCTTGTCGCCGGCGGTGAGCTCTCCGTCCAGGGCGCCCTGGTCGGTGGCCTTGGCGAGCAGCTCGGAGACATATCCGTAGGCGTCGGCCTTCGCGGTGCGCCAGCGGATCGCCTTGCCCGCCTGGGCGGCGCTGTTCTCGTGGTAGATGTACGCGTTGGCGTTCTGGTTGGTGAACACCTCCAGTGGAACGCCGAGTTCACGGCAGTACTCGAGCGTGACGTGGGACTGCGGCAGCCGGGCCGGGCCCGCGTTCATGTACTGGCCCTTGGAGAAGGAGGCCGTCTGGCTGCGCCCGTCCAGGTCGGTGAGCGTGGTACCGCCGCGGACCGTCCAGTTGCGGCCGCCGGGGCGGTCCTTCGCCTCCAGGATCCGGCAGTCGTAGCCCGCCTTGCCCAGCTCGTACGCCGTCGCCAGGCCGGCTATGCCGCCGCCAAGTATCAGGACCTTCTTGCCGCTCTGTCCGGTGAGCGAGAAGTCGCTGCTTCGGGGCGGCCGGTACTCCTCCGCCCGTGCGTCGGGGACCGGTGCCACACCGAGCGCACCCATGGCCGAATACAGCATGCCGGCACCGCCCGCGACGCCGACGGATCTCAGGAAGTTGCGGCGGGATGCCTGTTGGTTCATCAATAACTCCTCACACGGGGTGACGCGTCGTCCGACCGAACTTCGCCAGGTGGGGGTGGGTTTGACCGGTGAGCCGGAAGGCGTGCCGCGAGCTTCCAACATGTGTGTTACATCGCCATGCCAATGACGTCTCCATGACATAAGCCAGGGGAGATTTTGAGCCAGTCGAATGTGGATGGGACGGCCCGGACCCTCAGTTCTCCGGGTGCTTGATCACCGGGAGGCGGCGAGGTACCACCAACAGCAGGACCAGGAAGGCGAGTCCGGCCGCGCCGCTCTTCGAGCACACCGCCTACGCACACCTGCACGCCCAGCGGATGAAGACGGCGATCTCCGCGATCCTCCGCACGGCTGTCCACGACGGAAAGCGCGGCTTCACCCTGGCCAACTTCCACCGCGCCGAAGAACTCGCCGATGAATTGCGCGATGCCGGCCTGGTGGACGTGGCGGTGTTCGGGATCGAGGGACCGGCGTGGTCCGTCCTCAAGGCGGTGGAGCAGCACGCCGGTCCAGACCCGAGTGGAGATCTCTTCGAGTCCGTTCTGACGGCAGCGCGGGTGGCCGAGCCCTACCCCGAACTTCTCGCGGCCAGCTCCCACTTGCTGGCAGTCACCGCCAGGTACCCGTCAGGGACGCGGCGCCTTCTCGCCGTGCACCGCTGTGTACTCCGCTGCGAGCCAAGGACCCAGGTCGTCGATGAGCATTCCGAGTACCGCCCGGTCGGCCGAAGGCGCGCGGCCGGTGGTGGCCGCCGTGCTCATCTGGGCGGCGCGCTCGGGATAGTAGCGACCGAAGAGTTCGGCGGACTCGTCCAGGCCGCTGGTCCAGCCGCCCCAGCGGGGCATGATCAGGGTGAATCCGGTCCGGACGGTACGGCGCGCGACAAGGCGGCTGAGCCTTCTGCGGTCGGCGTCCGTAGCGGCCTCGGCGAATTCGGTACGCCAGCGCGGCAGCACGCGGGCCAGGTCGCCGTTCGTTTCGCGGGCAAGCAGGGTTGTGGGCCGGTAGCGGGGCAGCTGCTCCGCGAGGTCGTCGCCGAGCAGCGGGGTGCACAGGCAGGCGATGAAGAACCCGGCATCGTGACGTTCGCGGTCACTGATGAGAGCGCGTGCGCTGGTCAGCAGGATTCCGGCGCCGTCGATCTGGGTGAACGCGCGGTCGAGAGCGGCCTCGATCCCTTCGGCGTCGGTGCGGTCGGCTTCGGTGGGCTCGTCGTGAAGGGCGAGTTGAATGTCCAGGTCGGAGAGTCCGGGGGTGGCGGTGCCGCGCGGGACACTCCCGTAGAGGTAGGCGCTGTGCAGGCGGGCGCTGCCGAACGTCTCGGCGATGCGGGCGCGGGCCGCGTCGACGACGGGGACGAACGCCGGCCGCACTCGGCCCAGGGCGCCTTCGCGTGAAATCGTCCCGTCGGGTTCCAGTCCTCGTCCGTTCATGGGTTCACTGTGCCGTGAACACTGGCCGGACGGGGAAATTGCCATGGCCCTCGCGTGCCTCATCGACCAGGGTGCGGTAGGTGAGCGCGTGGTGCGCCCGCCGGGGACGACGGGGCAGCCCTTGGCGACGGATGGGCGCCGCTCATCGGCGCAACGGCTACGCGGCAGAGGCTGTGGTGATGCTGCTGCGCTTCGTGTTCGCCGAGCGGCGTTTTCATAGGTGCGGCGCGCGGGCCGAACGGGCTGCGGAGCGAATCCGCAGCCCGTTCAAGGCAGTTGCCGTTGCCCGTTACCGTTGCCGACTACCCGCGGATGCCGAGGGCGACGATCTGCGTGACCTCGTCATCGGCGAAGTTGTCGTCGCTGACCAGGAGCAGGGTCCGTTCGCCGCCCCGCAGGGTCGGGCCCCAGGTCATGCCCTCGGTGTTGTCCACCGTGGACAGGCCCAAGTCGTCGAAGTCCGCGACCAGTTTCTTGCGCATCGGGACGACCTTCTGGCCGACCAGGGAGTCCATGTTCCGCACCTCGGTCGCGCCGCGCGTGGTGGCGTCGTAGACGCGGATCTTGAATCCCGCGCCCGCCACCCAGGTGCGTTCGAGTACGAGGTAGCGGCTGGGATCCTCGGGGAAGGCGAGGATCGAGGGCACGCCGGTGTCCGGGGGCCACGGGCTGGACGGGTCGGATGCGGTGAAGATCTTCTCCAGGGGATAGGCGAACTGCCCGAGCACGTCGCCCTTCCGGCTCTGCTCGGTGACGCGGATCAGCGCGCCGCGTTCCAGATCGGGCTCCGGGCCGTCCTGGAGCAGCGGACCCTCGACAGCGCTGGTCAGCACGCGGCCCTTGTCCCCGAACGTGATCGCTTCGATCGCCTTGTTCCGACGGGGGCCCCGATCGCCCATGGTGATTGCGTAGTTGGGCGGCAGCGGCAGTTGGCCACTGTAAGCACCGGAGCGGTTGGCGAACTGGATCGACGGCTGGATCACCGGGCTGCTCGCAGAGTTCGGCCGGTCGCCCTCCTGTGCCCACCAGTACCGGCAGTTCCGCGGGTCCACCCGTACCTCTTCCGGGTCCACGGCCTTGCCGTCGCCGGCACTTGCCGGTGGGTAGACCGAGCCGTCCGGCTGGAGGAACGGGTGGGTGCCGGTGAGGTCGACGGAGTGCACCCCGGCGCCGTCCACCTTGATCCTGGCGGTGTAGAAGCGGGCGGGCTGGAGAACCGAGCGGTCGTCGCTGATCATGACGTACTCGCCCGTGCACGGATTCCGGTCGATGCCGGACAGCCCGCCAACTGTCGTGTTCTGGAAGGAGAGTTTGTGCGGAACGATCTTCTCGCCCAGCAACCGGGCTTTCGCCCCGATGGCGGACTTCGGGGCGGTGTCGGACCGTACGGCGGTGTCGTCCGACTGTGCCGCCACCGCGGGCGCCATCGTCGCTGCCAGCACCACCGCCACAGCACACGCGCGGCGGATCAAGGAGGATTTCATGTATTCGATCTTGGCCCGGCACACCTACCGAGCACAGTCACCCATCCGTGTGATTGGGGCGTGAAGTGGGTGACAGAGCGATGTGACCTGGCGGAGTTCCGTCAAAACCGCCGACAACCGTGTCCAGCTGTGGTCGGCGACGGCGTTCCCCGAGTTCGGTGAACAGCCTTGCCCGCGCGCGGTGACGGGAACACACCGAGGCCCCCGGAGCCGTGAGGGATGGGCTCCGGGGGCCGTTCTCGGAGGGTGGTCAGGGGTGCATCAGGACAGGCGGTTCACCAACGCGTTGTACTCGTCCCACAGTTCCGGCGGCGTGTGCGTGCCGAAGGTGTTCAGGTGGGCCGGGATCAGGGACGCCTCGTCGCGCCAGACCTCCTTGTCGACCGTGAGCAGGAAGTCCAGGTCCGCCTCGGAGAGGTTGAGGCCGGCCGTGTCCAGGGCGCCCTTCGCCGGGAGGATGCCGATCGGGGACTCGACGCCCTCGCCCTTGCCTTCCAGGCGCTCCACGATCCACTTCAGTACGCGGCCGTTCTCGCCGAAGCCGGGCCAGACGAACTTGCCCGCGTCGTTCTTGCGGAACCAGTTGACGTAGTAGATCTTCGGGAGCTTGGACTCGTCGCCCTTCGCCGTCGCCGTGGCGCCGATCTTGACCCAGTGGGCCATGTAGTCGCCCATGTTGTAGCCGCAGAACGGCAGCATCGCGAACGGGTCGCGGCGCAGCTCGCCCACCTTGCCCTCGGCCGCGGCGGTCTTCTCGGAGGCGACGTTCGCGCCGAGGAAGACGCCGTGCTGCCAGTTGAACGACTCCGTCACCAGCGGTACGGCGGAGGCGCGCCGGCCGCCGAAGAGGATCGCCGAGATCGGGACGCCCTTGGGGTCCTCCCACTCGGGCGCGATGATCGGGCACTGGCCCGCCGGCACGGTGAAGCGGGCGTTGGGGTGGGCGGCCGGGGTCCCGGACTCCGGGGTCCAGTCGTTGCCCTTCCAGTCGGTGAGGTGCGCGGGCGGCTCCTCGGTCATGCCCTCCCACCACACGTCGCCGTCGTCGGTGAGCGCGACGTTCGTGAAGACGGAATTGCCCCACATCGTCTTCATGGCATTGGCGTTGGTGTGCTCACCGGTGCCGGGCGCGACGCCGAAGAAGCCCGCCTCCGGGTTGATCGCGTACAGCCTGCCGTCCTCGCCGAACCGCATCCACGCGATGTCGTCGCCGATCGTCTCGACGGTCCAGCCGGAGATGGTGGGCTCCAGCATGGCGAGGTTGGTCTTGCCGCAGGCCGAAGGGAAGGCGGCGGCAACATACTTCGCGTCCCCGCGCGGCGGCGTGAGCTTGAGGATCAGCATGTGCTCGGCGAGCCAGCCCTCGTCGCGTGCCATGACGGAGGCGATGCGCAGCGCGTAACACTTCTTGCCCAGCAGCGCGTTGCCGCCGTAGCCGGAGCCGTACGACCAGATCTCGCGGCCCTCGGGGAAGTGCGAGATGTACTTGGTGGTGTTGCACGGCCACGGCACATCTGCCTGGCCCTCTTCGAGAGGCGCGCCCAGCGTGTGGACGGCCTTGACGAAGAAGCCGTCGTCGCCGAGTTCGTCGAGGACGTGCTGTCCCATGCGCGTCATCGTGCGCATGGAGACCGCGACATACGCGGAGTCGGTGATCTCGACGCCGATCGCGGAGAGCGGCGAGCCGACCGGTCCCATGCAGAACGGGACGACGTACATGGTCCGGCCGCGCATCGAGCCGCGGAAGACGCCCTGTTCGCCGGTGAAGATGTCGCGCATCTCCGCCGGGGCCTTCCACTTGTTGGTGGGGCCCGCGTCCTCCTCCTCCTCGGAGCAGATGAAGGTGCGGTCCTCGACGCGCGCCACGTCGGTGGGGTCGGAGGCCGCGTAGTACGAGTTGGGCCGCTTGATCGGGTCGAGCTTCGTGAACGTGCCCTTCGCCACAAGCTCGTCGCACAGGCGCTCGTACTCGGCTTCGGAGCCGTCGCACCAGACCACCCGGTCCGGCTGGGTCAGAGCCGCGATCTCGTCGACCCAGGAGATCAGCTCCTGGTGCCCGGTCGGGGCGTCGGGAGCCACGGGATTGAGGGGGTCTCCGGTGGAAAGCCCTGCGTCGCGCGCCACGGTTACTCCTTGATGAGGGTTTGTAGGTGTATGCCCCGTGGGGGCTGCGACCCGGACGCTTCGTTACCGCTCATCCGGTGCCGACCGCACTCATTTGATCATCCGACTCTCGCGCCCATCTGTCCAGAGGGCCGCCCACGTGAGCATCACCACTCCGCCCGCCCTGCCCACCGCCCCCACTGCGCGCGGTGCGTGCGGTGCATGCGGTGCGCGCGATGAGCGAGCAGCCGCCGCACCCATCCAGAACCTACGGTCCCGTAGGTAGCATGAGCGCATGACTTCTCCCGCGTCCGACTCGCTCGCGAACCCTCGACAACCCGAAGGGGGACCGGCCGAGATCCAGCTGCCGACCCCGGCCAAACCGCTGATGCGCGGCTGGCTGCACATGGGGATGTTCCCGGCCGTCGTGGTAGCGGGTCTCACGCTGATCGTCATGGCCGACTCGACCAAGGCACGGGTAGCCTGCGCGATCTACGTCGTCACCGCCTGCCTGCTGTTCGGCGTCAGCGGCGTCTACCACCGCGGCAATTGGGGCCCGCGGGGCGAAGCCGTACTGCGCCGGCTCGACCACGCCAACATCTTCCTGATCATCGCGGGCACCTACACCCCGCTGACCATGCTGCTGCTGCCCGACTCGACCGGCCGGACGCTGCTCTGGGCGGTCTGGGGCGCCGCCGTGGCGGGCATCGCGTTCCGGGTCTTCTGGGTCGGCGCCCCGCGCTGGCTCTACACGCCCTGCTACATCGCCATGGGCTGGGCGGCCGTCTTCTTCCTGCCCGACTTCATGCGCACCGGCGGGATCGTCGTCCTCGTCCTGATCATCGTCGGCGGACTGCTCTACAGCGTGGGCGGTGTCATCTACGGGCTCAAACGCCCCAATCCGTCACCACGCTGGTTCGGCTTCCACGAGGTCTTCCACTCGCTCACCCTCGCGGCGTTCGTCGTGCACTACGTCGGGATCTCACTGGTGGCGTACCAGCACTCCTGACGCGGGGCGCGACACCTCACCGGCGACCACCGACACCCCACAACTTCACATTGACACCCAACCCCTTTTGAGAGTTACTGTCATTTGATGGAAGCACTCACTAGGGGGCGGTCATGGCACGGCGCTGGTGGGCACTGGGAGCACTCGTCGCGAGCATGCTCGTGCTCGCGTTCGATCTGACGATCCTCAACGTGGCGCTGCCGACGATGGCCGGGCAACTCGGCGCCACCACCGGGCAGCAGCAGTGGATGGCGGACGCCTACATCGTCGCGTGCGCGGCGCTGATGCTCCCCGCCGGACTGCTCGGCGACCGCTTCGGCCGGCGCCGGATGCTGGTCGCCGGCCTCACCGTCTTCCTGGCCGGGTCGGTCCTCGGCGCACTCGCCGACAGCGTCCAACTCGTCGTCGGCGCCCGCACCTTGATGGGGATCGGCGCCGCGCTCGTCATGCCGCTCGCCCTCGCCGTACTGCCGTCGGTCTTCGAGCCGGACGAGCGGCCCAAGGCCGTCGCCGCCGTCGCCACCGCGGGCGCGGCGGGACTGCCGCTCGGCCCGATCGTCGGTGGCTGGCTGCTCGACCACTTCTGGTGGGGATCGATCTTCGTACTCAACATCCCCATGGTCGCGACCGGGATCACCGCCTGTCTCCTCCTCGTCCCCGAGTCCAAGGACCCGGCCGCCCCCAGGTTCGATGTGCGCTCGACCGCGCTGAGCACCGTCGGCCTCGCCGCGCTGATCTTCGGGATCATCGAGGTCCCGGTACGGGGCTGGGGCGACCCCTTCGTCGTCGGGGCCTTCGCCGCCGCGCTCGTCCTGCTCACCGCGCTCGTCCTGCGTGAACGCACCGCGCCCCGGCCGATGCTGGACATGGCGCTGCTGGGCGACCGCGGCTTCCTGCTGAACACCCTGACCGCGACGCTGGCGATGTTCACGCTGGCGGGCCTGATGTTCATCCTGCCGCCGTACCTCCAGGCCGTCCTCGGCAACGACGCCTTCGGCACGGGCCTGCGCATGCTGCCGCTGATGGGCGGTCTGATGGTGGCGGCGAAGTTCAGCACACCGCTCGTACGGCGCTTCGGCCCGCGCGCGGTGATCAGCGCGGGCCTCGTCGTCCTCGCGTTCGCCACGATCCTCGGCAGCCGTACGTCCGTGGACAGCGGCTACACCTTCACCGCCGTATGGCTGGCCGTCGCGGGACTCGGGTTCGGCTGCACCGTCGTGCCCGCCATGGACACCGCGCTCGCGGCGCTGCCCGTCGACCGTGCGGGCAGCGGGTCGGGACTGCTGCTGACGGTACGTCAAGTGGGCAGCGCCATCGGGATCGCGCTGCTGGGCAGCCTGCTGGCGGCCGTGTACGCCGACCGGCTCGACACCTCGGGCCTGTCCGGCGCGGCGGCCGACTCGGCGGGCGACTCGGTCGTGGCCGCGCATCTGATCGCGGACCGGACCGACGACGAGGGGCTGACGGCCGCGGCGAACTCCGCCTTCCTGCACGGGATGTCCACCGCCCTGGTGGTCAGCGGCGTCGCCGCGCTGATGGCCGCACTGCTCGTCGCGGCGCTGCTGCCGAATAGGTCGGGCGCGGCCGGCACGGAAGCCGAGCAGCCCGAGGGGGACGACGCGGGCGACGCGGGCGACGCGGGCGCGGACGTGGTGAGCGCACCGACGGATGCCCGACAATAAACGGCATGGCCGCCTCCGCACCTCCCCCCTCCGACGACGCCCAGCCGCCCCGACCGGGCCTGCGCGAACGCAAGAAGCTCAAGACGCGCGTCGCGATCCGCGAAGCGACGTACCGGCTGATCGCCGAACAGGGCTACGAGGCGACCACGGTCGAACAGATCGCGGCGGCGGCCGAGGTGTCTCCGTCCACCGTCTTCCGCTACTTCCCGACGAAGGAAGACATCGTCCTCACCGACGAGTTCGACCCCGTCATGGAGACGGCCATCCGCGCCCGCCCCGCCGACGAACCGCCGCTGGAGTCGCTGCGGTCCGTGCTGCGTCAGGCCATCACCGCCGTTCTCGCCGACCAGCCGGACGAGTTGTTCCAGCGCAGCAAGCTGATGCTGGAGATCCCCGCCGTACGGGCCAGGATGACCGAGACGATGGCCGAGACCTCGCTCCTGCTGAGCCGGGCGGTCGCGGACCGGACGGGGCGCGACGCGGGCGACCTGGAGGTCCGGGTCTTCACCGCGGCCGTGATGGCGGCGCTGCGCGAGGTGACGATCTACTGGGCCGAGCACGACCGGAAGGACGATCTGGCCGTGCTCATCGACAACGCGCTCGACACCCTCAAGGGCGGCGGACTCACCCTGTGAGGTGTGCCCCGGGCCGGAACGTCAGCCGCACGCCCTCCCGTTCCCGTCCGGGTCCAGCCGCAGCGGATCGTCCTTCCCGTTGACCTTCAGTGCCCCGTAACCGTTCGCGGCGAGCCAGTCGCAGCGCGCCCGCGTCACCGACTTCTTCGCCGTCGCCCGCACCGTCTCCGGGAAGACCGTGGGCACGCACACGTTGGCCGATCCGTAGTGCCGGTCACAGCCCGAGATCTGCGGGCTCACCGGCGCCGAAGTCCGCTTCTTCGCGGGCTTCTTGACCGGCTTCTCCAACTCGCCCGCGAAGTCGTGCTGTTGGCCGTGCGCGGACGTGTCCGCCAACGCCGCCGGACCGCCCAGCTTCACCCACTCCGCCACCGACGGCACCCCGTTCGCGTCGACCGCGAAGAGCATGTACCAGCCCGGCGGCGCCAGATTCGGATTGCCCGTCACATTCAGATCGACCGTGTTGCCGTCGACCGTCAACGGCAGGTCCACGAAACGCTGGTTGGGGTCCGACGAGTGCGTCACCGCCGCCGGCCGGATCAACTCGGCCTTGGCGATGGGCCGGTCGACCGTGATCCGCTGGGTGTCGCCGTAGTTCCACTCCGGGTCGATCAGCGAAGTGATCTCCGGTCGCGGCCCCTTGAAGAGATACGACGGGGTGTAGAGCGACACCTGGTGGTTCCAGGAGCCGTTGCCCGGATTGTCGCCCGTCGTCATCACCCGGCCGTCGGGCAGCAGGAACGCCGACGAGTGGTAGCCCCGCGCCTCCGGGTCCGTGGCCACCTTGTCGTACGTCTCCGTCACCGGATCGAAGACCGACGTCGAGAACACCGGGTTGGCCCGGTTGTGCAACCCGCCGCCCGTCTCCAGCACCGTGCCGTCCGGCAGCAGCACCGCGGAGCCGTACATCTTGCCCTGCCCGCCGGTCTGCGGCTGCGGCCCGCCGGGGGCGCCCAGGTCGACGGTGCCCTGCGGCAGCGGCGGGCCCGCCCGGTACTGAGGGTTCGGCTCCTTGAGGTCGATGATGTCGGTGAGCCGGTTCGCATCCGGGTTGGAGTCGATGTTCCCGCCGCCGATCGTCAGCACCTTCTGGTCCTGCGCCGGGGGCAGCAGCACGCTCGCCGACTGGTCGCGCTCGTCCTTGTTCCGCAGACCGGGCACGTCCGTGATCGTGTTGGCGTCGTAGTCGTAGACCGAGGCGCCGGTGCCTGGCGTGCCGTTGCCGAAGGTGTGGCTGCCCGTGTAGAACAGCCGGCCGTCCTGCATCAGCACCATCGCCGGGTACAGACCCCAGTACGACCAGGTCTGGTTGACTTCTCCGAGCGGCAGCCACTTCTCCTCGGCCGCCGACCAGCGATCGGCGGTCACCGAGCCCGACGAGTCCTCGCGCAGCCCGCCGAAGGACAGCACGTCGCCGTTGCCCATGATCGTGGCGGACGGGTACCAGTGCCCGTCGTTCATGTCATTGGTCCTGCTGTACGTCTCGGTGGCCGGGTCGAAGACGTACGAGTCCTTGTAACCCTGGTAGCCGATCGTGCCGTCCGCCGACGGGTAACCCTTGTTGCCGCTCATCACCAGCACGCGGCCGTCGGACAGTTGGACGTGTCCGGAGCAGAACATGTCGTCGGGCGTGGGGACCGTCTTGTACGTCCCGTTCTCGGGGTCGTACACCGCCGAGGTGAACGTCCCGGCCTCGAACCGCTCCGGGTCGTTGCCGGACCCGGCGATCAGCAGCACCTTGCCGTTGTTGAGGACCACCGAGTGCATCGAACGCACCGGGTTCTCCGTCTCCAGCACCTCCCAGCGGCCGTCGGCGCAGTCGGTGGCCGTGCCCGTGCAGTCCGGGTCGGGCGCGGGGACGGTGACCTCCTCCATGCCGTAGTCGTCGGTGGTGGCGCTGCCGGTACCGAAGACGGAGACGCCCCAGCTGATCCGGTCGGTGCCGGGCGGTACGACGGGGGTGCGGACCTCCGCACGCTGGTAACCGGCGCTCAGATCAAGGGTCTTGAGGTCGGTCCAGTACTGCCAGCCGGCCGTCGTGTCGTGGCGGAAGAGCGTGATCGCCGTGTCCGGTGTCGTCGACTTGTACCAGAGGGAGAGGTCGTACTGCTTCGCCGGCTGTACGGCGGGCGCGCACGCCGCCGACTCGGTGACCAGCGCCTTGCGGTCGCCGTCGACACGCCGGGTCAGCTCGACGCGGAGCGCCCTGGTGCCGCTGTGCGCGTCGGGGACGGTGGCGAAGGTGAAGTCGTTGTCGCCCCAGCCGGACTGCGACCAGCAGTCGGGCATGGCGGCGCCGCCACCGGCGCCGGGGGTCTCGAAGCCGGGGTTCTTGACGAGGTTGGGACCGGCGGTGGCGGGCTGCTGGACGCTGAGGAGCAGTCCGGCGGTCATGGCCGTGACGGCGAGCAGCGCGGTACGGCGACTGGTGCTGCGGCTGCGCCGGGCCGGTGGTCTGCGGAAGGGGGTCATCGGCTGCTCCTCCCGGTCGGTACGGGGTTGGCGGACCGGGGCGCCCCGGCCCGCCTTCTCCGCCGCCGTCTCCGCTTCGGCAGATACACCAGCGTCTCGGTCCCCGCGAACCGCAGCACGAACGTCGCGAGCATCGCCAGCGCCGTCGCCGGCACGGCCTCCATCCCGAACTCCCCCACCAGCAGCGCGATCAGCGGAATCCGCAGCAGCAGATCGGCGTTGGCGAGCAGCGCGAAGCGCCCCACCCGGTCCGCCCAGTGCCGGTGCGCCCGCCGCCCCCGGAAGAGCAGCAGCTCGATGAGGACGAAGTTCCAGGCCACACCGAACTGGTTGGCGACAATCTCGGCCGGCAGATAGTGCATCCCGGCGCCCGTCAGCCCGTACAGCGCGAGCAGATTCGGTACGAAGCCGGTCAGCCCGATCAGCCCGAAGGCCACCATCCGGGCGAGCGGCGACGCCGTACGCAGCTCGACGAGATGCCGCAGGAACCGCATCCCTTCCCTGGCGGTCGACTTGGACTCGCCCGCGAACCGGTCGCGGAAGACGAACGGCACCTCCGCGACCCGCTGCGGCCGGCACCGTACGGCCAGCTCCAGCAGGATCTTGTAGCCCAGCGGGCGCAGTGTGTCCGTGTCCGCCATGACCGCGCCGCGCCGGATCGCGAAGAAGCCGCTCATCGGGTCGCTGATGCCGCGCAGTCCGCGCGGGAAGAGGCCCTTGGTCAGCCACGTGGCGGCGCGCGAGACGGCGACGCGGTAACCGCCGGCGAGTCCGGCCCGGCTGCCGCCGTCGACGTACCGGCTGGCGACCACCAGATCCGCCGTCGTCCGATCGCCCTCGGCCACCAACTCCGGTACCAGGGAGGGCGGATGCTGGAGGTCGGCGTCCATGACGACGATCCATTCGGACCCGGCGGTGCGCAGTCCTTCGACGACCGCGCCGCCGAGGCCGCCGACCGGTTCGTCCCGGTGGATGACGGCGACGGGGAACGGGCAGTCCTGCGCCGCCTCCGCGATCGCCTCCGGGGTGCCGTCCGTGGAGTCGTCGACGAACAGCACCTCGCACGGCAGCCTGGACGGTACGGACTCGGTCAGCTGGCGCAGTAACTCACGGACGTTCGCCGCCTCGTTGAAGGTCGGGATGATGACGGTCACGGCGCCGGGCTCGGCCACCGCCGTGGACTCCAGTTCGGTGTCCCGCAGTTCACCGGTCCCCCGGGGAGGGACAGGAAGGATGCTCATCGGTCGCCTCCCGCGACATGCGTGATCCGGCGGATCTCGATCCGGTCCGCGCCGTCCCCGAAGACGGCCACGGCGGTGGAGTGGTTGAGTGCGTCGCGCACTCGTGGCAGGTCACGGGCGTCGCGCCGGACGGTCGGGGACGCCACGACATAGTCGATGTCGCGCCAGCCGCCGGGCAGTGTCTTCGTCACGGCGGGGTCGAGGTCGGCCTTGTAGAACCAGATCGCGCCGAGCCCCGGCCGGTATCCGGCGTGCACCAGGTCCAGCCACATCGCGTCGTCCACGAGGACCCGCGTGCCCGCCGGGTCGGGCACCTCGGCCGCCATCCACGAAACGGCCGCCCGGTAGGGGGCGTTGGCGTCGGTGGTCAGGGCGGTGCGGTTGCCGTCGTACCAGCGCGGTGCGACGTACGCGGCGGAGGCCGCCACCAGCGCGACGACAGCCGTCCACCGTACGGCGGTCAGCCCCCGGCGCTCGTCCGGCCGGCGTCCTCTGCGCAGCAGCGCGTGCGTGACGCTCGCCGCGCCTCCGGCCAGCATCAGGGCCAGGAACGGCAGCCCCTGGATGACGTACATCGCCGGGAGATAGCCGGAGGGCCGCAGCGCGACGGCCGTGAGGATCGCGACGGCCAGCGCGGGTCCGGCGAGCGCCCGCGCGGTGACGGACCAGCGGACGGTGAGCAGCAGCAGGAGCGCGCCCGCCATGCCGCCGAACAGCAGCACATGGTCGTAGTAGAGCCACGAGCGGAACACACCGTGCGACCCGGATCCCGGATCGAGGACGGAGCCGGAACCGGGCCTGCTCATCTGGTACGTGATGCCGTCCCACAGCGACACATGGCCCTCGCCGGGCAGCAACTCGCCCTTGAGCAGGGCGAAGAGAGGATACGAGAGGCCGATCAGCGCACAGGCGGTGATGGCGCCGGTGACCGCGAACTTGCGGGTGGCGGGGTGCCCGTGGCGCCACATCGTGACCAGCACGGCGGGCAGCACGATGAGCATCGTCTCCTTGGTGAGCACCCCGACGGCGGCGGCGATTCCGGCGGCGAAGTGGTGCCACAGATGCCGGTTGGGGGACGCGGCGAGGCAGAAGGCGAGGAGCATCCACATCACGGCGATGTTGTCGAGGAAGATCTCCCGTTGCAGGACGACCGAGAGCGGGGAGAGCCCGAACAGCGCCATCGCGAGTCCGGCGGCCCAGCGCGGCAGCCACAGACGCCGGGCCAGTACGTAGAGCAGTACGGCACTGGCGGCGCCGACCAGCAGCATCGCGAAGCGCATCGTGCCGACGGTCATCGATTCGGGCGCGATCAGCGAGGGCAGCCAGGTGAGCGCGGCTATCTGCATCCAGCCGAGCGGCGGGTGGTCGTACCAGTAGGTGTAGTGGGCGAGTCCTTCGCCCTGCTGGACGGCCCACGCCTGGGCGAGATAGGTCCCCTCGTCGTCGCTGAGGGTCGGGTAGTGCTGGATGTTCCAGCCCTGGACGGCCATGATCACCAGGAGCAGTGCGGCGCAGAGGAGCAGATCGGCGCGCGAGGTGCGGAAGCGGACGACGGGCCGTAACAGCAACTGCCGTTTGTCGGGGCGGTGTTGACCGTGCCCGGCCGCGTGTCTCGGAGCAGGCCTGATCGTCGCGGGGGCGATGTCGGTGGTCCGGCCGGTGGCCGGTTCCGTCGCCTCCACGGGGAGGGTGGAGGTCACGCGTGAATGTCCTCTCGGGTGAGATGCGCGCCGACATGACTGGTCAGCTCCCAGTCACGGCGGCCACGCTGCTCGCGCCACACGGCTCGGACGGCCGCGCCGGCGAGGAGCACCTGGTAGAAGGGGCCGCCGACGACGAGCTTGAGATAGTGCGTGAGCCGGACCCTGAGTCCGTACTGCCTGCCGAAGTCGTGCAGCCCGACCAGCTCGAACACGAACGTGACCAGTGCGGTGACGGCGGGCAGGAAGGTGATGAACGCGATCCCGACGGGCACGTCGAGGAAGAGCGCGACGGCCACGTTGAGCGGGATGACGACGCCGGTGACGGCCTGGAAGAACGGGGTCATCAGCGTGTAGCGGGCGAGCAACCGCTGTCCGCGCGTGGCCAGTTGGCGCCAGTCGTTCTTCCGGTAGACCTGGAGGAAGCCCTGGTTCCAGCGGGTCCGCTGTTTCAGCAGCGACATCAGGGAGCCGGGCGTCTCCTCGCGGGTGACCATGTCGGAGTCGTAGGCGACGACGACCTTCTTGCCGACGCTGGAGAGCCGTACGCCCAGGTCGCAGTCCTCGGCGAGGCAGTCCGGGTCCCAGCCGCCGGCCGCGCGCAGCACGTCGGTGCGGACGAAGACGGTGTTGCCGCCCAGCGGGATGAAGCCTTTCTGCGCGTGCAGATGCAGCCGGCTGCGGAACCAGAAGAAGTACTCCAGGCAGTTGCGCAGGCTGTACCAGCTGGAGTGGAAGTTGATCAGCTGGACGCCGCCCTGGACGACGTCGGCGCCGGTGGAGCGGAAGGCGTGGTCGACATGGGTGAGCAGTTCGGGGTGGACCTGGTCCTCGGCGTCGAAGACACCGACCACCTCGCCGGTGCAGTACGGCAGCGCCGTGTTCAGCGCCTTGGGCTTGTTCTTCGACAGATGGGTGTCGACGACGACACGGACCCGTGCGGGGTCGCGGGCGGCGGCCCGCTCGGCGACCTCCGCGGTCTCGGGGTCGTCGTGCCCGACGATCACGACGATCTCGAAACGGGTGTGGCTGGACCGCAGCAGCCGCTCGATCGTGTGCTCAAGGACCGCCTGTTCATGACGGGCGGGCAGGAGCAGCGAGAACGAGCGCGCGGGCCCCCCGTCGGGCCGGTCGAAGCGTGTCGCCGCCAGCGTCTCCGGCGTACGCCAGGCGTGCATCTGCCACCACAGCGTGAACGCCGCCATCCAGAACAGCGCCAGCGAAATGGCAGCGATGAATACGGACGTGACCACATGGCCCCCCTCGGCCAAGGGTGAACCGCGGCAAGGCCCCCCTGGCCGCCGGTCCCCCCGGTATCACCCGGTACGCATGCCCCCCATGCGCACTTGTTGCGTCCTTCGTGAAGAAGATAGGGGGGAAGTGTGACGACAGAGGGCCGGATTCGATGAACTCTGCGATTACGTCCGATTTTGCATGCTTCACAACCGGCCCGAACTATGCCTGCGCGAAGGCATGTTGCTACACGCGTACCGCCAACTGCCGCTTCAGGACGTCCACTTCGTTGGTGGGCGCGGAACAGACGAAGCCGCGGCAGACGTACGCGGCGGCCTGTCCGCCGACGAGCGGCCGACCGGCGAGCAGCGGGAACTCCGCGCCGTCGGACGCCTCTTGACCGACCGGCTCACCGACCGGCTCACCGACCGCGACGACGGCACCCGGCGCCGTCCCCAGCAGCGCCGTACGGTGCAGCTCGGCGGTCGCCGCGTCGCCACCTGGTCCCACCACGGCGACCTCGCGCGGCCCGTCGAGCAGCGCCTCCGCGACGGCCAGCCCCCAGCCGATGAAGCGCGGCGCCCGCGGCCCGAGCGCCTTGACGACACCCAGAGCGCCCTCGGCGGCCGTGCGGTGGGCCTCGGAGCCGGTGTGAGCGGCGTACGAGAGCAGGGCCCCGGCGGCCGAGGTCCAGCCGGAGGGCGTCGCGTTGTCCGTCGGGTCCTGGGGCCTGCGGATCAGCGGCTCGGCGTCGTGCGCGGTGTCGTACAGCGACCCGCCCTCGCCGACGAACTGGTCCAGGACGGTGTCGAGCAGGAACCCGGCGAAGTCCAGCCAGACCCCCTCGCCGGTCACCGAGGCCAGCGCCAGGAAGCCCTCGGCGACGTCGCCGTAGTCTTCCAGCACACCGGCGTTGGCGCCGGCCCGGCCGTCCTTGGACGTACGGGTCAGGCGCGTCCTCTCATCGAGGTGCACCCGCACGAGCAGGTCCGCGGCCTCGGTCGCACGTTCGACGAGATCCGGCCGCTCGAAGTACGCGCCGGTCTCGGCGAGCGCGGCGATCGCGAGCCCGTTCCACGCGGCGACGACCTTGTCGTCCCGCTCCGGGCGCGGCCGGGTGTCACGTGCGGCGAGGAGCCGCTCCCTTACGGACTCCGCCCGTACCGCATCCACCACTCCCTCACCCTGCGGAAGTTGGAGGACGGATGCACCTTCCTCGAAGGTGCCTTCCTCGGTCACGCCGTAGTACCGCGCGGCGAACTCCGCGTCCACCGGGCCGAGTACGTCGGTCAGCTGCGCGGGCGTCCAGACGTAATACGCGCCCTCGACGTGCTTGCCCGCACCGTCATCACTGTCGGCATCCAGCGCGGAGGCGAACCCGCCCTCGGCGGTGCGCAGTTCACGCACCATGAAGTCGGCGGTCTCCAGCGCCACCCGCCGCGCCAGATCGGATCCGGTGGCACGCCACAGGTGCGCGTAGGTGCGGCAGAGCAGCGCGTTGTCATAGAGCATCTTCTCGAAGTGCGGCACGACCCACTGCCGGTCCACCGAGTAGCGCGCGAATCCACCCCCGAGCTGGTCGTAGATCCCGCCGCGCGCCATTGCCTCGCAGGTGTCGGACGCCATCTGGAGCGCGCCCTCGGCCCCCGTACGAGCGTGGTGGCGCAGCAGGAACTCCACGACCATGCTCGCCGGGAACTTGGGCGCGCCGCCGAACCCGCCGTACTTCTCGTCGTAGTCCCGCGTCAGCCCGAGCAGCGCCTGGGCCGACTCCGCCTCACCGGGCGTGCCCTCGCCCCCGAGTGCGAGGGACCGCCCCGCGAGCTCTCCCACGATCCGTCCGGCGACCTCGCCGACCTCCTCACGCCGGTCGGTCCAGGCGGAGCTGACGCCTTCGAGGACCTGCCGGAAGGACGGCATACCGTGCCGGGGCGCGGGCGGGAAGTACGTCCCGAAGTAGAACGGCTCACCCTCCGCGTTGAGGAAGACCGTCATCGGCCACCCGCCCTGCCCCGTCGCCGCCTGCACGGCTTCCATGTAGACGGCGTCGACGTCGGGCCGCTCCTCGCGGTCCACCTTGACCGGCACGAAGTGCTCGTTGAGGTACGCCGCGGTCGCCTCGTCCTCGAAGGACTCGTGGGCCATCACATGGCACCAGTGACAAGCGGAGTAGCCGACCGACAACAGAACGGGAACATCACGCCGTCGGGCTTCCTCGAATGCTTCCGGCGTCCAGGGCCACCAGTCGACCGGATTGTCAGCGTGCTGAAGCAGATAAGGCGAGGTCACACCAGCCAACCGGTTCATGCGCCCCAGCCTCTCACAATGCCCACCTCCCTCAGTCGGGCCGGCAGGAGACAGCGAGGGACAGAGAGGGAAGGCGATCGCGCTCTTCCCAAATCGGGCGTCCCGACATCGCAGGACAATAAGCTGAGGCCGGAAGCGCTGGAACTGTCGAGGTTCCTCGAAGGAGGCACACCATGACCGCCGAGATGGTGGCGCCCGCATGGATGCACACCCAGATCAGCGCGGAGCAGTACGACTCCTGGTCCGAGGAGCGGTGTGCCGGCATTGAGATCGTGGACGGGATGGTCGTTGTGAGCCCGAGCGCCTCAAAGCGGCACCACCGCCTGGCCCGGATCCTGGCCAATGCCTTGGACGACGCCGCAGGCGCGGACTGGAACGCCGATACGGACTTCGACGTCCGCCTTCAGGACGTTCCACTCACCAACCGCCGTCCGGACGTCGTCGTCTACCGGGCGGAAACGATCGACCTCACGCCCACCCGCCCCGAACACGTACTTCTGGTCGTCGAGGTCGTGTCGCCCGGCTCGGAAACCACCGACAGGATCGTGAAGGTGGACCAGTACGCCAAGGCCGGCATCCCTTTCTACTGGCGGGTCGAACAGGCCGCCACCGGTGTCCCGATCATCTACACCTACGTTCTCGACCGTTCCTGATCAGTGAGCGGGAGTGGGTCTTGGACCCGCTGCCCGGCACTGCGCGCATCCCGAACGGTTTTGGATGTACTGGTCTCCCGCGTTCCTTGTTGCTCCCTCGCTCGGCGATGTGCATCGTGTGCACGATCCGTGACGGGTGGGCGGTTTCCGTCACGTCCTCGAGAACGCCGGTCGGCCTGGACGGTCCGATGCCCCGCACGATCGCTCTGGTCGTGCGGGGGCGGTGTCGTCCGTCGCCGGATCGGGTGCCCGAGGGCGCGTCTCCCGATCGCGATGCCGGCGGCATCGTGACGGGACATCTCGCGTCGCGGGGTGACCAGCGGCTTACGCCAGTGCTGGTCGCCCCACTGGGAGGTGTAGGCCGGGTCCACAGCCACGATGGACAGGCCGGTCTCAGCGGCCATCGACACCAGGCGGGCTTTGAGTTTGGCGGTGGGGATGCCAGAGATGAGCTGCCGGAACCGCTTCCTGCGGCCGTGTTTCTCGCGGGTCTTTTCGGCGGTGAAGTCGAGGTCCTCGATGCCGATGGCGGCCACGCCGCAGGACTTGGCCCAGTGCAGGACCTGGGTGATGGCGTGCCGGATCTGCGCGTCACGGTGATCGGCGCTCCCCGACAGGTCGTAGGGGAAGCGGTGCGGTTCGCCGATCGGGTTGCCGTGCTGGTCGAGGCGGTAGGCGGCGAAGTGGTCGGCGTTGGTGTCCACGCCGATCATGCCCTTGGCCCGTGCGGCATCGAGCGGGATGGTCTGGACGACGGGGCGTTGCCAGGACGCGGTCAGGTACCAGCGGCCCCGGCCGACGTCCAGGTGGATGCGGTAGGCCACGGCCCGGTTGCCGGTGATGCGGTCCCGCCATTCCCCGGCCCGGTGCGCGAACGCGATATTCGCGGCGAGCGTGTACCGGCCGTGCTTGGCGTTCGCCAGGTGCGCGAGCGGAGCGGGCAGCTTGATACTGACCTCGCCGGAGGCCGTGACGCGGATTGTCTCGTTTCCGAACCTCTTCCCGGACTCGCCGTCTGCGGCGAGGAACCAGCGCGAGGCTTCCCAGCGTTCCCGCCACTTGGGCTCGGTGAGCTGCGCGGCGGCCAGGTTGTGGCGAGTGTTGAGGAGTCGTCGGCCGCCGCGCACGATGTGCACGACTCCGGCCTCACGCTCGGCACGAGCCGTGTCGAGCCGGTGTTCCAGCGTCGTCAGACGCCGGGTTTTCCGGAACCACTCACTCTTCGACCGGTAGCCGCCCGCAGCCCGCTTGCCGCCCTTCTCCCCGAGCGGGAGGGACAGACGGTGCGTCAGCGTGCGGATACCGGCTTCGAGGTTCTGGCTATGCGCGAGTTGGCAGCGGCGCGAGAGCGCCCACTGATCATGCGTGGCCTTCGTGATCGACCCGGCCCAGCGGGACGACGAGGCGGCCGTCAGGCCCTGCTTACGGGCTGCCCACGCGTCCGTGGAGTGGCCGCTGCCGTCGCGGCAGCGGGCCGCCAGATCACGGGATGCCAGAGAGCCCAGGTGCTCGCCGATCCGGCGCAACACCTTGTCGTCCTCGGACGTGAGGTACTTGAGACGGTCGCGTATCGCCACACCGGAAGGGCCGAGCGCAACGAATGGCGCGTCGATGGTGCGGAGCTGCTTCTTCTTCGGCTCACTCATCGGCGGCAGCCGCTTCAAGAGCCTTACGCGCCCGGTTCTTCGCCGACCGGCGCCCGTACAGGCGGGCACAGAACGAGGTCAGCACTTCGACTACATCCCGCACCAGGTCATCTTCGACTTCTCCGTCATCCAGGACAACCAGGCGTCGGCCCGTCGCGGACAGTGCGGCCTCGACCAGCTCGACGTTCATCCGGCCGAGACGGTCCTTGTGCTCCACCACCACGGTGGTCACCTTCGGGTCGGCCAGCAGACGACGCGCCTTCATCCGGGCCCCGTTCACGCCTGAGGCGATCTCGGATTCGATCCGCACCACCCCGTGCCCGGCCTGCGCCGCCCACTCCGACAGCCGGGCCGTCTGACGGGCAAGGTCGTCTTTCTGATCGCGGGAGGAGACGCGGGCGTACAGGCCCACACCGCCAGTCACAGCCGGTGACGAGTTCGCCTCGACATTCACCAGAATCGTGCGCGGCCCGACCCGCTCAGCGGGGACCGGCAACGTGCCCTCGCGGAACCAGCGATATGCGGTATGCGGGTGCACACCGTTCGCTTTCGCCCATTCCTTAAGGTTCACACAGTGACCCTAACACCCACACAAAGGCACCAATACACACTAAAGTTGACCTAACTCAGCAGTTTCCCACCCCGCCACAAAGGCCTACAGGGACGGCGAGATGTTCACCGGCGTGATCAAGGCTGCCGCGCCCTTCTCCGTCACCGTGGACCTGGGAACCATCTGACGACCACTTTCGCCTGGGCGGCGTCATCAACAGCCGGCACCGGGCGACGGACATCGGTCACGCACACACGGCAGGCGAGCACAACAACGTCCCGCCGCTGAGATGTGCCTCGCGTCGTCAGCGGTGCCGACCGTCGCAACGGGGGCGCTGTGATCGTCGCGGACATGCACGGCTTCTCGGTCAACCGCCAACAACTGGCTCGCGCCAGCACCGCCTACGCTCCCTTGTTGTCCGCACTCGGGGTCCCCGCCGTCGGGGTACCACAGAACATCGAGAGTCAGGCTGCCCTCTATCACCAATCCGGGAGATCGGGTTCGGACCAGTCTGCTCTGACGCGTCCTGGACGAAGTTCAGGTTGTTGCCAGGAAGTCAACAGCGCGTGCGTCGAGTTCGGTCGCGCAGCGCACCCCGCGCGTGCGGAAGCGGGCCAGGTCCGTACGCATCGCGGTGACCGCCTTGCGGGTGCGTACGGAGCGCACGCCGTCCATGTGATCCATCGCTCGGCCCCAAATCGTGCATGCCTGCTCGATGTTGCCGCGTTTGAGGTGCATCTCTGCACCGGCGACTAGGTCGAGCGCCACGATCCGCGCGTAGGTTCCCGCAGGGCGGCTGGAGGCGGCGCGGGCGTACTGTTCCGCTGCTGCCCGGTGGTCGCCGAGCGTCTCGAACACCTTCGCGGTGCGCGAGAGAACCGATGCCGCCGGTGGCCCCCAAGCCAGGGCCCAGAACGGCACTTCGTCGCCGGGGTCGGCATCCAGCAGGACTCGCGCCTGGCGCGCCTCCGCGAGTGCAGCCTGCCGCAAGCCGGATTTGGCGAGAGTGTGGGCGTGGACGACCCGGAAGAGGGATTCGGTCTGGGTGTCGACTCGACCCTTGGCCCGGTTCAGACCGGTCTCGGCGAGGCCCTGGCAGTGTTCGGGACGGTGCAGTTTGAGCCCTTGCATGGCCATCGTCCGCATGACGAAACCGTCGTGCCCTGTGACGCCTGATTCGACGGCGAGCGCGTAGGACTGGAGGTAGTAACGCTGTGCGAGTCCCTGCTGACCTGCGTCGTAGCTCTTCCACCCCAGCAGGTGAACGCCACGGCTGGCGGCGGAGAGCATGTGTGCGCGGATCTCTTCCGTACGGAAGCGGCCACGGCACAGCGGGGCGACATCGTCGCGCAGATACTGCACCAGCGCGCTGCGGCCGTGCTGCCCGCCGTGTCGTTCGTCCATCTCGGAGAAGACCCGCACCATGTCACGCACGGCGGCGACCTCGGCCATCCCGACGGTGTGCCCGGTGCGGGTGGCGGCTGACGTGCGGTCGGAGATCTCCCGTACGTAGGCGAGCGGCAAGGCTGCGGCGGCCACCGAATACGCGGACCCGGACAGGAATCGACGCCGGTCCAACTCATACCTCCACATGGGCAGTAGCGCGTCGATCGGATCCGCGTCCAAGGACAGCCCAATGCTGTCGTCCTCGTCTGTCTCGGCCAGCCCCAAGTCGCTCGGGGTGAACAGGCGGCCCAGCCGTCTGGATAGCGCCACAGCAAGGAAGCGGCCGGTATGGGCGGCTGGCTTCACCCCTGCGATCCAGTGCTCGACAGCCGACTTGTTGGTCCGTAATTCGACTCCGCACTCGGCGGCCACCGCACGGACCGCCCTGGCCGCAGCCTCGTACGTCCAGCCGGATTCGGCGACGAGATCGCGGAGCTTCTCGTTCGGAGTGCGCGTGGCCATGAACACCTGCCCATATACCGGATATACCCGTTGCCCTACCCGTCACCGTACCGCCGTACCCAGCAGCTGAGTTCACTGTTCATGGAGGTACGGAACATGAAACAGGCTGACAATCCCGGATACGCCCCGGACACCCCGCACTCCTCGGTGCGCCACAACTGCCAAGGGGAGGTGGGGTGATGGACACCAACGAGAGTGATGCCGTCGTGCTGCGGTGGAGTAGGCATTCGCGTTGTGTGGGCCTGGCGCGATGGGAGTTACGGAAGGCACTGGAACGGTGGGGGCTCACAAGGCTGGAGGAGTCCGCCGTGCTGGTTCTCTCCGAGTTGCTGACGAATGCCGGGCGGCACGCCCGTGTGTCGCCGGGGCGGGAGATCGAGACCCGGTATGTGCGGCTGGCGGACACTCTACGGATCGAGGTTCACGACGCGGCGCCGGAGCGGCCGGAGAAGCGGGAGCCTGCGGCGGAGGATTGCGGGGGCCGGGGGCTCGTACTCGTCGAGGCACTGGCCGACAGCTGGGGCGTTAAAGACCGGCACGGGCCCGGCAAGGCTGTCTGGGCGGAGCTTTCACTCTCATCAGAGTGACCCCTCGCTCGTCGCCAGCACCGCACGTGAGTCTCGCAGGGCGCTCCCTCGCCCCCGTGTACGAGGGAGCCCCCTGTCAACGCGCGTACCTCTGGGGCGGGAGCTGTCAGCAGCCGCCGCAGTTGTAGAAGGTCACGTCCCAGTGGTTGACCTCGTTGTAGTAGATGTTCCCGGCGCCGGACTGCCACTTGCTGCCGCCGATGGAGGTGAAGTTGCGGGTGACATAGCCGGTCAGGCAGCTCGACATGGAGAAGTCGAGCTTGTAGCCGTTCCAGTGGCTGTAGGTGCCCGACGCGTGGCCGGTCTCGGTGCCGCCCGTGACCGTCAGGCCGCAGCCGCTGGCGTTCTTGAGGGTGATCGCGCCCTGGATGGTCGCGGAGTTGACCTGCTCAAGGGACGTACAGGTCGGGTTGTTGCGGTCCGAGCAGCCGCCGCTGGAGCTGATGCCGATGCCGGCGTTGCGAAGCTGGGCGGACGCGGTGGCGTGGCTGAGCTTGGCCAGCACGCCGGCGGGCGCCTTCGTGTCGGCCGGGGCGGCCTGGGCCGCGGCGGGGAACGAGAAGAACGCGAGAGCGAGGGCGGAGACGCCGATGGCAGTGCTTCTGATGACCTTGTTCACTGTTTGTTTCCTCTGTGGTGGGGACGGGGAGGAGTGCAAGCTACGCGCGTAGTGTTCCCGGTCGCGCCGACCCGCACAGGATTCCCAACTGTCCCTGATAGGGCGTCAGTTGAGCCTTGCGCTTACGGTGCTTCCGGTCACGCAGACAAGATTGCACATCTACGCGCGATGCGTAAGACGCCCCAGCAAGTACAGATGGCTCTCCCTACACTCGCGATCATGACGACGATCGACGATTTGGTCCGCCTGGTACCGCCGCCGGCCGAGCCGGTGGACGCGGCCGGGGACTGGGGGCGGGTCGAGGCCGCGCTGGAGTGTGAACTGCCCGGAGACTTCAAGGCTCTTGTGGGGCACTACGGCCGTGGCCAGTTCACCGACTTCATCACTCCCCTGCACCCGTTCGGCACGCACGACCTGCTGATACCCATGGCGCGGCAACTGCTGGAGCAGGAGGGCCCGTTCCGCGACTCGTACCCCGAGCAGTGCCCGTACCCCTTCTACCCTGAGCCCGGCGGACTGCTGCCGTGGGCCGGGACGGACAACGGGGACAGGCTGTGCTGGCTGACCGCCGGGGAACCGGACAGCTGGACGGTGGTCGCGTGGAATCCCCGTGGCTCGTACTACTCCGCCCACGAGCAGGGCGCGGTGGCCTTCCTGCACGGGTGGCTGACCGGCCGGATCCACACCCCGGTCTTCGGCGGGCCGGTGGAGCCCACGCCCTGGTTCGATCCGTTCCGTGTGCGCGTCCATGTCTATGTCCAGCTGTCCGAGGGCGAGTTGCCGTACGCCGAGAGGCTGCGCATCCTGCGCGACGCGCTCGCGCCCACGGCCGACCGCGGCTCGTACAACGCCGCCGAGGAGGAGGGGGAGGAGGACGGTGATGACGGTGATGACGCGCGGCAGGACCACTTCGCCGTGACGGACCTCGACTGGCGGCTGACCTACGAGACCGCGTACGGGCACCAGATCCGGATCGCCTACCCGCCCGGCGACGGGCAGCGCGCACGGGCGGCGCTGTTCGACGCGGCGCGGCGCATGGGGTGCGAGGTCCTGTCGACGACGGCGGACCGCGGCGGTCCGGTGCCGGACGGCTGGGCGTAGCGGCGCTCTTCTGTGAGCAGATCTCCGCACGGCAGAATGCCTCGCTTCCGCCGCCGCCGGGTCCACAGGGTGGAGTGGACCGGCCGGGGCGGGTGAGCACCCGCCGTCGGGGGCCGGGTCATGGAGGAAAAGATGCTCTCGACCGTTCCACGGCTCGCGAAGACGGCGCAGGCGGAGGCCGGCGCCGTGCCGTTCGACGACCAGATCGCCGGACGGCTCCAGCACGGCAGGATCGTGGTCCTCGGTGAACAGGTGGACGACGGAATCGCCAACCGGATCTGCGCCCAGCTGCTGCTCCTTTCGCAGGAGGACCCCAGGCGCGACATCGTGCTGTTCGTGAACAGTCCGGGTGGCTCCGTCCACGCCGGGATGGCCATCTACGACACCATGCGGTTCATCCCGAACGACGTCGCCACCCTGGCGATGGGATTCGCGGCCAGCATGGGCCAGTTCCTGCTCTGCGCGGGGACACCGGGCAAGCGCTACGCCCTGCCGAACGCGCGGATCATGATGCACCAGCCGTCCGGCGGGCTCGGCGGGACGGCGGCCGACATCGCCGTGCAGGCCGAGAACCTGGCGTACACCAAGCTGACCATGCAGAAGCTGATCGCCGAGCACTGCGGCCAGAGTCTGGAGACGGTCGCGGCCGACCAGCGCCGGGACCGGTGGTTCACGGCGGAGGAGGCGAGGGAGTACGGCTTCGTGGACCGCGTCGTGCGCAGCGTGGCCGAGCTGGGCGGGGACGCGGCGAGCGGCTTCGGCTTCGGCACCGCGGGCAGCACGCCGGGCAAGGGGGCGACGGCATGAGCGGGCAGTACACCGTCCCCGTGGTCGTCGAGCGGACACCGAACGGCGAACGCTCCTACGACGTCTTCAGCCGGCTGCTCTCCGAGCGGATCGTCTTCCTCGGCACGTCGATCGACGACGGCGTCGCGAATGTGATCATGGCGCAGATGCTCCATCTCGACCACGAGAGCAGCGAGTTGGACATCCACCTCTACATCAACTCCCCCGGCGGCTCGGCCACCGGGCTCACCGCGATCTACGACACGATGCAGTTCGTCCGCGCGGACGTCGCGACCGTCTGTCTCGGCCAGGCGGGCTCGGGCGCCGCCGTACTGCTGGCGGCCGGCGCGCCCGGCAAGCGGACGGCGCTCCAGCACTCGCGGGTGCTGCTGCACCAGCCGTCCACCCAGGGGCAGGGCGAGGCGGCGGACCTGGAGATCCAGGCGGCGGAGGTGCTGCGGACCAGGGCGGAGATCGAGGACATCCTGGCGCACCACACGGGTCAGAGTGTGGAGCGGCTGCGGGAGGACACCGACCGGGACAAGTACTTCACCGCCGTGCAGGCGAAGGAGTACGGGCTGGTGGACGGTGTGATCACGACCCGTGAGCTGGCGGAACGCGGGCGCTGAGCCGGGGCGCTGAGCGTGTGTGGGCCCGGCACGGGGGGCCGGGCCCGCACCGTTCAGGCCGCGAGCAGCGCGACCATGGCCTGTCCGTCCCGGCGGGACGTACCCGAGCGCGGGCGGCCCCACCGCGTGGTGACGGAGACCGTCACCGTCGTCGCCGACGTGAGGTCGGTGTGCAGGGCGCCCACCAGGTCCACGAGGCGCACGCCGAGCGCGCGGCAGACGGCCGCCAGCACCTCGGACGACGGCTCCTTGCGCCCGCGCTCGATCTCGGAGAGATACGGCAGCGAGACCTGCGCCTGGTCGGCGACGTCCCGCAGCGTCCGCCCCTGCCGCAGCCGGGCCCGGCGCAGCGCGGCCCCCACGAGGTCCCGCAGCAGCGGTTCGTCGGCCGTGTTCCCGGACGTGTCCCGGCCCGGACCGGGAACGGCACGCAGGACGCCTTCACTCATCGTTTCCTCCGTCAGCAGTGGACCGGCACCGCCCCGAGCGTAAGCCGGGGCCCCTCCCCCGTGCCATGCACCGGCCCGCCGACCTGCTGCTTTCCGCCGCGGGCGTAACACCGCCGCCGCGCGGGCAAGACGTACGGGCAAGACGTACGAACACAGTACGCAGCAGTTACGCGCGTAGGCACCCGGCGCGGAGCGGCGACATCGGCCGCCGCGGGCCCGGCAGGCCGCCTCGCGCTCGCGTGCCGCACGCAGGAGACTGGCGCAGGGCACGCCGAAGGACCGGATGCTCTCGGAGGGGGATGCATATGCGGGACAGCCATCGGGGCGAGGCCGAGAGGCTGTTGGTTCGCGCCGTCGAGGAAGAGGTACGGCGCTCCGGCGGGCGGATCGACGGCAATGTGCTTCTGGCGCGTGTGCGGGGCGCGTTGGAGTCCATCGCGGAGTCCGCCGCGGACGAGTACGCGCTGTACGAGGCGGCGCAGGACCAGGCCGATGCCGAACGGCAGACGCTGGGCGACCGGCTGGGCGGGGGCGCACTGCGAACGCCCTTGCTGGTGGCGGGCGTTGCCGCCGCCTCCGCCGTCGCCGCCGATGTCGGGCTCGGCACCGGTGCCGGTACGGCCGTCGGCACAGGGGTGATCGTGGCGGTCGTCGGTACGGCGACGGGCGTCGCCAAGGTGGCGTCCGCCGGCCGTCCGGCGGGCCGGGCCGGCCGTGCGGGGGCCGCCGGACGGGCGGGCGACGTCGAGCAGTTGAGGCTTCAGTGGCTCACCGCGCTGGAGGTACGGGGCATCCGCCCCTATCTGGACCAGCAGCGCGTCCTGACGCAGGCGACCCGGCGTACGACCAAGAAGACCTCCGTCGTACCGCGGTTGCGCGGATCCGACCGCAGTGCCGCCGCGCGCAGGCGCAGCGTGCTTGAGCAGTCGTTCGGTCATCTCCCGCAGTCCGACGGCCCGTTCGCCGGCCGGCGCGAGGAGATCGGGCAGATCGCGCGCTGGGTGCACGCGGCCCGCGCGTCGACGGAGACCAGACCGACGGTCGTCGTGCTGTACGGCGCGCCGGGATCCGGCCGGACCACGCTCGCCGTGCGGGCGGCGCACCAGCTCAGGGACCAGTTCCGGGGTGCGTGCGTGGTGGACCTGCGGGGCGGTGGCGCGGGGGAGGCGCCGCTGTCGACGAGGGACGCGCTGCTGCATCTGCTGAACCGGCTCGGCGCGCCCCGCGAGCAACTGCTGTTCCGTGAGCGGTCGTCGGCCGAACAGCAGGTACGGCGGCTGAGCGAGCTGTACCACCAGCATCTGACCGGGCTGCCGGTGACGATCGTGCTGGACGACGCCTCCGACGCGGAGCAGATCCGCACCCTGGTCCCCGAACGCTCCGACAGCCTGGTGCTGGTGACGTCCCGTCAGCCCGTCGAGCTGGCGCCGGACACCCCGGCGTGGGTGCACCAGCTGCCGGTGGAGGCGCTGGACGGCGCGGGCTGCGAGGAACTGCTGCGGGCCGTCGGCGAGGAACCGGTGGGCGGCCCGTACGACGCCCAGGCCATCGACAGGATCGGCGAGTTGTGCGGCGGACTGCCGCTGGCGCTGCGTATCGCCGGCTCGTCGCTCGGTTCGCGGACGTCGCACCAACTGGCCACGGATCTTGAGGCGTACGGCCCGGTGGACCCCGCCGAGCGCGCCATGTGGCTGCGCTACACCGACCAGAGCGACCAGGCACGCAGACTGCTGCGGCGACTGGCGCTGGCCGGGCGGGCCTCGCTCGGGGCCGCTGCCGCCGCCGCGCTGCTGGCCACCGACGAACAGGAGGCCGAGCGGCTGCTGACGGTGCTGGCCCGCGCGGGCCTGATCGACCACGTACGGGCCAGCCGCTACCGGCTCCACGACGTCGTACGGAACTTCGCGCTCGCCCGGCTGCTGGACGAGGAGGAGGCCGCCGACCGTACGGCCGCGCAGGAACGGCTGATCCAGAACTACTCGGAGCTGGCCGACTCCGTGATCCGCCTGGTCGACGGCAAGACGTCCACGCGCGCGGACCAGTTCGGGGGCCACGGCTTCTCCTCGCTCGACGCCGCGCTGCGCTGGCTGGACGACGAGTCGAGCTTCATCACGGCCGCGCTGCGGCACGCGGAGGGTGTCGACCAGGCGGCCGTACTGGCGCTGCTGGGCGCGCTCTGCGACTACTGCCTGCTGCGCGGGGACCTCTACCGGCTCGGTGAGATCAGCGAGTTGACGCAGGCCGTCGACCAGGGGCTGCTGGCCCGTTCCGTGCAGTGGCGTACGGGTATCGCGGCCCGGCAGCTCGGCGAGCTGGACAAGGCCAAGACGACATTGACGTCGGTGGTCGACCTCTACCGCGAGGCGCACCACGACGCGGGCGTCGCCCGCGCGCTCTGCTCGCTGGGCATCACGCTGCACCACCAGGGCAATCTCACCGAGGCGTCGGCGAAGCTGCGCGAGGCGCTGGACCTCCAGGCGCCGGCCCAGCTCGCCGCCGACCGCGCCTGGACGCTGCACGCGCTGGCGGCCGTCGAGCGGGACCGCGCGAATCTCACCGAGGCGATCGCGCTGCTGTCGACGGCGCTCGTCCTGCACCGCGAGGGCGAGTCGCTGCACGGCGAGGCGTGGACGCACTTCCAGCTCGGGCAGGTCTGTCTGCGGATGGGTGATGTGCCGCGCGCGGAAGGGGAGTTGAGCCAGGCGCTGGACCTGTACGGCCGCACCCGCGACGGCCGCGGCGAGGCCTGGGCGCTGACGCAGCTGGCCCGCGCCCGGCTGGTGGACGGTGAGGCGGAGGCGGCGGCCGACCAGTTCCGCCAGGCCCTGGCCCGGCACCGGGACAACGAGGACGCGCGCGGCGAGGCGTGGACGCTGTACTACCTGGGCCAGGCGCTGGAGGAGTGCGGCAACGCCGCGCAGGCCGTACGCGAACTGGAGCGCTCCCGCTCGATGTTCTCCCGGATGCGCGACGTGTACGGGCTGGCCTGCGCCCGGCACCACTCGGGCCGGGTCACCCGCGACCAGCGGGCCGCCCAGACCGGCAATCTCCGCAACTCCGGCTTCGCCCGGCAGCTGCTGGTCGACGCGCGCGCGGACTTCCGCCGGATCGGCGTCGCGCACGGCGAGGCGTGGACCTGTCTGGAGCTGGCGATCATCGACGCGGGCAACAGCAAGGCGGCGCAGGCGCTGGCGCTGTGCGACGAGGCGACGGCACTGTTCACCTCGTACGCCGACCACCGCGGCGCCGACTGGGCCCGCTTCCTGCGCTGCACGCTGCTGCCGTACGGCTCGGCGGGCGGCGTCGAGGTCGGGTCCGTGGTGGCTGAGCAGGAACTCACCGAACTGGTGGCGTCACGGCACCCGTCGCGCGACGGCAAGCTGGAGGAGTGCGCGGAGACGTTCGCGGTGATGCTGGAGCGCGGCGTCACCCTGGAGGACGGCTGGCAGGCCTGGCGCCTCGGCATGGTCCCGAGCCGCCAGGCACGCGAGGTGATGGGGGTCCCGGTAAAGCCGGTGGGAGCCTGAGCCCCCAACTGACGGAAACGGGCACGGGCGCCGCACGAGGGCCCGTGCCCGCGAGGGCGGGCAGGGCCTTACGTCATCGGCGAGGCCCGAGCCTCCCGCCGGCGGTGCGCCCGAGGGTCGGCAAACGCCTTACGTCGCCTGCCGCTCGCCCACCGACGACGCCGTCGGCTTCGTCTCCGTCTCCCCCGCCGGATTCTCCGGGAAGTCGACCTTGCCCATGTGGCGGTTCATCGACTTCATCAGGAGCCACACGGCGCACGCCATCACCGCGAAGACGATGAAGCCGAGGACGCCGGGCGTCACCTTGTTCTCGTCCAGTTCCTTCGCGAGCGGGACGAGCTGCGTCACTGCCTGGGTCGCATACATATCAGGCATTGTCGCGGATGCCCGCGAAGAGGTCGCTCTCGGGGAGGGACGTATCGACGAGCGACTTCACCAGTTCGTACTCCTCCGTCGGCCAGACCTCCCGCTGGATGTCCATCGGGACGCGGAACCAGCCGCCGTCGGGGTCGATCTGGGTCGCGTGCGCGATGAGCGCCTTGTCGCGGATCTCGTAGAAGTCGTCGCACGGCACATGTGTGGTCAGCGTCCGCTCGTCGCGGCCGAACTCGGCCCAGCGCTCCAGCCACTCCCCGTACGGGGACTCAAGTCCGCGCGCCAGCAGGGCCTCGTGCAGCGCGACCGTGCGGGGGCGGTTGAAGCCCTGATTGAAGTAGAGCTTCTGCGGCTGCCACACCGGACCGAACTCGGCCTCGGGGTACTTCTCGGCGTCGGCCGCCGCATCGAAGGCCACCATCGAGATCTTGTGGGTCATGATGTGGTCGGGGTGCGGGTAGCCGCCGTTCTCGTCGTACGTCGTGATGACCTGCGGTCGCTGCTCGCGGATCATCCGCACCAGCCGGCCGGCCGCCTCGTCGACGTCCTCCAGGGCGAAGCAGCCCTCGGGGAGCGGCGGCAGCGGGTCGCCCTCGGGCAGGCCCGAGTCCACGTAACCCAGCCAGGCCTGTCGGATGCCGAGGATCTCCCGAGCCTCGTCCATCTCCTTCTTGCGTACCTCGTGGATGTGCTCCTCGATATAGGTGTCCCCCTGGAGCTTGGGGTTGAGGATGGAGCCGCGCTCGCCTCCTGTGCAGGTCACGACCAGCACGTCCACCCCCTCGGATACGTACTTCGCCATGGTGGCGGCGCCCTTGCTCGACTCGTCGTCGGGGTGGGCGTGCACGGCCATCAATCGCAGCTGGTCAGTCAAGACTCGGTCCTCAGTGATATGTCGCATCGGGCGGCTTCTATAGTGACGGAATCGAGGGTCGGATAATTCCGGAGGGGAAAGATCATGACGGCGGTACGTCCACCGGTTCTTCCCGAGGGCCGCTACGGCCGCCCGTCGGACGAGCGTGCGGACCGCAAGCTCAAGATCGTCGGCTCGGTGCTCGGCGTCGGCCTGCTCGCGCTCATCGGCTGGTTCGGTTACGACTACGTGGCAGGCCAGAGTGTCTCGGCCGAGCTCATCAAATTCAAGCGGGTATCGGCCTCGGCGGTCGAGGTGCATCTTGAGGTCCGCAAGGACGAGGGTGCGGCCGGCACATGCACTCTTCGTTCCCGCGCCGAGGACGGCGCCGAGGTGGGCCGCAAGGACGTCCGCGTCGAGGGTCCCGAGACACGGATCGACCGGGTCGTCACCGTCCGTACGACCGCGAGCGCGACGAGCGCGGAGCTGGTCGGCTGTACGGCCGACGGCAGCTGACGACAGCCGGCAGGCACGATCCAGGTCCGGTCCACGCCCGATCCGGGGCTGACCCTCCCCGGCCGCCGTCCCGGTTCACGTCGCTGATCTGCGACGATGTAATTCTGATGCCTTTCGTCCTGCCCTGAAGCCATGGGAATTGTTAGGCTCGTGGTTTCGCCCACCCGAGAAGGCACATCCTTCTGGGTAGGGCGTTGCTTTGTATTCCCAGCACCTACGAGGAGCACCTGTGACCCAGACCAGCGAGAACGTCACCTGGCTCACCCAGGCGGCGTACAACCAGCTCAGGGCCGAGCTGGATCACCTGTCTGGTCCCGCGCGCGTCGAGATCGCCCAGAAGATCGAGGCTGCCCGCGAGGAGGGGGACCTGAAGGAGAACGGCGGGTACCACGCGGCCAAGGAGGAGCAGGGCAAGCAGGAGCTGCGGGTGCGCCAGCTGACCCAGCTCCTGCAGAACGCCAAGGTGGGCGAGGCTCCGGCCGACAACGGGATCGTCGAGCCGGGCATGGTCGTGACCATCGCGTTCGACGGCGACGAGGACGACACCCTGACGTTCCTCATGGCCTCGCGTGAATACGCGAGCACCGACATCGAGACGTACTCACCGCAGTCGCCGCTCGGCACGGGTGTGAACGGCAAGAAGGTCGGCGACGACGCGGAGTACGAACTGCCGAACGGCAAGAAGGCCTCGGTCAAGATCCTGGCCGCGAAGCCCTACCAGGACTGAGCCTGTTCCGTACGAAAGCTGATCCACCGACCCCCCGTGGGTCGGTGGATCAGCCTCAGAAGCACTGCCGGACGTACTAGGCGGTGGCCGAGCGGTAGCGCCGGACCGCCAGTGTGCGGAAGACCACGATGATCAGGACGGACCAGATCAGCGAGGCCCAGACGGGGTGCTCCATCGGCCACGCCCCCGTCACCGAGGCCTCCCGGCCCGGAATCGTGTTGCCGAACAGCTCACGGGCCGCCTGCACGGTCGCGCTGAACGGATTCCACTCCGCGACGTGCTGGAGGAACGTGGGCATGCCGTTGACCGGCACGAAGGCGTTGGAGATGAAGGTCAGCGGGAACAGCCAGATCAGCCCGCCGGACGTGGCGGCCTCCGGCGTACGGACGACGAGCCCGATCAGCGCGCCGATCCAGGAGAACGCGTACCCGAGGAAGAGCAGCAGCGCGAAGCCGGCGAGGACGCTGCCGATGTTCTCGTGCGTGCGCCAGCCGATGAGCAGGGCGACGGCCGCGAGTACGACGAGTGTCAGCGCGGTCTGTACGAGGTCGGCGAGGGTACGTCCGGTGAGGACCGCGCCGCGTGCCATGGGCAGTGAGCGGAACCGGTCGATGAGCCCCTTGTGCATATCGTCGGCGATGCCGGCGCCCGCGCCCGCCGTGGCGAAGGTGACGGTCTGCGCGAAGATGCCCGCCATCAGGAACTCGCGGTAGGCCTGGGCGCTGCCGGAGGGGGCTCCGGGGATGTTGATGGAGCCGCCGAAGACGTAGGTGAACAGCACCACGAACATGATGGGCTGGATCAGCCCGAAGATGATCATCTCCGGGATGCGCAGCATCCGGATCAGATTGCGCTTGGCCACGACGAGCGAGTCGCGGACGGACTGGACGATGCCGCCGCGCGGGCTCGGGGCGAGGGCCTTCGGCGAGGCCTCGGTTACGGCGCTCACTTGGCGCTCTCCTTCTGGTTCCGGTCTGTGGTCGTGGCTGGGTCCGCGGTCGTGACCGCCGGTGCGCCGGCGGCCGGACGGGCGCCGTTCTCCTGGCCCTCCTCGGCCGCGTGGCCGGTGAGCGAGATGAACACGTCGTCGAGGGTCGGTCGGCGCAGGCCGATGTCGTCGATCTCGACGCCGCGCGCGTCGAGTTCCCTGATGATCTCGGCGAGCAGTTTCGCTCCGCCGGTGACCGGGACGGTGAGCTTGCGGGTGTGGTCGGCGACCATCACGTCGCCCTTGCCGAAGCCGGCCAGGACGTCGTGGGTCGGGGCGATCTGCTCGCGCTCGTGGACGACGACCTCGACGCGCTCGCCGCCGGTGCGGGCCTTCAGCTCGTCGGCGGTGCCGCGCGCGATGACCTGGCCGTGGTCGATGACGCAGATGTCGTGGGCGAGGTGGTCGGCCTCTTCCAGATACTGGGTGGTGAGCAGCAACGTCGTACCGCCCGCGACCAGTTCCTCGATGATTCCCCACAACTGCTGGCGGTTGCGCGGGTCGAGGCCGGTCGTCGGCTCGTCCATGAACATCACCGGCGGGGAGACGACGAGGGCCGCCGCGAGGTCCAGACGCCTGCGCATGCCGCCGGAGTACGTCTTGGCGGTGCGGTCGGCGGCCTCGGTGAGGTTGAAGCGCTCCAGCAGTTCGGTGGCCCTGGCCTTCGCGGCGCGGGCGCTCTGCTGGTAGAGCTGGCCGACCATCTGAAGGTTCTCGCGGCCGGTCAGATACTCGTCGACCGCGGCGAACTGGCCGGAGAGGCCGATGTTCCTGCGGACCTCGTTGGGGTGCTTGAGCACGTCGATGCCCGCGACGACGGCCTTGCCGCTGTCGGGCTGGAGCAGGGTGGTCAGCACACGGACCGCGGTGGTCTTGCCCGCGCCGTTGGGGCCGAGCAGCCCCAGGACCGTTCCCTCGGGGACATCGAGATCGACGCCGTCCAGTGCTCGTACGTCGCCGAACGTCTTGACCAGGCCTTCGGCGTAAATGGCGCCTGGCATAGGGGTACTCCCGGTTGTGTGTCAGATGCGATCAAATGGTGCGATCCGCGCTGCTGGAAAGCCTAAGCCGACGGAAGCAGGACCTGACGCTAACGCGATACATCGCGACAGGCAAGGGATTTAAGTAAGCTCTACGTAAAGGTGCCTGAGCTGCTGATCGGGCAGGTGACCGGCAGATGACCAGCAGGATCGCGGCACCATCGAACTCAGCCGAGAATCGTGTAGCCCGCCTCGCGCAGCGCCGTCGCCACGTCCACGCAGTGCTCCGGCCCCTTGGTCTCCAGATGCAGCTCCACGTCCGCCTCGGTCAGCCCGAGCCGCGGATCGGTCCGTACATGACTGACGTCCAGCACGTTCGCGTCGGCCACCGACAGCACCCCGAGCAGCGTCGCGAGCGCCCCCGGCCGGTCGGTGATCCGCAGCCGCAGCCCCAGATAGCGCCCGGCCGCCGCCATCCCGTGGCGCAGAATCCGCTGCATCAGCAGGGGATCCACGTTACCGCCCGACAGCACGGCGACCACCGGCCCGCGGAACTCCCTGGGGCGGCTCAGCAGCGCGGCGACCGGGCTCGCCCCGGCCGGCTCCACGACCAGCTTCGCCCGCTCCAGACAGAGCAGCAGCGCGCTGGACAGCTCGTCCTCGGAGACCGTACGCACCTCGTCGACCAGGTCCCTGACCATCGGGAACGTGATATCGCCCGGCCGGCCCACCTTGATGCCGTCCGCCATGGTCTGCTGCTCGGCGATCGACATCGGCCGCCCGGCGCGCAGCGAGGGCGGATACGCGGCGGCGCCCTCCGCCTGTACGCCGATCACCTGGATGTCCTGGCGCACCGCCTTCACCGCGAGGGCGATGCCCGCGGCGAGGCCGCCGCCGCCGACGCCGACGAGGATCGTCCGTACCTCGGGGCACTGCTCCACGATCTCCAGGCCGACCGTGCCCTGTCCGGCGATGATGTCCGGATGGTCGAAGGGGTGGATGAAGACCGCGCCGGTCTCCCGCGCGTACTCCTGCGCGGCGGCCAGGGTCTCGTCGACGACCTGGCCGTGCAGCCGCACCTCGGCGCCGTACTCGCGGGTCGCGGCGACCTTGGGCAGCGGCGCCGCGACCGGCATGAACACGGTGCAGCGCACCCCGAGCAGGGTCGAGGCGAGCGCGACGCCCTGCGCGTGGTTGCCCGCGCTGGCGGCGACGACCCCGGCCGCGCGCTCCTCCGGGGAGAGCCCGGCGATCCGCACGTACGCGCCGCGCAGTTTGAACGAGCCCGTCCGCTGAAGGTTCTCGCACTTGAGGTGCACCGGGGCGCCGACCAGGTGCGTCAGATGCCTGCTGCCCTCCATCGCGGTCATCCGGGCCACCCCGTTGAGCATCTTCTGCGCCCCGCGGATGTCGTCGAGGATCAGCGCGGGCGCGGAGCCGCGCGGGGAAGTGGAAGAGAATGATCCGGAAGGCCGAGACGTACCGAAGGTCATGACCGCCAGTCTCGCAGCTCACCGGCGGGTCGGCCGCCCGAGGAAAGGGCAGTCCACCGGTTTACGCGGGGCAGGTACGGGCAGGGTCGGGGCCGCGTACTGTGTCCCCCACCAACCGACCACCGCACGAGAGAGCCCCAGCCATGCCCCCCACTCAGGACATGACTTCCGCTGTGTCGGCCTCCCCGGGCTCCGGCTCCGAACCCGCGGGTTCCGACCCCTCCGGCTCCGCACCTTTACAGTCCGCACCGGCGTCTTCCGCCGGAACCGAATCCGTCGCCACGGCTGACGCAACGGCCGACGCCACGCACGAAGACGCCGCGCTTCTCGACGCACTCCAGCACCAGGTGGCCGTCTTCGCCCGCCGGGCCGAACAGACCCGCCTCGGCGGCGTCGGCCAGGTGCGCAACTCCATGGACCGCGCCGCTTATCTGCTGCTCAACCGCCTTGATCTGGAAGGCCCGATGGGCGTCAAGGCGCTGGCCGCGGGGATGGGGATCGACTCCTCCACCGTCACCCGCCAGGTCGCGCCGCTGGTCGACACCGGCCTGGTCAAGCGCACCTCGCACCCGGAGGACGGCCGCGCCGTCGTCCTGGAACTCTCGGTGCGCGGGCTGAGCCGCCTCGAAGAGGTCCGCTCCTCCCGACGCGAGCTGATGTCGCAGGTCACGGACGGCTGGACGGAGGAGGAACGGGAATCGTTCTGCACCCTCCTCACCCGGTTCAACTCCGCCCTGTCCGCACGGCAGTCGGGCCCCGCGTCCGCCGAACCGCCCGCGCACCGGGCCCCGGTGGACGAGCCCTCCGGCACGGGGCCACCGTCGGCCTCTTGACCTGGGCCCCGCTCTGTCCTCAGATGAGGTGTGCGAGAGCGACGGCAAGCGATGACGGATCGCCGTCGTGCCCGTGAGTTCGAGGCATTCGTCGCGGGCGCGGCAGGCCGACTGCTGCATGCCGCCACCCTGCTGACGGGTGAGCCCGCCGATGCCCAACCGCACGCGGAGCGACTGCTCACGGACGCCCTGGCCCGCACGTACGCGGACTGGGACCGGCTGCGCGACGAGGACCCGTACGACCGCGCGCGCCAGGAGATCGCCACCCGCTACGCGCGCGGCGCCTGGCGGCACCCCCGAACGGGTGAGGGCGTGCTCGGCCGGCTCAGCCCGCAGGAGCGGATCGTCCTGGTGCTGCGGCTGTACGAGGGCGTCGCCGAGGAGCAGACGGCGGCGCTGCTGGGGCTGCCGGCCGAGCGGGTCCGCGCGATCTGCGCGCGGGCGGTCGTCGCGATGCGGCAGCCCGCGCCGGTCCGCCGCCCGGCACCGCACTGGCCGCTGTCGCTGCTCTCCCGGCTGGCGGCGCGATGAGCGGCCACAGCCGTAAGGAGGACGAGGTCCGCCGGATGCTCGATCTGCCGCATCCGCCGGTCCCCGTCGATCTCACGGCCCGCGCGACCGCCCGTGGCACCCGCGTCCTGAACCGCAGGCGCACCGGGCGGCTGCTGCTGTGGCTGCTCGCCGCGGTGGCCGTGACCGCCTTCGCGGTGTGGGCGTCGGTCGCCGAACCGTGGCTGGTCCCGCCGTCCGAGAAGACCCCACCGCTGGAGGGCTGGTGAGGCCGTGAGGCCCCCCAACTTCCGTCAGGCGAGCGCCTGCTGAAGGTCCGTCAGCAGATCGTCGGCGGACTCGATGCCGACCGACAGCCGGATCAGGTCGTCCGGCACCTCCAGCGGGGAGCCCGCCGCCGACGCGTGCGTCATCCGCCCCGGATGCTCGATCAGCGACTCGACACCGCCGAGGGACTCCCCGAGCGTGAAGACCTTCGCCCGGCCGCAGACCTCGATCGCCGCCTGCTCACCGCCGGCGACCTGGAAGGACACCATGCCGCCGAAGGACTTCATCTGCTTGGCCGCGATCTCGTGGCCGGGGTGGTCGGGCAGGCCCGGATAGTAGACCTTGGCGACCTTCGGGTGCCGGGCCAGCATCTCCGCGACGCGCGTCGCGTTCTCGCTGTGCCGGTCCATCCGGACGGCGAGCGTCTTCACGCCGCGCAGCACCAGCCAGGCGTCGAACGGACCGGAGATCGCGCCCATCGCGTTCTGGTGGAAGGCGAGTTCGTCGCCGAGCGTGTCGTCCGCGGTGATCAGCGCACCGCCGACGACGTCCGAGTGACCGCCCATGTACTTGGTCGTCGAGTGCACGACGACATCGGCGCCCAGGGCGAGCGGCTGCTGGAGATAGGGGCTCGCGAAGGTGTTGTCCACGACGAGCTTCGCGCCGGCGGTCCGGGCGACCTCGGCGAGCGCCACGATGTCGCTGATGCCGAGGAGGGGGTTCGACGGGGTCTCGACCCAGATCGCCTTCGTACGGGGGCGCAGAGCCGCCCGTACCGACGCCGGATCCGAGGTGTCGGCCACCGACCACTCGACGCCCCAGCGCGAGACGACCTTCGCGAAGAGCCGGAAGGTGCCGCCGTACGCGTCGTTGGGGATCACGACGTGATCGCCCGGCGACAGCAGCGTACGGAGCAGGCAGTCCTCGGCGGCGAGGCCGGACGCGAAGGCGAGCCCGCGCCGGCCGCCCTCCAGGGCCGCCAGATTCTCCTCCAGCGCGGAACGCGTGGGGTTGGCGCTGCGGCTGTACTCGTAGCCGCCGCGCAGTCCGCCGACACCGTCCTGCTTGTACGTGGACACCTGATAGATAGGGGGCACGACCGCGCCGGTGAGGGAATCAGGTGTGTTCCCCGCGTGGATGGCGATGGTCTCGAAACTGTGCTCGTCGCTCATGAGCCCCGAGGGTAGCGGGCCGGGGCGGGGGTGCTGCTCGCATCCGGGACAATGGAGCGCATGGAGATTCTCTGGTTCCTGATCGCGATGGGTCTGGTCGCGGCCGTCGTCGGCCCGGTCGTGCGGCGCCGCGGCGGTGGCATCCGCCAGGTCGCGCCCGGCTCGCCCGACGCCGCCGACCCGGACACCTACGAGTTCGTGCGGCAGGAGGACCTGGACCTCCGGCTGCCGGGGCCCGACCAGGACCTTCTCGACGTACTCGATGTCGTCCAGCGCACCCAGGACTGGCGGGCGGCGGCGCAGCTGCTCGCCGGGACGGCCAAGGAGGGCGAGGTGCGCTGGCAGCGCGTGCAGGCCTTCGCGGGTGCCGCGTCGCTGGAGCTCCAGCGGAAGCCGGGGGTCGGCGGCGCGTGGCTGAGGGCCTGGCGCGCGGACTCGCCGAAGGACGCGGGCGGCGCGCAGGTTCACGCGGAATTCCTGGTGCAGCAGGCCTGGCGTTCGTCGGCGGCGGGGACGGACGAGTTCCGGATCATCCTGGAGGAGGCCCGCTCGGTCTGCGGCGACGCGGCTCTGCTGGCGCCCGGCGACCCCGTGCCGTACATCATCGAGCTGGCCGTGGCCCGTGGGCTCGGCTATCCGCACGAGCGGTTCGACCAGCTGTGGGCGAAGATCATCGACCGCGCGCCGGACCACATGGGCGCGCATCTCGCGGCGCTGCACTACTGGTGCGAGAAGTGGCACGGCTCGCGCCAGGAGGCGGACCGGTTCGCGACGGCGTCGGCGGCGCGGGCCCCGCAGGGCTCACTGCTGGCCGCCCTGCCGCTGTTCGCGGTGTACGAGCATCTGCCGGAGGTCGCGCTGGTGCGGGACTTCTACGGCAGCGCGGTGGTGTCGAAGGCGATGGAGGGGGCGCTCTTCGCGGTGCACGCGGCCCGCCCCGACGACCCGATGCTCGCGCACGTACGGCATCTGCTGATCCTCTTCCTGGTGCGGGGCGAGCGCTGGTCGGAGGCGATGCACGAGTTCGTACGGGTGGACGGCTACATCGGCGCGCTGCCGTGGACGGTGAGCGAGGACCCGGCGGCGGAGTACGCGGTGTACCGGGCGCTGGCGGTGGCGGGGTACGAGGCGAACGGCGGGACTCCGGCGACGCTGCCGCGGTAGCGACCGGCCCGTCCCCGCGGTGCCGTGTCCGAGAAGGCACCATTGCCCGGCTGACCTGCGGTGGTGCATACTCCGGAGATCCCCCCACACCATGTCTTCACCTGTTCTCCGTATCCCTGGGGGCCATCCGATGGCACGCGTTCTGCCCTTCGTCCTCTTCGCGTTCGGTATCTGGTTCTGGCTGAAGGCCCGCCGGAGCGTGTCGTCACTCGTCGGTACGGAAGCGGAGCTGGGGCTGCTGTCCAGGGACCGGCAGAACAGGGAGCTGGCAGGACCGGACGCCGCCCTGGAGTACGCCCTGACCGAGGCGCGCGCGGGGCGCTGGGAGTCGGCGGCGGAGCTGCTGGGGCGGACGGGCAAGGAACGGGACTGGGAGCGGCGGGCGCTGTACGCGCGGGTGCTGGGCGAGGCGGCGGCGCGGGACGACTCCTGGCTGCGGGCGTGGCGCGCGTCCTGCCCCGACCCCGACGTGGACGCGGAGCTGGTCCAGGCGTCGGCGACGGTCTCGCGCGCGTGGCTGCTGCGGGGCTCGCCGTACGCCAGGCACATCACGCCCGAGCGGGCGGACAGCTTCCACGAGCTGCTGCCGGCGGTCCGTGCCGACACCGCCCGCGCGGCGGCGCTGGGCCCGGAGGACCCGTCGCCGTACATCGTCGAGATCCGTACGGCGCTGGGCGTCGGCCACGGCCCGGAGCAGATGCGTGAACTGTGGGCGGAGATCACGGCCCGCACCCCGCATCCCACGTCGGCGCCCCTCTACGGGGCACACGAGGCCGCGATGCAGTACTGGAGCGCGCGGTGGCACGGCTCGGCGGAGCTGGCCGAGGAGTTCGCCGCCCAGGCGACCGCCGACGCACCGCTGGGCACGCTGATGACGGCGTTCCCGCTGATCGCCTGGTTCGACCACCACGACGCCTCGGCGGCTCCGCGCGACTACACGACGCCGCGGCTGACGGCGCTGGTCGACGCGGCCCTGGCGGACACGACGACGGCGCCGCCGGACCACCCCCGCCTCCCGGAGGCGCGGCACCTGCTGGCGTACTTCCTGACGCGGCAGGGCCGCCACGAGGAGGCGCTGGAGCAGTTCCGTCTGGTCGACGGCTATGTGAACGCCCTGCCCTGGCGCACCCGACGCGACCCGGTGGAGTTCTTCACGGCGACGCGCACGACGGCGATACGCGGCGCCGAGGCGCGTGCGCGGATCCGCAAGGGCGTCTGAACCGGCGCTGCTCGTCTCCGTGCCGCCGGACCCTGGCATCGTGGGAGGTATGGACGAGACTCCTCTGCCCGGCGGGTTCATCAATCAGGTCGTACGTGTCGAGGACACCGTGCGGCGCTCACGCACGGTGTCGGACCAACGCGCGGCGTACGTCGGCGAGTTGCTGACGCTGTTCGAGGAGCGCGGCTGGGGCGGGGCGCCGCGGTTCCGGGGCGTGGACGCGCAGGGGCGTGAGGTGCTGGACCACATCGAGGGGCAGGTGGACCTGCCGGTGTCGGACGCGCGGCTGGTGCGGGTCGCGGAGCTGGTGCGGGAGTTCCACGATCTGACGGCCGGGTCGTCGCTCGCCGGCGCGCACGAGGTGGTGTGCCACAACGACCTGTCGCCGAGGAACACGGTCTACGCCGACGGGGTGCCCGTGGCCCTGATCGACTGGGACCTGGCGGCTCCCGGCGAGCGCATCCATGACGTCGCGCACCTGTGCTGGCAGTACCTGGACCTCGGCCCGCGCGTACCGGACGTGGCCGACGCGGCCCGCCGCATCACGCTGGTCTGCGACGCGTACGGCCTGGACGACCGGGACGGCATCGTCCGGACGATCCTCTGGTGGCAGGACCGCTGCTGGCGCGGCATCGACGAGTCCGCCGACCGCGGCGATCCGGCGATGACGGCGCTGCGCGAGCGGGGTGTGGTGGACGAGGTGCGGGCGGCGTACACATGGGTGTCGGCCCATGCCTTCGAGCTGGCGGCGCAGCTGTAGGGGGCGTTCCCGCGGCGCCGGAAATAATGCCGGGCGCCCTCCGGCGTCCCTCGTTTACACTCGACCGCATGGGTGTGTACTCGTACTACTTCTTCCGCTGATTCCGGGCGCGGACGCCCCGGCCCAGGTCCTGTTCAGGACCGCCGACGTCCCCTCTCTCCGCCCCTTCGACATCACCCAGCTCCGCCGTGCGCCGACGCGCGCACCTTCGCGGGCATGTCACTTTCAGGGAAGAACTCATGCGCGAACGCGCCCAATTGTCGATGAAGGACGTCTCCAAGTCGTACGGCGACCGGACCGTCCTCGATCAGGTGTCACTGTCCGTACGGCCCGGTGAGAAGGCCGGTGTCATCGGGGAGAACGGCTCCGGGAAGTCCACCCTGCTCCGGCTGCTGGCCGGGGCCGAGGCGCCCGACGGCGGCGAGGTCACCGTCCGCTTCCCCGGCGGGGTCGGGCATCTCACCCAGACCCTCGAACTCGATCCCCGGCTGACCGTCCAGGCGGCCGTCGACGCCGCCCTCGCGGACCTGCGGGAGCTGGAACGCCGTATCCGCGCCGCCGAAGCAGGGCTCGCCGACGCGACGGACGCCGAACTCGCGGCGTACGGGGAGCTGTTGACCGCCTATCAGGACCGGGGCGGCTACGAGGCGGACGCCCGCGTCGACGCCGCCCTGCACGGACTCGGGCTCGCCCACATCGGGCGGGACCGGCCGCTCGGCTCGCTCTCCGGCGGTGAGCAGTCCCGCGTGGCGCTGGCCTGCGTCCTCGCGGCGGCGCCCGAACTGCTGCTGCTCGACGAGCCGACCAACCATCTCGATCTCCGGGCCACCACCTACCTGGAGGACCAACTCCGCGCGCACCGCGGCACGGTGGTCGCCGTCACCCACGACCGCGCGTTCCTGGAGCGTGTGGCGACGACGATCCTGGAGGTGGACCGGGACACCAGGGCGGTGACGCGGTACGGCGACGGCTGGGGCGGCTACCGCACGGCCAAGGCCGCCGCCCGCCGCCGCTGGGAGCAGGACCACCAGGAGTGGCTGGCCGACCTCGCCCGTACGAAGGAGCTGGTCGGCGCCGCGGGGCAGCGGCTCGCGGCGACCGGGAAGGACCCGCGGCAGGGCTTCGGCAAGCACCGCCGCTCGCACGAGGCGAAGCTGTCCGGGCAGGTCAGGGCGGCGCGGGTACGGCTGGAGCGGCTGGAGCGGGAGCCGGTTCCCGCCCCGCCGCAGCCGCTGAGGTTCGCCGGCGCCCCGGCCACGACCGGGGCCGGTGGTGTGCCGGCCGAGCTGGCCGGCGTCGTGGTCGGCGACCGGCTGCGGCTGGACTCGCTCCAGGTGAAGGCGGGCACCCGCCTGCTGGTCGACGGGCCCAACGGCGCGGGCAAGACCACGCTGCTGCGCGTACTGGCCGGGGATCTCGCACCGGACGCGGGCAGCGCGCGCCGTACGGCTCACGTCGGTTATCTGGCACAGGAGTTGGCCGCCGCACCGACCGCGTCGCGGCTCTCGTTGCTGGGGGCGTTCGCGGCGGGCCGCCGGGGGCTGCCCGAGGAGCACACCGAGGAGCTGCTGGCTCTCGGGCTCTTTCGCGAGGAGGATCTGGCGGTGCCGGTGGCGGGGCTCTCGGTGGGGCAGCGGCGCCGGCTCGAACTGGCGCGGCTGCTGACGCGGCCCGCCGATCTGCTGATCCTGGACGAGCCGACGAACCATGTGGCGCTGAGCCTGGTGGAGGAGCTGGAGCGGGCGCTCGTCGGCTACGGGGGCGCCGTGGTCGTGGTCTCGCACGACCGCCGCTTCCGGAGCGAATTCGCGGGCGAGCGGCTGGAGTTGCGGGCGGGCCGGGTGATGTCAGCCAGGGCCTGTCCGGCGGATCTTCGTGGATAAGCCCAGGGCGTCTGGTGCGGTGCATCGCAAGGCGGAGGATCGTGCTCGTACTGGACGTACTTGAACGAGTCCGACAACGCGGCGAGGCGCCGTGCCAGGCGTCCTGGGCCCGCGAAGATCCGCCGGACAGGCCCTGGCTGACGCCGTACGCGCATCGCGGCGGCACCCGGACCGGGTGCCGCCGCGATGACGAACATGACGAGAGGAACGGATCAGGCGGCGGAGCCGGCCTTCCAGTCGGCCCAGTTCAGGTTCCAGCCGTTGAGGCCGTTGTCCGGCTGGATCGTCTTGTCCGGGGAGTTCTTGACGATGACGACGTCACCGACCATCGAGTTGTCGAAGAACCAGGCGCCCGGCTGGTTGGGGTCGTTCGCGCCCTTCACGTCGTTCAGACCGACGCAGCCGTGGCTGGTGTTGGACGAGCCGAAGATCGAGTCGTCACCCCAGTAGTTGCCGTGGATGAAGGTGCCCGACGTGGACAGCCGCATGGCGTGCGGCACGTCCTTGATGTCGTACTCACCCTTGCCGTCGTCGTCCGTGAAGCCGACCGTCGCACCGTTCATCCGGGTCTCCTTGAACTTCTCGGAGATCACCATCTGACCGTTGTACGTCGGGTTCTCCGGCGATCCCGCGGAGATCGGGATCGTCTTGATCGTCTTGCCGTCCTGCTGGATGGTCATGGTCTTGGCCTTGGTGTCGACCGTGGAGACCTGGTTGCGGCCGATCTTGAAGGTGACCGTCTTCTGCTGGACACCGAAGACCCCGTTCGCGCCCTCGACGCCGTCGAGCGCCAGCTTCAGGGTGACGGTGGAGCCGCCCTGCCAGTACTGCTCGGGGCGGAAGTCCAGGCGCTGCGAGTTGAACCAGTGGCCGACGACTTCCTGGCCGCTGCTCGACGTGACGGTGATCCCGCCCTGGACGGCGGCCTTGTTGGTGATCCCCTTGTCGAAGTTGAGCGAGACCGGCATGCCGACGCCGACGGTCGAGCCGTCCTCGGGCGTGAAGTTGCCGATGAAGCTGTTGTTGGGGGAGACGGTGGTGAAGGACGAGTTCTCGTGGGCCTCGCGGTCCTTGGAGTCCTTCGCCGTGGCGGTGATCTTGTAAGTCGTCGAGCGCTCCAGCTGGCCGTCCGGCTTCCAGCTCTTCCCGTCGGCGGCCAGCGTGCCATTGACGGCGGCCCCCTCGGCGGTGGCCATCTCGACCTTCGTGAGCGTGCCCTTGGTGACGGTGACCTTCGCGTCGCTGTTGATGCCCGCGTTGTCGGAGCCGTTCTTGGGCGAGATGGCTATCTGGGCCTCGGAGGTGTCCTTCGCCGCGGCCTCGTCCACCTGCGCCTGCGAATCCTTCGAACGCTCGGCTCCGGGCTTGTTGTCACCGTCGCCACCGCTGCAGGCCGAGAGCACGAGCACCCCGCCGAGCAGTGCGGACGCGGCCGCGAGGCCCTTGCGCCGCTTGCCGTTCGTCATCACACGCTTCTCCATCGTCGCCGATTCCCTGCCTATGACCTTTAAGAACACCCGTACCGGTTCGTCCGGTTCCACATCGGACGAAGATGTGTGCAACGCCACTCGCGCACCGGGATATACATCTGCGGCTCGTCTGTAAGCCCCGGTCCGCTTCGAGGACGTTCCGGAGACAAGGGTGTCACGCCTGTGAGCAAAACCACGCCCCCGCCCTCATTATCGCCGTCCGCACCGTCCTCCTCGACCAGGTCCTGACCCGCGCGACTTTCCCGCGACCCGCTGCCTTCACTAGCATCAGCGCACCCAGCCAATTCGGCGTTTTCCCAAGGGAGATCGATTACGTGTACGTGTCCGTACGCCGACCGCTGCTGACGGCGACAGCCGCCGGAATACTGCTCTGCCTCATGTGGTTCGTCCCCTCGGCGAACGCCACGAACGAGCAGAGCACCGGTCATCAGCACCCAGCCGCATCCGCCGACGAGGACGCGGCCGGGTCCCCGTAAAGGCGGCAGCAGTACGGAGGGGGCCGCCCGGCAGTCGGCAGTCGGGCGGCCCCCTCCGCGTATCCACGGCCCTGAGCCTCAGGCCAGCGGACCGGTCACCGGCTCCACCGCGGCCACCAGCCGCCCCGCACGTACGAAATCGTCGGCCGCCGCGAGATCCGGCGCCAGGAACCGGTCCGGACCCGGCCCCTCGATCCCCGCCGCACGCACGGCCTCGATGGCGGCCCGCGATGCGGGCGCGGGCACCAGGCCCGTACGCAGCTCGATCGCGCGGGTCGCCGCGTACATCTCGACGGCGACGACGCTCGTCAGGTGCCCGACGGCCGTACGGAGCTTGCGCGCCGCCGACCAGCCCATCGACACATGGTCCTCCTGCATCGCCGACGACGGGATGGAGTCGACGGACGCCGGAACGGCCAGCCGCTTCATCTCGCTGACCAGCGCGGCCTGCGTGTACTGGGCGATCATCAGACCCGAGTCGACGCCGGGGTCGTCCGCGAGGAAGGCGGGCAGGCCGTGCGAGCGGTTCTTGTCGAGCAGCCGGTCCGTGCGGCGCTCGGCGATGGAGCCGAGGTCGGCGGCGACGATGGCGAGGAAGTCCAGGACGTACGCGACGGGGGCACCGTGGAAGTTGCCGTTGGACTCCACGCGCCCGTCCGGCAGCACCACCGGATTGTCGACGGCGGACGCCAGTTCGCGGTCGGCCACGATCCGGGCGTACGCCAGGGTGTCCCGGCCCGCGCCGGCGACCTGCGGGGCGCAGCGCACCGAGTACGCGTCCTGCACACGGGGCGCCGCGTCCTCCTGGAAGTGCCCGGTCAGCCCGGACCCGGCGAGCACCCGCAGCATGTTGTCGGCGCTGACGCCCTGGCCGGGGTGCGGGCGGATGGCGTGCAGCTCGGGGGTGAGGACCTTGTCCGTACCGAGCAGGGCCTCCAGGGTGAGCGCGGCGGTGATGTCGGCGGTGGTGTAGAGCCGCTGGAGGTCGGCGAGCGCCATGACGAGCATGCCGAGCATCCCGTCGGTGCCGTTGAGGAGCGCGAGCCCTTCCTTCTCCCGCAGCTGGACGGGCGTGATGCCGTGCGCGGCGAGCAGTTCGCCCGCCGGCGCCGTTGTGCCGTCCGGGCCCTCGGCGTCGCCCTCGCCCATCAGCGTCAGCGCGCAGTGCGAGAGCGGCGCGAGGTCGCCGGAGCAGCCGAGGGAACCGTACTCGTGGACGACGGGCGTGATGCCCGCGTTCAGCACGTCCGCCATGGTCTGCGCGACCTCGGGGCGTACGCCGGTGCGCCCGGAGGCGACGGTCTTGAGCCGCAGGAACATCAGCGCCCGCACGACCTCCCGCTCGACCCGCGGTCCCATGCCGGCGGCGTGCGACCGCACGATGTTCCGCTGGAGCCGCCCGCGCAGGTCGGGGCCGATGTGCCGGCTGGCGAGCGCCCCGAAGCCGGTGGAGACGCCGTACACGGGCTCGGGCTTGGCGGCGAGCGCGTCGACGATCGCGCGGGCGGCGGCGAGCGCGGAGAGGGCGGCGGCGGAGAGCTCGACACGGGCGTTGCCGCGGGCGACGGCGACGACGTCTTCGGCGGTGGTGCCGGACGTCCCCACGACGACTGTGTGCATATCCATATTCAGGAGCGTACGTATTGAAACTCAACGTGTCACTAGTCGGCCGGGGCCCGCGGGTGCGCCTGCGGCGCGCTGGGTGGGTTGCGGTGGTTGCCGGGCCTGCCCGGTGGGCCGGGGTGCGCCTGCGGCGCTGGGTGGGTTGCGGTGGTGGCCGGGTGCCGCTCCGGGGTCATGCCCGGACGGCATGATTTACGGCGCGTGCACGGCTCGTTGGCCCCGAGGGAACCGGCATTCCCACGCGCCACAAATCAGCCTGAGTGTCCGACCACGACCCCTGCGCGTCCCCGTTCAGCCCGCAGGACGGAAACAACGCCAGACTGCCCGGCTGGTGAGGGTCCCGCGCGGCCGGGTCCCCGCGCGGGGCGACGGCAGTACACCACCGGACCGGCCGCCCACGCGGCTTGAACAGCGTCACGTGGCGGCATGAGGGGGGCGGGGTCGCAGGAGGGGTGTGTTCGGACACTCAGGCTGATTTGTGGCGCGTGACCAAGAAGGCCTCAGCGGATCCAACGAACCCTGCACGCGCCGTAAATCACGCCGTCCGGACATACCCCTCCGGAGACCCCGAACCCCGCCCCCGGGCCAACGAACCCGCACCCCGGAGGACCCGCCACCCCGCCCCGGCCAACGAACCCGCAACACCCTCACCCCGAACCCCCGGGGGGAACCCGCATCCCACGGAACCGTCTCCGCTCCCCCGGTACCGGCGGCCGGGGTGGCTCGTCCGCCAGGCGCAGCACGTCCCCGTCCCGCCCCGCCACCACCGGCCCCACCGACCGCGCCGCCTTCGCGCGGTACTGCGCCGCGTCCGCCAGCCGGAACAGCCGGCGCGCCGACTTCAGCGGCCCGATCGCGTCCCCCGTCGAGGCGACCCCGCACGCCACCCCCTCGCCCAGCTCCAACTCCGCGGCCCGGCGGCAGAGTTCATCGGCGACCGCCACCACGTCGTCCGCGCCTGGACCCACCGTCAGCAGACAGAACTCGTCGCCGCCCAGCCGCGCGGCCAGCGCCCCCGGCAGCCGGGCTCCGCACACCGAGAGCAGCGAGCCGAATCGTTCCAGCAGTCGGTCGCCGACGGCATGCCCAAGCGTGTCGTTGACCCGCTTGAGGCCGTTGAGGTCGCAGACCACGAGGCTGACGACCGTCCCGTCCGTACGGTGCAGCGCGACCGCCTCGTCGAGGCGCATGTCGACCGCGCGGCGGTTCGCGAGCCCCGTCAGCGGGTCCGTGAAGGCCAGCCGCCGGGCCTCTTCGAGCCGCTCCGTCTGCGCGATCCCCGACGCCACGACCGACGCGATGACGGTCGCGAAGTCCGCGTCCGCGCGCCCGAAGACCGGCTCCCCGAGCGGCCTCGCCACATACAGCTCCCCCCACGCCCGCCCGTGCAGCACGATCGGCGCGACGACGCAGCTCCCCCGGCCGCGCCTGCGCAGCGCGGCGACCCGCTGGTGGCAGTAGCCCGGCTCACCGCCCGTGGCGGCAGGGCCGTCGACCGTCTCGACCCATGCGTTGGGTTCGCCGCCGCCCGCCCACCGCTCGTGCAGGAACTCCGCGATCTCGGGGAACCGGTGCACGGGATACGACTCGTCCTCGGGGAACTCCTCCTCCCCCTCGGCCAGCTCCCCCGCGTTCACCAGGATCTTGAGCTGCCCGAGGTCCCGCTCCCACACGGACAGCGCGGCGAAGCTGCCGGCCAGCGCGTCACGTGCGCCGAGCGCGGCGGCCCGCCAGGACTCGTGCGGGGTCTGCGCCAAGGCCATGGCCTGGGCAAGCTCCACGACGGCCCGTAGCCGTACGTCCTCTCCCATCACTCCACCTTAGGGCGCTTTGGGATGATTTGATCACTCAGGGCAAGGGGTCGTCACTCTCCGTCCGCAACCTGATGAAAAGGCACACGCGCTACTCGCCGGGCCACTCCGGCTTCCGCTTCTCGTTGAACGCCGCGACGCCCTCCGCACGGTCCCCGGAGAAGGCCACCGACCGCCATGCCGCGTCCTCGACCTCCAGACCGGCCCGCAGATCGAGCCCGTGCCCGAGCCGCAGGGCCCGCTTCGCCGCCCGGAGCCCGACCGGCGAGTTCGCAGCGATACGGGAGGCCAGCGCCAGCGCCTCCGTGCGGTCGGCCGCCTCGTCCACCAGCTGGTCGACCAGGCCCAGCTCGCGCGCCTCGGACGCCTCCAACCGCCGTGCGGTGAAGATCAGTTCGGCGGCGCGGGCGGCCCCGACGCGGCGCGGCAGCAGTTGCGTACCGCCGCCGCCGGGGATCACGCCGACCGACACCTCGGGCAGCCCGACGACCGCCGTCGGGTCGGCGACGATCAGGTCGCAGGAGAGCGCCAGCTCGAACCCGCCGCCGAGGGCGAAGCCGTGCACGGCGGCGATGGTGGGCATCGGGAGTTCCAGGACGCCGGTGTACGCGGCGCGGGCGGTCGGCCGCTGCCGTACCAGCTCGGCGTCGCTCAGCGAGTTCCGCTCCTTGAGGTCCGCGCCGACGCAGAACGCGCGCGCGTGGGTCGAGGTGAGGACGGTGACGCGTACGTCCCGGTCCGCGCCGAGCGCCGCGCAGGCGGCGCCGATGGAGCGTGCCATCTCCGTCGAGACCGCGTTCATGGCCTTGGGCCGGTCGAGCACCAGCTCGGCGACATGACCGTGCCGACGTACCGCGACGAACTCCCCGAACCGCCGGTCCTCCGTACCCACCGCACCCACCCGCTTCCCGGTTAACGATCGTTGACCGGGATCATAGGGGGCGCCCGTCAGGCCTCCGGCTTGGGGCGTCGCGTCAGGAGCCACGGCTCCACGACACCCAGGCCACGCACCGGCCGCTGCCACATCGGCTGTATGGCGAAGCGGTACGAGGGCGGCTCCTCGCCGGCCTTCTCGGCCGCCGCGGCCTGCTCCGCCGCCTCGGCCTCCGACGCGGGGGTGTCACCGGTCCGGATCAGTTCCTCCGCGAGCGCGCCGTCGACCAGGACGGCGTCCTTGGGAGCTATCGAGGTGAGCCGGCTCGCGAGATTGACCGTGTTGCCGAAGACGTCGCCCATCCGGGTGGTGACGGTGCCGAACGCGATGCCCACGCGCAGCGCCGGCATGGAGTCGTCGTGCGTCATGCTCTCGATGAGCCGCAGCGCGATCTCCGTGGCCGTGCCCGCGTCGTCGGCGGCGTACAGGACCTCGTCACCGAGCGTCTTGATGAGCCGGCCGCCGTGCGCGGCGACGAGATCGGCGCAGGTCGTCTCGAACGCCTCCACCAGCTCGCCCAGCTCCTCCTCCTCCAGGCGGCGGGTCAGCCGGGTGAAGCCGACGAGGTCGGCGAAGCCGACGGCGAGACGGCGGTCGACCATCTCCTCGTCGTCGGCGGCCTGGACGACACGTCCTGTGGCGGCGGCGAGCTGGCGCCGCCACACGTACACCAGGAACTCCTCCAGCTCCGGGAGCAACAGCTCGACCAGGGGATATGTGACCTCGGTCCGCGTCATTCCGGGCTCGGGCGGTTCCGTGAGCCCGGCGAGGAAGGAATCGATCTGCCATTCAGCCAGCCGGGCAGTGGTCTGCCCGGTCGACCGGGCGACCTGGATCGCCATCGGCTCGCTCAGCAGCCCGGCCTCGACGAGACCGGCGAGCCGCCGCAGCGCGAGGACGTCGGCCTCGGTGAGGGCCCGTGCCTGACCGATGTCGGCGAAGCCCATGGCCCGCCAGAAGCGGGACGCGAGGTCCATCGAGACACCGGCGGTGCGGGCGGCCTGGAAGGGGGTGTAACGGCGCTCGGCGCCGATGATCAGCTGTTCGATCCGGATGGCGAGGGGGTCGTCGCTGGGCTCGGCCGTGTGGTCGACGGCGTGGTGCGGAGTGGGGTGACCGGAGGAGTCCGACGGCGGCTTTTCGTCCCCACCACCGGAGGTCGTGTCGTCGACCGTCACCAGCCGCCTCCTGCCCGTTCCCTGCGCACTGCCCTGCCGATCTGTCGTGGGTCGCCTCAACGATACGGCAGGTCGGGGCTGTCGGGGTCGCCGTTGCCGCCATGCCGTGTCTGACAAATCCCGCCTGGCGCGCGACGCCCGTTCCCACACCCCGACGACCGCCGGCCGCCCCACCCGAAACCGGCCCCGGCCACCCGGCCGGGCACCGTGTACCGGGCCCTCCCTACGCCGCGCGCAGGTGCACCACGTCGCCCGCGGCCACCGGCTCACGGCCGCCGCCCTCCGTCGCGACCACCAGGCGGCCGTCGCCGTCGATCGCCACCGCGTCGCCCACCAGTTGCCGCTCTCCCGGCAGTTCCGCCCGCACCGCGCGGCCCAGCGTCGCGCAGCCCGCTACATACGCCTCCTGGATGCCCGACGCCGCCGGGTCGCCCGCGGCGTCCCGCCATGCGCCGTACCAGCGCTCAAGGCCGCGCAGCACCGCTCGCAGCAGCGGGTCGCGGTCGACGGACACCGCGTTCGCCAGCGCGAGTGAGCCCGCGCCGGGAACCGGCAGTTCCGCCTCGGTGAGGCTGACGTTCAGGCCGATGCCGACGACCACCGCGTCCGCTCCCGCGCGCTCCGCGAGGATGCCGCCCGCCTTGCGTTCCTCCTTGGCCGCCGCTGTTCCCTCGTCGCCCGCCTTCCCTCCGACCGTCACCAGCAGGTCGTTCGGCCACTTCAGCGCCGTGTCCACGCCCGCCGCACGCGCGACCGCCGTCGCCACCGCGACGCCCGTGAGCAGCGGCAGCCATCCCCACCGCTCCACGGGGACGTCCGGACCCGGCCGCAGGAGTACGGAGAGGAACAGCCCCGACCGCGCGGGCGCCGTCCATACGCGGTCCAGCCGCCCGCGGCCCCGCGTCTGCTCCTCGGCGACGAGCACCGCGCCTTCCGGGAGGCTGTCCGCGCGGGCGGCGAGGTCGGAGTTGGTGGAGCCCGTCGCCGGCACGATGTCGAGCGACGTCCACAGGCTGCCCGGCACGATCAGCCCCCGCCGCAGGGCGGTGGTGTTCAGCGGAGGTCGTTCGAGGTCGGTCCAGCGGCTGCCCGCGGCATTCTGCTCGGTCATGCGGGCAAGCGTAGGTGTGGTCAACGACGCACTGCCGAACGCCGGGCCCGCCGATACGCTACGGATCAGTAGCCGCACGCCGAGCCGCAGTAGTCAGATCCGCAGACCCGCAGGGAGCCGCATCCCCATGTCCGAGCCGGAAACCGCCCGCGGAACAGAGCCCAGCCACACCACCGCGGGCAAGCTCGCGGACCTCCAGCGCCGTATCGAGGAGGCCACGCACGCGGGCTCCGCGCGGGCGGTGGAGAAGCAGCACGCCAAGGGGAAACTGACCGCCCGTGAGCGGATCGACCTCCTTCTGGACGAGGGGTCGTTCGTCGAGCTGGACGAGTTCGCCCGGCACCGCTCCACCAATTTCGGCATCGAGAAGAACCGTCCGTACGGAGACGGCGTCGTGACCGGTTACGGCACGGTCGACGGCCGTCCGGTCTGCGTCTACTCGCAGGACTTCACGATCTTCGGCGGTTCGCTCGGCGAGGTCTACGGCGAGAAGATCGTCAAGGTCATGGACTTCGCGCTGAAGACCGGCTGCCCGATCGTCGGCATCAACGACGGCGGCGGCGCCCGTATCCAGGAGGGAGTCGTCGCGCTCGGCCTGTTCGCCGAGATCTTCCGCCGCAACGTGCACGCGTCGGGTGTCGTCCCCCAGATCAGCCTCATCGTCGGGCCGTGCGCGGGCGGCGCGGTCTACTCCCCCGCGATCACCGACTTCACGGTGATGGTCGACCAGACGTCGCACATGTTCATCACGGGACCGGACGTCATCAAGACGGTCACCGGTGAGGACGTCGGCTTCGAGGAGCTGGGCGGGGCGCGCACGCACAACACGACGTCGGGCGTCGCGCACCACATGGCGGGTGAGGAGAAGGACGCCGTCGAGTACGTGAAGTCGCTCCTGTCGTACCTGCCGTCGAACAACCTCTCCGAGCCGCCCGCCTTCCCGGAGGTCGCCGAACTCGCGCCCACGGCGGAGGACTTGGAGCTGGACACCCTCATCCCGGACTCGGCGAACCAGCCGTACGACATGCACTCCGCCATCGAGCATGTGCTGGACGACGCCGAATTCCTGGAGACGCAGGCGATGTTCGCGCCGAACATCATCACCGGCTTCGGCCGGGTCGAGGGCTATCCGGTCGGCATCGTCGCCAACCAGCCGATGCAGTTCGCGGGTTGTCTGGACATCAACGCCTCCGAAAAGGCCGCGCGGTTCGTGCGGACCTGCGACGCGTTCAACATCCCGGTCATCACCTTCGTCGACGTGCCGGGCTTCCTGCCGGGCGTCGACCAGGAGTACGGCGGCATCATCCGGCGCGGCGCCAAGCTCATCTACGCCTACGCGGAGGCGACCGTCCCGCTGATCACCGTGATCACCCGGAAGGCGTTCGGCGGCGCCTACGACGTCATGGGCTCGAAGCATCTGGGCGCCGACCTCAATCTGGCCTGGCCGACGGCGCAGATCGCGGTGATGGGGGCTCAGGGCGCGGTCAACATCCTGCACCGGCGTACGATCGCCGCGGCCGGCGACGAGACGGCCCAGGAGGCGACGCGCGCCGGCCTCATCGCGGAGTACGAGGACGCGCTGCTCAACCCGTACGTCGCGGCCGAACGCGGCTACGTCGACGCGATCATCATGCCGTCCGACACGCGGGCGCATCTGGTGAAGGGTCTGCGGCAGCTGCGTACGAAGCGGGAGAGCCTGCCCCCGAAGAAGCACGGCAACATCCCTCTTTAGGAGGGCGGAGCAGGAGACGGACCAGGAGGACGGAATGATCAAGGTCGTACGGGGCAACCCGACCCCGGAGGAGCTGGCCGCCGCACTCACGGTGGTCCGGGCCCGCGCGGCGGCCCACGCCGAGCCCGCGCCGGGCGCCGCGCCGCCCCCGCCGGGCTGGTCGGACCCGGCCCGTATCGCGCGCCGCGAGAGCCACCGCGCGGGCCCGCGGGCGTGGGCGCGCACGTACTGGCCGGGGTAGCTCGCACGGGCGGACGAGCGGACGCCTGAGTACGGGTACTCAGGCGTCCGGGCCGCCGCGCCCGCAGGATCGATGCCATGCTCTGGTCGGATCCGAGGAACGAACCTCCCAAGGACATGCGGGACGTGCAGGCGATGATGCGCCGCGCCGGCGTCGTCCTCGCGCTCGCGATGGTTCTCTGGATGATCGTCTCCGGCATCCGCTGATGCCTTCGGCCGCGTGCCCGGTCGGGCGTCGCGTCGTTGAGCGGGGCGTACGGGCCCGGTACCGCTCCGGGTGTGAGCCGCCCTCCCCGGAGAGTCCATGACTGTGTCCCAGGTGATCGTCGTCTCCCCGCCCGGCAGCGGCGCCCCGCTGCTGGCCGACCTCACGTCCGCGCTCGGCCACCTCTCGTACGGCACGATGAGCGCCACCCCCGCCTCCGGCGCCCGGCCGGCCCGCACCCCCGAACTCGTGGCGATGCGCCCGCTGCTGACGGCCGCTCACGGCGAGGAGGAGGCCGAACTGCTGCTCAAGCGCGGCGCCGAGGACCGGGCGGCACTCGACCGGGCCTTCCGGGAGGCGGCCGGCGCCCTGTGGCGGGTGTGGTGGATGCGGCTGGGCCAGCCGGTCGCCGTCGCCTCGCCCGTCGATCCCGGACTCGAAGGCCGGCTGGCGAGGCTGCCACAGGGCGAACTGCCCGGCCTGCTGCCGGGACGCGGCTGCTGGTACGTCGACAGCCTCGACCTGCGGCGGGCCGACACGGGCTTCCTGCGCGCCTGGCACCACGGCGGGCAGCCGCCGGTCGTCTTCCACCACCGGGACGTACGGGACCGGATCGTCAGTCAGATCCTGTCGCTGTCCCGGCCGGGCGACCCGGCCGGAGCCATGCCGGAGCAGCTCATCTACCGCGACATCGTCGGGGCGCTCCCGACGATGGAAGCGAAGATCACCTTCGCGCTGACGGATCCGGGCTTTCCGGGGATGGAGGAGGCCCGGCGCTGCCTGTGGCTGCTGCACCACCCGGCGGTGACGGTGATCACCCACGAGGACCTGGCCGGCCCCGCCAACGGGGGCACGGCGGCGGGCCGCGAGCGGGCCGTGACCCGGCTCCTGGAGGTCACCGGGCTGACCCCGTCCGCCGACGGCCCTGCCGACTCCGCCGAAGCCGCCAGTCAACCCGCCCGCGAGGACGCCGACTTGACGGTCGGTCAGTGGCGGGGGCTCTTCACGCCCGCCCATGAGCGGCTGCTCGACCGCCGCCACGGCGATCTGCTGACCACACCGGCCGCGGTGCGCCCGTCCGGCGGTTGAGCCGACGATCGACAAGACAGACTCCCGAGAACCGGCGCGAACCCGCGAATCACGCACCCCGGCCGGTGACTACCCTTCTCGTCATGACAGCTCAGCGCCGCCTCGTCCTCGCCTCCGCATCGCCCGCCCGTCTCGGACTGCTCAGGCAGGCCGGCCTCGCGCCCGAAGTGATCGTCAGCGGCGTCGACGAGGACGCGCTGTCGGCCGCCACACCCGCCGCCCTGGCGCGGGTGCTGGCCGAGGCCAAGGCCGCCGCCGTGGCCGCCCGTCCGGAGGCCTCCGGGGCGATGATCGTCGGCTGCGACTCGGTGCTCGAGCTGGACGGCGAGGCCCACGGCAAGCCCGGCGACGCCGAGGCCGCCACCGCGCGCTGGAAGGCGATGCGCGGCCGGTCGGGCGTACTCCAGAGCGGTCACTGCGTGATCGACACCGTGACGGGGCGCAGCGTGTCCGAGACCGCCTCGACCACGGTCCGGTTCGGCGAGCCGACGGACGCGGAGATCGCGGCGTACGTCGCGACGGGTGAACCTCTGCATGTGGCGGGGGCGTTCACGCTGGACGGGCTCTCGGCGCCGTTCGTCGACTCGATCGACGGCAACCACGGGAACGTACTGGGACTGTCGATGCCGCTGCTGCGCAAGCTCCTGGCAGCGCACGGCGTCGCGATCACCGATCTCTGGGCGTGAACGACCCCGCGTTCAGGCAGCCGACGGGCCGGTCCCGACCGGCGGCGACCCGGCCTCGGCAGCGGCTTCCTTCCGCTCGCCGTACCCGACCAGCGTCAGCACTATCAGACCCAGCACGACCATCATGAACAAGAACGCCGTCCAGCCCACGAGGCCGACCGCCAGCGCGCCGAGCACCCCGTGCAGGATCGCGGAGCTGATCAGCACGGGCCGTGCGACCCGGCCGAACCCGCGCCCGGTGATCGCCGCGCGCACCAACAGAGCGGCGCACACGACCAGATAGAGACCGAGCGCACCGCCCGCCGCCCAGGCCCCGGTGGACATGGCGGCCGGGTCGAGTCCGGCGAGTGACATCTGCTGGTTGTCGACGACGGTGGCCATCAGCCCGTTGACGAAAACGAAGCCGACCGCCTCCGCGAGCAGGACGATCGCGGCCACCCATGCCACCGGTCTGCGCACCATGGCACCCACCTCTTCCCCTGTTACCCCAAGTACGGACGGCATCGGGAAGGCTACTCACCGGTAAACCCCCGGACAAGGGCCTGGACAGAGGCAAAGAATCCGGCACGCGTTAGTGGGAACTCAACAAAGAATCACGAGACGCGCCGGGGCTCCCTGACAGAGACCTTGACCACATACGGCGATTACTGTGCGGTTTGTAGTCCCGGCGTACCCTGGCGTCACAAGGGATTTCGCGACTTGGGCGAGCCTCGGATCACACTCCGTGTGGGCAAGCTCACCATTGGGGACGGGTCGATCGGTCGTGTCGGTAGTCCCTAAACTCAGCTTGTTTCCAGGAGGGAGCCATCGTGCGCAAGGTGCTCATCGCCAATCGTGGCGAAATCGCTGTCCGTGTTGCTCGTGCGTGCCGGGACGCCGGGATCGGCTCGGTGGCTGTGTACGCGGACCCGGACCGGGACGCGTCGCATGTGCGGGCGGCCGACGAGGCGTTCGCGCTGGGTGGTGACACCCCCGCCGCCAGCTATCTGGACATGGCGAAGGTCCTCCACGCCGCCAAGGACTCCGGCGCGGACGCGATCCATCCGGGCTACGGATTCCTGTCGGAGAACGCGGAGTTCGCGCAGGCGGTCCTCGACGCGGGCCTGATCTGGATCGGCCCGCCGCCGCAGGCGATCCGCGATCTCGGCGACAAGGTCGCCGCCCGGCACATCGCCCAGCGCGCCGGTGCCCCGCTCGTCGCGGGCACCCCCGACCCCGTCTCGGGCGCCGACGAGGTCGTCGCGTTCGCCCGCGAGCACGGTCTGCCGATCGCCATCAAGGCGGCCTTCGGCGGCGGGGGACGCGGCCTGAAGGTCGCCCGCACCCTCGAAGAGGTCCCCGAGCTGTACGACTCCGCCGTCCGCGAGGCCGTGGCGGCGTTCGGGCGCGGCGAGTGCTTCGTCGAGCGCTACCTCGACAAGCCCCGCCATGTGGAGACCCAGTGCCTGGCCGACACCCACGGGAACGTGGTCGTCGTCTCCACCCGCGACTGCTCGCTCCAGCGCCGCCACCAGAAGCTGGTGGAGGAGGCCCCGGCGCCGTTCCTCACCCCGGCGCAGAACGAGAAGCTGTACGCGGCGTCGAAGGCGATCCTGAAAGAAGCCGGCTACGTCGGCGCCGGCACCGTCGAATTCCTCGTCGGCACCGACGGCACGATCTCCTTCCTGGAGGTCAACACCCGCCTCCAGGTGGAGCACCCGGTCACCGAGGAAGTCACCGGCATCGACCTCGTACGGGAGATGTTCCGTATCGCCGACGGCGAGAAGCTGGGCTACGACGACCCGCCGGTCCGCGGCCACTCGATCGAGTTCCGTATCAACGGCGAGGATCCGGGCCGCGGCTTCCTCCCCGCCCCCGGCACCGTCACGCTGTTCAGCCCGCCCACGGGTCCCGGTGTGCGCCTGGACGCGGGCGTGGAGACCGGCTCGGTCATCGGCCCGGCCTGGGACTCCCTGCTCGCGAAGCTGATCATCACCGGCTCCACCCGCGAGCAGGCGTTGCAGCGCGCCGCGCGTGCGCTGGGCGAGTTCCAGGTCGAGGGCATGGCCACCGCGATCCCCTTCCACCGGGCGGTCGTCACCGACCCGGCGTTCACCGCCGACCCGTTCACGATCCACACCCGCTGGATCGAGACCGAGTTCGTGAACACGATCCCCCCCTTCGCCACCCCCGCCGACGGCGACACCGACGACGAGCCCGGCCGCGAGACGGTCGTGGTCGAGGTCGGCGGCAAGCGCCTGGAGGTCTCGCTGCCCTCCAGCCTCGGCATGAGCCTGGCCCGCACGGGCCTGGCCGCCGGCGCCCGTCCCAAGCGCCGTGCCACGAAGAAGGCGGGCTCGGCGGCGTCCGGCGACACCCTCGCCTCGCCGATGCAGGGCACGATCGTGAAGGTGGCGGTCGAGGAAGGCCAGCAGGTCGAGGAGGGCGACCTGGTCGTCGTCCTGGAAGCGATGAAGATGGAACAGCCCCTGAACGCCCACCGGGCCGGCACGATCAAGGGCCTCACCGCCGAGATCGGCGCGTCGCTGACCTCGGGCGCCACGATCTGCGAGATCAAGGACTGATCACCCGCCGTACGCTCGTCGCAACACGGCCCCGCCGGGCACGACCGGCGGGGCCGTCGGCGTATACGAACCGCACCCCGTGAGTCGCGGTGGCATCCTTGAGGACCACCCCCCGTAACGACAGGAAGGACCGCGATGGCGAGCAGCGGTGTCGCGCCGCCCCGGCCCATGCGTGCCGACGCGCGGCGCAACTACGAGCGGGTGCTCCATGAGGCCCGTTCCGCCTTCGCCGAGCACGGCACGGACGCCTCACTGGAGGATGTCGCCCGCCGCGCCGGAGTCGGCATCGGCACGCTGTACCGGCACTTCCCCACCCGCCACGCCCTGCTGAACGCGGTCTTCCAGGAAGCGCTCGCCGATCTGCTCGACCGCTCGCGCGAACTCGCCGGCGCCGACCGCCCCTGCCATGCGCTGGTGGCCTGGCTGCGCGCGCTCATCACGCACGCGGGTGAGTACCGCGGTCTCTCCCGCGCGCTCATGTCGGCCTCGCACGACGCGAGTTCGGCCCTGACGCAGTGCAGCGCGGAGCTGCGTACGGCGGGCGAGCTGCTGCTCGTACGGGCGCAGGTGAGCGGGGCCGTACGGGCCGGCACATCCATCGACGACCTGATGCAGCTGACGAACGCCATCGCGCTCGCCGCCGAACAGGCGCCGGACGACCCGGAGTTGGCCGACCGGCTGCTCACGCTGACGCTGACCGGTCTGAAAGGCCCCCAGCAGAGCGGCAATGGCGAACACGCCGGGTGACCGGCCCGCCGCCGTACGGACGACCGCCGGGCCGCTGACGGCCCGCCGCCGTACGGTCAGCGGCGGCGCAGGTCCGCGACCCGCGCCCGCTCCCCCGGCTGCTCGGCGAGCGCCCCGGCGGACGCCGCCGCGCTGCGCAGCGGCTGCGGTCCCGGCCCGCCGCCGCCGTGCGTACGGCGCTGGCCCGGCAGCGACGTCTCCCGGCGGGGCTGGCGCCCCGGCGGGGCCGCCTCGCCGCCGCTGCCGGGACCGCCGGACCCCGATCCGGCGGCGCCCGCCACCGTGATCTGTACGCCCTGATCGGCGAGCGCCTGTAGTTCGGTTGCCGCACGGTCGTCGTGCGCCGGTGGGTCGTCGGTCACCAGCCGGGTGATCACGTCGGTCGGCACCGTCTGGAACATCGTGTCGGTGCCGAGCTTGGTGTGGTCGGCGAGCACCACGACCTCGGCCGCCGCCTGCACCAGCGCGCGGTCGACGCTGGCCGAGAGCATGTTGGAGGTGGACAGCCCGCGCTCCGCGGTGAGCCCGCTCCCGGACAGGAACGCGCGGGAGACCCGCAGCCCTTGGAGCGACTGCTCGGCACCACTGCCGACCAGCGCGTAGTTGGAGCCGCGCAGGGTGCCGCCGGTCATGACGACCTCGACCCGGTTGGCATGGGCCAACGCCTGTGCGACCAGCAGGGAGTTGGTGACGACGGTCAGTCCGGGGATCCGCGCGAGCCGGCGGGCCAGCTCCTGCGTGGTCGTACCGGCACCGACCACCACGGCCTCGCCTTCTTCGACGAGGCTCGCGGCGAGATCGGCGATGGCGGTCTTCTCCGCCGTGGCGAGATGGGATTTTTGCGGAAAGCCGGATTCTCGCGTGAATCCGCCCGGCAGTACCGCACCGCCGTGCCGGCGGTCGAGGAGTCCTTCGGCCTCCAACGCCCGCACGTCCCGCCGTACGGTCACTTCGGAGGTCTGGACGACGCGGGCGAGCTCACGGAGCGACACGGCTCCGTTGGCGCGCACCATTTCGAGGATTAACTGGCGACGTTCTGCAGCGAACACGAAACTGACAGTAACCCCAACAGGCGCCCGCTTTCAGCGGTTCACGCCGAAAAACGGAAGGTGTACGTGCGGGGCGCCGCCAAGTGGTATGGGAGCGCGTCCCCGTGGCCCGCGCACGCCCATGACCTGGGCCAACAGCCGTATCAGCCCTCGTCGTCGCTCTTGCGGCTGTGCAACTGCCGTGCCACTTCGGCGATCGAGCCCGACAGAGAGGGGTACACAGTGAAAGCGTTTGCGATCTGTTCGACGGTCATATTGTTGTCGACCGCGATCGAGATGGGGTGAATCAGCTCGCTGGCGCGCGGTGCCACGACCACGCCGCCGACGACGATCCCGGTTCCTGGCCGACAGAGAATTTTGACGAAACCGTCCCTGATGCCCTGCATCTTGGCGCGCGGGTTGCGCAGCAGCGGCAGCTTGACGACCCGCGCGTCGATCTTCCCGCTGTCCACGTCCGACTGGCTGTAGCCGACGGTCGCGATCTCCGGGTCGGTGAAGACATTGGACGAGACGGTCTTGAGGTTCAGCGGGGCGACCGCGTCGCCGAGGAAGTGGTACATCGCGATCCGGCCCTGCATCGCGGCGACCGAGGCGAGCGCGAAGATTCCGTTCACGTCGCCCGCCGCGTAGACGCCGGGAGCGGACGTACGCGACACCCGGTCGGTCCAGATGTGGCCCGAGTCCTTGACCCGGACCCCGGCCTCCTCCAGGCCCATGCCCTCGGCGTTCGGGATCGCGCCGACCGCCATCAGGCAGTGCGTGCCGGAGATGACCCGGCCGTCGGCGAGGGTCACCTCGACGCGGTCGCCGACGCGCTTGGCGGACGAGGCGCGGGAGCGCGACATCACGTTCATGCCGCGGCGCCGGAAGACGTCCTCCAGCACGGCGGCGGCGTCCGGGTCCTCGCCGGGCAGCACCCGGTCGCGGGAGGAGACGAGCGTGACGCGCGAGCCGAGCGCCTGGTAGGCACCGGCGAACTCGGCGCCGGTGACACCGGAGCCGACCACGATCAGCTCTTCGGGCAGCTCCGTGAGGTCGTACACCTGCGTCCAGTTGAGGATGCGCTCACCGTCCGGGAGCGCGTCGGGGATCTCGCGCGGGTGCGCGCCCGTCGCGATCAGCACGGCGTCGGCGGTCAGAGACTCCTCCGAGCCGTCCGCCGAGGTCACTATCACCTGACGGGAACCGTCGGTGGCCTGCCGGCCGTCGAGCCGGCCCCGGCCGCGCAGCACGCGGGCGCCGGCGCGGGTGACGGACGCGGTGATGTCGTGGGACTGGGCGAGCGCGAGGCGCTTGACCCGCCGGTTGACCTTGCCGAGGTCCACACCGACGACGCGGGCGGCCTGTTCGAGCGGCGGGGTGTCGTCGGCGACGATGATGCCCAGCTCCTCGTAGGAGGAGTCGAAGGTGGTCATCACCTCGGCCGTGGCGATGAGGGTCTTGGACGGTACGCAGTCGGTGAGCACCGAGGCCCCGCCGAGGCCGTCGCAGTCCACGACGCTCACCTCGGCGCCGAGCTGTGCGGCCACCAGGGCCGCCTCGTAGCCGCCGGGTCCGCCGCCGATGATCACGATCCGGGTCACGAAAAAGTCCGCCTCGCGTTGTCGACCCGACCCGTCTGCCGTCCCGGCCGGGAGTCCGGGGAGCCCCCGGAGGATGCAGTACGTACGCCATTGTCCCGCACTCTTCAAGCTGCTTCGCCCCAGGGTCCCTCCGCGCGGGCCCCGAACGGCGCGCGGACGGGCCGCGCCAGGCGGGGAGGGGCCGCGAACGGGCCGCGCCCACGGGATTCACCGGGCACGCGCGTCCCTCCCGTACTCTCGTCCCCATGTCGCTCTACGCCGCGTACGCCGGCAACCTCGACGCGCGGCTGATGTCCCGCCGCGCCCCGCACTCCCCGCTGCGCGGCACCGGCTGGCTCAACGGCTGGCGGCTCACCTTCGGCGGGGAGCAGATGGGCTGGGAGGGTGCGCTGGTCACCCTCGTGGAGGCACCCCGTTCGCAGGTCTTCGTCGCGCTGTACGACATCGCGCCGATGGACGAGGACTCGATGGACCGGTGGGAGGGCGTCGGTCTCGACATATACCGGCGGATGCGGGTGCGCGTGGACACCCTGGACGGCAAGGAACCGGCCTGGCTGTACGTCCTGAACGGGTACGAGGGCGGACTGCCTTCCGCGCGCTACCTCGGCGAGCTGGCCGAGGCGGCGGAGTCGGCCGGGGCACCGCACGACTATGTGATGGAACTGCGAAAGCGCGCGTGCTGAACCGGCACCCCACGCGCACGGTGACGGCCGTGAGAGCTGTCACACGCGGCTGACCGGCACATTTACCGGAAACGACAACACAACGATCCGAAGACCGTGCGGTCGATCATCTACGCGCGTAGGGCAGGAACGGTTACCCTCTTCCGCGTGAACGCATCTGTTATCCCGGCCACGGCCGACGGATCCGCCGACCCCTTCGCCGCCGCCACCGCCGCCGCGGTGCGCCTGCGCGAGCTCACCGGCGCCGAGACCCATGACGTGGCCCTGGTGATGGGCTCCGGCTGGGCACCCGCCGTCGCCGCGCTGGGAGCACCCGAGGCCGAATTCCCGGTGACCGAGCTGCCGGGCTTCCCCCCGCCGGTCGTCGCCGGCCACGGCGGGACGCTCCGCTCCTACGCGATCGCCGACAAGCGCGCGCTGGTCTTCCTGGGCCGTACGCACTACTACGAGGGCCGCGGCGTCGCGGCCGTCGCGCACGGTGTCCGTACGGCGGTCGCGGCCGGCTGCAAGACCGTCGTCCTGACGAACGGCTGCGGCGGGCTGCGCGAGGGCATGCGGCCCGGACAGCCGGTGCTGATCAGCGACCACATCAATCTGACGGCCGCGTCGCCGATCGTCGGCCCGAACTTCGTGGACCTCACCGACCTGTACTCGCCACGGCTGCGCGCGCTGTGCAAGGAGGTCGACCCCGGCCTCGAAGAGGGCGTGTACGTCCAGTTCACCGGCCCGCACTACGAGACGCCCGCCGAGATCAACATGGTCCGGGTGCTGGGCGGCGACCTGGTCGGCATGTCGACCGTGCTGGAGGCCATCGCCGCGCGTGAGGCGGGTGCGGAGGTGCTGGGCATCTCCCTGGTGACGAATCTGGCGGCGGGCCTGTCGGGCGAGCCGCTGAACCACGAGGAAGTCCTCCAGGCGGGCCGTGACTCGGCCACGCAGATGGGTGCCCTGCTGGCGCGGGTGCTTGAGCGCATCTGAGAGCTTGTCGCGTGAACTCCGAGCGGGCCCAGGAAGGAAAACCCACAGTGCAGCAAGACCTCATCGCGCGGGCCGAGGCGTGGCTGGCCGAGGACCCGGACAGCGACACGCGGGACGAGTTGCGGGCACTCATCGACGCCGCCGCCGGTGACCTGGACGCGCTCGCCGAACGGTTCAGCGGCACGCTCCAGTTCGGCACGGCCGGGCTCCGCGGCGAGCTGGGCGCCGGACCGATGCGGATGAACCGGTCGGTGGTCATCCGTGCCGCCGCCGGGCTGGCGGCGTACCTCAAGGCCACGGGCCAGGGCGGCGGCCTCGTCGTCATCGGCTACGACGCCCGCCACAAATCGGCCGACTTCGCGCGCGACACCGCCGCCGTGATGACCGGGGCGGGGCTGCGCGCCGCCGTACTGCCGCGTCCGCTGCCGACGCCGCTGCTGGCCTTCGCCATACGGCAGCTCGGCGCCGTGGCCGGGGTGGAGGTCACCGCCAGCCACAACCCGCCGCGCGACAACGGCTACAAGGTCTACCTCGGCGACGGCTCCCAGATCGTGCCTCCCATGGACGGCGACATCGCGGCCGAGATCGACGCGGTCGGTCCGCTGGACTCGGTGGCGCGCCCGGAGGGTGGCTGGCAGGTCCTCGGGGACGAGGTGCTGACGGCGTATCTGGAGCGCACGGACGCCGTTCTGAGCGCCGGTTCGCCCCGTACGGCGCGCGTCGTCCATACGGCGCTGCACGGCGTCGGTACCGAGACGCTGAACGCCGCGTTCGCGCGGGCCGGCTTCCCCGCGCCCGTGCCGGTGGCCGAACAGGCCGAGCCCGACCCGGACTTCCCCACGGTCGCGTTCCCGAACCCGGAGGAGCCGGGCGCGATGGACCTGGCGTTCGCGACGGCCCGCCGCGCGGCGCCCGACATCATCATCGCGAACGACCCGGACGCGGACCGCTGCGCGGTGGCCGTCCCCGACGCGGACGCCGAGAGCGGCTGGCGGATGCTGCGCGGCGACGAGGTGGGCGCGCTGCTGGCGGCGCATCTGGTGAACAAGGGCGCGACGGGTACGACGGGTGTCTTCGCCGAGTCGATCGTGTCGTCGTCGCTGCTCGGGCGGATCGCGGAGGCGGCGGGAATCGGATACGAGGAGACGCTCACCGGCTTCAAGTGGATCGCCCGCGTGGAGGGCCTGCGGTACGGCTACGAGGAAGCCCTCGGGTACTGCGTCGACCCTGACGGCGTACGCGACAAGGACGGCATCACGGCGGCGCTGCTCGTCGCGGAGCTGGCGTCGGAGCTGAAGGAGCAGGGCCGGGGTCTGCCGGACCTCCTGGACGACCTGGCGCTCGCGCACGGCCTGCACGCCACGGACCAGCTCTCGGCGCGCGTACAGGACCTGTCCCTGATCACGCGGGCGATGGGCCGCCTGCGCGACCACCCGCCGGTGGCCCTGGCGGGCCTGTCGGTCGTCTCGGCCGAGGACCTGTCGGAGGGCGCGACGGGCCTCCCGCCGACGGACGGCCTGCGCTACCACCTGGACGGCACGTACCGCGCCCGCGTGATCGTCCGCCCGAGCGGCACGGAACCGAAGCTCAAGTGCTACCTGGAGGCGGTGATCCCGGTCGCCGACGCGAGCGACCTGCCGTCGGCGCGAACGCGGGGTGCGGAGCTGCTGACGTCCCTGAAGCGGGATCTGGCGGAGGCGGCGGGTATCTGAGGGGCGGGCCGGTCGGGCCGCCCGTGTCCCTGGCGGGCGTCCGCCCTTCGGCCCGTTCACCGGAGGGCCGTGGCCGTGTCCACGAAGTGGCGTCGTCCGCCCGATCGCACCGGAGACCCGGCCCGGCGTTCACGGACCGCGGCTCCGACAACGCGGGGGCCTCCCGTGCCCGGAGGGGCTACGAGAGCGTGCGTGCCCGGGACCGCGAGCCCGGCAAGATCAGCGAGACGCCCCCCTACAGCCACCCGGCACCTCGGGACGCGAGACCCGCCCGCGAGGCGGGCCCGGTGCCCGGCACGCTCCCTGCCGCCGGGCCGCCCAGACGTCCAGCCGGGCATCGGACGGTTGAACCCCTCGGGCCCTTGACGGCAGGACATGGCGCCGCCCTTGCGGCGCGGGCTCGCGACCCCGAGTCCGGCGACCCCCGCCGGGCGCCGGCCCGGCCGCGCGTCAGCCCGTCGCGAGCAGCACGATCAGGACCACCAGGCCCGCCAAGGCCGGGCCCATCACCTCGTACGCCCAGCGCACCTGGGGCTCCCCCTGGGCCGTGGGACGTGACGCGCAGCGTTCCGCCTGGTCGCGCAGGCCAGCGACCGTGTGGTCCGCGTCGGCCGTCCGGGCGTGCGAGTCCGTCACATCGGCGTTCACCGACGTCCGGCTGTGCGGGTCGTCGTGCGCGTTCTGCGCCTGCCGCCGCGCCGCGCGCTTGCGCTTGCGCAGCGAGACCGGCACCGCCCAGAGCTGGTACTTCGCGCCGTCCTTGGTGAGCACCTCGCTCGAATACCCGGCCCTTACGTCGTCCACGGACGCCCACGGCACGACGATGCTGCGGAACGGGTTCCTGACCCGCAGCCGGTCGTCGTCGGCGAACACCGCCGGCCGGATGGTGAAGGCCACCACGAGCGGCACGGCGAGCAGCAGGCCCGCGAGCGCGAGCCACGGCGTCCTGCCCTCGCCCCGGACCACCGCGTCGATCCCGATCCACGCGCCGAGCGCGAGCAGCAGCGCACCGCCCGCGATACCGGCGGGCGACCGGAAGACGCGCTCTGCGTAGGCCGGCTCGGAGGACTGATCGGGACTCTTCATGCTTTCGATTCTGCCGTACGCCGCCGACAGTCCGGAGCCGACCACCGAGCTGGGCCCCGTACGGCACGGCCCGGACCGGCCTGCTCGCCGCTTCCCCACCGCCTGCTCGCCGCGGAACCGGCGCTGAGAGACAATTGCGGTACGGGCTCGTGGCAGGATCCCGGTCGATTGGCAGGCGAGTGCATGACCGTGAACGGACGACGTGACACACAAGGTCCGCTGCCGACGGGAGCACGATCGCCGACGGATCGTCTGCGGCTGCTCGCGACGGTGGGGGACGAGGCGTCCGAGACGGATGCGCTGCGCTGCGCGCTGCACCACGCGGTCGCCGGCCTCGGCGGACCGGGCGGGATGGTGCACCTGCGGAGCCCGTGGCAGGGCGCCGGGCTGCGCCTGGTCCTCACCGACGGCCTGCCCCCGGCCGGTACGAAGGGGTGGCAGGACCTGTCCGGCAAGGAGACGACGGTCCCGGCCAGTGCCGCGCTGGGCAGGGCGTATGTATGGCGGCCCGCGCCCGCTTTCGCCGAACAGCCGCCCTCCGGTCGCGGCCCGGCCGCCGCGGGGACACCGGACGGCTCCAGGCCTTCCGCGAGCCATGAAGACGCCGCTCTGGGCGTGCTCGCCACCTGCGGTATGGCCTCCGTACCACTGCTCGCGCCGACCGCACCGCACGGCCCGATCGGCGTGCTCTCGGTGCTGACGCCCACCGGCGAGGCGCCGACCGCCGAGCAGCGCGCCTTCCTTGAGGAGGTGGCCCGCTGGGCCGCCGGGCGTCTGGCGCGCTCTCTCGCGGCCCCGCGCGGCGCGAACCCCGAGTTGCGGCCGGAGCGGCCGGGCGGCTCCCATCTGCGGCAGGCCCTCAAGGCTGTCAGGGTGGGCGCCTGGGACTGGAACATCCAGACGGGTGAGCTGAACTGGGACGAGTCGGCTATGACGGTGCTCGGCGTCGACCCGGCCACCTTCGATCACCGTATCGAGACATGGCTCGATCTGGTCCATCCCGAGGATCTGCCCTGGGTGATGGTCGACACCGACGAAGCGATCCGCACCCGGAGCGTGTACGGCGTCGAGTACCGCGTGCGCCGCCCGGACGGGACGTCCGGCTGGGCCCAGGCACGCGGCCGGGTGATCCTCGACGAGGACGGGGAGCCGTTCCACATGGTCGGCACGGTGTGGGACACGACGCAGACCCATGCCGCCCGCGAATCCGTGGACCACGCTCTGCGGCACATGAGCGACGGGTTCCTCGCGGTCGACGCCGACTGGCGGATCACTTACATCAACATCGAGGCCACGCGCGCGCTCGGCTACTCGGGCGAAGTGCTCGGCCGGGTGCTCTGGGACATCCCCTTCGCCCGCGCGCCCGCTCTTGCGGACCGTTGCAGGCAGGCCGTCGCGGATCACCGGCCGGTCGGGCTCGACGTCCAGTCACCGGCCAACCAGCGCTGGTACCACCTGCGTCTTGTCCCTGTACCCGGAGGCCTCACCGTCTACCTCACCGACGTCACCGAGAAGCGGGAGCGGGAGGCGGAGCGTACGACCACGGATCGGGCCACCGCCGAACGGGCCACCCGCATCGCCGAGTTGACCACGGCACTCGCGGAAGCGCTCACCACCGAGGACGTGGTGGAGGCCGTCGCCCAGCATGTCATCCAGCCGTTCCGCGCCACCGGCATGGTCGTCGTGGCCGTTGAGGGCGATCACAAGCGGCTGGTCGGCTCGGTCGGATACACGGCCGAGGACCTCGAAAGGATTCTCTCCTTCCCGCTCACCACGACCACGCCCATGTCGGACGTGCTCACCAGCCGCGCCCCCATGTTCATCGCCTCCGTGGCGGAGCTGAAGATGCGCTACCCCTCACTGGCCGATGTCCCCACCCCCGGGCGTCAGGCATGGGCCTTCCTGCCGCTGATCGCCTCGGGCCGGTCCACCGGCTGCTGCGTCATCTCCTTCGACAAGCCGCGGCTGCTCACCGAGGAGGAGCGCACCCTGCTCGTCGCACTGAGCGGGCTCTTCGCGCAGGCCCTGGAGCGGGCCCGGCTGTACGACTCCGAGCATCTGCGGGCCAAGGAACTTCAGCGCGGTCTGCTCCCCCGGCACCTGCCCTCGCCGCCCGCCGCCAGCGCCGCCGCCCGCTATCTGCCTTCCGACCGGCGCCTGGACGTGGGCGGTGACTGGTACGACCTGATACCGCTGTCGGCCGAGCGGGTCGCCCTGGTCATCGGTGACGTGATGGGGCACGGGCTGTCCGAGGCGGCGACCATGGGACGGCTGCGGACGGCCGTACGCACGCTCGCTGATCTCGAACTGCCGCCCGACGAGATCCTCGGCCACCTCAACGATCTCGTCAGTGACCTCGGCGACGACTTCTACGCGACCTGCCTCTACGCGGTGTACGACCCCACCACTCACGTCTGCGTCTTCGCGAGCGCCGGCCATATTCCGCCGGTCGTCGTCCACCCCGACCACACGGTGCACGTTCCGGAGATCCCCACCAACTCGCCTCTCGGCGCCGCTTCGCCGCCCTTCGACACCGTCGAGCTGGCGATGCCCGAGGGCAGCCTGCTGGCCCTGTTCACCGACGGGCTGGTGGAAGGCGCCGAGCGGGACATCGATCGCGGTCGGGACGAGTTGGCCCGTGTGCTCGCCGCCGCCGTACGCGCGGACGGCGACCTGAGCCTGGACCAGCTGTGCGACACCGTCGTCTCCGCGATGCTGCCCACCGGTGCGCAGACCGGGCAGACCGCGGACGACGCCGTCCTGTTCATCGCCCGGCTGCGCCGGCTGGCCGCCCAGGACATCGCCACCTGGCAGCTGCCGCAGGATCCGCTCGCCGCGGGCCAGGCGCGGGAGCACATCCGTACCCAGCTCGACGCCTGGCACCTCGACAATCTCGTCATGACCACGGAACTGCTCGCCAGCGAGCTGGTCAGCAATGTCATAAGGCACGCGCAGGGCCCGGTGGGGCTGCGGCTGCTGCGCGGCCGGACCCTGGTGTGCGAGGTCTCGGACGGCAGCCTCACCACACCGCACGTCCGCCGCGCCTCCGCCACCGACGAGAACGGGCGCGGTCTGCAGCTCGTGTCCGCCCTCGCACAGCGCTGGGGCGCCCGTTACACCGCGGCGGGCAAGTCCATCTGGACCGAGCAGCCGCTGCCTGCCGACCCGCCTGACACCCCTCCCGTCGCCGACTGACCGCCCGCGCCTCCTTGAGGAGGCGATGCGGAAGGCCGACCCCCTGTACATGCCGCTACGCGCGTAGATATGCTCATGTGGTGACCATGCCCACGACTGCACCCTCGCCCACAGGCTCCGCCGTGGGCGGTGCCCCCCTCGCCGACGTGACCGCGTCCGACCGCTCGCTGCGCCGGTTCCTCCACGGACTGCCCGGCGTCGACGCCGTCGGCCTGGAGGCGCGCGCCGCCTCGCTCGGTACGCGCTCGATCAAGACGACGGCCAAGGCGTACGCCATCGACCTGGCCATCTCGATGATCGACCTGACGACCCTCGAAGGCGCCGACACCGCCGGCAAGGTCCGGTCGCTCGCCGCCAAGGCCCTGCACCCGGACCCGACCGACCGCACCGTCCCGAGGCCGGCCGCGCTCTGCGTCTACCCGGACATGGTGGAGACCGCCGTCGCCGCGCTGGCCGGGAGCGAGGTGAAGGTCGCCTCCGTCGCGACCGCCTTCCCGGCCGGCCGTACCGCCCTGGCCGTGAAGCTCGCGGACGTACGGGACGCCGTCGCCGCCGGCGCCGACGAGGTCGACATGGTGATCGACCGCGGCGCGTTCCTCGCGGGCCACTATCTGAAGGTCTACGAGGAGATCGTGGCCGTGAAGGCCGAGTGCGGCGCCGCCCGTCTCAAGGTGATCTTCGAGACCGGCGAGCTGTCCACGTACGACAACATCCGCCGCGCCTCCTGGCTCGGCATGGTCGCCGGCGCGGACTTCATCAAGACGTCGACCGGCAAGGTCGCCGTCAACGCCACCCCCGCCAACACGCTGCTGATGCTGGAGGCCGTACGCGACTTCCGTGCCCAGACCGGCGTCCAGGTCGGTGTGAAGCCCGCCGGCGGCATCCGTACCAGCAAGGACGCGATCAAGTTCCTCGTGCTGGTCAACGAGACCGCGGGCGATGACTGGCTGGACAACCACTGGTTCCGGTTCGGCGCCTCCAGCCTCCTCAACGATCTGCTGATGCAGCGCCAGAAGCTGGCCACCGGCCGCTACTCCGGCCCCGACTACGTCACGGTGGACTGATACACGATGGCTTTCGAATACGCACCGGCCCCCGAGTCCCGCTCGGTCGTCGACATCGCACCGAGCTACGGCCTGTTCATCGACGGCGAGTTCACCGACGCCGCCGACGGCAAGGTCTTCAAGACGGTCAGCCCTTCTACGGAGGAGGTGCTGTCCGAGGTCGCGCAGGCGGGCGCCGAGGACGTCGACCGGGCCGTGAAGGCGGCCCGTAAGGCATTCACGAAGTGGTCGGCGCTGCCGGGCGCCGAGCGCGCCAAGTACCTCTTCCGGATCGCCCGGATCATCCAGGAGCGCTCGCGCGAACTGGCCGTCCTGGAGACCCTGGACAACGGCAAGCCGATCCGCGAGACCCGCGACGCCGACCTCCCGCTGGTCGCGGCGCACTTCTTCTACTACGCCGGCTGGGCCGACAAGCTCGACCACGCCGGGTTCGGCCGGAGGACGACAGAAGGGCACAGCGGCACGGCCCCGCGCCCCCTCGGCGTCGCCGGCCAGGTCATCCCGTGGAACTTCCCACTGCTGATGCTCGCGTGGAAGATCGCCCCGGCGCTCGCCACCGGCAACACGGTGGTCCTGAAGCCCGCCGAGACCACCCCGCTCAGTGCCCTGTTCTTCGCGGACATCTGCCGCCAGGCCGGTCTCCCGCGCGGCGTCGTCAACATCCTTCCCGGATACGGCGACACGGGCGCCGCCCTCGTCGCGCACGAGGACATCGACAAGGTCGCCTTCACCGGTTCGACCGCCGTCGGCAAGGCCATCGCCCGGCAGGTCGCGGGCACGGACAAGAAGGTCACGCTCGAACTCGGCGGCAAGGGCGCCAACATCGTCTTCGACGACGCCCCGATCGACCAGGCCGTCGAAGGCATCGTCACCGGCATCTTCTTCAACCAGGGCCAGGTCTGCTGCGCCGGATCGCGCCTGCTGGTCCAGGAGTCGGTCCAGGAGGAGCTGCTGGACTCGCTCAAGCGCCGGCTGTCCACCTTGCGTATCGGCGACCCGCTGGACAAGAACACCGATCTCGGCGCGATCAACTCCGCCGAGCAGCTGGCCCGGATCAGGACGCTCGCCGACGCGGGTGAGGCCGAGGGCGCCGAGCGCTGGTCGCCGGAGTGCGAACTCCCCTCGTCCGGCTACTGGTTCGCGCCGACCCTCTTCACCAACGTCACGCAGGCGCACACCGTCGCGCGCGACGAGATCTTCGGCCCGGTGCTCTCCGTGCTGACCTTCCGCACGCCGGACGAGGCGGTCGCCAAGGCCAACAACACGCAGTACGGCCTCTCCGCCGGCATCTGGACGGAGAAGGGCTCCCGCATCCTGGCCGTCGCGAACAAGCTGCGCGCGGGCGTGGTGTGGGCCAACACGTTCAACAAGTTCGACCCGACCTCGCCCTTCGGCGGCTACAAGGAGTCGGGCTACGGCCGCGAGGGCGGTCGCCACGGCCTGGAGGCGTATCTCGATGTCTGAGTCCGAGCGACTGTCAGTCTTCAAGACCTACAAGCTGTACGTCGGGGGCAAGTTCCCCCGCTCCGAGAGCGGCCGGGTGTACGAGGTGACGGACTCCAAGGGCCGGTGGCTCGCCAACGCGCCGCGGTCCTCCCGCAAGGACGCCCGTGACGCGGTCGTGGCCGCCCGCAAGGCGTTCGGCGGCTGGTCGGGCGCCACCGCGTACAACAGGGGCCAGGTGCTCTACCGCGTCGCCGAGATGCTGGAGGGCCGCCGGGACCAGTTCACGGCCGAGGTGGCCGCATCCGAGGGCATCTCGAAGACCAAGGCGGCGGCCGTCGTGGCCGCGACCGTCGACCGGTGGGTCTGGTACGCGGGCTGGACGGACAAGATCGGCCAGGTGACCGGCGGCGCCAACCCGGTGGCGGGACCGTTCTTCAACCTGTCGACGCCCGAGCCCGCCGGCGTCGTGACGGTCCTCGCCCCGCAGGACTCCTCGTTCCTCGGCCTGGTCTCGGTCGTCGCCCCGGTGATCGCCACCGGCAACACGGCGGTCGTCGTGGCGAGCGAACGCTCCCCGCTGCCCGCCCTGTCGCTCGGTGAGGTGCTGGCCACCTCCGACCTGCCGGGCGGCGTCGTCAACGTCCTCTCGGGCCGTACGGCGGAGCTGGCCACGCCCCTCGCGTCGCACCAGGACGTCAACGGCATCGACCTGTACGGCGCCGACGAGACGCTGGCCAAGGAGCTGGAGATCGCGGCGGCGGACAACCTCAAGCGGGTGCTTCGCCCGCACCCGGTGGACTTCTCCGCCGACCCCGGCACGAGCCGCCTGACGGCTTTCCTGGAGACGAAGACCGTCTGGCACCCTACGGGCAGCCTGGGCGCGTCCGGCTCCGGCTACTGAGCCGTCCCCGCGCTCGCCTCTGTAAGGAGGAGGCCCGGCCGTCATCGTGACGGCCGGGCCTCCTTACGTATACGTACGCGGACACGCGCCCGCGCTCAGCCGGGCAGCAGCCCCACCACCGGTCCGACCAGCGGCAGGTCCTCCAGCCCGCCGCCCTGGGTGACGGAGTCCGTCACAGCGGCCGTGGACAGCGGCTTGAAGTCGGCGATCTGTGTGCCGACCGCGTTGTCCAGCGGGTCGACGCCCGTCTTGGCCAGCGGGTTCAGCTGAAGGCTCTTGACCGGCCCGATGCCACCGGCCAGGGTGTGGCCGAGCGCGCCCGTGAGACCCGCACCGGCCGCCGCACCGGCTTCGGCGAGCGCGCTGTCCTGGTCCGACGCGGGCACGGGCGCGGCGGGCGCCGCCTGCGCCGCCGTGCCGCCGAGCCCGATCGCCGCACCCGCCGCGGTGAGCGTCAGCCCGGCGCGCAGCAGTGCGCGGTGCCGGGCGGTGGGAGCTGTATGACGTGCCATGGGATTCCTGCCTGGGCGAGGGTTCGAGTAATCGGGATGACACGCACAGTAGTTGACATGTGACGCTCGATACCAACACCGCAGGCGGGGGTCCCCTGCGCGGGTGCATGCCTCACACTGGTGTCCCGTGAGTCCCCACCGAACCGCCTCCGCGCGTGTCGTCCTGCTCGCGGGCCCCTCCGGCTCCGGCAAGTCGTCGCTCGCCGCCCGCGCGGGCCTGCCCGTGCTCCGTCTCGACGACTTCTACAAGGAGGGCGACGACCCGACGCTGCCTCTGGTGGCGGGCAGTTCGGACATCGACTGGGACTCCGCCCTGTCCTGGGACGCCGACGCGGCGGTGGCCGCGATCCTGGAGCTGTGCCGTACGGGCCGTACGACCGTCCCGGTCTACTCGATCGCCACCAGCTCCCGCGTCGACACGGAGACGCTCGACATCGGCCGCACGCAACTGTTCATCGCCGAGGGCATCTTCGCGGCGGACGTCGTGGCGCGCTGTGAGGAGTTGGGGGTGCTGGCCGACGCGCTGTGTCTGCGGGGCCGCCCGTCGACGACGTTCCGCCGGCGGCTGCTGCGGGATCTGCGCGAGGGCCGGAAGTCGGTGGCGTTCCTGCTGCGGCGCGGCTGGCGGCTGATGCGCGCGGAGCGCGGCATCGTCGGCCGGCAGACGGCGCTGGGGGCGTATCCGTGCGCCAAGGCGGAGGCGCTGGGCCGGATCGCCAACGCCGCGGCGGGCAGCACCCGTCCCCGTACGGCTCCTGCCGACCGCTCCACGCCGGTCCGCCCGCGCACGGAGGCCGCCGAGCGCCGGGCGGATCCCCGGGTCGGCTGAGAAGCCCCGGAAAGCGCGAAGACCGGACAGGCCCCCCAGCCTGTCCGGTCCTGCTTGTGGTGCACCCCCGTGCCCCCGGTGTTGCTCCTGCCGTCTCCCCCGAAACGGCAGCCCCTCCCCCGGTCCCCCCACTCTCCCCCGGTGTTTCCCCCGGTGTTGCTCCCCCTCGGGTGTTGCTCCCCCCGCTGCCTTCAGGCCACCAGCTCGCCGAAGGACTCTTCCTCGTCACGTCCGAAGCTGAGGACCTCGTCCTCGCGCAGCCGGCGGAGCGACCGCCAGATGCTCGACTTCACCGTGCCGACACTGATGTCGAGGATGTCCGCGATCTCGGGATCGGTGCGGCCCTCGTAGTAGCGCAGCACCAGCATCGTGCGCTGCGTCTCGGGAAGGCGCGAGAGCGCCTGCCAGAGCACCGTGCGCAGCTCCGTGCCGCGCATCGCGTCGGTGTCGCCGACCGTCTCCGGCAGCTCCTCCGTCGGGTACTCGTTGAGCTTGCGCCTGCGCCACGCGCTGATGTGCAGGTTGGTCATCGTGCGGCGGAGATAGCCGCCGACGGCCGCCTTGTCGCTGATCCGGTCCCAGGCGCGGTAGGTGGAGAAGAGCGCGCTCTGGAGCAGGTCCTCGGCCTCGAAGCGGTCGCCGGTCAGGTGGTAGGCGGTGGCGTACAGAGAGGCCCGGCGCTCCTGGACGTAGGCGGTGAACGCCGTCTCGGCGTCCATGGCCTCCGTCACGGTGGTGCGCTCCCCCGTGGCCTCTCCGTACGCCGCGCCCTCGCTCCCCCGAGCCTTGGCGTCGTCCGCCGTGGGCTGCTGCGCCGCGTCGACCACCGCGATGTACGGCGGCCTGTGCTGGCGCCCGGCGCCGCGAACGCACCCCCGCCCGTTCACGGCGCCGGACTTCTCGATGCTCCGTGCGACGTCGTGGAGTCGCGTGATTACTGCGCTTGAGGTCGTGCTGTGCAGTGAGTTCATCTCGCGCCCCCCGTCGGCTGGAGTCTGTGACTTTTCCGTCTGCCCAAGAGACTGCCGGGCCAGTTTCATGGGCCTGTCCGCCGACTGTCACAGGCCTGTCACAGGGGTTCCGGACCTTGGCGGGAGATGTGGTGGAACTGTGGGAGCGCTCCGACTGTCGAACTGTGGTCCCCCAATGGGCCAGAATGACCTCTGTGCCTTTCCTGTTGCTGATCGAGGACGACGACGCCATCCGCACGGCCCTCGAACTCTCGTTGTCACGCCAGGGCCACCGAGTGGCCACTGCGGCGACGGGAGAGGACGGCCTGAATCTGCTGCGAGAACAGCGGCCAGACCTGATCGTTCTGGATGTGATGCTGCCTGGTATTGACGGTTTCGAGGTGTGCCGCCGGATCCGGCGGACCGACCAGTTGCCGATCATTCTGCTCACCGCGCGCAGTGACGACATCGACGTGGTCGTCGGGCTTGAGTCCGGCGCGGACGACTATGTGGTCAAGCCCGTGCAGGGCCGGGTGCTCGACGCCCGTATCCGGGCCGTCCTGCGGCGCGGGGAGCGGGAGTCGACCGATTCGGCGACCTTCGGCAGCCTGGTCATCGACCGTTCGGCGATGACGGTGACGAAGAACGGTGGGGACCTCCAGCTCACGCCGACCGAGCTGCGGCTGCTCCTGGAGCTGAGCCGGCGGCCCGGACAGGCGCTGTCCCGGCAGCAGTTGCTGCGGCTGGTGTGGGAGCACGACTATCTCGGCGATTCGCGGCTGGTCGACGCCTGTGTGCAGCGGCTGCGCGCGAAGGTGGAGGACGTGCCGTCGTCGCCGACGCTGATCCGTACGGTGCGGGGCGTGGGCTACCGGCTGGACGCGCCTTCGTGAGCAGCGAGGAACCCACAGCCGGCGGTTCCACGGACGCGCAGGAGGCGGCGGAAGGCGCCGAGGGCTCGGGCGCGGATGGGGCGGGTGCCACGGACGGAGCGGCCCGGCGGCGTTCGCGGAAGAGGGCCTTCCTCGCCGGGCTGCGCTGGACGAGCCTGCGGCTGCGGCTCGTCGTCGTCTTCGGGGCCGTCGCGCTGACCGCCGCCGTCTCGGCGTCCGGCATCGCGTACTGGCTCAACCGCGAGTCGGTGCTCTCCCGTACGCAGACTGCCGCGCTCAAGGAGTTCAAGCAGGAGATGCGGGACAAGGCCGCGCAGTTGCCGCTGCGGCCGACCCAGCCCGAACTGGAGTACGCGGCGCAGCGGATGGCCAAGAGCAGCGGCACGGGCTTCAGCGTGGTGCTGATAGGTGAGCGCGCCGAGGACAAGCCGGTGGCCGGGGTCTCCGACCAGGACGAGTTCACGCTGGACGACGTGCCCCAGTCGCTGCGTACGGCGGTGAACGAACGGCAGAAGGTCACCTCGGGCAACACCTCGCCGTACCACGTCTTCTGGCAGCGCACCCAGCGTGGCCAGACCCCCTATCTGGTCGGCGGCACGCGGATCGTCGGCGGCGGGCCGACGGGTTACGTCTTCCTCTCCCTCGAACAGGAGAGGGAGGACCTGAACGCCCTCGCGTGGTCGCTGGCGATCGCGACCGGCCTCGCGCTCATCGGATCCGCGCTTCTCGCGCAGGCGGCGGCCTCGACCGTGCTGAAGCCGGTGCAGCGGCTCGGAGACGCGGCGCGGCAGCTCGGCGAGGGCAAGCTCGACACCCGGCTGCGGGTGTCGGGGACGGACGAACTGGCCGATCTGTCGCGGACGTTCAACAACACCGCCGCCTCGCTCCAGAAGAAGATCGACGACATGAGCGCGCGTGAGGAGTCCAGCCGCCGCTTCGTCGCCGACATGTCGCACGAGCTGCGCACCCCGCTGACCGCCCTGACGGCGGTGACCGAGGTCCTGGAGGACGAGGCGGACACGCTCGATCCGATGATCGCGCCCGCCGTGACGCTGGTCGTGAGCGAGACCCGCAGGCTCAACGACCTGGTGGAGAACCTGATGGAGGTGACCCGCTTCGACGCGGGCACCGCGCGGCTCGTCCTCGACGACGTCGACGTCGCCGACCAGGTCACCGCCTGTATCGACGCGCGGGCCTGGCTGGACGCGGTGGAGCTGGACGCCGAGCGCGGCATGATGGCCCGCCTCGATCCGCGCCGGCTCGATGTGATCCTGGCGAATCTGATCGGCAACGCGCTCAAGCACGGCGGTTCGCCGGTGCGGGTCTCGGTGCGCTCGGTCGGCGGGGAGCTGGTCATCGAGGTACGGGACAACGGGCCGGGCATTCCGCAGGACGTACTGCCGCACGTCTTCGACCGCTTCTACAAGGCGAGCGCGTCACGGCCGCGGTCCGAGGGCAGCGGGCTGGGTCTGTCCATCGCGATGGAGAACGCGCACATCCACGGAGGCGACATCACCGCGGCCAACGCCCCCGACGGCGGCGCGGTGTTCGTCCTGAGGCTGCCGCACGACGTCTCGCGGGAACCGGAGCACGGCGACATACGGGAAGAGGGGGGCGGGACGCAGTGAGGTCGAGGACACCGGCCGGCCGGTCTCTCGCCGTACTCGCGGGCGCGCTGGCGCTCGCGGGCGCCGTGGGCGGCTGCGGCATCAGGACGACCACGGTGCCGGTGGACGCGGGCGCGGCGCCCTCACGGGTGCCGTGCGAGGTGGCCGAGGGGAATCTGACCACCCAGGCGCAGCCGGGGGCCCCGGTGCGGGTCTATCTGGTGTGCGGGTCGGAGCTGGTGCCGGTGGAGCGCGCGGCGTCCATACCCGGCGAGAAGGCGCTCGGTGACCGGCTGCGGGTGGCACGGGCGCTCGTGGAGGAGCTGCTGGAGCAGCCGTCGTCCACGGAACGGGAGGCGGGCTTCACGACGTACGTACGCGGGCCGCTCCAGGTCTCCGGGGCGCGCGCGGGCGATCCGCCGGGCACGCTGCGGCTGAGCCGCCAGCCGGAGGATCTGCCGACGGCCGCGCTGGCGCAGATCGTGTGCACGCTGACCGAGGGCGCGGCGACGGACGGTTCGGTGGTGCTGGGCGGGCCGGGGGCGTACGGCGCGCGCGGGTACCGGTGCGACGACGAGACCAAGCGCCGCCCGGAGGCGGCCGTACCGACGACGGGTCCGCAGCCGTCCGCTTCCTGAGGAGGCGGGCACCTCAGGGGCCGGGTGTGCACCTTCCACGGAGGCCGGCAGACCCTCCGCGTGACACCCGTCTCACGTGGACCTCCATTTGGAACTCCCCGGAACCGATTCCGGCGGTGGCGGCGTCTTGGGGATCGTGCAGCGCCAAGGTCTGGGCGGCAGTGCCGCTTTCCGCTTCCGCGTGGCGGGGGTCATCCTCCTCCTCGTGCATCTGCTGCTCGTCGCGTGGCTGACGTTGCGCCCGCTGGACGTGGTGTGGATGACCGCGGCGAACTTCCAGCCGCTGGCGGGCATCAAGGCCGATCTCGCCCTCGGGCCGCTCCAGGCGGCCCGGCGGATCGGTGAGGGACTTCTGCTGCTGGCCCCTCTCGGGGTTCTCCTGCCCATGGCGGGCGGCAAGCTGACCGTCTCACCGCTGGGCTCGCTGGCCCGCACGATGGCCGCCGGGGCGTTCATCTCGCTGGCGATCGAACTTCTCCAGACCGGCATCCCCGGTCAGGTCGTCGACGTGGACTCGCTGCTGCTCAACACGGTCGGGGTCGGGATCGCGCATCTGCTGGTGGTCCCCGCGGGACGGGCCAGGCTGCGGCGCGTACGGACCCGCAGGCGCGGGGTGTCAAGGGCGCCGGCCCGGCGGAAGGCGGGGGGCGTGGACGAGGGCACCCTGCGGGAGGAGTCTCCCCAGGGGACGACCCCGACGATTACCAGGGTCGGTATCGCCCCGTAGAGCGACGCTTTGTCCGGCGCCTCCGGGTCACCATTGAGTCATCGGGAGCACAACGAGAGGCTCCCTCCACGGACTCATTGAGGAGCCCATCATGTCCGCGATTGCCCGTCCCCGTGAGGGTCGCATGATCGGTGGAGTGTGCGCGGCGCTGGCACGGCGCTTCGGCACCTCCGCGAACACGATGCGTGTGATCTTCCTGGCCTCGTGCCTGCTGCCCGGCCCGCAGTTCCTGCTCTACCTCGCGCTGTGGGTGTTCCTGCCGAGCCAGAAGAGCGCGACGCACACGGCTTGGTAAAACGGTTGTACACACAACGGCGGGACTTCACCCGGTGAACCGGGTGAAGTCCCGCCGTTGTGTGTACGGACGTCCTACTGGCCCAGTGTGCCGACCGGGAGGCCGCCCAGCAGGCCGGTGAGGGGGTTGGCGGCCGTGATGGCCGAGAGGGCCACGGGGGCGGTCTGCTGGACCGTACCGACGGCGCTGCCGAGCGCGGCACGGGTGGCGGTCACGCCCTCGGCGGTGCCGTCGGGGAGGCCGCCGGTCAGGGACTCCGTCGGCAGGCTCTTGGTGATGCTGTCCAGAGGGCCGCCGGCGTCCGGAACAGCGGGCGCGGGGGCGGCGGACGCGCTACCGGCTGCGGTGGCGGCGAATGCGGCACCGAGGGCGGCGACGCCGAGAGTCTTGGCAGCGGTCTGCTTCATGACAGTTTTCGTCCCTTGGGGAATCGGGAATGCGAGCGGCTCCGCAAGTTAGCCATCGCCGCCCACCGTCCGCAAACACCTTGAGGCGGACCGGAGATCGTGTCCCGGCCCGCCTCAGTGGAACGGTGGTTGACCTGCTCAGACCGAAGACTCGCTGGTCGCAGCGGTCTGCTTGAACAGCCATTCGGATTTCAACTCGGCATATCCGGGCTTGATCACGTCGTTGATCATGGCCAGTCGTTCATCGAAAGGAATGAATGCTGATTTCATCGCATTGACCGAGAACCACTGCATGTCGTCGAGCGTGTAACCGAACGCCTCGGTCAGCAGCTCGAATTCACGGCTCATGCTCGTACCGCTCATGAGCCGGTTGTCCGTGTTCACGGTCGCCCGGAAATGCAGTTTGCGCAGCAGGCCGATGGGGTGTTCGGCGATGGAGGCGGCGGCGCCGGTCTGGAGGTTGGAGCTGGGGCACAGCTCCAGCGGGATGCGCTTGTCGCGTACGTAGGAGGCGAGCCTGCCCAGTGTCACCGAGCCGTCGTCGGCGACCTCGATGTCGTCGATGATGCGCACGCCGTGGCCGAGCCGGTCGGCGCCGCACCACTGGAGGGCCTGCCAGATCGACGGGAGGCCGAAGGCCTCGCCCGCGTGGATGGTGAAGTGGTTGTTCTCGCGCTTCAGGAACTCGAACGCGTCGAGGTGGCGGGTGGGCGGGAAGCCCGCCTCCGCGCCGGCGATGTCGAAGCCGACGACGCCCGAGTCCCGGTAGCGGTTGGCCAGTTCGGCGATCTCCAGGGCGCGGGCCGCGTGCCGCATCGCGGTCAGCAGGGCGCCCACGCGGATCCGCCGGCCTGCCTGGCGGGCGCGGGCCTCGCCCTCCTTGAAGCCCTCGTTGACCGCCTCCACGACCTCTTCGAGGCTGAGACCGCCCTCCAGGTGCTGCTCGGGGGCGTACCGCACCTCCGCGTAGACGACGCCGTCCGCCGCCAGGTCCTCGGCGCACTCGGCGGCGACCCTGACGAGCGCGTCGCGGCTCTGCATGACGGCACAGGTGTGCGCGAAGGTCTCCAGATACCGCTCCAGCGAGCCCGAGTCGGCCGCTTCGCGGAACCAGAGGCCGAGCTTGTCGGGCTCGGTCTCGGGCAGGCCCTCGTAGCCCGCCACGCGGGCGAGTTCGACGATCGTGCCGGGGCGCAGGCCCCCGTCGAGATGGTCGTGGAGGAGCACCTTGGGGGCGCGGCGGATCTGGTCGGCGGTCGGCGGTCGGTAGGTCTGGCTCGTCATCTCAGCACCTTAACGCCTACGCGCGTAGATCACCTCTCGCCGATACGTAACAGTGACCGTGCGTACGGGTGGTGTACACCTCACCTTCTGAGACTGTTCTGCCATGGGACAGCGGGCAGTTCCCGACCCCGGCGGACGCACGCCGTGGCGGGGCGCGGGGGTTCTCGGGCGTCGTACGGAGCCGCGCGCACGGCTGGGGCGGGCCTTCTCCGCGCCGACCTCGCCACCGGAGGTGGGCGGGGTCGTTCTCGTACTGCCACCGGGCGAGCCCGTATCGGCACGCGGGCCCTCCACCGTCGCCTACGCGTCGATGCTGCCGCTTGCACGGACGCTGGCGCGCGCCGGTGCGCGCGAGGGGCTGCTGGTGCACATGGTGCGCTACCGCTCGCGCGGCTGGAACGGCGCCGACGCGCAGCTCTCGGCCGACGCCGGGTGGGCGGCGGAGGAGGTCGTACGGCGCTACGGCGATGTGCCGGTCTGTCTGGCCGGGCACGGCATGGGCGCACGCGCCGCGCTGCGTGCCGCCGGGCACCCGGCCGTCAACTCGGTGCTGGCGATGGCGCCCTGGCTGCCGGAGGGGGCGGCGGGCGGCGAGCCGGAGCCGGTCACGCAGCTCGCGGGGCGGCAGGTGCTGATCGTGCACGGCACCGACGACGAGCGCAGCGACCCCGAACTGTCCTACCGGCTGGCGGAACGCGCCAGGAAGGCCAACCGGTGCACCTGCCGCTTCGAGGTGCACTCCGACGGGCACGCGCTGCGCCAGCACCACGGTGAAGTCCTGGCGCTGGCGGTGGACTTCGTCCTGGGGGCGCTGCTCTCGCACGCGTACTCGCGGCCCGTCACCGACGCGCTGGCCGCGCCGCCGCCGCTGGGGCTGCGAATGCCGCTCGCGGCGGGGTTCGGGCGGTCGCTGCGGCCGTAGGTACGGATGTCTCCGCGGCCGGAGTGACGCCAACTCGCCTCAGTCGGGCAGCAGATGGCCCCGGCGGGAGAGCAGGAAGCGCTTGAAGGCGGCCACCGGCGGGGTGTCCGGGTGGCCGTCGAGCCAGGCGACGCCGACCTCGCGTACGGCGCGTGGCGCGGTGACCGTCAGCTCCACGACGCCGGGGCGGGCCACCGCCGGGGGCGGCAGCAGCGCGACGCCGAGGCCCGCCGCGACCAGGCCGCGCAGGGTCTCGGCCTCCTCGCCCTCGAAGGCGACGCGGGGCCGGAACCCGGCGGCCTCGCAGAGGTCGTCGGTGATACGGCGCAGCCCGTAACCCGGCTCCAGGGTCACGAACGTCTCGTCGGCCGCCTCGGCGAGGCGGATGCGTCTGCGGCCCGCCAGGCGGTGGTCGTCGGGGACGACGAGGCGCAGCCGCTGTTCGTCCAGCCGGCGGGCCACCAGGTCGGGGGCCTCGGGGATCGGGGAGGTGAGGCAGAGGTCCAGCTCGCCCGCCCGGAGGCGTTCGAGCATCGCCTCGCCGTAGTTCTGGACGAGTTGGAAGCGGACGCGCGGATGGTCGGCGCGGAAGGCACGGATCAGTTCGGGGACGGTCTCGGAGCCCATCGTGTGCAGAAAGCCGAAGGCGACCTTGCCGGAGGCGGGGTCGGCGTCGGCCCGTACGGATTCGGCCGCCCTCTCGACCTCGGCGAGCGCGCCTTCTACTGAGGTGAGGAAGGTGCGTCCGGCGGGGGTGAGCGAGACGGTACGGCCCTTGCGGGCGAACAGGGCGATGCCCAGGTCCTGTTCGAGCCGGACCATCGCGCGCGAGAGCGTGGACTGGGGGACGTTCATGTCGTGCGCGGCGCGGGTGACGTGCTCGTGGCGCGCGACACCCGCGAACTGGGCGAGGCGGGGCGCCAGCAGGGCGGACCAGGACTCGGGGTCGAGGTCGGCGGCGGGTGCCGGGGGCGGTGCCGGTGCCGGGGACGACGGTGCGATGTCTTGTGCGTAACTGCTTGATGACAGCCGGGGCCGGGGCCTGCGTTGATGCGTCATGGGAACGATTATGACGATTCCATGCATTGGACGCATGAGGTCGGGCTCCGTACGTTCGTCGTATGGCCCACGTCAGTACAGAGGCACCCGTCACCACGGGTGCCCTCGCCTCCGCGTCCGCAGAACCTCCGACGACCGAACCCCTGACGCCCGGCCGCCCCGGCTACCGCCGGATGAGCTTCGCTCTCTTCGCCGCCGGGGTCGCCGCCTTCGCGCTGCTCTACTCCACCCAGGCACTGCTGCCCGCCATCACCGCCGACTTCGGTGTGACGGCGGGCGCGGCCAGCTGGACGGTGTCGGCGGCCACGGGCGCGCTGGCGCTGTTCGTCCTGCCGCTCAGCGCGCTGTCCGAGCGCTTCGGCCGGCGGACGCTGATGACGGTGTCCCTGACGGTCGCGGTGGTCGTCGGGCTGCTCGTGCCGTTCGCGCCGAACCTTGAGTGGCTGATCGCGCTGCGCGCGGTCCAGGGCGCCGCGCTGGCCGGGCTGCCCGCCTCCGCGATGGCGTATCTCGCGGAGGAGGTACGGCCCAAGGCGCTGGTCGGCGCGATCGGGCTGTTCGTCGCGGGCAACAGCATCGGCGGCATGAGCGGGCGCATCGTGGCGGGCTGGATCAGCCAGCTGTGGGGCTGGCGGGCCGGGCTCGCGGCGGTCGGGCTGATCGCCCTGGTGTGCGTGGTGGTCTTCCGCGTACTGCTGCCCAGGGCCCGCAACTTCCGTCCGGGGACGCTGAATCCGCGCGCGCTGGCCAGGACCGTCGGCGGTCATCTGGCCGATCCGCTGCTGCGCAGGCTGTACGCGATCGGCGCGCTGTTCATGACCGTGTTCGGCGCGGTCTACACGGCGATCGGATTCCGGCTCGTGGAGGCGCCGTTCAACCTCCCGCAGGGCGTGATCGGTTCGATCTTCCTGGTCTATCTGGTCGGTACGGCCTCCTCGGCGGCGGCCGGGCAGCTGGTGGCCCGGCTGGGACGGCGCGGCGCGCTGTATCTGGCGGTCGGGACGACGGCGGCGGGGCTGCTGCTGTCGCTGGCGGATTCGCTCGGCGCCGTACTGCTGGGCCTGGTCCTGATCACGGCGGGCTTCTTCGCGGGCCACGCGGTGGCCTCGTCGGCGGTGAGCCGTACGGCGAAGACGGCCCGCGCGCAGGCGTCGGCGCTCTACCAGAGCGCGTACTACGTGGGCAGCAGCGCGGGCGGCACCCTGGGCGCCGTGGCGTTCCACGCGGGCGGCTGGGGCGCGACGGCGGCGCTCGGACTGCTCGCGGTGCTCGGTGTGGTCTCGGTGACGCTGTACGGGACGCACGCGGCCCGCGCCGAACGGCGCGCCCTCGCGGTGGCGGCGGGCCGGTAGGGGCTGCCGGGCACGGGGGCCGGCGGGCGTTGGGCTGCCGGGCACCCTCGAACGGGGTGGCACATCCTGCGCGGGACCAGGCAGTTTTCCCTGGGGCGCACCGATTGTCAGTGGGCTGCGGTAGCTTCCGGTGGACTGGTTCCAAGGGGGCGACTGGGGTGACCCGATGAGTGATCTGGCTACAACACAGGATCTTGATTCCCGGCTGGAGAAGCACAGGACGGAGCTGACCGGTTACTGCTACCGGATGCTGGGCTCCGCCTTCGAGGCCGAGGACGCGGTGCAGGACACGATGGTGCGCGCCTGGCGGAGCTTCGACCGGTTCGAGGGCCGGTCGTCGCTGCGCTCGTGGCTCTACCGCATCGCGACGAACGTGTGCCTCGACATGCTGAACGCGGGCAATCGCCGCGCCCGGCCGATGGATCTCACGGAGGCGACCCCGGTGTCCCAGGCGAAGCTGAACTCACGTCCGGAGGTCACCTGGCTGGAGCCGGTGCCCGACGGCCGGGTGCTGCCCTCGGTGGTCGACCCCGCGGAGACGGCCGTGGAGCGGGAGACGATCCGGCTCGCCTTCGTCGCAGCGCTCCAGCACCTGCCGCCGAAGCAGCGCGCCGTGCTGATCCTGCGCGAGGTGCTGGCGTGGAAGGCGAGCGAGGTGGCCGAGCTGCTGGAGACGACGGTCGCTTCGGTCAACAGCGCGCTCCAGCGGGCCCGCGCGACGATCGCCGAGTCCGAGCCGGCCTCGACCGACGCCTCGGACCCCCTGGACGAGGAGCAGAAGGAGCTGCTGGAGCGGTATGTGGCCGCGTTCGAGGGCTATGACATGAAGGCGCTGACCGCTCTCCTCCACGAGGACGCGACGCTCTCCATGCCCCCGTACGACCTGTGGCTGCGCGGGCACGACGACATCGTGGGCTGGATGCTCGGTGTCGGCGAGGTCTGCCGCGGTTCCCGGCTGGTGCCGACGGTCGCCAACGGCACGCCCGCGTTCGCGCACTACCACCCGAGCCCGGACGGCGACGGGTATGTGCCGTGGGCGCTCATGGTCATCGAGATCGAGGAGGGCAAGGTCACGGGGATCACCTCGTTCCTGGACACCGAGCGGTGGTTCCCGCTGTTCGACCTCCCCGCGCGGTTGGAGAAGGACGCGAGCTGAGGCCCGTCCGGCGCCCTTCCCGGCCGCCCTTCCCCGCAGGATCCGCAGCGGTCGGCGCCCCCGCCGTTTGCCCCTGGCCGAACCGCGGACCATGGTGGAAGGGTCAGGTCAAGGGGACGGGAAGGGGCCGATGACACGAATCGAACCCGAGGGTGACGGCCAGGTGCCGTGGCCGGAGGACCCCGCCGCTGACGCGGCCACGGACGGAACCGCCGCCGTGGCCGGTTGCGCGTCGCCCGCCATGGACGACGCACTGGTGAAGTGGGCGTTCACCCAGTCCCCGGCCACGGCCGCGCTGTACGACATCCATTTGCGGCTGCGCCTGGCGACCACCCGCATGGAACGTGTGATGGGCCTGTCCGAGGGGGCCATGCGGGGGCAGCGGGTGACGGAGATCCTGGTCGACCCCCAGAGCGAGCGGACCGAAGAGCACATGCGCCGGGTGCTGGAGACCGGCGAGGAGGGGCAGCTTCAGGTGTCCCTGCGGCTGCCGGGCCACAAGCGCGAGAGCGTCTGGACGATTTCCCTCGCCCCCGTACGGGACACCGGGGGGACGGTGCGAGGAGTGATCCTCTCCGCGCAGGACGTGACCGAAGAAGTCCAGGCGCGGGACATGCTGGCACTGATCAACGAGGCCAGCGTCCGCATCGGCTCCACCCTGGATCTCACGCGCACGGCGCAGGAGCTGGCCGATGTGTCCGTCCCCCGGCTGGCCGACTTCGTCACCGTCGACCTGCTCCCCTCCATCGAAGGCGGCGAGGACCCCCGTGCCGAGCCGCCGAGGTCTGTGAAGCTGCGCCGGGTCGCCTGCCAGTCCGTTCTGGAGGGCTGCCCCGAGGCCGTGGTCCAGCGCGGCTCGATCGCTCCCTACCCGGACGCCTCACCCGCCGCCGAGTGCCTGGCCACGGGCCGGCCGCTGATACGGCAAGTGAACCCCGCCGCCCTGGGCGCATGGGAGCGCGATGCCCCGGACCGGGCCGACCGGGTGCGGAAGTACGGCTTCCACTCGGTGCTGGCGGTCCCCATGCGGGCCCGCGGTATCACCCTCGGCGTGGTCGCCTTCTCCCGCCACCGGCGCCCAGAGCCCTTCGAACAGGACGACCTGCTGCTGGCCGAGGAGATCACCGCCAGGGCCGCGGTCTGCATCGACAACGCCCGCCGTTACGGACGCGAGCGCCGCACCTCCCTCACCCTGCAACAGAGTCTCCTGCCAAGACGGCTGCCCAAGCAGGCGGCCGTCGAGCTGGCCTCCCGCTATCTGCCCGCGAGCGCACAGGCCGGCGTCGGCGGTGACTGGTTCGACGTGATCCCGCTCTCCGGCGCCCGCGTCGCCCTGGTCGTCGGCGACGTGGTCGGCCACGGCATCCAGGCGTCGGCCGCCATGGGGCGGCTGCGCACCGCCGTCCGTACCCTGGCCGACGTCGATCTGCGGCCCGACGAACTGCTGACCCATCTGGACGATCTCGTCATCCACCTGGCCGCCGAGACCAACAGCGCGGACCCCCCTTCCGGCGACATCGGCGCCACCTGCCTGTACGCGGTCTACGACCCGGTCTCCCGGCTCTGCACCCTGGCCCGGGCCGGGCATCCGGAACCGGCGCTGATCACCCCGGACGGCGCCGTGGAATTCCTCGACGTCCCGGCGGGCCCGCCCCTGGGCCTCGGCGGGATGCCCTTCGAGGCCACCGAGCTGACGCTGCCCGAGGGAAGCGTCCTCGCGCTCTACACCGACGGACTCGTCCGCTCCCGTGACCGGGGCATCGACGAGAGTCTCGCCATGCTGCGAGAGGTGCTGGGGCAGCCGGCCGAGTCCTTGGAGAGCAGGTGCGACGCCGTCCTCCAAGCGCTCATCCCGGACCGCCCGGCGGACGACGTGGCGCTGCTGATGGCCCGTACGCGCGCCCTGGACACGGCCCATGTGGCCACCTGGGAGGTGCCGCGCGAGGCCAGCGCCGTCGCCAGGACCCGTAAGGACGCCTGCCAGCAGCTGGACGCCTGGGGCCTGGACGAGGCGGCTTTCATCACCGAGCTGGTCGTCAGCGAACTCGTCACCAACGCGATCCGGTACGGCGAGACGCCTATCCGGCTGCGCCTGATCCGCGACCGGAACCTCCTCATCGAGGTCTCCGACGGCAGCAGCACCGCCCCGCACCTGCGCCGGGCCCGCAGCTCCGACGAGGGCGGCCGTGGGCTGCTCCTGGTCGCCCAGCTCACACAGGGCTGGGGGACCCGCCAGACGTACACGGGCAAGACGATCTGGGCGGAGCAGGATCTCACCCCCGACTGACGCACACGGCGTTCGCCGCGTGCGGGCCGAGAGCCCCGCGACCGGGCGGATCGGGGCCCGTGTCGACCGAGCCACCGCAGGCGTCGACGGGCCGGACGATGTCCGTCAGCCCCACCAGCTCCAGCAGCAGAAGCAGCTCGGGGCCCGCGCCCCGCAGCCGGATCCGGCAGCCGTGCCTGCGGGCGACGAGCTGGAGTCTGGCCAGGGCGTTCACGGTGGCCACGGTCGGCCGCCCGAGCGCGCCGACGTCGCAGATCGCGTCGGTGGCGTCGCTGTCTCTCAGCCGTGCGGCCAGCTGGTCGCAGAGCTGAGGGACATCGGCCGCGGTGATCGGTCCGCGCAGGGCGAGGAGGATCGTCTGGGTGGCTTCCACACCCAATGAGACCGGCGCGCGGGCCGTAACTCATCGCGGTGCGACGGCAGTCGGGCGACTGCGACGGCTGTCAGGCGATCCGGTCGAGGACGATCGGGGCGGCGGTGTACGCCGTCCCGGCCGGTGCGATGTCGTAGGCCGCCGTCAGCGATTCGACCGCGTAGTCGAACTTCTCGGGGGTGTCGGTGTGCAGCGTGAGCAGCGGCTGCCCCGCCGTCACCGGATCGCCCGGCTTGGCGTGCAGCTCGACGCCGGCGCCCGCCTGCACCACGTCCTCCTTGCGGGCGCGGCCCGCGCCCAGGCGCCAGGCGGCGACACCGATGTCGTAGGCGTCGAGCCGGGTCAGCACACCGGAGGACGGCGCGGTGATCACCTGGCGCTCGCGCGCCACCGGGAGCGCGGCGTCCGGGTCGCCGCCCTGGGCCGTGATCATCCGGCGCCAGACGTCCATCGCCGAGCCGTCGGCCAGGGCCTTGGCCGGGTCGGCGTCCGGCAGACCGGCGGCGGCCAGCATCTCGCGGGCCAGGGCCAGCGTCAGCTCGACCACGTCGGCCGGGCCACCGCCCGCCAGGACCTCGACCGACTCGCGTACCTCCAGGGCGTTGCCCGCGGTGAGGCCGAGCGGGGTGGCCATGTCGGTGAGGAGCGCGACGGTGCGCACCCCGTGGTCGGTGCCGAGGCCGACCATGGTGGAGGCCAGTTCGCGGGCGTCCTCGACGGTCTTCATGAAGGCCCCGGAGCCGACCTTGACGTCCAGGACGAGTGAGCCGGTGCCCTCGGCGATCTTCTTGGACATGATCGAGGAGGCGATGAGCGGGATCGCCTCGACGGTGCCGGTGACGTCGCGGAGCGCGTACAGCTTCTTGTCGGCCGGGGCCAGACCGTCACCGGCGGCGCAGATCACGGCGCCGGCGGACGCCAGCACGTCCAGCATCTCGGCGTTGGAGATACGGGCGCGCCAGCCGGGGATGGCCTCCAGCTTGTCGAGGGTGCCGCCGGTGTGGCCGAGTCCGCGTCCGCTGAGCTGCGGTACGGCCGCGCCGCAGGCGGCCACCAGCGGGGCGAGCGGCAGCGTGATCTTGTCGCCGACGCCGCCCGTGGAGTGCTTGTCGGCGGTGGGACGGGAGAGCGAGGAGAAGTCCATGCGCTCGCCGGAGGCGATCATGGCGGCGGTCCAGCGGGCGATCTCCGTGCGGTTCATGCCGTTCAGCAGGATCGCCATGGCGAGGGCCGACATCTGCTCGTCGGCGACGTCACCGCGCGTGTAGGCGTCGATGACCCAATCGATCTGCTCGGGGCTCAGCTCACCGCGGTCCCGCTTGGTGCGGATGACGGAGATGACGTCCATGGTGATCCTTACGTTCTAGGAAAGGTGCTGCGGGCCGAAGGCCTGCGGCAGCATCCCGGAGAGCGGGAGGACCCCCTCCGGGGTGTCGAGCAGCAGGCCGGGGCCGCCGAATTCGTACAGCAGCTGGCGGCACCGGCCGCACGGCACCAGCAGCGCGCCCGCGCCGTCCACGCAGGTGAAGTGCGTGAGCCTGCCGCCGCCCGTCGTGTGCAGCGCCGAGACGAGTCCGCACTCGGCGCACAGGCCGAGGCCGTACGAGGCGTTCTCGACGTTGCAGCCGGTGACGGTCCGGCCGTCGTCCACCAGGGCGGCGGCGCCGACCGGGAATCCCGAATACGGCGCGTAGGCGCGGGACATGGCGTCACGGGCCGCCGCGCGAAGGGTCCCCCAGTCGAAGCCGGAACCCTCGGCGGCGAAGTCCGTAACCGTCATGTGCCCTGCCCTCTTCGATAGGTCATGCCGTTGGCCTTGGGCATCCTCAGCCGTTGCGCGGACAGCGCGAGGACGAGCAGCGTCGTCACATACGGGGCGGCGTCGACGAACTGGCTGGGCACCTGGTCCGTCAAGGCGTACCAGATGAACAGCAGCGCGGACACGACCGCCGATATCGCGGCGGAGACGAACTTGCGCTTGTAGAGCTGCCAGCCCACGACGAGCACCAGCAGGATCGCCAGCAGAAGCAGCATCGCGTGCACGTTCTCGGCGCCGCCGCGCAGCTTGAGGCTGTCGGTGAAGCCGAACAGACCGGCGCCCAGCGCCATTCCGCCCGGCATCCAGTTGCCGAAGATCATCGCGGCGAGACCGATGTAGCCGCGTCCGCCGGTCTGGTTCTCCTGGTAGATGCCGGTGGCGACGATGGCCAGGAACGCGCCACCGAGGCCGGCGAGTCCGCCGGAGACGGTGACGGCGATGTACTTGTACTTGTAGACGTTGACGCCCAGCGTCTCGGCCGCGATCGGGTTCTCACCGCAGGAGCGCAGGCGCAGTCCGAAGGACGTTCGCCACAGCACCCACCAGGTGCCCGGAATCAGCAGCAGGGCGACGATCGTCAGCAGGGACAGGCCCGTCACCAGACCGCCGAGCACTCCGGCGATGTCGGAGATCAGGAACCAGTGTTTCTGTTGGAGATCGGCCAACGCGTCGGCCAGTCCTGGAATGGTGATCTCGGTGATCGAATCGATGCGTGGGGACTGCTTGGAGGAGCCGCCCGGCTCGTTGGCGAAGGTGAAGTTGGAGAGGTAGCGGGTCACGCCGACGGCGAGGATGTTGATGGCCACACCGGAGACGATGTGGTTCACACCGAAGGTGACGGTGACGATCGCGTGCAGGAGGCCGCCGAGTGCCCCGCCGAGTATCCCGAACAGCACGCCGACCCAGGGGCCCCACTGGAATCCGGCCCAGGCGCCGAACCAGGTGCCGAGGACCATCATCCCTTCGAGCCCGATGTTGATGACGCCCGCGCGCTCGGCCCACAGACCGCCGAGTCCGGCGAGGCCGATGGGTACGGCGAGTTCGAGCGCGCCGGCCACCTGTCCTACGGAGGTGATGTCCTCGGCGCCGCTGATGAGCCGGACCAGGGAGATCAGGGCCAGTGCGCCGGAGATGATCAGCAGGATGACGGGCAGGGTGAGCTTGCGCCTCCCGCCGCCCTTCTTGGGAGCCGCGCTCGCTGCGGTAACGGTGCTGGTACTCACAGGGCAGCCCCCTTGTCACTCTTGGCGCTCGTGTCGCTCATGTCACTCGTGTCGCTCGTGGAACCGGCATCGGCCTCGGTCTTGATGGCGCCGCCCGCCGCGAGTTCCTCGCCGACCTTCTGCTGCTGGCGGCGGAGCCCGTAACGGCGGACCAGTTCGTAACTGACCACGACCGAGATCACGATCAGGCCCTGCATGATCGTCGCGATCTCCTTCTCGTACCCGAACTGGTCGAGAGAGGCGGACGACTTGTCGAGGAACGCGATCAGCAGCGCGCTGAACGCGATGCCCAGCGGGTGGTTGCGGCCCAGCAGCGCGATCGTGATGCCGGTGAAGCCGATACCGGTCGGGAAGTCGAGGCTGTACGTGTGGGTGTCGCCCAGCAGCGTCGGCATGCCGACCAGGCCCGCGACCGCGCCGGAGATCAGCATCGAGGTGAGGATCATCTTCTTGGCGTCGACGCCGGACGCCTGCGCGGCACTCTCGCTGGCGCCGGTGGCGCGCAGGTCGAAGCCGAAGCGGGTGCGGCCGAGGACGAACCAGTAGATGACACCGCAGAGCGCGGCGACGAAGGTGAAGCCGTAGATCTCACCGGCCTCGGCGCCCATGGACAGTCCGGGGAACCAGCCGGCCTCCGGGATCTCGCCGGTCGTCAGGTTGTTGGAGCCGGGGGGCTGCTCGCCGAAGTTCTTCGGCAGGATCAGCCAGGCGACGAGGCTGGTCGCGATCGAGTTGAGCATGATCGTGGAGACGACTTCGCTCACCCCGCGCGTGGTCTTGAGGATGCCCGCGATGCCGGACCAGAAGGCGCCGACGAGCATCGCGGTGATGACGATGAGCGCGATCTGGAGCGGTCCCGGCAGACTGACGCTGGCGCCGACGAGCGCCGCCATCATCGCGGCGAGGCGGTACTGGCCGTCGACCCCGATGTTGAAGAGGTTCATCCGGAAGCCGATGGCGACGGCGAGGGCGGCGAGATAGTACGTACCGGCCTGGTTGACGATCAGGACCTGCACGTCGACGTAGCTCGCCGACTCGAACATGATCCGGTACGGCTCCCACGGGTCGGTGCCCGAGGCGAGCAGCACCACCGTGGTCAGCGCGATGGCGACGACCAGGGCGAGCACCGGGCCGGCCAGGCCCAGTATCAGCCGGTCCTTGTCGAACTTCTTCATCAGGCCTCGTCCTCCGGGGCTGCCTCGAGATGGCCGGTCGCGGCGCCGGTCATGGCGGTGCCCAGCTCCTCCGGGGTGATGGTGGCGGGATCCGCGTCGGCGACGAGCCTGCCGCGGTACATCACGCGCAGGGTGTCGGAGAGTCCGATCAGCTCGTCCAGGTCGGCGGAGATCAGCAGCACCGCGAGCCCGTCGCGCCGGGCGGCCTTGATCTGGTCCCAGATCTGGGCCTGCGCGCCGACGTCGACGCCGCGCGTGGGGTGGGCGGCGATCAGCAGCTTCGGGAGGTGGCTCATCTCGCGGCCGACGATCAGCTTCTGCTGGTTGCCGCCGGAGAGGGAGGAGGCCGTGACGTCGATGCCGGGGGTGCGGACGTCGTACTCGACCACGATGCGCCGGGTGTCGGCACGGGCGGCCTTGGGGTCGAGGAGTCCGCGCCGGCTGTTGGGGCGCTCGGTGACATGGCCGAGGATGCGGTTCTCCCACAGGGGCGACTCCAGCAGCAGTCCGTGCCGGTGCCGGTCCTCGGGGATGTAGCCGATGCCGCTCTCGCGGCGTTCGCGGGTGGGCGCGTGCGAGATGTCGGCGGTGTCGAGGGTGATCACGCCGCCGTCCGGGTCGCGCAGGCCCATCAGCGTCTCGATCAGTTCGGTCTGGCCGTTGCCCTCGACGCCGGCTATGCCGAGGACTTCGCCCCGGTGGATGGTGAAGCCGATCTCGGAAAGCACCTCGCGTACGACGCCGTCGGGGTCGGTGACGGTGAGCCGCAGGTCCGCGACGTTGAGCACCGGCACGTCCGTGACGGTCGACTCGCGGGTCTCGGGCGAGGGGAGTTCGCTGCCGACCATCAGCTCGGCGAGCTGCTTGGTGGTGGTGTTCGCGGGGTCGGCCGTGCCCACGGTCGTACCGCGCCGGATGACGGTGATGTCGTCGGCGACGGACAGCACTTCGCCCAGCTTGTGCGAGATGAAGATGACGGTGAGGCCCTCGGCCTTGAGTTCGCGCAGGTTGTCGAAGAGGGCGTCGACCTCCTGCGGGACGAGCACCGCGGTGGGCTCGTCGAGGATGAGTATGCGGGCGCCGCGGTAGAGGACCTTGAGGATCTCCACGCGCTGGCGGTCGGCGACGCCGAGGTCTTCGACGTAGGCGTCGGGGCGGACCCCGAGGCCGTACGCGTCGGAGATCTCGGTGATCTTGTTCCGCGCACCCTGCCCGATGCCGTGCAGCTTCTCGGCCCCGAGAACGACGTTCTCCAGGACGGTGAGGTTGTCGGCCAGCATGAAGTGCTGGTGCACCATGCCGATGCCGCGCGTGATGGCGTCGGCCGGGCTGTTGAAGGTGACCTGGTCGCCGTCGACGGTGATGGTTCCCTCGTCCGGCTTCTGCATGCCGTAAAGGATCTTCATCAGGGTCGACTTGCCGGCACCGTTCTCACCGACGAGGGCGTGCACGGTGCCCTTGTTGATGGTGATGCCGATGTCGTGGTTGGCGACGACGCCGGGGAACCGCTTGGTGATGCCGTGCAGTTCTACGGCGGGCGGGCTGCTGGACGCGTTGATGACGCACTCTCCTTGGCCGGAAAGGACCGGAGGCGGGGCGGAGGGCAGGGCGGGGGTGAAGCTATCGCGCCGGAGGGGCGTCTACACGCGTAGCGCTGCCGAATCGTGAGCGTAGATCTTGCGGAGAAGGGGTCCGGCTCCGGTGACCCGGGCCCGCGACCGGAGCCCGGAGCGGCGGCGGCTCGCGCCGTCGCTCCGGGCCGGCGGTGTTACGGAGCGGTCTTGACGGTGATCTTGCCGTCGATGATCTCCTGCTTGGCCTTGTCCACCGCGGCGGTGACCTCGGTCATCTTGACGTAGGCCGGGTTGGTGTCGGTGAGGCCGACGCCGTCCTTGTCCAGGCCGTAGCGGATCTCACCGTTCTCCGGCTTGCCGTCCGCGACCGACTTGATCAGGTTGTACACCGCGTCGGCGACGTCCTTGGTGGCGGAGGTCAGGATGCTGTCCTTGTACTGGGCGAGACCGGCCTGCTGGTACTGGTCGGAGTCGACGCCGATGCTCCACTTGCCCGCGGCCGAGACCGCCTCGATCGAGCCGGAGCCGGCCAGACCGGCCGCCGCGTAGATCACGTCGGCCTTCTTGTCGAGCTGGCCCTGGGCGGCGGCCTTGCCGAGGTCGGGCTTGGAGAAGCCGTCGAAGTTCGGCGGCTGGGTCAGGTACTGCGAGAGCACCTTCACCGACGGGTCGGTGTCCTTGACGCCCTGCGCGTAGCCCGCCTCGAACTTCTTGATCAGCGGGGTCTCGACGCCGCCGATGAAACCGACCGTCTTGGACTTGGTGGCCTTGGCCGCCGCGACACCGGCGAGGTAGGAGCCCTGCTCCTCGTTGAAGACCATGTTGGCGATGTTGTCGCCGGTCACCGACGAGTCGTCGATGATGCCGAAGGTCGTCTTCGGGAACTTCGGAGCGACCTTCTTGATGGCCGGCGCGTAGGCGAAGCCCACGCCGATCACCGGGTTGTTGCCGGAACGGGCCAGCTCGGTCAGCCGCTGTATCTTGTCGGCGTCGGCCTCACCGTCGGACGGCTCGGCGTCGTTGCCCTTGAGCTTGAGGTCCTTCTCGGCCTTCGCCAGACCCGCGTACGCGGCGTCGTTGAAGGACTGGTCACCGCGGCCACCGATGTCGTACGCGATGGCGGCGCTTTTCTCCTTCGAATCGGACGCGGCGTCCGACGAGGAGGTGTTGCCACACGCGGTGGCGCTGAGCGCGAGCGCCGCGGACGCGACGCCCACGGTGGCTATCCTGGTGATCCGGCGCAAGGGAGGCTCCTTCAAAGCGACCTAAGCGCCTCTTCACGGCGCTGGTTTCGCCGCGATCGTAACGCGCGTAGATGTCAGTTAAAGCCCTGTACGGAAGCCGTTATCGGATCGTCGCGAACAGGCGGTGCGACGTCCGATTACGGGAAGGGGCACGGCCGGTTACGAACGGTCGCCGTCGAGGAGCGCGGCGGCGGTGAAAAGCTCCACACCGACCTGAATCGCCCGTTCGTCCACGTCGAAATCCCCCCGGTGAAGATCGCGCCGGGCACTGTCGCCCGGGGTCCGTACGCCCAGCCGTGCCATCGCTCCGGGGACCTGCTCCAGATACCAGGAGAAGTCCTCGCCGCCGAGGCTCTGCTCGGTGTCCTCGATCGACTGCGGGCCCCGGCGCGCGATCTGGGCGTCGCGCAGCAGCTCGGCCGCCAGCAGGTCGTTGACGACGGGCGGCACCCCGCGTACGTAGTTGATCTGCGACTTGGCGTGGTACAGCGCGGAGATCTCGTCGATCGCGGCGTGCACCAGGTCCGGCGCCTCGCGCCAGGACTTCAGGTCCAGGCAGCGGACGGTGCCGGACAGCTCGGCGTGCTGCGGGATCACGTTGCAGGCGTGGCCGGCGGCGATACGACCCCAGGTGAGCGCGAGCCCGGACCGGGCGTCGACGCGGCGGGCCAGCAGCGCGGGCACCTCGGTGGCGACCTTCGCGGCGGCGGTGACCAGGTCGGTGGTCAAATGCGGGCGCGCGGTGTGGCCGCCGGGACCGTCGAGGGCGACTTCCAGCCGGTCGCAGGCAGAGGTGATCGGGCCGGTGCGCAGGCCGATGGTGCCGACGTCCACGCGCGGGTCGCAGTGCACCGCGATGATCCTGCCGACGCCCTCCAGGACGCCGGACTCGATCGCGTCGAGCGCGCCGCCGGGCAGGACCTCCTCGGCGGGCTGGAAGATCAGCCGCACCGGGTGGGGCAGCAAACCCTCCCGGTCGAGTTCGGCCAGGACCAGACCCGCGCCGAGAACGGCGGTGGTGTGCACGTCGTGCCCGCAGGCGTGGGCGCGGTCGGGCACGGTGGAGCGGTAGGCCACACCGGTCTTGGTGTCCGGGATGGGGAGAGCGTCGATGTCCGCGCGGAGGGCGAGCATGGGGCGTACGCCGGTCGCGCCGTCGCGTGTGCCGATGTCGCAGAAGAGCCCGGTGCCGGTATTCAGCACCTGCGGCGCGAGCCCGGCCCGCTCCAGCCGGTGCCGCAGCGCGGCGGTGGTACGGAACTCCTGGTTGCCCAGCTCCGGGTGCATGTGCATGTCGCGGCGGAAGGCGATCAGCTCGGTACGCAGCGTTTCGGACAACGTGCCGGGCAGCGCCGCCGCGCTGGACTCACCGGAGAGGGCGGCTTCGGACTCGCGGGACATCAACTGGTTCACCTGTTGAAGGGTAGGCCCCCCGAGGGGGCAACTGCCCGACGATCAACAAAACTTAGGCCCGAAAGGCGTAAGAAAGCGGGCCGGAAGGCGAGTGACACATCGCCGTGGCGGGTAAACTCGCCCATCCGTCGCGGAGCGGTGACGGAGAGTGTCGAATCCGTCCAGAATCCGGACGCCTGTCGCAGCCCGTCCGTTTCCCGGCCGGTCCGTGTCGCGTACGGGCCCGGCTGCCCCGAGGCCGTACGGAGCGGGCTCCCCCGCTCCGGTGGAACCGCCGCACCGCGCCTCGCGGCATCGGCAACGACCTGTCCGCGCACGGACCGCGTGCCGGCCCTCCCACACGTGGAGCACCGAACACCCGTCGACCGGACGCCGATGCCAACTGCCGCCCGGTCACGGGCACTTGTCGGTGACGGCGCCGATACGCGTCGTGGCGCGGCGGCCCAGCGTCACTCGATGCGGCTCAACAGCCTTCCGGCCGAGGGCGGCGGCGGAAATCTTGTCGTCAACCGGGACGATCTCGGCCGTATCGGGAACGACGCGTACGACCTGCGGGTCCGGCTCTCCAGGGACGGCGACCACGCGCGTCCCGCCACCCACGACGCGGCGATCGCGCTGACCAACGGGCAGTTCACGAGCGGTTCCGCGCTGCTCAAGGTGAACGACCGGTGGCAGACCCATCTCAAGACGCTGCTGGACGCCTGCGCGCGGATCTCGAACCATCTGGACTTCACCAAGGCGCAGCATGCCAAGGACAACGTGAAGATCGAGGGTGACATCACCCCGATCTCGGCACTGCCGGATTACATGAAGTAACGCACCACGCGCGGGGAACGACGGGGGAAGTTCGGCATGCTGACGTACAAGGACATCATCAACGCCCCGGTGGCGAAGCTGAAGGCCGCCGCCGACGGCTGGACGGAGATGACGGCCAGGGCGGACAAGGCCGCTTGGGAGGGCGTGAACGCGGGCGTCACCAAGGAGTTCATCGCCAAGACGGCCAAGGAGTTCAAGGACGCGGCGGCCGAGGCCAGGGGCGTGACGCAGATCCTTGACGACGGCTACGCGGCCATCAAGACCGCCAGGGACCAGTTGCTGAACATCCGGGACCACGAGGGGCCGGCGGCCGGGATCCACGTGGACGCCAAGGGCAAGGTCACCGCCCGGGACTCGGTCCAGGAACTCACGCCGTACCAGCGCGCCCATGACCCGGACTACCAGGAGACCCTCCAGCGGGAGAAGCAGAACATCGCCGCCTGGCAGGCGAAGATCGACCGCATCGTCGACAACTGCGACGACACCGACGTTGCGTTCAAGAACGCCCTTGAGGCCAACGTCACCGACCGCAAGGACTTCAGCGGGCCGACGTACAGGAAGCTGGACCAAGAAGAGGCCGCACGAGCCGCCGCCCTGGCCGGCAAGGGCCGTGACCTCACCCACACCGAACTCCAGGCTCTCAACGAACTACTGGCGGACAACAGCAAGTCCGTCGAGTTCTCGAAGAACTTCTACGAGAAGCTCGGCCCGGAGAAGTCCCTCGCGTTCTTCGGCGCGCTCGCCACCGACACGACCGCAAGGCGAACGTAGAAGTCCCTGGAGAAAGTTCATCACCCCTTACAGCAAGGCCCTGGCCAAAAGGACACATCGGGTAAGAACGCCCGCTTCTCACACCCACGCGTCCTCGCGGACCTATACTGATTCGTATAGATCAACTTATACGGATGGGGTGACAGGGTGCTGGAGAAGCCATCATGGGTCGTCGCCCGGGAGCCGGAGTGGCGCGTCCTGAACCAATTCCTGCTGGCCGACGACCCGCATCTGAGGCTGGGGCTGCTGTCCGGCCGCAGACGCCACGGCAAGTCGTTCCTCCTGCGCGCCCTCACCGAACAGGCCGGTGGGTTGTATCTGACCGCCGTCCGGGAAGAGGGCCGCATCGCGGCGCTGCGCCGGGCCACCGCCGCCATCGCCGCCTACGCCGGGCTCCCGGACGCGACCGTCGAGATCGGGGACTGGGAACGGATACTGTCCACGGCGCTCGACCAGGCCGCCGCGCGAACGGCCGTGCCTCTCCTCGTCATCGACGAACTGCCCTATCTGCTGGAGCACTCCCCCGAGATCCCCGGCATCCTGCAGAAGCTCTACGACGATTCCCGGACCGGCACGGGCAGCTCCGCCCGGGGGCGGATCATTCTGTGCGGTTCGGCGATGAGCGTCATGCACGAACTCCTCTCCGGCACACAGCCGCTGCGTGGGCGAGCCGCCCTGGACATGCGATTGTCCGCGTTCGACTACCGGGCAGCCCGGCGGTTGTGGTCCGTCGACGATCCGGCTGTCGCCCTGCGTCTGCACGCCGTCCTCGGCGGGGCACCCGGCTACCGGCAACTGGTCGCCACTGGCACACCCACCTCCGAGAGCACCTTCGACACCTGGGTGGTGGACAACCTTCTCAGCCCCGGCATCGGGGTCTTCACACGCACCGAGACCGAGTACTTGCTGCGCGAGGATCCCCGCATCACACGCCGCACCCTCTATTACGACGTACTGACGGCGATCGCCCGCGGAGCGTCCTCACCGACGAAGATCGGCGGCCTGATCGGCAGGGAACGGACAGCGCTGGCCCACCCGCTGGACGTCCTGCAAAGCTCTGGATACGTCGTCAAGGAACAAGACCTTCTGCGGGGCCGGAACACAAGCATCAGACTCGTGGACCCGGTGATCCGGTTCAACCAGCTCATCGCGGTCCCCCGGGCCGACCTGATCGACCGCGGTCGCGCCGACCAGGCATGGCGGGCCTCGTCTTCGACATTCCAGTCGAAGATCCTGGGACCGCACTTCGAAGAACTCGCACGCCAGTGGACCGGGAACTACGCCCATGAACTCCTGCCCGGCTTCGAATTGGGGTCGATCGGCACGACCGTAGTGCCCGATCCCAGAGCAAGGACCGCGCACGAGGTCGATGTCGTCGCGCTCGATCTGAACAGCCGCCCGCAGCAGCCCGGGGCGGAGATCCGACTGCTCGGTGAAGCCAAGGCGACCATCGAGCAGCGCGGCACACACGATCTCGCCCGGCTGGAGCACATCCGCGGTCTCCTGTCCGGACAGGGCTACGGCACGGAAGGGACGGTCCTGACCCTGTTCTCGCTCAACGGCTTCTACCCGGACCTGCGGCGCGCGGCCGAGCGTCGTTCGGATGTGGCGCTGGTGGATCTGGCTGCCTTGTACTGAGCGCGGGTCGGGTGGGGCGCGCGGGCCTGCCCACCGAGCCCGAGGGCGACGAGCGCCCGCAGAAGAACGCCTACGCCACCCTCGCCCACTCCTTCGCCCTGGCCCAGGCGAAAGAACTCGGCTGCGATAACAACGGCGGACTGAAAACCAAGCCGTCCCTCATCCCGGCGTCGTAGCCGCGACGCAGCGGGCCGCGACGCCGAAGTGGTCGACGTCGCGGTGGTCCGGCGGGACGGCTGCCCGCCCCCTTACGCGGAGGCAGGCAGCCTCGGCAGCCTGTGTACGTCCCTGGCCGTACCCGTGACGCCCGACAGGAAGCCGTGGGCGCGCGGTGAGGCGTTGGACTTCAGCCACTCCGGGGCGATGTCCCAGACCGCCACCCGTACGCCCGTACCGGCGAGTGCGAGCGGCAGTGTGTGGACGACCGTCGACGGGAAGCTGAGCACGGTCGACCCGATCGGGCCGCGCCGGGCGATCAGTTCCAGCGGCAGGTCGGGGCGGACGATCTCCAGGCCCGTCTCCGTGGCGAGCCGGTGCAGCTTCTCCACGCTCTCCCTCCGGTGCGCGAAGTAGCGCGTCGCACCGTGGGTACGGGCGAGCGAGCCGACCGCCGTCACGTACTGCTCCAGGTCGACCACGCCCGTCTCGACCAGTGAGGTGCCGACCATGTCGGCGCCCTTGGCGATCCGGGGCGGCCCGAAGGTGGCCTTGGTCCACTCGAAGGTGTTGGCCGTGACCGTGATGCCGGGCGCCGCCTCCACCGGCATCGAGGTGAAGACCTCGACGCTGCGGGTGCGCGACGGTGTGAGCCGGCGCCGCGCGACGGCGGAGACCGGCGCGAGCACCAGCTCGCGCGGTCCGCGCCGGCCGCCCCGCCGGTGCCAGCGCACCAGTGGTTCACCGTGCACGAGTTGCGCGATGAACTCCATCGTCGCCGTCCCGTCGTCCACGACGGTCAGCTCCTTGCTGCTGACCAGGGTCAGCAGCAGCTGTACGTAGCGGGAGAACGGGTCGCCGATGACGATCCGCTCCGCCTTGCGCAGCAGCGGAGCCAGCTCCCGTATCGTCCGCAGCGGCGCGCTCGCGCCGCCGCGGGCCTCCTGCCAGCGCACGGTGAAGCCCGCGTCGCGGGCCAGCTCGGCCATCCGCCGGAGCTGGCCGCGCGACATGGGGTCGGTGGGCGACAGGACGACCACGGTGAGTTCCGCGCCGGTCGCGCTCGCCCGCGCCCACTCCAGCACGTTCAGGAGCTGGACCGGGCTCTCCACGAATGCGATGGCGCTGGGCGAGGGGCTGCGCACCCCGGAGGGACGGCTCATGGCTGTCAGACCGCCACGGGCTGTGCGCCGTCCGTGGCCTCGGCGACGACACCGGTGACCCGGCGGAGCTTCTTCATCGGGCCCAGCTCCGACTCGTAGACCTTCTTGACACCGTCACCGAGGGACGCCTCGATGGTGCGGATGTCGCGGACGAGGCGGGTGAGGCCCTGCGGCTCGACGGAGGCGGCCTGGTCGGAGCCCCACATGGCGCGGTCGAGCGTGATGTGGCGCTCGACGAAGGCGGCACCGAGGGCGACGGCGGCGAGGGTGGTCTGGAGACCGGTCTCGTGGCCGCTGTAGCCGATCGGCACGTTCGGGAACTCGGCCTGGAGGGTGTTGATGACCCGCAGGTTCAGCTCCTCGGCCTTGGCCGGGTACGTCGAAGTGGCGTGGCAGAGAAGGATGTTCTCGCTGCCCAGCACCTCGACCGCGTGGCGGATCTGCTTCGGCGTCGACATGCCCGTGGAGAGGATGACGGTGCGGCCGGTGGCGCGCAGGGCGCGCAGCAGCTCGTCGTCGGTGAGGGACGCGGAGGCCACCTTGTGGGCCGGTACGTCGAACTTCTCCAGGAACGCGACGGCCTCGGTGTCCCACGGGGACGCGAACCAGTCGATGCCGCGCTTCTTGCAGTGCTCGTCGATGGTGCGGTACTCGTCCTCGCCGAACTCGACGCGGTGGCGGTAGTCGATGTACGTCATCCGGCCCCAGGGGGTGTCGCGCTCGATGTCCCACTGGTCGCGCGGGGTGCAGATCTCCGGGGTGCGCTTCTGGAACTTGACGGCGTCGCAGCCGGCGTCGGCGGCGGCGTCGATCAGCGCGAGCGCGTTGTCGATGTCGCCGTTGTGGTTGATGCCGATCTCACCCGTCACGTAGACGGGGCGGCCGGGGCCCGCGGTGCGGGTGCCGAGGGTACGCAGACGGGAGTTGGTGCTCAGCAGGGTCATCTGAGTGTTTCCTTAACTGGTCGAGATGTCGGCGGTTGCGCCATGGGGGGTCGCGGGGGTGTTGACGTCCAGACCGGGACCGAGGAGCCAGGTGGCGATCTCGCGGATCGCGCCGGCGCCGCCGGGGGTCGTCGTGACGGCACGCGCCGCCGCGCGTACCGCGTCGTGAGCGCTCGCGACGGCCACCGGCCAGCCCGCGAGCGCGAAGCACGGAAGGTCGTTGACGTCGTTGCCGACGTACAGCACCCGCTCGGGTGTGACTCCGTGCTCGTCGCACCACTGCTTCAGTGCGAGGTCCTTGCGGTCGATGCCGTGGAGCACCGGCACGCGCAGCTTGCGGGCGCGTGCGGCGACGACCGGGTTCTGCTCGGTGGAGAGGATGAGCAGTTCCAGGCCGGCGCGGCGGAGGGCGGCGATACCGAGGCCGTCACCGCGGTGTACGGCGACGGTCTCGCGGCCCTCCGAGTCGACGAGCACCCGGTCGTCCGTCTGGGTGCCGTCGAAGTCCAGGACGACCGCGTCGATGTCGGTGCGGCCGGGGAGCGCGGGGGTGTCGAGGAGCGGCGCGAGGGCGCGGGCCCGCTCCAGATCGTGCGGGTCGTCGATCTCCAGCACACGCTCGGGGTCGGTGCTCACCAGTTCGGTACGCCCGAAGAACCGGTGTCCGGCCTCCCGGAAGCCCTCGGCGCGCATCGCGTAGGCGGCGCCGGTCTCCAGGAACTCCTGGGGGCGGTCCTGCCTGCGGGGCCGGTTCGACTTGTCGTGGTTGACGCCGAAGCCGTCGCTCTCGGAGCGCCAGATGAAGCCGTGGGTCGGTGCGACGGTCAGCGCGCTGTCGGCGCCGCCCTCGGTGACGGCGGACACGACACCGTCGAGGTCGCCGGGGGTGATGAAGGGGCTGGTGCACTGCACGAGCAGGACCACGTCGGTCCGGTACGCGGCGCCGCGCATCGCGCCGTAGGCGTCCATGGCGTGCAGGACGGCGGCCTCGCTGGTCGCGGTGTCGCCCGCGATGGCGGCCGGGCGCAGCACGACCTCGGCGCCGGCGGCGCGGGCGGCGTCGGCGATGGCCGCGTCGTCCGTGGAGACGACGACGTCGGTCACCTTCCGGGCGGCCAGGCAGGCGCGGACGGCGCGCACGACGAGCGGGATGCCGCCGACCTGGGCGAGGTTCTTGGCGGGGACGCCCTTGGATCCACCGCGGGCGGGGATCACGGCGAGGACGGTCATGGACGGTTCTCCTTGGTTCACTGCGTGCTCTTGCCGCGCGGGGTGCTCGCCCGCCGCGCCGTGTGTCGCGCCGTCGGCCGCGCCGTGCGGCGCCTGCTCGGCCCAGCCGGACCACCCGTAGTCGGCGAGTACGTCGGCCGGCAGGGGCCGGCGGCGTACGCGGGGTGCGGAGGCGGCGCTCGCGCCCGGCGGGCCGGGGGTCACAGCTCGCCCATCCGGCGGATCACCGGGGCCACGCGCTGGACCCCGTGGCGGTAGGCGCCGCGGGCCGCCGCGCGGACCGTGTCGCGGACGACGCGGCGCACGCCGGTCGCGCCGGCCGCCGTGCCGCGGTTGGCCGCCGTCAGCGGGGTGCCGTCGGGCGCCAGGTGGTAGCGGGCGAGGAGGCCCGGCAGATAGCCGGGCGCGGTGGTCGCCGTGTAGTACGGGGTGATCGGCGGCAGTTCAGGGTCGGCCAGCAGCTTCGCGACGCGCTGTCGGGCGATGTCGAACGCGGAGGCGTAACTGCCGTCGGCGGCGACGCCCTGCCGGTCCGCCCAGACGGGGTCGGCCTTCGGCCGCTGCCCGCCGTCGAGCTGGTCCCAGGAGGCGAGGCAGCCGGAGCCGATGAAGTGGTGGTTGCCGAGGGGTTCGCGGATCCCGAGGTCGGTGAGGATCGCGGTGGGGATACGGCGGTGCAGGGACTCCAGCGCCGCCGTGGAGGAGACGGTGACCAGCAGGTCGGTGCCGTCCAGGACCTCGCCCATGTTCCCGTACACCAGGCGGAAGTTGGGCGGCAGGCCGCCGGGCACCTTCTCGGCGAGCCGCTGGTACGGGTACTCCTCGACGTGGGTGGTCTGCTCCCCCACGCGGCTGCGCAGTTTGAGCAGGACCTCGCGGCGCGGGTGCAGCCTCGCGTGCTCGACGAGCCGTCGCAGCAGGTACGCGCGGTCGGCGCGGGTCAGCGGGACGGACGGCTGGGCGGCGAAGACGACCGTGTCCCGGTCTTCTTCGGGGGCGTACCGCGCGCCGCCGAGGAAGGGCAGCGCAGCCTCGGTCACCGAGTCGGACGAGGCGCCCACTCCCTCGTACACGGCGCGGAAACGCTGCGCGTCGTGGCGGGAGTTGGCGAGGACGATGTCCGCGCCGTGGCGCAGCAGCAGTCCGTCGGACAGCTTCTCGTAGACGACACCGACGTAGCCGGTGACGAGCGCCGGCCGGTCGGGCAGGTCCAGCGCGGATATGCCGTGCAGCATCGCCTGGACGGCGCCGCCGACCAGGGCGAGGACGACGACGTCGTACGTCTCCTCGCGCAGGACGTCCAGGAACTCCGTCCCCGTCATCTCGCGCAGCGCGTCGGCCTCGGCTCCCACCTCCTCAAGCTGACGGGCGGTGGGTGTCGCCCGTCCGCGCAGCAGGAAGCCACTGAGCTCGATGTCACGGTCGTCGGGTGTGATGCGGCGCGCGGTGAGCGCGCCCCACTTCCACCGTGTGTCGGAGTCGGCGAGCACAGCGACCCGGACCGCTTGGCTGTTACGTGATGGCACGTGTTGGACGTTAGGAAGGCATTCCGATTGGCGGCCCAACGCAACAGCAATAAAGGGTTAACAGAGGGTCGACAGCGAGCGAAATGGCCCGGGAACGGACTGGGTTAACCGTTCCGCCATCCGTCGTTCACCTTGCATCCTCGCGAATGTCGGAACGAATGACGGGCCGCCGCCTAGCGTCACCGAGGTGGTGAAGCTCTCTGTCGTCGTGCCGTTCTACAACGTGCAGACATACGTCCCCGAAACCCTTCGAAGCCTTTTCGCGAACAGCCGGGAGGATTTCGAGTTCCTGCTCGTCGACGACTGTTCGACCGACGGCACCCCGGACCTGCTACGGAGGGCGGAGCGCGAACTGCCCGGCGCGGTCCTACTGACGCACGAGAAGAACGGCGGACTGGCCACCGCGCGCAACACCGGTCTCGACGCCTCCCGCGGTGAATACATCACCTACCTCGACGGCGACGACTGGGTGGTGCCGGGCTATTTCGAGCAGTTGCTGGCCACCATCGAGGCGCTGGGCTGCGACTTCGTCCGTACGGACCATGTCCAGTTCACCGGCCGCGCCCGGACGGTGCACCGTGTCCCGGTGGGCCCGCGCGGCACGGTCCTGAAGCCGCGCGAGACGATCCTGCCGGCCGACAAGACGACGTCCGTGGACTACGCGTACGCCTGGGCCGGCATGTACCACCGGCGGCTCGCCGACCAGGGGCTGCTGCACTTCACCGACGGACTGCGGACCGCCGAGGACCGGCCGTGGATCTGGCGGCTGCACCGCGAGGCCGAGTCCTTCGCCGCCGTGGGGATGCTCGGGATCTTCTACCGGCGCGGTGTCGCCTCGTCGCTCACCCAGATCGGCGACGTACGCCAGCTGGACTTCATCCGCGCATTCGACCAGGTGATCGAGGAAACAGCGGCGGACCCCGAGGGCGAGCGGTTTCTCCTCAAGGCCGTACGGACATATCTGGCCATCATTTCGCACCACTTGGGGGCGAAGGACCGCTTCGAACCAGCGGTGGCACGGAAATTGCGCACGATGAGCGCCGCCGCCATGAAACGGCTGCCGCAGGACGTACTGAAAGAAGCACTGAACTCGATGGACCTCGACCGCTCCACCCAATTGCGCAGGCTGCGCAGGCGCCAGGGCGCGACCGGGACGGCGGCGGCCTGATGACGAACTCCCTCTCCCCCCGCCGCACGACGCGCGTCTTCTACGCCTCCACCCTGTACGGCGCCGCCACGCTGGTCGCCGCGATCGACGCCGGGCTGTACCCGGCCGTCGACCGGAGCGTCCTGGTCGTGAGCAACAACGCCGGTACGCCCGAACTGACCCCGGCCGTCCATGAGATGCCCGGCTTCGCGCGACTGCGCGACCGCTTCGACTCCGTCCTGTCGTGGAACGAGACCATCGCGCCGTTCCACCCCGGCGGCTGGGTCCCGCGCGAGGACGACCTGCCGATCTGGGAGCGCCATCTGCGGCTCGCGTGGGGCCTGGGCGACGACGCGGTGGAGCTGATCCTCGAATCGATCCAGGTCAGCCCCGCGCTCACGCTCGCGGAGATCTTCACGGCGGCCCCGATCGAGGTGTACGCGGACGGGCTGATGAGCTACGGCCCCACCCGCAACCGGCTCGACCTCCAGGTCGGGGCGCGCATCCGCCGGCTGCTGCACCTCGATCTCGTACCGGGCCTCGTGCCGCTGCTGCTCACCGAGTTCGGCGTCCCCTCCGAGACGGTGCCGACGCCGGCGTTCCTCCGGGTGCTGGACCAACTCGCGGAGAGCGCACAGGACTTCGAGACCCCCGACGTGGCCCCCGCGCTGCTGCTCGGGCAGTACCTCTCCATGCTCGGCCTCATCACCGAGCGCGAGGAGGAGGAACTGCACCTCACGATGGTGCGGGGCGTCGTCGCACTCGGCCATACGCGTGTGGTGTTCAAGCCGCACCCCACCGCTCCGGCCATCTGGTCGCGGCGGCTCGAGGAGGAGGCGGCGAAGCTGGGCGCCGAACTGACCGTGCTGGACAGCCCGGTGCTCGCCGAGGTGCTGTACCGCCGGCTGAAGCCGGCCCTGGTCGTCGGCTGCTTCTCGACGGCGCTGTTCACGGCGTCGGCGTTCTTCGGCATCCCGGTGGCCCGCGCGGGCACGGACCTGCTGCTCGATCAGCTCTCGCCGTACCAGAACAGCAACCGGGTGCCCCTCACGCTCGTGGACGCGCTGGTCCCGCCGCTGGACGACGACGGTACGCACCGTCCCGAGGCGCACCCCGCCGAGCTGGTCACGGCCGTCGGTTTCGTGATGCAGCCGCAGATGCACCCGCGGCTGCGGGCGGCGGCGGAGAGCTTCCTGGCCGGACGGCTGGACCCGCACACCCTGCGCTACTTCAAGCGGCGCAGGCTGACCACGCTCGGGCTGCCGGGCGCGGTTGGCCCGCAGCTCGTCCGGATCCCGCAGAACGCGGCGGCGCAGCGCGTGGTGCGCCGGGCGCGACGGCTGCGCCGCGCGGTACTGCGGTTTCGCGCGTAGAACCCCCCCTTGTCACTCTTTTGGAGGGTGGTAAACCTTTGCTGCATTTGGCGTAATTTTACTGAAGATTACGTTCTCATCCGCTTCTGCCGCGTTGATAGCCACGTGGAACCACGTGAACTCTGGGATCGGAACAGCGTCCTCGCCGAGGCCTTCTGCGCCAGCGACGAGCATGTGCGGCAGGCCCAGGCCGTACTGGACGAGGCGCAGGCGGAGCGGAGCCGGACGCTCGCCGCGTTCGCCGTCACCGTCGGCAACGACGGTGCGGTCGCGGATCTGATGGGTCTGCCGGAGCGCGAGGTGCGGCTCGCGCGGCGGACGGTCGGCAAGAGCGACGCGCGCAACGTCGCGGAGGAGCTGCTGGACCGCTACCCGCAGGCCCACACCCAGCCGATCCCGCAGGCGCAGCCGGCCGCCGCGCCGACGACCGCGCCGGCCGCGCAGCAGCCCGCGCAGCCGGCGGAGGAACCGTACGCCGAGCAGCAGATGTATCAGCAGCAGGCGCAGGTGCCGCCGGGCACCCAGGCGGAGGTGAATCTGCCGCATCCGCGCGACGGGGCGGCCCCGCTCCCGGAGATGGCCCACCACCAGGACTCCGCGTCCCCGGTGCTCCACACGGCCGAGACGGAGAACAACCCGGTGGTCTGGTCGTCGAGCATGGACTCGGTGCTGCTCTGGAGCTGGCAGTCGGGCCTGGACCTCCAGACGGTGGCGGGCGAACTGGGCCTGGACATCCGGGCGTTGCTGATGCGCGTGCAGGCCCTGGCCGACAACGGGATGCTGAATCCGTCGTCCACCCAGAGCGCCGAGGCGAACCGGGCGGGGCGGCACCGCAGGCACCACGAAGAGGCGACGTACGCCGGGCTGTTCACCCCGACGGCCACGTTCCCGACGCAGGTGCACTACTGACGGAACGCCGTCCCGCGTCGTACGGGCCGAGAAGCCCGTACGACGCCGGATGACGCCGGATGACGAAGCGGCCTCAGCCGCCCAGGATCGCCCGCAGGTCCGCCGCGTTCGACTGCGTCACCTTCCACAGCTCCTGCTGCCTGCCGTGCACATCGGCCACCGAAGCGGCGTGGTCGTCCAGCAGCCCCAGCGCCCGCTCCGTGAGCAGCGCCCCGAGGTTCCTGTCGTGGACCGAGACACCCCACTCGGGCCGGTCGATGTCCGACAGGAAGTACGCCATCTTCGGGTGCGAGATCAGCGAGATGATCGGCGTGCCGCAGCCGAACGGGATCATCCCCGCGTGGCCGCGCATCCCGATGACCAGCTTCGTACGGGCGTAGGTGTCCCTGATCGCGTCGTTGTCGAAGTCGTACATCGGGATGACCGGCAGCGAGACGTCGTGCTCGCGCCGCAGGTCGAACGCGATCTTCTCGTCGTCCAGCGAGTGCGCCACGCACTGGACCTCGGTGTGCTCGCCCAGCGCCCGTACCGCCTTCGCCATCTCGGCGAGGAAGTGCGCGTAGTCGTGGCCGAAACGCAGCCCCGCCCGGTCGTACGCGGCGTTGATCATGACGGTGTTCTCGCGCTGACCGGGGGCCGGGTCGCTCCAGCCGTCGACCAGTTGCCGGGTGACCGTGGTCGGGCAGGGCTGGAAGCGCACCTTGTCCTGGAGCGAGGCCGGCAGCAGGGCGCGGACCTTCTCGATCGAGCCGTGGTTGCGGAGCGCGAAGAAGGCGCTGCGCTCGACGAGTTGGCGCAGGGAGGAGTTGAAGCGCCCGGCGCGGTAGGACTGGCCGTCGAAGGCGTTGAAGCCGACCGCGTACACCACGACGGGGACGTCGATGCCGTTCAGGTGCTCGTCGGGGACGTTCCACTGCCAGGCGCTGTTGCCGTTCGGCGCGGTGTCCGGGATGAAGAGCCCGCCGCCGCCGATGACCAGGCCGCGCCGCTCGTTGACGCGCTCCAGCGCCTCCTTGTCGAACAGCCGGTGGGCGTGGATCGAGTGCCAGCGGGCCGGGCCCGTCTCGGTGTCGGCGCCGCCGTTCGCGCCGGTGCTGGTGCCGACCGCGAGCCGTACGGACTCGGGCAGCAGCTTGTCGCCCGCGTTGCCCTGCTGCGGCATGTAGAAGGCCACATGGGCGAGTTGGTCCTCGGGCGAGCCCTCGCGCGGGGCCGGCAGGTCATGGCCCCGGGTGCGCAGCCGCATCAGCCGGTTGGGCCGGTGCGTGGGGTCGACGGCCAGGCCCTGCATGGCGTACGCGTGCGCCGCCGCGTCGTCGCCGTGGATCCAGGCGATCTGCGCGAGCCGCCCGAAGGACGTCGCGGCGCGGACGGGTGAGCCCGCCGCGAGGTGCAGCTGGACCTTGGCCTCCTCGTAGCGCGACACGCTCATCAGGGCGTGTCCCAGCACCTCGTGCGGCCATGTGTCGTCGACCGGGATGTGCACGCTGCCGAGGATGTCGGCGGCCTCCTGGAAGCCGCCCGTGTTGATGTGCGCGTGCGCGACCTTGCGGGCGCTCTCGACGTCCCCGGTGCGCTTGACGTGCTCGGTGCCGTACTTGATGACCAGCTCGTGGTGCATGGTGCCGGACACGGCCATGTACGCGGCGTAGAACTCCGCGTCGCTCAGCTGGAATTCGCGCCAGCGGTCCTCGGCCTGGGTGTATCCGGCCTCGCCGCCCTGCCACGGCTTGTGGCGTCCGGTGAAGTGCAGGATCGCGGTGTCGTCGGGGACGGGCTTGTCGCCGGAGAGCCGCCGCTTGACGAAGTTGTAGCGCGAGTCGAGCTGTAGGAAGTCCCCGTCGAGCACGGAGTTGAGGATGCCCTGGTCGTGCTTGTCCAGCTCGTAGTCGCCGCTGCGGCCGGTGGCGTCGATCCGCGCGCAGAACTCGTCGCTCAGGTATTCGCGCTGGATGACCAGCAGTCCGCTGTTGAGCTTGTGCTGCCCGTAGAAGAACTGCGGTACGGCGGCGAGTCCTTCGCGCAGCTGGAGCAATTCGGAGAGATCACCGAGGACGACCATGTCGGTGTCGAGCGTGATGATCGTGTCGTAGTCGCGCAGCCGGAAGACGTCGAGGATGAAGTACGCCTTGCGGACCAGGTAGTTGTCCTGGTCGCCCTTCTCGTAGCTGTCGTAGCGCGCGGCGTCGACACGGTGGAACCGTACCCGCGGGTGCAGTGCCCGGATCGAGGCGACCGACTGGGGCCGCAGGTCGTCGTGGAGGACGACGAAGTCCTCGCACACACCGGGGTTGGACAGCGCGAGGCTGCGCAGCAGCGCCAGGAAGCCGGGCAGATAGTTCTCGTCGACGAAGGACGCGAAGGCCAGACGCCGTTTGCCGGTCAGGGCGTTGGCGGACAGCGGCGCGTCGGCGGCGGCAGCTGGGGCGAGGGGGGTGGCGGTCATCGCAGGGAGATCCTCGTGTCGGTCACGCTCTGGGCGCGTTCCATGACCCACGCCTTTTCGCTGGTGTACTCGTGCACGGACGTGATGGGCATCCGCATCGCTTCCTTGAGGCGGTAGGCGCCGCTCTCGTAGAAGTCGAAGCCGATCAGGTCGAGCTTCGGGCTGGCGTCCAGGAAGTCCAGCAGCCAGAGCATGTTGAAGCCGCTGGTCGGGATGGCGGGCCACTGTTCGTTGCTGACACGGCCGATGTTGCGCAGCGGCCAGCGCAGCGACTCGTCGTTGACGTAGGTCTGGGCGCCGGGCACGAGCCGGTTGCGCAGCGAGTTCTTCCAGTCGCCGCTGAGGCCGCCGAAGATCAGCCGGGTGGTGACCTTCTGGTCCCAGTTGAAGCCGTGCTTGTGGATGGAGGCGTGGATGTCGGTGCGCCTGCCGGTGGCCGGCGCGTCGATCTTGTACGAGTTGAAGCGGACGACCAGGTCGTACGCGTCGATCTCGGCGCCCATCGAACTACGCCCGACGTTCTGCGAGTTGGCGATCAGACAGATGGACTTGCCCGCGATCTGGTTGCGGAACTCGCCGAGGGTGAGCCACTGGACGTCGCCGAAGGTGGGGTCGGGGACCGGGCCGCGCTGCCGGCCCCGGCGCATCTCGCCGTAGAGCGCGGCGAGTTGGCGGGTCTCCTCGATCGGCCCGCCGTGGGCGAGGCGCAGGTCGAGATACTGCCCGATGGACACCTGAAGGTCCGTCACCGGGCTGTCGTCGCCGCGCATCGCGAGCAGCGCGCCGATCAGCCGCGCCTCGGCGCCGGCGCGGTCGCCCGCGTCGTGCAGTGCGACGCCCTCGGCCCAGACGTCGGTGGCGGGGCCGTCCGCGTACACCGACGCCTGCGGGCAGCCGCGTTCGAGCAGCCGCAGGATCTCGTCCTGCTGCTCGCCCGCGGCGCGCAGACCGGCGATCCGGGGGGCGACACCGAAGCCGTCCTCGGAGGTCAGGTCGAGATAGCGCTCGTACGCGGCGATGGTCGCCGGCTCGTCGCCCAGGGCCTCCAGCGTGCGGGCGCGCAGCCGCCAGCCGGCCCGCGAGTTCTTGCGCTGGGTCAGCACGGCGTCGCTGATGAGCAGCGAGAGCTTCAGCTCGTCGGCGTAACCGGACTCCAGAGCCTTGGTGCCGGCGGCCAGCAGCGCGTCCAGCAGCTCACCGCTGAGCGAGCCGGTCGGCCCGGCGACCACTTTCTTGGCCAGACCCCGGATGAGCGGCGTGCCGGCGGGCGTGGCCGGGGCGCTCTCGTCGGAGCCGGAGGCGTGGGCGGCGAGCACGAGGCGCAGCTTCTCCGCGAGTTCGGAGCGCTTGCGGTCGAGGCTGCCGACCATCTTCCCGCTGTGTACGGCGCAGGCGCGCAGACACACGTCCAGCTCGGTCGGCGTGATCCGGTCCCCCCGACCCGGCACTTGTCCGGCCCCTTCGGGCGGCCCGGTCGGGCTGTCCCCGTCGCGCGGCCTGAGCCATCGGTTGCGGACCTTCGTCATGGTGCTCCCAAGCGTCTGTCTGCCCGCGATCAGGTTGCGGGTCGGGCGACAGGCTAGGAAACCCGCGCGACGGGAAGGTGAACTGACCGCGTCGACAGAAGGAACGAGTGGAGCCCGAACAATGGTCGCGGCGGCTGCTGCGGGGGGCGTACGGCTAGCTCTTGACGTACGGCGGCTCCGCCGCCTTTTCCGGCTGGGACACAGCCGACGTCGTGAGCGCGGGGCCGCCCTCTCGGCGCGTTCGCCCAGGTCCCAGACCTCGACCCGGCCCTCGTCGGTCAGGCAGGCGGCCCGGCCGCCGTCGGGCGACCAGGCCCACGCGGTGTGGTCGGGCGTGTAACTGCCGGCCGGGCGGAGCGCCGGCTCCAGGTCGTAGTGGTGCTCACCGGTCGCCCCGACCACACTCACGCCCGGACGCGCCCCCTCGTCGTTGCCCGCGGGCACAACGACGGCCGGCCGTCCGGCCGGACCCCAGGACAACAGCGCGGTGCCCGGACGGGCTGCGCGCGTGGCGAGCGGTTCCCCGGTCACCGCGTCGCTGAGCACCAGCTGACCTTCGCGCTGGTGGGCCAGGTGCCGTTCGTCGGGACTCCAGGCCGGGAACGGGCCGCCCATGTCAGAGGCGTCGGCCGACCACTGGATCATGTGCCGGTCGGTCTCCCAGCCCACGCCGCCGGGCACGCCGTCGATGACGTTGACGCAGCGGCCGGTGGCGACCTCCCAGATCTGCAGCACCCCACCGTCGTCGAAGTCCTCCCCGACCCCGCTCCCGAGCGCCAGATACCGGCCAGGGGCTGAGTACGTGAGTCAGCACCCGACCACGGTGCGTGTCGGCATGGCACGGCCCCGCGCCGTACGCCTTGATCTTTGCGGTCGCGTGGTGATGCACCTCCGTCACGCCGTGCGCCCGCTCCAAGTCGGCCCATCCGAAGCCGGAGAAGCGGGCGGAGCAGCGTCACTTGAGGATTTCCAGCATCCGGTCGCCCAGGACCGCTGCCGAGGCCGGGTTCTGCCCGGTGACCAGGTTGCGGTCCTCGACCTTGTACGGCTCCCAGGTGGGGCCGCGGCTGTAGTTGACCCCGACCTTCTGCTTCAACTCGGTCTCCAGCAGCCACGGGGCCCTGGGGGCCAGCCCGACGCCCTCCTCCTCCTCGTTGGCGAAGCAGGTGACGTTGAAGCCCTGGAACGGCGACTCGCCGTGGATCCTCGTCGCCAGCATCGAGGCGGGTGCGTGGCAGACGATGAACAGCGGGTTGCCCGAGGTCAGTTGCTGCGTCAGCAGTCGTCCGCAATCGGCGTCGAACGCCAGGTCCGACATCGGGCCATGACCGCCCGGCAGGTACACGGCGTCGTAGTCCTCCAGACGGACGTCCGACAGTTGCAGCGGCCGGCGCATCACCTCCGCGGAACGGATGATGGCCTCCAGCTCAAGCGCGCTGTCGTTGCCGCCGACCATCTCGGGCCGCAGGCTCATCATGTCGACGTTCGGGGTCACGCCGTTGGGCGTCGCGACGACGACCTCGTGGCCGGCGTCGGTCAGAATCTTGTACGGGTTCGCGAACTCCTCGGCCCAGTAGCCCGTCGCATACCTGGTGCCGTCCGTCAGCACCCAGTAGGTGGCTCCGCTCACGATGAAAAGTACCTTGGCCATGGCGAAGGTCCCCTCTCGGACGCGTATGTCACGGTCCTGCGGGACGACCCGTGAAACGGGCTCGCCGCAGCCGTTTTTCCCCTTCCACCAATTTAGTCCCACTGGTTAACACGCGCGCGCCGAGTCGCAGCCCGTTCTGGGCCGTGCTCACCGCGACGGTCGGTCCGTCATGGTCTGCGCTGGTCACGCAGCAGCATGCGGAAGGTCACCGACACCCGTCGTCCGCGCGGGACACGGCCCGCGGCGCCGGGGTCGCTCTTGCGCGCGGCGATGGCGTGGCGCCAGGTGAAGCGCGCCGGGCCGGTCATGACCAGGAGGCTGCCCGGCGCGAGCGGCACCGCCAGCTTCGTACCGTCCTCAGGGTTGCTGAAGTCCATGAGACAACTGGAGCCCAGCGAGATCGCGGCGATGACCGGGCCGAAGCACGGCAGGCAGTCGACGTGGGCGCTGATCCCCTGGCCGGGTTCGTACTCGTTGACGATCACCTGCTCCGCGTCCCCGTCCATCAGCCCCTCACCCACCAGCCGGGCGGCCAACTCCCCTGCCCACACGGGGATCGGCGGCGCCGGCTCCTGGCGGTCTGCGCGCACGCTGCGGCGACCGTAGTCGTACCGATGGCCGTAATGCTGCACGCGCCGTTTCAACTGCGCCGACCACGGTGCCGCGTCAATGTGCGAGAGCAGAGCCTCGCCGGTACCGGGGCTGAGCCAGTCGGCGACGTAGCGCAGTCCTGGCACGGCGACGGTACTCGGGCTGGGGCTGGGGCTCGGGCTGGGGAAGAGAGTTGGCTGGGGGGTCTCAGACATGGCTGCACACTAACCAGACGACACATCGCGTCTCACCGTTTGATGATCGGCCGGAAGGCGTCCGACACACCGGACTTGGAGGTGGAGACGAATTCGTCGCCCGGCCCGACATCGATCCCGTAGTACTCGTAGCGCAGAACGCTCGGGCAGCTTCCGCCGCTGATCTGCACCTGGCGCGGGTTGACGCGCTTTCCGGCGCGCAGCTCGTAGACCTTCAGCGGGATCTTGACCTTGAAGAAGGTCACTTGGTACTGCGCGGACTTGTCGTCTTCGTACAAGCACGTCTCGACCGCGGCCCCGTTCTTCGCCGCGCCCGCGCAGACCACGAGCGCCGCCTTCGCCGGGTTCTCGGTACGCCAGGAGCCGGGGAGTTGGTCGGTGTAGTCGGTGTCGCCGAGGAACAGCGCGCGGTTGGAACCCTTGCGGTACGGCGGGGTGCCGCTGTACTTGGCGGGTGCGTCGCAGTATCCGGACGTCGTGCTGGACGTGTCCGTGATCAGTGCGCGTACCTGGTTCAGTTCGATGGCGAGGCCCGCCTTCTTCACACCGCCACGGGCCTCGTCCGAGCGGGCGTCGTCGGGGTACGCGTCAAGGAGTTGCTGGTAACGCGCCCGTGCCTGCTGCCAGCTGTCCTCCCCGATCAGGTCGTCGCCGCATCCCACCAACGCGGCGGGTTCCGTACGTATCGCGGCGTCGGCGGACCGGTCGAGTACGTCACGGGTGGGCTCGCGGTCGCGGAGCCAGCCGGTGAGGTCAGCGGTGTCGTGCGCGTCGACGCGTACCAGCACGGTGGTCAGGAGACCCGGACCGCGCGGCGACCGACGTCTGCGCCCGCACCGGCGGCATCCTCACCCGCGCCGCCTGGGAGGAGCAGTTGCCGGAGGTCGGGTACCAGGAGGTGTGCGAGGGGCATTAGGGACTGGCCGCACGCCGGCGGCACCCATGCAGCGACGCTGAGACTCGCCGTTCAGCAGCGTGTCAGATGGCCAGTGCCGCGGATGTAGCCGGTTGCGCCCCCGTACTCCGAACACTGGACATCGAACGTCACGACTTCGGCTTCTCGTAGGTGAGCTGGAACTTGGTGAAGCCGAAGCCGGACCGCACCGGGATCTCGGCGGCGCCGCGCAGCAGGATCCCGCAGTCCGCGTCCCGGCACGCATTGACGTCGGAGCCGTCAACCGCGCGCAGCGGGGTGGGCGAGGGCTTCTCAGGGGTCGGAGATCCAGCACTGGCCCTCCTCGTCCCAGACCACTTGGGGATATTTGATCGGTGTCCAGGCGTCCTCGTCGATGCGGGCGATGGTGGCTTTGACGGAGGCGTTCATCCGCATGGTGATGGAGAAGCGGGCACCCAGGGCCCGGCAGGCGTTGATGACGTCGGCGCCGTAGAACGCGGAGTCCGCCCGCAGCACCAGCATGCCGCTGGCGCCGCAGGCGCGTGGGGTGCGGATGGTCTCAGCGACGAACGCTGCCGCCCCGCGCGCGGAGTTTCGAGGGTCCCTGTATCCGTATCCGGCGCCCTGTTTGGCGTAGCCGTGGGTGCGGCGGATGGTGTCGTCGATGTCCACGTAGGCGGCCTGGTCCGCGCCGGGCAGCAGCGGGGTGTGACGGGCCAGTTCGTGCAGGAACCGGCGGGCCACGGCGTGCAGTTGCTTCACATGCCCGTGGGTGAAGGAGCGCAGGAACGACCCCAGCGTGGACGGGGCCCTCACTCCGGAGAACAGGCGGCCCATCGCGCCGTGCCGCAGCCGGTCCATGTCGTCGATGCTGTCGGCGCCCGCGGCCATGCCGTCCTTCGAGGCGGGCAGCCGGACGTGCTCGCCGGCCAGCTTGAGCAGACCGCACCACTCTGCCAGCCGCACCACCGGCTCCAGCCCGCCGTACGCGATCAGGTTCGGATCATCGAACGCGGATGAGACCGCCGCCGCGGCATGGGAAGACTGCATCTCGGTAGTGCCTTGTCGATCGTGCCTGATGTGGTCCTAGAAAAACCCCATCATCGCAGGTCGCAAGGCACTTCTTCGTTTCTGGGTGAACCATCCACCGGCATCAAGCCGGGGCGATCCGGACTCAGCGCACCAGGGAAGGGGGGTTCTGACAGTACCTGTATCACCAGGGTCTCCCCGACGTTCCAAACGCCTGTCAACCTGGTTGAGTCGAAAGCGCCGACAACACTCCATGGAAACGCACTGCAGCTTTACCATCATCATTCAATTCAGCTGCCCCGAATACGCGACCGTGTCGGCGCATTCTTTTACGACAGAAGGGACGGAGACCAATGGCGGACAACCAGTTCACCACTCACACAGAACTTTTCGATCTGAGGGGAAAGTACGCCCTTGTCACTGGCGGCACCAGAGGCATTGGGATGATGATAGCGCGCGGCCTTCTCCAGGCGGGCGCCCGCGTCGTCATCAGCTCACGCAACGCAGACACGTGCGCGGAGGCACAGCGTCTACTGTCCGAATTCGGCGACGTGCGAGCAATCCCCGCCGACCTGTCCAGGCACGACGAGTGTCAGCGCCTCGCTGATCTTGTCCAGGCCGATTCGGAACGCCTGGACATCCTTGTCAACAACGCGGGAGCGATGCGGCGCGAGCCGCTGGAGACGTTCCCGGACGAGGCCTGGGATGCAGTGCTCGACCTCAACCTCAAGTCGCCGTTCTGGCTGGTGCAGGCACTGCTCCCGGCACTTCGTAAGGCGGGCACCGCCGATGATCCCGCGCGGATCATCAACATCGGCAGCATCGCCGCCATCCACGTCGCCGAGTCGCCCAACTACTCGTACGCCAGCAGCAAAGCGGCACTCCATCAACTCACCAGGGTACTTGCCAGGGAGCTGGGCCCACAGCACGTCACGGTGAACGCGGTAGCACCGGGAGTGTTCCCGTCGCAGATGATGGACTCCACGCTCGATGCCATCGGTGACACGATCGCGGCGGCGGCCCCTCTGCGCCGGCTCGGCCGCGACGACGACATGGCGGGTGCCGCCGTGTTTCTCGCCAGCCGGGCTGGGTCCTACCTCACGGGCGCCATCATCCCGGTGGACGGCGGCACCGCAACGACCGCAACGGGTATCCATTAGAGTGCGGGACGGGCTTACGGTGAGGAGATAACCGCGATGGATCTACGCACCGAGATCCGGGAGTTTCTCAGCTCACGTCGCGCCCGCATCGCACCCGAGCAGGCGGGCCTGCCCGCTTACGGCGGCAACCGCCGGGTCAAAGGTCTGCGCCGCGAGGAGGTAGCGCTCCTGGCGGGGGTATCCGTCGACTACTACGTGCGCATGGAGCGCGGCAGCCTCGCCGGTGCCTCCGACGGCGTGCTCGACGCGTTGGCCTCTGCCTTGCAGCTCGACGAAGCCGAGCGCGACCACCTGTTCCACCTCGCGCGCCAATCGAGGGCGCCCCGCAGCCCACGCCGGCGCAGGCCTGCCGTGGCGGTGCGCTCGACGCTGCAGCAGGTGCTCGACGCCATCTCCGATGCGCCGGCCTGGATCGGTAACGGCCGTTATGACGTGCTCGCCATGAATCAACTCGCTCGCGCGCTGTATTCACCGGTGCTGGCCGACCCGCGACGGCCCGCGAACACAGCGCGGTTCGTCTATCTGAACCCCGAGGCGGCCAGAGATTTCTTTGTCGACTACGACCAGGTTGCCGGTGACGCGGCCGCGAAGCTGCGCATGGCAGCCGGCCGCAATCCGCACGACGAGGAACTGATCGCCCTAGTCGGCGAACTGTCAACGTGCAGTGAGCTATTCCGGCAGCGGTGGGCATCTCAGGACGTGCGGCTGCACCGGTCCGGCCGCAAGCGGGTGCACCATCCGATCGTGGGCCAGCTCGACTTGGACGTCGAATCCATGGAGCTGCCCGCCGAACCCGGCCTGCACCTCAACGTCTACACCGCACCCGCGGGCACACCGACCGCTGACAATTTGGCGCTCCTGGCGTCGTGGGCGGCCACCCAACAGACGCTGGCGACCGAGTTCGAAGCACGCAACGGATAGTCCAACCCCTTCAGCCGTACTAGGGTCCGTCTCCCCGACCAGCGCGGGCAGACCGCACCGCTCGGCCAGCCGCACCACCGGCTCCAGCCCGCCGTACGCGATCAGGTTCGGATCATCGAACGCGGATGAGACCGCCGCCGCGGCATGGGAAGACTGCATTTCGGAAGTGCCTTGTCGATCGTGCCTGATGTGGTCCTAGAAAAACCCCATCATCGCAGGTCGCAAGGCACTTCTTCGTTTCTGGGTGAACCATCCACCGGCATCAAGCCGGGGCGATCCGGGATCAGTCACCCGGTCCGCTGCCGTGAAAAACTCGTTGTCAGACCCGGCCGGTAACTTGTGCCGCGTCCAGGGAAGTTCACGGCAGAAGGACGCACATCGATGCCCGGTTATCAGCGCACCAAGGAGTTCCACGGCCTACCCCTGGTGGATTTCGATCCGGACAGAGCCGGCGCCCGTAAGGCCCCCCAGGCGTCGGCCTGGCATCTCAGTGCGCCGTTCTCGGGGGCGCCGGAGTTCCCCGAGCTGTTCGAGCACTTCGTACAGACCGTCGACACGACCCAAGTGGCCGCCCTGGTGATGGGTTTCACGGGTTTCGACGGCCCGCCCGCCGCGACGCCCCTGATCGAGGCCGCCGAGCGATTCCCCCGGCTGCGGGCGCTGTACCTCGGCGACGTGGGGGACTTCTACAACATCTGGCAGACGGACCTCACACCTGTTCTCGAACTCTTCCCGCTGTTGGAGCGTCTGGAGGTCCGGGGAAAGCAGGAGTGGGAGCTGAGCCCTTTCCGGCATGACACGCTCAGGACCCTGCGGTTCGAATCCTGCGGCCTGCCGTCCGACGTCGCGCGGGCGGTGGCGGCCAGCGACCTGCCTGCGCTGGAACACCTGGATGTGTGGCTCGGCGTCGACGACGGAGAGAACGACACAGCCAACGCGTTCGATCTCGCGCCGATGCTCAGCGGCGAGCGACTGCCCGCGCTGCGGCACCTGGGCGTGGAGAACAGCGCGATCCAGGACGAGATCGCCGAGTCGATCGCGACGGCTCCCGTGGTGGCCCGCCTGCGCTCACTGAGCCTGGCCCTGGGAACGCTCACCGACGAGGGCGCCGAAAGTCTGCTCTCGGGCCAGCCGCTGACCCACCTGGAGCGCCTGTACCTGCGTCACCACTACCTGTCCGACGGCATGATGGGGCGGTTGCGGACGGCGTACGCGAACACCGAGGTCGACCTGAGCGATGCCATGGGCGAGTTCCACGGCTCCTTCGAGGACGAGGTCTACAACTTCGTCGCGGACGGACGAGACTTCTAACCTCGCGCTACGCCCCGCACCGCCGATCAGCGGCGGAGCGTCCCCGTCTTGACCGCCGTAACGAACGAGGACCAGCCGGCGGTCGGGAAGACAAGTGCGGGGCCGTGCGGGGACTTGGAGTCGCGGACGGGAACGACGGGGTGGCCGTCGGCTACCTCAAGGCACTCGCCGTTGCCGCCGCCGCTATAGCTCGACTTACGCCACCCCGTGAAGCGCTCACTGCTCACCATTTTCGTGTTCCTCCGCTACGACCCGCACCAGGGCCAGTGATTTCCCGTGCGACAACGCATCGCCCAACGCCAGATCGTAGGCCGTTCGGCAGTTGCTCACCAGGGCCGGATCGTCCATCAAGTTCCCGGTGTACAGACCCTCGACGTACGCCACGGGTGCAGCATCCTTGAAGCTCATCAGGGTGAGCAGGCTCTCCATCAGAGCGTGCTCCCCAGCCCCAAAGGGCAGTACATGCAACCGCAGACGCCCCGCCTCTGCCATGTCCGCGATCTTGCGCAACTGCGCAGCCATGGCTAGCGCTCCTCCGACTCGGCGTCGGAGCACCGCTTCGTCCAGCAGCGTCCACAGTACGGGGCCTGACGGCCCTTCAAGGATCTGAGCCCGTTCCATGCGGTTGACCACCCGCCGGTCAATGTCGTCTGTCCGGTAGTTCGGGTCGTACGCGCGGAACAACGCCCGCGCGTAGTCGTCGGTCTGCAAGAGACCGGGCACGAGTGTCAGCCCGTACTGACGGATCTCGGCCGCCTGCTTCTCCAACTCCGCCGCAGCGGCGAAGTGATGGGCGAACTTCGAGTCCAAGTCTTCCAGCCACCGCTCGAAGAACCCGTCCGTCCCCAGTACCTTGTCCAGCCGCTTCGCGTCCGACGGGCTCGGCAGCCGACGCCCCGCCTCGTAGTGGCTGATCAGCGTCGGCGAGCACATCATCTCCCGCCCCACCGCCTCCTGCGTCATCCCCGCCGCGATACGGCGCAGCTTCAGCTCCTCCCCGTACTTCTCCCGAGGACTGCGAGGCACCCGTTGCTCCATCACGCGATCAACTCCTGTCCTTGAACTGCGCGTTGTCAAGATCGAACCCCTTCCACCGTAGCGCCCACCACCCCACTCTGTAAGCGAAACGTCACAGAGAGCAACTTGGAGGAGGCTTTCCCATGCTGATGAACTCCGGCCACGGAGATTCGGTGGTACTCCGTTGGAGCCGGCACCCGCGCTGCGTCGGGCTCGCGCGTTGGGAGTTGCGGAAGGCGCTTGCCGGGTGGGGGCTCGCTCCGCTCGAAGAGGCCGCCGTGCTCGTGCTGTCCGAGCTGCTGACCAACGCAGGGCGGCACGCCCGCGTTTCGCCGGGGCGGGAGATCGAGACCTGGTACGTGCGGATGTCCGACACGCTCCGGATCGAGGTGCACGACGCCTCGCCCGACTGGCCCGAGGCCCGCGAACCGGACCTGGACGCGCCCGACGGCAGAGGGCTCGCGCTCGTCGCCGCGCTCGCGGACAGCTGGGGGGTCAAGGACCGTAACGGGCCCGGAAAATCCGTCTGGGCGGAGCTGTCACTTCCCGAGTGAGCACCGGCCACCCGCCACCGTTCGATCCGGACCGTCGTCAATACCCCCGAGCAGACTTCGCCGTGTTCCCCTCCGGGGGCAGGGGCGCCTTCGTCATGCTCTGTTGTGTTTCTCGATCGTCCGGCTACCGTCACGGCACGGTCAACGAGATCGACCCGTCACCGAGAGGGGAAGCCCATGACCCGCGAACTGCGGATGCTCGGCACCAACAGCAAATCCGGTGAGTGCCCGACGCTGTACGAAGACGTAGAGACGGGCGAAATTCTTGTCCAGGGATACACGGTCACGGATCCCGGGGTCTTGGCGCGGATGGCGAACCCGCTGAAGGGGGAGTCATTGGTGGTCGTGGACCGCGCCTTGCTCGTGAACTTCGCGCCGAAGGAGTGACGTTGGACGCGGTCCCCGCACACCAGATCCTCGACTTCTTCCGCGACGGCTTCGAGCACACGGCGTGGCGCCTGGAGACTCGCCGCTCGTACGCCGCCGACGAGGCCACGGAGGAGTACCAGCGGTTCCTCGCGGGGATCAACCCGCCGCGAGATGACGGCCCGTGGTTCATGAACGCGCGCGAGCAGACGGCCGCGGGTAAACGGATCGAGCGCGTACGCCTGGTCGACGAGCCCGCCACCGACGGGCAGCGGTACCTCCTGGCCACGACACCCGACAACCTGGCCGCAGGCGAGGACATCCGGTACATACCCAGGAGTGAGGCCGAATCGCTCAGCCTGCCGACCGTCGACTTCTGGCTGTTCGACTCCCGAGTCCTGGCTCGCTTCAACTGGGAAGACGCCGAACGTCGCATGGAGTTGAGCACCGACCCCGAGGACGTCGTACGGGCCTGCCAGGCCCGAGACGCCGCATGGCATCACGCCACCAGGTACGAGGAGTTCGCCGCGCGGGTACGTTCCCCTATGTGAGCACTGACTACCAGCAGGCCAGGGTCGCCCTCGGTGCGCGGCTGCGCGAGCTGCGCACCGAGGCAGGGCTCACGGTACGCGGGCTCGCCGCAACGTGCGGTTGGGCGCCGTCGAAGGTAAGCAAGCTGGAGAATGGCAAGCAGACCGCGGCGGTGGCAGACCTGGACGCATGGGCGATCGGCGTCGGTCGGCCGGAGACAGCCGTCGAGCTGAAGGGCCGCCTCGCCGGTCTCGAATCGACGTACCGTTCCTGGCGTCGGCAACTCGCCGGCGGACACCGCGCGGTCCAGGACGCACTCGGCGCCCAGCACGAACGGACCACGGTGCTCCGAGGCATCTCCGCATCCGTCGTCCCCGGGATCTTCCAGACTCCGGAGTACGCGCGCGCCGTGCTGTCCAACTACGCCGAGCTGCACGGCGCCGTACGGGACGTAGAAGACGGTGTGGCGTCCAGGATGAGGCGTCAGGAGGGCCTGTACGCCCGTGAGAAGCGGTACAAGGTGCTGCTGTGGGAGTCCGCGCTGCACGTTCGTATCTGCCCGCCCATGGTCCTTGCCGACCAGTTGGACCGGCTTATGTCCGTCAACGGGCTGTCCACCGTGGAACTCGGCGTCATCCCGCTCGGTGCGGACGTGCGGATCGCGGCAGGCGATGACTTCTGGATCCACGATGACCGACTGGTCATCGCCGAGTCGTGGCACGCCGAGATGTGGCTCGACTCCCCGGAAGACATCGTTTTGTACCGGAAGGTCTGGGACGCACTCGCCGTCGGCGCCGTCACCGGGCGGGACGCGCACCGGATAATCGCCCGCGCACGGGCCACTTTGACTCCCGTTTGAGCAACACCCGGCAACACCGACCATCGCGTGAGAAACATCGAGAAACACGCGAGTTTCTGAGAAACAGTCGGCCGTACCGTCCGGTGCATGACTACCGCGACCAGCCCCACCACCACTGCTGAGCCTGCCTCCGTGCCCTACCGCCGGGGCGAGGGCTGGCCCGTGTCCCTTCTGGAGCCCCTGGCTCTGACCGCCGACGAGGAGCGCGTCCTGTCCGCCGGCCTGGTCGCGCACGGCGTCAAGGCCCGCTGGTTCCCACGTGCCTGCAAGCCGGGGTGTGCGTAGTGACCCTGCTGACGGCGGGCTGGACGGAGTCCCGGTCGGTGTTCACCCCCGTTCGCCGGCCGGGCTCTACGCGCTCCCACTGATCCCCGCCCCGCTCGCTCATTCCCTGGCAGGACAGCGCCCGGGACGGGGCCATGCACCACCCATCGAGAGAAGGGCACGGCACATGACCCCGACGGTACAGCGCTGGGCAATCGTCCGAGGCGGCGAGGACAACACCGACATCGAGGACGGCGACGGCGGCGGCTCCAACCCGAGCAGTGGCTGCGGCGACAACCACAGGTAACGGCACACGGATGGTCCGCCCTGCCAGACCGGGGCGGACCGTCCGTCACGAAGGGATACAGAGACCTTGCCGAGAATCGTGACCGGATCCGGACGGGTCACCGTGCTGCCGCTGCTGCATACCTGGCCAGACCGGTACGGCGTCCTCACCTACACCACCAGCGGCGCATTCGGAGACACCGCGATCGTCGCCTACGTCCCGATCCCCGACATCCCCGACATGCCCCTGATGGACATCGCCGCACGACACCAGCCCACGCGCCAGTACGGCTCCGCCGGCGGAGCCGGCTTCGCCGAGGCCTGCTGGCTCATGTGCGTCGGCTGGAGCGGTCGCCTCATCCGCAAGCCCGGCGCCGTCGAACTGGCCGACGCCGCATGGTCGCTGGAAGCCGACGCCCACATCCAGCTGTTCAAGACGATGTACGGACACGACCAACTGCACATCGGCCGGATCACCTTGACCAACCCCGAACTGATGGCACAGGCCCGCGCCGTGCTGCCGGTCCCCGCCCGGTCGCTCGTGTGAGTGGTTGAGGACGGTCGATGAGGACGCGACCGGGCGGCGCGAAGGGCGGCGAAACTCCGCCACTGGACACGCCGTTCGGCGCGCCTGGGAAAGGACTGGTGCGCTCCCGTGCCGAGGCCCAGGATGATCCCCATGCCTGAATCCACTGCCTTCCACGACCTGGCGGCGTTCGTCGCGCTGCCCCGCGTCTCCTCGTTGGCCCTGTCGCCGGACGGAACACGTCTGGTGACAGTTGTTCAGGAACTCTCCAGCGACGGCACCCGGTTCGTCGGCGCCCTGTGGGACGTCGACCCGTCCGGGGAACGTCCCGCGCGGCGTCTCACCCGCTCCGCCCGCGGTGAGTCCGCCCTCGCGTTCCAGCCCGACGGGACCCTCCTCTTCCTCTCCTCCCGCCCGGTCGCCGATCCCGGTGAGTCCGAGGACGACAAGCGGGAAGCGGCACTCTGGAGCCTGCCCGCGGGCGGCGGCGAGGCGGCGCAGGTGCTGGCCCGGCCCGGCGGGATCGACGAGTACGCGACCGCCGCCGAGGCGTCGCGGATCGCCCTGGCGGCCTCCCGGCTGCCCGGAGCATCGGACGCCGAGCAGGACGCGCGGCTCCGCGAGGCCCGGCAGAAGGCCAAGGTGTCGGCGATCCTTCATGAGTCGACGCCGGTACGGAGGTGGGACCACGACCTCGGTCCCGGCATCCCGCGGGTGTTCACCGTCCCGGACCCCACCGCGGAGCAGCCCGCGGTGGTGGACTGCGGGGAGCGCCGGATCGACGCCTATCGGGGGATCGCGCTCTCCCCCGACGGCTCGCTGATCGCGTACGGAGCGGCGGTCGGTACGCTCCCCGACGAGATCCGCTCCGCCATCGTGGTGGCGGACGCCGCCACGGGCGAGCGGCTGCGCGTACTGGAGTCCCCCGACGCCGAGTTCGCCGCTCCCGCCTTCACCCCGGACGGCCGGTCTCTGGTCTGCACCCGCGAGCGGCGGATCACTTGGGAGTCTCCCGGAGACGTCACGCTGTGGCTGGTGGGCGCCACCGACGACCAGGACCCCGGACGCGATCTGCTGCCCGATTTCGACCTGTGGCCGGGCGCCCCGGTCGTCTCCCCGGTGCCCGGCGAGGACGGCTCGCCGGTGGTCTACTTCACCGCCGACCAAGGCGGGCACGCGCCGGTCTTCCGGCTCTCCACCGGCAGCGGCGAGTTGGTCGGGCTCACCGCATCCGGCGCGTACTCCGACGTGGTCGTGGGCCGGGACGGCCGGGCCCTGTACGCGTTGCGCTCGGCCGTGGACAGCCCGCCGACTCCCGTACGCCTGGACGCCGGGGCACCCGACCAGCGGCCGGTGCCGCTGCCGTGCCCCGGACAGGTGGCCGCGTTGCCCGGCAGCCTCACCGAGGTGCACACCACCGCCGAGGACGGGACCGCGCTGCGCGCCTGGCTGGTGATGCCGCGCGGCGCCGAAGCCACCGCCCCCGCGCCCCTGTTGCTGTGGGTGCACGGCGGCCCGCAGACCAGCTGGAACGCCTGGCACTGGCGGTGGAACCCGTGGGTGGCCGCGGCGGCCGGTTACGCGGTTCTGCTGCCGGACCCGGCGCTGTCCACCGGATACGGGCAACGGATGCACGAGCGCGGCTGGGCGCACTGGGGCGGCGCGCCGTACCAGGACCTGATGGCACTGACCGACACCGCGCTGCTGCGGGACGACCTGGACGATGAGCGTACGGCGATGATGGGCGGCTCGTACGGCGGTTACATGGCCAACTGGATCGCCACCCACACCGACCGTTTCAAGGCCGTCGTCGCTCACGCGAGCCTGTGGAACATGTACAGCTTCGCGGGGGTCACCGACTTCCCCGCCTACTGGATGCGGCGGCAGGGCGACCCGCTGGTGCGCACCGAGCGGTACGAGCGCGAGTCCCCGCATCTGGGGGCCGCGGAGATCACCACGCCGATGCTGGTGATCCACGGCGACAAGGACTACCGGGTACCGATCGGCGAGGCCTTGGCGCTCTGGAACGCCTTGGCGCGGTTCGAGGTCCCTGCGAAGTTCCTGTACTTCCCCGACGAGGGGCACTGGGTCGTCAAACCGAACAACATCCGCCTGTGGTACGGCACGGTGCTGAGCTTCCTGGCACACCACGTGCTCGGCGAGCCGTGGCAGCGTCCCGAGCTGGTCTGATCCCGCACTGCCGCAGTGCCGCAGTGCCGACCGCAGCCGCGGCGGCTACGCCCCGCTCAGCGACAGCTTCGCCGCGAAGCCCAGGAACAGCGCGCCGATCGCCGAAGTCGCCGCGGCCGAGAGCCGCTTGCGGCGGCGGAAGGCGGTGGAGAGCCACGTGCCGCCGAATATCAGCGTCGTGAGGTAGAGGAGGCTGACCGCCTGCGCTATCACGCCGAGCACCAGGAACGACAGCGCGGGATAGGCGTAGGCAGGGTCCACGAACTGCACGAAGAAGGAGATGAAGAAGAGGATCGCCTTCGGGTTGAAGAGGCAGATCACGAAGGCGCGGCGGAACGGCCGCTCGTCCTCGGCCGGGCCGGCGGAGGCGGGGGCGGAGGCGGAGGCGGAGGCGGGCGCTGTCACCGGCTCGTCGTCCGGCGCGCTCTCGTGCCGCGTACGCCACATCGCCCAGGCCGCGCGCAGCATGCCGACGGCCAGATACGTCAGATAGCCGGCGCCCGCGTACTTCACGACGGAGAAGGCCAGTTCGTTGGCCTTGAGCAGCGAGGCGACACCCGCCGCCGACAGCACCATCAGCACCGTGTCACCGCAGAAGACACCGGCGGCGCCCCGGTAGCCCGCGCGTACGCCGCGTCGGGCGGCCAGCGAGAGCACGTAGATCGAGTTCGAGCCCGGCAGCAGAATGATCATTATGACGCCGACGAGGTAGGTCGGCAGATCCGTGGCACCCAGCATGCGGCGGAGTATGGCACGCGCCGGAGAGGGGCAACCAGGCCATTTCGCCCCTCGGACAGAGCCATGAGCCGGCGGGCGCGGCGGGCCCGAGACGCCTCAGAACGTCTCGTGGGGCACATACGCACCCCACACCTCCCGTAGCGCGTCGCACACCTCCCCCACCGTCGCCCGCGCCTTGAGCGCCCGCTTCATCGGATACAGCACGTTGCTCGTGCTCCCCGTCGCCGCCACCCGCAACTCCTCCAGCGCCGCGTCCACCTCGCCCTGGTCGCGCTCCGCGCGCAACGTCGCCAGCCGCGCCGCCTGTTCGGCCTCGATCGCCGGATCGACACGCAGCGGCTCGTACGGCTCCTCCTCGTCCAGCCGGTAGCGGTTGACGCCGACGACCACCCGCTCCCCGCCGTCCGTCTCGCGCGCCACGGCGTACGCGCTGCGCTCGATCTCGCCCTTCTGGAAGCCGCGTTCGATGGCCTCGACCGCGCCGCCCAGGTCCTCGACGCGGGTCATCAGCGCCCGCGCCGCCTCCTCCAGGTCGTCCGTCATCTTCTCGACGGCGTACGAACCGGCGAACGGGTCGACGGTCGCGGTGACATCGGTCTCGTACGCGAGTACCTGCTGCGTACGCAGCGCCAGGCGCGCCGACTTGTCCGTCGGGAGTGCGATCGCCTCGTCGAAGGAGTTCGTGTGCAGCGACTGCGTACCGCCGAGGACCGCGGCCAGCCCCTGCACCGCGACCCGGACCAGGTTCACCTCGGGCTGCTGCGCGGTGAGTTGCACACCCGCCGTCTGGGTGTGGAAGCGCAGCATCAGGGACTTGGGATTCCGCGCGCCGAATTCCTCGCGCATGACGGTGGCCCAAATGCGGCGCGCGGCACGGAATTTGGCCACTTCTTCGAGAATCGTCGTACGCGCGACGAAGAAGAAGGAGAGCCGAGGCGCGAAGTCGTCCACGTCCATTCCCGCGGAGATCGCCGTACGGACGTATTCGATGCCGTCCGCCAGCGTGAACGCGATCTCCTGCGCGGGCGTCGCTCCCGCCTCCGCCATGTGATAGCCGGAGATCGAGATCGTGTTCCACCGGGGAATCTCCGTCCGGCAGTACTCGAAAATGTCCGCGATCAGCCGCAGTGATGGTTTGGGCGGGAAAATGTAGGTACCGCGGGCGATGTACTCCTTCAGTACGTCGTTCTGCACCGTGCCCGTGAGCGCGGTGGCCGGTACGCCCTGCTCCTCGGCGACCAGTTGATAGAGCAGCAGCAGGAGCGCGGCGGGTGCATTGATGGTCATCGACGTGGAGACCTGGTCCAGCGGGATCCCGTCGAAGAGGATCCGCATGTCGTCGATCGAGTCGATGGCGACCCCGACCTTGCCGACCTCGCCGCTCGCGATCGGCGCGTCGCTGTCGTGGCCCATCTGGGTCGGCAGGTCGAACGCGACGGAGAGCCCGGTCGTGCCATGGTCGATCAGCTGCCGGTAGCGGGCGTTGGACTCGACGGCCGTGCCGAAGCCCGCGTACTGGCGCACGGTCCACGGCCGGCCGGTGTACATCGACGGGTAGACCCCTCGGGTGTACGGGTACGAGCCCGGCTCGCCGAGCCGCTGGGCCGGGTCCCAGCCGGCCAGCGCGTCGGGGCCGTAGACCGGCTCGATGGGGACACCGCTCTCCGTCCGCCGGTTCGTCGTTCCCTGGTCAACGGGCTCGTGCGCCATCCGCTCCGCCTCCGTCGCTCGCGCGGGTTTGTGGTGTGCGTTGTGTTGTGTTGTCTGTTCCTCCATCATGCGGGCGCTGGTGTCGTGGCGATATGAGCGTTCGAGGGTGTCGGGCCGGCTTCCCCACGGTTTCCGGTTTCCGGTTTTGCGTGGTTGCGCGCGACGGTGTCCGTCGGGAAGGCTCTCCGGTCGAGACGCGCTTTCCTTTCGCGGAGCCTCCGGGTGGAATTCGGCCTCGGCCAAGGTTTTACGCTAAGAGGGGGTCGTCCGGGCAACCGGAACGGGTCCTCAGCTGTCTCAGGAGATACATGCCGGTACCAACGGCTCACCAATGCTCGCCATCGGATACTCGCCATCGGACAGCTCAGTGGCAGACAGGGGGACGAAGTTGCCCAGATCATCAACGCGGCCCGGTACCCGGACGCGGACGGGAACGCGACAGCCGCGTACGGCCACGCTCACACTCCGCGTCGCGCTCGCCGCCGGTGTCGTGCTCGCCGTCACCGCCGGCTGTTCGGCGCAGGTGGCGACCGATCCGGAGGGTGCCGACAAGCCGGGCAGCGGCAGCGGCTCACGGATCGATCCGGCGGGGCCCGCGTCGAGCAGCCCCTCGGCGAAACCGGCCGCCGCCGCGTCGAAGCCGCCGGCCAAGCCGTCGGAGAAGCCGTCGAAGAGCGCGAGCGAGAAGCCCGCACCGCCGAAGCCGAAACCGAAGACGGTGCTGGCGAGCGGCGACCAGGGCGACCAGGTACGTGAACTCCAGGCCAGGCTGCGGCAGATCGCCCACTTCAACCGCGCGCCCACCGGCTACTACGGCTCGGTCACGGCCGCGGCCGTCTCGTCGTTCCAGGCCAAGCGCGGGCTGCCGCAGACCGGCACGACCGACGTCATCACCTGGCAGAGGCTGCTGGGGATGACGAAGAAGCCGACCGCCGCCCAACTGCGCCCGCCGGCGGTCGAGAAGCCGGCGCCGAAGCCGGATCCGCGCTGTATGACGGGCCGGGTGATGTGCATCAGCAAGACCAGCCGGTCGCTGTCCTGGATGATCGACGGCAAGGTGATGTCGACTATGGACGTCCGGTTCGGCTCGCAGTACACCCCCACCCGCGAGGGCACGTTCAAGGTGGGCTGGAAGTCCCGGAACCATGTCTCGACGCTTTACGACACCCCGATGCCGTACGCGATGTTCTTCAGCGGCGGCCAGGCGGTGCACTACTCGGCGGACTTCGCGGCGAATGGCTACAGCGGCGCGTCGCACGGCTGCGTCAACGTACGGGACAAGAAGAAGATCGCGTCGCTGTTCGACCAGGTGCGGACGGGCGACAAGGTCGTCGTCTACTGGTAGCGCTGACGCGCGCGGGGAGTCGCTAGGCACGGGAGTTGAGAGGCGCGGGCGGAACCGGGGGAACGTATCCCGCCCGCGCCAATGTTGCGTCGAGCCGAAGGTACGGGGGGAACCCCGGCTCAAACGCGGCCGATGACCAGTCGGCTCACTCTTAACTGCGCCACAGCGCGAAAAAACGTCACACGTGGATCCTGGACGCCGATCCTGGCCGAAAATCGCCTGTCGGCGCGGGCGCCTATGACGCGGAGGGGCTGGGGGCCGGGGTGGCGCTGGGCGTGGGAGTGGGGCTCGGGCTGGAGTCCGGCGTCGCCGGGAGTGGGGGCGGCGTGGACGCCTCGTCGGTGTCCGGCGGGGTCATCTCGATCGTGTCGCCGTCGCCCGGCCACTCGCTCGGCGGCCCTGCGGACCCGCCACCCGTGCCGCCGCCGGATCCACCGTCCGTACCGCCGTCCGTACCGCCCTCGGCGGGACCGCCGTGCTGCGGACCTTCGCCACCGGCGCCGCCAGTGCCGTCGTCATCGCCACCACCGTCACCACCCTCACCGTGGCCGCCCTCGTAATGACCGTCCCCGCCCCGGTCCTCGTTCAGCAACTGGCCACAGAAGCGGCTCACGCCCTCCGGCCCCTTGGCCGCGTCCTCCAGCAGCTTCTTCTTGCTGTCGGCGATCGTGCCGTTCCGGTATTCGTGGCAGGCCTGGACGAGCTTGGCGTACCACTTCTCGCCGTCGCCGTCCTTCCAGCCGTCGCCCGCGGACTGGTCCTTGCCACCCTTCCCCTTGTCCGTCGCACCGCCGGACGCGCCCGCGTCGGAACCGGAGGCACCGGGCGAGACCAAGTCCGTACCGTCGTCGCCCGCCGTGTCGGAGGGGAGGGGCGGAGAGTTGAGGCTGTTGCTCGGCGTTTCGGACACCAGCGGCTCCGGTGTCACGGCGTCCGAGACCGAGTTGGCGGGCCGTGGCGGGCTCTCCCCCGCCGACGGCGCGTACAGGTAGCCGGCTCCGGCCGCCACACCGCTCAGCGCACATCCGGCCATGGCGGCGGCCAGGCCCAGCCGCAGCGGGCGTCCGAAGCTCGGCAGTCGTGCCCCACCGGACTCAGGATCGAGGCGTACGGTCCCGATCCCGGCGGCTCGCGCGTCCGTGCGGGCAGGTCGTCCCACCGTCCCGACGGCCTGCCGGAACGCGGCGAGGGCGGCGGCCTCGCCGGGCAGTTCGGCCGAAGGCTCTGCCGTACGCGCACCCGCTTCCGCGTCCGCGCCCGCGACGCGCGACGCGTCCTCAAGAACCCTGGCGAGCCGGTCGGCCTGCGCCTGGGCGTGTGCGTCGGCGGTCTCGACCGGCCGTCCGCGCAGCAGAAGCTCCGCGACACCGTGGTCGAGCCACGTCTCACGCTCGTGCGCCATCACATGTCCTTCTGCGTCCCCGGCGGCGAATGCGTCACACCGGCCGGCTCGGGAGCGCCCTGGTGACGGGCGCGCTGTGGCGGTACGGATCCCAGGCCGTTCACCGGGCCACCGCGCGCGGCGAGGCCGGCGCCGTCCCGGTCCTCCCGGCCCTCCGGGCGTTCCTGGTCTTCGGCACCGAGCAGCTCGGCCAGCCGCTTGAGCCCCCGGTGCGCCGCCGTCCGCACGGCGCCGGGCCGCTTGCCCAGAGTCCGCGCCGCGCTCTTCGCATCGAGCCCTACCACGACGCGCAGCACGACGGCCTCCGCCTGGTCCTGGGGCAGTTGCGCGATCAACGCCATCGTCGTGCTGGTGGACAGGGCCTCCATCGCCTCGTCGGCGGTGTCCGAATCGGCGGCCTTCCCGGCCAGCTCCGTCTCGTCACTGCCGGTGGCCGGGCGCCTGCCGCGCATCCGTATGTGGTCCAGGGCGCGGTTACGGGCTATCCGCGCGGTCCAGCCACGGAAGCGGTCGGCGTCGCCGCTGAAGCGTTCGAGGTCGCGGGCAATCTGGAGCCAGGCCTCAGAAGCCACGTCCTCGGCATCAGGCTCGCCGACGAGCGTTCGTATATACGCCAACAACCGCGGGTGCACGGCGCGGTACACAGTCCGGAACGCAGCCTCGTTCCCGTCCTGTGCCGCGAGCACCGCGGCGGTGAGCTCCGCGTCGTCCCCCAGCACTCCACTCAACCTGTCCTGAATCGCAGCTGGTCACTGCCGCACGCCCCCACGCGCTCCTGCACGCTACGGCCTCTCGGATGTCCAAGTCCATAATTTGTCCAGCCGACAACAACCGGTCGCCCCACCCCGGTGTGACAGAAAACGCTCTCCCGACGCTGACATGAGTATGGGGCCGCAGAGCGTCCCCACCGGACGGCGACCGGGGCCTCTCCTGTGGGGGGTGGCGGCCCCGGTCGTCCTCTCCTTGCCCTTCTGACCAGGCAAGACGCGGACTACGGGCCGCTTCCGTGGCCAACGCGTCGCCGGGGTCCTGCGGCCCGCCGGGTGTGATCCCGTCCTCGCTCGCAGTATGTATCCGTCCCGCGTGAAAACGAGACCGTGCTCGCCCCGGAGCGAGCCGAGCCACTCCTTCCACAACTCCTGGCGCTCTCACTGTGCCTTAGCCTCGCGCTTTCACGGAGCGGGCTGTTCCGACCGTCTCCCGCCTGGTCGGGGTCCTTGGCCGCGATCCGGGCGGCACGGGCCGAAGTGCGGGAACGGGTCCGCGAGTTGGCCGGTGCGAGCCGTCCGGCCGTCGACGGCTCGGTGATCGTGGACATCGACGGGGTGCTCGTCCTCGCGCACTCCGAGAAGCAGGACGACCACGGCCCGGACGGGTCCGGGGGAACCGGTTGCGCGCTGCCGGGCCATCCGCCTGCCCGAAACCCGAAACCCCCGCCAGACAAACCACAAAGGGTCCGCCACCCAAACCGACGGACCCTCATGAACGATCGAGGTTAGTCGCGCCATGCGCTGGCTGAAAAGGGCATCCAATACTGGCGAGTGATACACATCACATATCCGCCCCCTCGTTGAACCCATTCCCCGGCACGTCCGTCAGGTCTACCGGCGATGACCGAGACACCCCCTCGGAGGGTAGATATGTCTGCAGTACATGGCCTGCAGTTCAATCCACAGGAGGTCGAACTCCTTGATGCGACATTGCGCGATGGTTCCTATGCCGTTGATTTTCAACTCGATGAGAATTTCGTCATCGAACTCCTCGGCCGACTTAACGAGACGCCGATCAGTATGGTTGAAATCGGGCACGGTCTAGGTTTCGAGGCTGAGCGCACCGGCATCAAGCCCAGCAATATTGATCTTGGACGTTGGTGCGAGATCGCACAGTCGGAGCTGTCGGCCACTTCTTGGGGTATGTTCGCGCAACCACAATTTAGTCGGCTCTCTACCCTCGCCAGACTCAGCGACGAAGGCATGTCGTTCATACGTATCGGCATGGAGCCCGAGCGGGTGCCGGAATACGTTAACTACATTGAAACTGCCACCGGAACGTGTGGTGCGGTTTACCTCAACCTCATGAAAACGAGTGACACGCCAGCTGAGGAGCTACCGGGTCTGCTGGCAGACGTCACCTCGGAGATCGCCGGCCTGTACGTGGTGGACTCGTACGGATCCATGCTTCCCAGTGACGTCTATCGCTATGTGACCGTCGCAAGGGAATCCTTTCCGGTCGTTGGTTTCCATGGCCACGACAATCTTGGGTTGGCGAATGCGAACAGCCTCGCGGCCTTCGAGGCAGGCGCAAGAATCGCTGATGGAACGCTCGACGGCATCGGCCGCGGCGCAGGTAACGCTGAGACTGAGTCCCTGGCCGGGATAATCAGTTCCCTCGGTGAGGACAAGTTCGACTACAAAGCGCTGGCGAAGCATGCAGACTTTTGCCGGACCAATTTGAAACTCCTTCCTGAGGACCGAAACATGCAGGTCCTCGGTGGGGTCATCGGGATACATTCCGGATTCTTTCCACTTGTCGAGCAACTATGCGACGAGTTCGCCGTGGACCCGGCTTCACTGATGGAAGCTGCGGTCAATCAGACCGCAGGGAACACGAACCAGGACGATATCCGCGCTGCGGCACGCGATCTCTCTCGAAAGATTGCAGCTGCCTAACATCCTCCGACCAAGCGAAAAATGGGAGAATCAATGCGGTTGGCGAGATTCAAAACTGGTAACGGCTATGAGATTTTCGCGAGCCACGGCGACAGCTGGATCTCGCTGTCCGGAATCGAAGGTTATGCAACTCCGACGCGTTTGGGTGACCTGCTGGATCCGACCCGCCTCAGTGAGCTGTCAGCATTACTCGGCTCGCTACAGGACGTTGAATACGCCGACATCCACCTGGACCAAGCCGCGACCGTTGTCGATACTGGAGACGTCTGGGGCGCCGGCTTGAACTACAAAGGTCACTCCGAGGACTTGAATACTCGGCAGCCATCCTCTGGGCCCGGTTCATACCTGCGGCCGAGTAGCTGTCTCATCGGCAACGGTCAGGAGATCGAGCTGCCGACCCAAAGTAAGAGGGTGACCGCGGAAGCGGAACTTGGCCTAGTCATCGGTACGGAATGTAAAAACGTACCGCGTGACGAGTGGCGGTCTGTTGTGGCGGGCGTCACCTCGGTCCTCGATCTGACCGCCGAAGACGTCATACGCGAGAACCCTCGATATATTCCTTGGGCCAAGGGCTTCGATACGTTCTGCAGCGTCGGCCCTCAGATCGTCAGCCTTGGCGAGTTCGATGATGCGAAACTCCAGTCGATTCAGGTCTCAACCATTCTTAATGGCGAAACCGTGGCCTCCGCCCCTTTGGCTGACATGAAGTACGATCTCGGATTCCTGGTCGAGTATTTTACGGCAGGGCGCACATTTTCACCTGGCACAGTCATCTGTACCGGAACCCCAGGGGCCGCAGTGATCAATCCCGGCGACTCCATCGTCTCAGTCGTCGAGGGCATTGGCGTCCTCTCACACACAGTGAAGGGCTGAGAAACTGTGCATCAGGTGCCGGTTACCGAGGCGATCGAACGCGTCTGCCAAGAAAATCCGGAATGTAGCGCGATCGAGACAGTACATGGAGTGTTGTCCTACCAAGAATTTGGTGCAAACGTTCGCGAGTTCGCGGAGGAGCTTAAAAGACGGACCGAACCCGGGGAGTTCATCGGAATTGAGGCGAACCGTGCCGCGAGCTCAATTGTGGCCTTGGCCGGTGCCCTACGGGCCAGACGTCCCTTCGTGTTCATGGATACCCGCGACAGCGCGTCTTCGAATTCGGACAAGGTGTCGTTGCTCGGAGTCAAGAGGATTGCCAAGACTGCCGCATCGTCACCCCTTCCTGTGCTGGCCGGTCCACCGGTCGACTGGTGCGACGATGCGAAGCGTCGCCGAGACATTGCAGCAGACCTCGCGCCGTACCAGGGCAGTATTGGGTATGCCATCCACACCTCGGGTTCGACGGGTGAGCCTAAATGTGTGCTGGTCAGGGCGGAACCGCTGGCACGCATGGTGGGAGACCATGTGCGCTCCCTGGAACTGGTCACACAGAGTCGCACGCTGCAATTCGCCCGTCTAACCTTCGACGGATGTATTACGGAAATCCTCTGGACTCTGACCGCGGGCGCGTGCCTGGTGATCACCGGTGAGGAACAGCTCATTCCGGGAACCGTGCTGCAATCTACGCTGGAGAAATTTGGCATTACCCACCTGAAAACGACGCCGTTCGCACTTACGACCACCGATCCGACGAATGCGATGAGCCTCCAGCACGTCATCAACGGTGGCGGGGCATGTAGACCCGCAGTGGTTCAGAAGTGGTCGCCCATAGCGGCTTTCCACAATGCATACGGAACCACGGAAAGCACCGTTTGCAACTTCCTCAGCCCCCCGTTGACTCCAGATGACTTCACCGATTACGTACCGCTCGGTGCAGTGGTGGGAGACTGCGAATACAAGATCCTCCCGTTGTCCACAACGGCGGGGGAAGATACCAACGAAGCACCGTCCTCACGCGGTGAGCTGGCTATCACCGGCGAAAGTGTCGCCATTGGTTATCTGACACCGCAGGGTTTGCATCCTTTCGAGGACGACGAATCACACCGATTTTATCGAACCGGCGACATAGTCGAGCAGCGCGACGGACAGCTGTTCTTCGTCGAACGGTTGGACCGGCAGCTGAAGGTCCGCGGTTTTCGCCTCGATCCAGGCGAGATCGAGAGTGCAGCCTGTCGACTCGAAGGCGTCATGGAAGCGGTGGTAACCGCCGAGACGTATGCGGACACCGACGACTCTGTTGCTGATGCCCTGGTCTGCTACTACCAGGGTGCAGTCACCGCTCGTGCCCTGCGGACACATCTCGAGACGGCCCTCGACTCCTACAAGATCCCCTCCCTGATCCACCAGGTCGAGGCGATGCCCTATACGCGAAACGGCAAGGTCGATCGAGACGCCCTCAGGGCGAGGCGCCAACCCGAAGAGGACTCAAGTGAGAACGTCACACCGGAGGAGCAGATCCTTGCCCTGGTGCGTCGGCTCACCGGGGTCGGCGATGCCGACGTCGACGACAACTTCTTCGACCTGGGCGGCGATTCGGCATCCACTGTGATCTTGGTCAACAAGCTGAAGGAACTCGGCTGGGTGGGCGCCGGCGTCCGAGACGTACTTCGGGCTGAGAGTTTGAAGGCCCTTGTCGATGATCTACGTGGCCGGGGTGTGTGAGGACGATGTGTGGAGTGTGCGGGACCTTTTCCCTGAACGGTGGGATTGATCGCAGCGTTCCCGCTGCCATGCATTCCCGGCTTGTCCACCGCGGTCCCGACGAGACCTACTCTCTGAATACGGAGACGGTCTCCATCAAGCTTGGCCGACTGGGCTTCACTGGACTGGTCGATGGTTGGCAGCCTGCGGAGGATCGTAGCGGTCGCTATGTAGCGATGACCAATGGCGAGGTGTTCAATGCCCGAGATCTTCGCGAAAAAGTAGGCTCTGCCCGTTATGGGAACGGCGTTGACGTATCCGTAGTTCCGGAACTCATCGCGCAGTACGGCATAGAAGGTCTCCGTCTAGTCGACGGGCAGTTTGCCACTGTGGTCCTCGACCGTGCCGAGAAGTCACTCTTCCTGGCCAGAGACCGGTTCGGTATCTGTCCGATGTACTACACCGTGACCAATTCTGGCGTTCACTTCAGCTCTGAGATCAAGCCTCTGGTGCAGTGCGTCGATCGCCCCTGGAAGGTGGATATTGGTGCGGTTGACCAGTACCTTGCGATGGGTAACATCGTCGCGCCACGTACTCTCGTGAAGGAGGTCCAGGCCGTTCCCCCCGGGTGCGCCGTCAAGTTCACTGCCAACAACCAGGAAACATTGCGCTACTGGCGGTACGGAGAATTCTCGTCACCGGCAGAACTCGTGTCTGCTGAGACGATTCGAGAAAATCTCCGAAAGTCGGTCCGCGACCGCCTGGAGGCCGAGGTTGAGATTGGCGCCTACCTGAGTGGTGGGTTCGATTCCACTGCAATTCTGATGGAAGCAGCAGATCTCACCGATCAGCCCGTTCGTACTTTCTCAATCGTCTTCGACGATCCAGGACTGGACGAGGGGCATTTTCAGCGTGAAGTGGCACAGACCGTCGCGAGCAAACACGAACAGATCCTCTGCCGTCGGACCGACATTGCGTCGCGGTTCGAGGATATGGTCCGACACTGCTGCTATCCACAGCGAGAAACATACAACGTTGCTGCCATGATGCTAGCGGGTGCTGCCCGCTCCTCCGGGATCAAAGGAGTTGTATCCGGTGAGGGTGCGGATGAACTGTTCTTCGGTTACGACTCCTATGCCTTCGACAGTGCGACCCGCTCCAATCGCAGTTCACGAGCGGAGAACGAGCAGGCATGGGGCAGGGCAGACTTCAGCTGGGAGGTTAACTGGCGGAAGCTGAGTCATCGGCGTGACACGTATCTTACGCCGAGAGCCCAGGAGGCGCTCAATGGGAATGAGTTCTGGCGATCCAGGCTCATCCCATTCACGGAGGACGAGGTGAAGCGACTCTCTCCGATGCAGCTACGCTCCATCGCGGACGTATACGTTCAATTGTCGGGCCATCTGCTCGGCGATCACGGTGACTCGATGCTCATGAAAAATTCTATTGAAGGGCGCTATCCGTTTCTTAGCAACTCCTTGGTCTCCCTGGCCCTGAAAATGGATGACGATGTGAAGCAGGTTGACTTCGAAGGAAAGGCATGCCTCAAGTCAGCCTACAAGGGAATTGTTCCGGACTCAGTTCTACGTCGTGGCAAGCACGGATTCACTGCGTACGATCTCCGCTCGGTCACGGACTCCCGCACCTGGGGTGACTGGTACAGCCTGGTTGAAGCCAGTGGGATCTTCAGACCCGATTGCCTTGACAGGCCCGCCGACTTGAGCGTTCCGGACAAGTGGGATTTCAGGCTTTCCGCAATCAGCATCGCCATGGTAATCGACGAGCTTGGACTCGAACTTTAGGTCAGAATCACCCCGCCTGTTCAAAAATTGGAGAAGAACGGTGAGTTCCGGAACCTCTGACGTCTTCCTGTTCCCGGGCGCCGGCTCATTCGGAAGTGAACTACAGCCATTGCTACGCGCGTTGGGGCCGTCGGCGCGAAGCGCCCGATATCCAGGTCGCTTCGGTCGGGACTTCGGTAGAGCAGCCACATCATTCGCAGCGGTCGTGAAGTCGTGCGTCGACCTAATAACCACTCTACAGCCGCTTGGCGCGGTACTCGTCGGACATAGTTACGGCGCATACGTCGCCTATGTCACGGCAACCGAACTGGAGGCAATCGGGGCGCGCGCTTCCGCATTGGTGGTCACGGGTGCTACAGCACCCGCACTGCTGACGATACCCGAGTCAATAACTCAGAGTTCTTCGGACGCCGCCGCTTACCTGGACCATATCGATCCCGGGCTTTTTTCTGACGAGTCAGGCGACTGGCGGGACATTGTTATCGAAACAGCCATGCAAGACCTCACGCTACTGAGAGAATTTACACAAGCAGCTTATCCAAGAGTGCGGTGTCCGGTCTTTGCGGCACGCGGCGAAGAGGATTTGCTGGCCCCCAGCGATGGGATCCAGGCTTGGGTTCGTGCAACCACCGAGAAGTGCACGCACCGGTCTTTTCCCGGTGGTCACTCGGACCTTCTGCGTTCTTCCGAGTTTGCTGCCTGGCTGGACGAGATCAGAGCCTGACCATCAAGTGGGCGCCGCCATGTTTCCCACAATCCGGAAGGTCGTTGCCCAGCGGCCGACCGGTTCCTACGCTCACCAATGAAAAGACACCATGAGCTCCGACATTCTCTCGGCGAGTATCGCGTTCATCGCGACCGCCACCTTGCTCACCGTCACCCCGGGGCCGGACAGTGCCCTCGTCCTGCGGACCGCAGTGCGTTGGGGCGGACGTATGGCCTTCATGACAGGGCTAGGGGTGTCGGTAGGGCTCACAGTATGGGGAATTACCTCAGCGGTGGGCGTGGCAGCACTCTTGGCGGCTTCCCCCATAGGATTCCGGATTCTGCAGATTGCTGGGGCTCTCTGGCTCATCTGGCTCGGTGTGCATGCTTTGGCCGCCTCACGCTCCAAGGCAGTTTCGCCAGCCACGAAACATACCCAGACGGCAGAAGCGGCACCCCGCCGAAGCTTTGCCACGGGTCTCTCGACGAACCTTCTCAATCCTAAGGCACTTATTTTCTACGTCAGTCTGCTGCCTCAGTTCATCCCACCGAATGCCCCTGCCTTCTCCATGACATTGCTGTACGCGCTGACACATGCCCTGCTGAACATCGTGTGGTTCGGCTTGCTGTCGTGGTGTGTTCCTGCCACGCGACGGCTGATTAACCGCCGTCGCCGGAACCAGCGGCGGCACGCACGCCCGCAGCAGCGAGCTCAGACATGGGTCGAGCGCCTGACGGGCCTGGCCCTGATATTTTTCGGCCTGACATTGGCCTCGATTGCCATATGACCAGCCGCGGATATCGGCCCCCGGGCTGACGGGCCACCCTATTTCGACGACCGGCAGCATGGCGCGGTCCAGCAGCGGCTCGTCGGCCACCGCGGAGCCGAGCGGGGCCGCGCTCACCACCAGCAGCCGGCGCACGACGGCCGGCGGCCTCCAGCCGCAAGACTTGCTGATCCACCCAAGCGGAATCTCCGGTACGAGGAGGACCCCAACCTCGCCGGCCGACGGACACCCCGCTCGCGAAACACGGTCAGTTCGGCTGAGCTTTGAACCTCTGCGATCCGCAGACCGTCTTAGAGAGCGAACGGGAAGTAGAGAGCGCCTATCCGAGTTGCAATTCGTGAATCCAATCCGATACAGCAGTGAAGAGAAGATCCGCCACCTACTGCAGTGGGCCGCTGCATGGAATGGTGATTCGAGAGGTGAAAGCGCATGGTCATACTCTCTTAACCTGGGCGGCTCGCACGCCCTGCTCAACGGATGGATGAAAAACGCCGAACTGATGTCCTCCCTCACCTGGGAGGAAAGGGATCTGATTAGTCAGGCTCGCAAAAAATCCAGCCACAGCAGAAAGCGCGACAACGTATCCAAAAGGAAAGGTTGACAGTACGTAAGGGGTGGTGCCCCCTGGCGCGAAACCGCCGTGGCGGCAAAACGGACCGGACCGGCGGGCCGGGGCGGTCCCGAGAAGGACGGACCGTCAGATGTCGCGAGCGGCGTCCGTGAGTGCTTCGCCGAGGCCGGCGACGCCGCGGGCGATCTCGTCGTCGCCCGCGGTCAATGCGGCGCGGGGCGGAATCGGATCGCCGTGCCTCCACCGGCGACCAGTCGCAGTTCGAGCACGGTGGAGGCCCGTACCGTCCGGGTCCGGACGTCGATCGGCAGTGGGTTGTCGTGCCAACTGGTGTCCGCGGCGTCGCTGTAGATCTCGGCCGTGTACGGGCCCCGTCCCAGGAAGCGCAGCGGCACTCTCAGCGTCCGGTCGTGTTCGTCGGTGATGGCGCCGAGATACCAGGTGTCGCCCTTGCGGCGGGCGGCCACTGTGTAGTCGCCGATCACGCAGTCCAGGAAGCGGGTTTCGTCCCAGCTGGCCGGAATGTCCCTGAGGTAGGCGAATCCCGGGTGGGCGTCGTAGTTCTCGGGGGTGTCGGCCAGCATCTGCAGCGGGCTGAAGAACACCGAGTACAGCGCGAGTTGCGCGGCCGAGGTCGTCTGCACACGGGTGCCGAGCCCGGCCGGGTCCCAGGTCACGTTGAGGACGCCCGGGGTGTAGTCGGCGGGCCCGCCCATGAACCTGGTGAACGGGAGGATCGTGGCCTGCTCGGGAGGGTTGCCGAGCGGGCCCTTGTAGTTGTGCTGCTCCATGCCGGCCACGCCCTCGCCGGTCATCATGTTCGGGTAGGTCCGGGCCAGCCCGGTCGGCTTGATGGCCTCGTGAGCGTTGATCATGATCTTGTGGCGGGCCGCCGTCTCCACGACGCGCTGGTAGTGACGCACCGCCTCCTGGTCGAAGTGGCTGCGATTCACGCCGCCCAGTACGAATTTCGTGGCATAGCCGGTCTTGACCGCGTGGATGCCCAGTTCCGCGTACCGCGCGAAGATCGTGTCGAGGTGCTGCTCGTAGTAGTCGACGAAGCCGCGGGTCTCGTTGTGCGCGATGAATCCGACGCCGTTGGCCCGTGCGTAGCGCAGTACCTCGGGCAGGTCGAAGTCGTCCCGCGGGGTAAGGAAGTCCTGGCCGGTCCAGCTGCCGCCGGCGTTGGTGTTCCATCCCTCGGCGAGTACGGAACGCGCGCCCGCCTCTCTGGCGAGGTCGATGTAGCGCTTGGCCCGCTCCGTCGTCGCACCGTGCCGGGGTCCTTCGGTCCAGGTCGTGTGCCGCCGCTGGAGTTCCCACCAGACACCGACGTAAGTACCGGGCGAGATCCACGACGTGTCCGTGAGTGCGCACGGCTCGTTCAGGTTCTCGATCAGATGCGACTCGGCGAGGTCGCCGGGCCGTCCGCCGATGACCAGCGCGCGCCACGGGGTGGAGAATTCGCCTTCGAGGTGGGCCTTCGCGCCGTCGGGAAGGCTGATCAGCTCGCTGGTGAAGGTTCCGGGCCGGTCGGCGTCGGCGGCGAGGGTCATGCTCGGATAGTCGATGAGCGCCGCCTCGTGCACCACGATGTACTCATCGTTCTGCGTGGCCAACGACAGGGGGGTCTGGGCGGTTTCCACGTCCGCCAGGCGGGCCTGCCGATAGTGCCGCTCGTCGGCGTTCCAGTCGGTGCCCGCAGCCAGCGACCAACTCCGGGCGGTCGGTTGCAGGGAGAACTCGGTCCTCTCGGCGGTCACGGTGTAAGTGTCGAGGCCGGCCTGGGCCGGCAGGCGGTAGCGGAAGCCGATGCCGTCGTCGAAGACCCGGACGATGAGGTCCAGCCGTATCCCGGTCGCCGGCTGCACGGTCCGCAACACGCATTCCCGGGCCTGGTTGCGGACGAGCGCGTCAGCCCCCCACACCGGCCGCCACGTCTCGTCGATCGTCCTGCGCCGAGCGGATTCCAGCACCAGCCCGCCGGTGAGCGAGGGGCGGCCGGCGAGGTCGAGCCCCAGCCCGGAGAGGGCCACCAGGTTCCGTCCGTTCCGTGCGACCTGATAGCACAGCCGCCCGTCCACCACCCGCACGGTCACCAGCAGCCGGCCGTTCGGCGAGGCGATCGTGACACGGTCGCGCGGTACGGCGGACGCGCCGGCGGGTGCGGCGAGCGCCCCGGCGAGTACCGCACCGGCGGTGGCGCCGAGGACGGCGCGGCGGTTGGGGGCCTCTGCCATGTCACGCTCCATCACGGATGGTTGGTCGCAGAACCGGGCGCGGCCCTCTGCCAGGCGGTCGAACGTGCGGCGAGCCATGGGCGGCCCCTTCCGCAGACTCACAGGCAGGAAGTACGACCTGCCGCCTTTCGTGAACTTACATCGTTGTAACAACTACTTTCCGGGGGCGTCAACCCTTCGGTGATCAGAAGTGACGCGCTGGGGCGCCGAAACCCCGGCGCCGGTCGATGCCCGGCACGCCGCCTCCTCGCGACAAGCGCTTCGAGGCCGCGGGGTGCGGGGCGAGCGGGTGGCCGTTGGGTCCTTCGGCAGCCCAACAGCCCCGGAACGAAAGCGTTTTGCCGGGTCGGTTCGAGTGGCCCGCGGTCCTCTCCCGCGGCCGGTGGGCAAACCGGCGGATCCGGACCCGGATCCGTGTCGGGGGCGCCACGGATTGCCGCAGGGGCCGTTGGGCACCTGGCCGGTCCGCCGTGAAGGTTGCCGCCGGTAAGCGTTGCGACAACGACGCAGAAGGCTCGCCGCCATGACGCGGCATCAACTCGGACGCGGACGTTCGCCGCAGGCACAGGCATCGGCCCACGCCTTCCACCACCCCGGCCGCGTAGTCCGCCGGTGATCCGGTGACGCTGATGGCGCAGCCGACAACCTTCACCGCCAGGTGGTACCACTCCCCGGTGGCGAGGCCATCCGGGACATCCTCGTCCGCGAGTTCGGTCCAGCCGGATGAGCCCCAGTTCCCGTGCGGGCGGCGCCCACTGCGGCGAAAACGATTGAACCGTCGGTGCTTCGGCACCGTTGTCGCTCACCGAGTGCTCTCTCGCGCGAGCGCAGGCCGCCGGCGCCGGCGCCGTCCCCGATCCAGCCCGGCTCCGACGTTGGCGGCCTGCCGGTCCCGGAGGCCGGGGAGCCTTTGCAGTCCATGAAAGGCAAAGGAGATCGCGATGGCCGGACCGCATTGTGCGTACTCTCCGGTCGCTCCTGGCACTTGACGCCTTCGGTACCGAAATTTCCACGAACCTCCTACAGATGCGGAATGTTTTATGGCTGCCATGACTCTTTCCCTGCGCAAGGCCGTCATCGGCGGAGCCGTGCTCAGTGGGGTGGTCCCGTTCGTCGCCTGGGCCGGCACGTCTCAGTCCCCTCCGCCGGAAGTCGCCGCCACGAGTGCGGTGTTGGTGGATGACAAGGGCAATGAGCTGTACGGCAAGAACGAGAGCACCGACAGCTTCACGGCCAGCACGGTGAAGATCATGGTGGCCGCCGTGGTCCTCGACAAGACCGGCCTCGACCTGAACCGCCAGGTGACCGTCCAACAGGCATACCGCGACTACGTCACCGAACACCACGCCAGCACCGCCGACCTCCAGACAGGCGACAAGCTGTCCGTGCGGCAACTCCTCTACGCGGCTCTCCTGCCCTCCGGCGCTGATGCCGCCTACGCCCTCGCCGACACCTTCGGTCAGGGAGCGACCAGGGCGCAGCGCGTGCAGTCGTTCGTCGTGGACATGAATGCCGAGGCCCACGAACTCAAGCTCGGCAAGACGAAGTTCGACACCTTCGACGGTACGGGCGACGACTCCAGCTCAGCGACGGACATGACGAAGCTGGCCCGTCACGCCATGCGGAGCGATACGTTCCGCCGGGTCGCCAAGACCAAGGAGTACGAGACAGAGGCCCCGGCTGCCAACGGCAACACCCGTTATTACACCTGGCACAACACGAATTTGTTGCTCGACTCCTACAAGGGCGTCATCGGCATCAAGACCGGTACCACGTCCAAGGCGGGCGAATGTCTGGTATTCGCGGCCGAGCGGGACGGAAAGGTCCTCACCGGTACCGTGCTGAACAGCACGGACAGGTACAGCGACGCGGCGAAACTGCTGGACTACGGTTTCGGGACCGACGAGGCGCAGGACATGAAAATCCGTAAGCTGCCTTCAGGGGTCGTACGCGATTGATCAGGGAACGGCCGTCGGCGTCCGGCCTTCGCCGTGGTGCCCGTAGCCGGCGATCCCGCACGGACAGCGGGTGCCCGCAGCAGGGTGAACACCCCCGGCTACGGCTGCCGGCGTAGGGCGTGGGCGCCCGCCGGCGTGGCCCAGGCAGTCCGGGAAGCGGAGCCGCTGTCCCAAGGTTTTGAACCGGACGGGCGGCTGACGCGTTGTGGGGGGGCGATGGAGTCGACGACAGCTGCCAACGTCATGAAACGGCCACCGTGCTGGTGGGCGCCCCGGGTGAGGAACACCACCTCCGAGCCAGGCTTGCATTTTGTGGTCACTGATTGACAGCACTGGATGCCGACCCTGCCGCCGGTGCCGACTCGGTCCACCACCGATGTCGGCGGCGGCCGAAGGCACACCGGAGAAGCTTCCCATCCGCATCGACTCGCGGATGCCGGCCACCAGGGCCTGGGAGCCCAGACCGGCGGGCGCGTGGTGACGCCGCCGCACCGCAAGTTCAAGAAGAACGCCCCGAATTGGTACGAGGAGATGCACGAGCGACAGCGCAAGGCGCACTCCTCGCGGCGCATCCGCGGCGAGCACGGCATCGCGCACCTCAAGAACTGGCGGGCGCTGGCCAGTCAACTCGGCCGCCGCGAGCAAATCAGCGACACCGTGCAAGGCGTCGCTGCCCTGCTGTCCCACCAGCAGACCGCCTACCGTGCACGCACGCGTTAGGCGTGCGCCTCGCGGTATGTGGCCGGTCAGGACCCCGTCGGCTCGCCTGCTTGGCTGACAAGTGTCGGCGGCGCCGCTGCCGCGACCGGGTCAATCAGTGAGCTGCCAGGTCATACCGCCGGGGTCCACACCGTTGGTGACGGTACGGCCGGTGGCCGGCACGAACTGCTTGCTCTTGGTGAAGGACACACCCGCGCTGACGAGCGTGTCGACAGTGTCGAGGTCGGTGAGGGCGAAGGCGACGTGGTGGATGTAGGCACTCTCGGCGCCGGCTTCAGGTCGGATCTCCAAGACCACCTGCCCGTCCCCCGGCAGTGCCATCTCGACCGAGCCCCGCGCGGCATCGAGCCGGCGAACCTCGCGCAGACCCAGCGATGTCAGGTAGGCGACGGTGCCCTCGAAATCGGGGGTGCGGACGTCGATGTGGTCGACCGCGATGAGCATGGCTACTCCGATGGGCGTAAGGCGTGGGCGGGTGCGTGGTGGGTGGCGTAAAGCGTTGGGGGCTCCCATTCGACCCGGTCGACAAATGAATTCGACCGTGGTGCCGGCAGGGAGCGGGCTCGTGTCTGGTTGCGCGGCTCGGTGGTCGAAATTTGTTCGTTCATGCGGGGGGGGCGGGAGCCGGGCCGGCAAGGCTTGCATAGCTCGTCGGCCCGGCAATGCCCCTCCGGGTCCGGGCCGGGTCCGGCTCGGAGTCCAGATGTGCGGGAGGTCAGCTGCCGCCGTTCTCGATGATGGGTTCAGCCGCGTTGGCCCGCGCGTCCCAGGACTTGCCGAACTCGGTGGCCGAGACGAAGTTGGCGTCGAAGCCAAGTGCTTCGACCGCGTCGGCGAACTCGGGGTCTTCGTCTACGTCAGAAAGGGCGCCGCTGTAGGCCTGGACTATCGCGTCAGGGGTGCCAGCGGGTAGCACGAAGCCGTTGGTGGTGTCTTGGACGATGTCGTAGCCCTGTTCGGTGGCGGTGGGGACGTCGGGGAAGGAGGTGCCACGTTCGGTGCCCAGGTTGGCGACGATGTGCAGCTCTCCGGTCTCCACGTTGGCTTCGACCGCGCTGGGCGCGGCGACGATGAGGTCGACCTTGCCGCCGAGGAGGGCGGTGAGCTTGTCGGCGCTGCCGCCGGCGAAGGGGATCAGGTTGTACTCGGCTCCGGTGGCCTTCTCGAGCGCAGTGACGGGGAGGAGGTCGTCAACGGCACCGGCACCCATGTTGATCTTCGTGGGGGCGGCGGTGGCCTTCTCGGTGAGGTCGTCGAGGTCTTTGATGCCGCTGTCGGTGCGCACGACGAGCACCGAGCCGAAGGTAGTCACTCCCCCGGCGGGGGCGAAGCTGTCGCGGTCGTAGTCGACGTCCGTGTTGGGGTCGAGGTAGGTGGTGAAAATGGAGGGGAGGTTGGCGCTTCCGATGACCGAGCCGTCGGCGCGCGAGTTGGCAATCTCCTGCAGACCGGTTTGGCCGTTCCCTTCGGGCTTGTTGATGACCTGGACCGGGACGCCGAAACTAGCCTCGAGACGTGGGGCGACAAGTCGCGCGACGGTGTCCGTGGATCCGCCGGCGCTGAACGGCACGATCATCTCGATGCTGTCCAGTCCCTTGGGGAAGTCGGCAGGGTCCGCCGCGCTGTTGCCGCCGGTGCTGGCGCAACCGACGACGGCCAACGGTGCGAGAAGCAGTCCGAGAAGCAGCACAACGTTGCGGGGTGGGGTCATGGTGGATCCTGCTTTCGTGTCAATGTTGCGGGCTTGGTTGCCCGAGAGGAGGCGTAGGTCGCGGGGCCGGGTACGACCTGGCGCGCGCACCGAGGGCGGCGGTCAGGTTGAGGCCGGCGAGAACAACTCGTCGACGCTCAGGTCACGGGCCAGGAGGTCTTGTTGTCGGGCGTAGGTGAGCAACCGGTCGCAGCTGGCGCGATTAGCGGCGACGCCCATCGGGTTGGGGTCGCCGCCGACGATGTCGCGCAGGGCTCGCATCCGGTCGTCGGCCGCACTCTCGCAACCGGGGATGGATAGCTGCGCGTCGTAGTGGGCCTTGCTGCGCTCGAACAGTGCGTAGAGCTCGTCGTTGACCCCGGGGAGCTCCGCAGCGGTGGCGGTGTCGATCGCCAGCACGTGGTTGACCGGGAGGATCGCGTCGCGGCTGAAGGCTTCCATTGAAAGCCGGTCGGCGTCGGGGAACAACGGCCTGGCCAGCTCCGGATCGAGATGGGGATCCATGACGATCGCGGCGTCCAGAGACCCGTCGGCCAGCATGGATGCGATCGAGGCACCGGCGGGGGCCCGCTCGACGTGAGCAGGGTCGGTGTATTCCGCGACGTGGGCTGCCTCGAAGCTTATCCACGTCACCGCGGTGAGATCGACACCAAACTGGTTCTGCAGCAAGCCGCGAACCCACACGCCGGTTGTCTGGGAGTACGCGCGCACACCGACGCGCCGCCCCTCAAGGTCACCCGGCTCGGTGATGGTCGAGCCGGTGCGAACCACGATCGAGCGGTAGTGGAAGTCACGATTCAGCACGACTGGGACGCCAGTGATCGGTCTGTCGCGTTCAATGGCCATCGCCAGGGTGGTCAGTGCCATCTCGGCGACGTGGAACGCACGCTGGTTCACCATCGCTCGGAATGCCTGCGGCAGCGGCTTGACGGCGTGGATGTCGAGTGTCTTACCCGGTAGCCCAATGGTGTGGTCGAGGATGGCGCGGACGATGCCGCGCTCGCCCAGGGCCGTCTTCAATACGATGTTTCCGCAAGGGCCGATCGCGGACTCATACGGCGCGACGAGCGCCGACGCCGACGGCTTCGTGGTCATGTCGCCCACCCCCCTCACACCCCGACCGGGGGGTGCGGAGCGATCTGATCGTGCTGGCGCCTTTCACGGTTGGCGCGCAGGGCTCGGCCGAGGGGGATGCTGGCCAACGCGACCGCGGTGATGATGTAGATGACCACAGCGGTCGTGCTCGACACGAACCCTGTGACGCTGCCTTGGGAAAGCGCCAAGGTCTGTCGGAACGAGTTCTCCATCAGATCGCCCAGCACCAATGTGAGCGCGATCGGCGAGGCCGGAACATCGATCTTCGCCAGCAGGTAACCGAACAGGCCCGAGCCAAGAAGAACGATGATGTCAAAGGTGTTGTTGCGCAAGCTGTAGGCGCCAATGACCAAGAACACGACCACTACTGCGTAAAGCACAGGGTAGGGGGTCTTGAGGACCAGCACCCAGATCCGCACCAGTGGCACGTTGAGGATCAGCAAGATGACGTTACCGACGACGATGCTGGCCAGGATCGTCCACGGGACGTCTGGGTGGTCGGTGAACAGCTTGGGCCCGGGGATGAGCCCGTTCGAGGTGAAGACACCGAACATGATGGCCATGGTCGCCGAGGACGGAATGCCCAGGGTGAACAGTGGGATCATCCCAGCTACGCTGAGGGCGTTGTTGGCCGACTCGGGGCCTGCGACACCTTGGATCGCGCCTTTGCCGAACTGCTCGGGATGCTTGGCGAGTTTGCGTTCGAGAGCGTAGGAGGCGAACGACGTCGTCGCTCCGGGTGAGCCGGGCACCAGACCGAGGAAGAACCCGATGACCGACCCGCGAGCAATTGGTCCGACCGAGTCGACGACGTCTCGCCGCGACGGCATGATGCGGCCAACCGTGATCGCCTTCTGCTCGCGGTAGCGACGCTCGATAGTGGTGAAGAGCTCGGTAAGGCCAAACAAGCCCATAATGACGGGGATGATGTCGAGGCCGTCGATGAGCCCGTCGGCGCCGACGGTGAACCGCTCAATGCCGGTTAGCGGGTCACGCCCGACCGTTGCCAGCAGCAGGCCCAGAGCAACCGCGATCAGTCCCTTGGTGATTGAGCGTCCGACAAGCCCCGCGGCGATGAGGAGGGCGAGAATAGTGAGAGCGAACATCTCGACTGGGCCCAGGGTGATCGCAAATCTGGTCAGCGGGGTGGCGGCGACGAAACCGACGGTAGCCACCAGACACGCAACGAACCCGCCGACGGCAGCGATGACCAGCGCCGGGCCCGCACGGCCGGCCTTCGCCATCGCGTGGCCGTCCAGGGTGGTGGCGACCGAGCTCGCCTCACCAGGAACCTTGAGCAGCACCGCGGTGATGGAGCCGCCGTAGGTCGCGCCGTAGAGGACCGCGGCCATCATGACCAGCGACTCGGTGGCACTGAGCGAGAACGTCAGCGGAAAGAGCAGGGCAGTGGCGGCCGCTGGGCCGAAGCCGGGCAAAATGCCGACCACCATGCCAACCAGACACCCAATCAGGGCATAAAGCAGCATGCCGGGGGTGAGGACGTTCTGCATCCCACCCACGAAGTGGTGAAGAGAATCCACGAGGGTGTCCTCTCAATCGGAGTCAAAATCGGCAGCGGTCGGTCAATCTGAAGCGGGCCGACGCCGTGGTGAGTAGACGGCTTAGTCAGAAACTGAGCGGCAGGACCATGCCGAGCCCGACGGACAGTCCGAAGTAGCAGACTGCGGACAGTCCGGCTGAGACGAGGCAGGTCATGACAATCGGTGCACCGAAAACGAAGCGCAGCACGACGAACGCGATGGCGAAGATGGTGAGACGGAAGTCGATCTGGTCGAAGACCAGCGCGGGTACCAGCATCGCGGCGACGGTGATCGCGATGCGCAGCACGCCTCCTCGGTCTGGCAACTCGATGGGTTCCTCCGGTTGCGGAACCGTTCGACGCCATGTCTGCAGCGCCCAGACAATGCCCAGAACCAACAGCACGGCCGAGACCATGCCCGGGAACAGGCCCGGCCCGACGACCTGGGTGTCGCCGCCCAACCCGTAGGAGGAGGAGCGCTGCAGCGCGAGGGCCGACACGACGACGGTGACTGCACTGCCCCACATATCTCGACCGTGGCGTGGGTCAGTCTGCGGCGCCAACCCCGCATCGGAGCCCGCACGAAAGTCCGCGTCGGCATGAGGGCCGCTGACTGAGGCCGACGCACTGGCCTTGTCGTTGCGCGGGTAGATGTTCGTGGTCACGACCGGGTTGTCCCGTCCGTCGGCTCCGGCTTGTAACCCTGGGCCTGGAGCCGGCGGTCGATCCAGGAGTAGTCGCGTTCGTTGGTGTCAACTTGGCGCAGCCGGCCGGTCTCGTCGGCCAATTTACGGCGCGCGGCGTCGTAGATGTCGTCGAGGTGGTCGAATGGGACGGAGACGACCCCGTCGGCGTCACCCAGGACCAGGTCGCCGGGGTGGACGATCATTCCGCCGAGGTTGACGGGCGCATTGATCTCCCCGGGCCCGTCCTTATAGGGGCCGCGATGCGTCACCCCACAGGCGAAGACCGGCAGGCTGCTGGTACGCAGCGTCTCGGCGTCCCGAATCGCGCCGTGAACAACGAGCCCGCCGAGACCGCGCGAGACGGCGGCCTTGACCATGATTTCGCCGATGATCGCGTTACTGAGGTCACCGCCGGCGTCGATAACCAGCACGTCTCCGGGCTCGAGCATCATGATGGCCTTATGGACCATCAGGTTGTCGCCAGGCCTGGTGCGCACGGTCAGCGCAGCTCCGCTCATCTTGGTGGTGAGGTCGGTGTTCATGAGGGTCAAGTTCGCGCCGGCCGCTGACAACCGACTCATGCTGTCGCTGACGTTGGCGACTGGAAGGTCAAGCCAACGCTTCGCGTTGGCTTCGGTCACGGCACGAGAACGCTGAAAGATCTGGAAGCCGAGGGTCATGTCAATCTCCGGGGTATGTCGGGTGGTCGAGATGTGGGGCGCACGCGCGGGGTGAGGCCGATCCGTATGTCTCGCGCCCGCCCGATGCGGGCGTGCCGGCCTTTTGCGAGGGAGGCGCACGGTGTGAGAGAGGGGAGCACCTACACCGTCGCGGTCGCCGCGGTCGCCCCAACAGGCAGCGCGGCGCGGGGGTAGAGCTTGCGCACGTTGCCGATGAAGATCTTGGTTCTTTCCTCGGCGCTGAGCCACTGGATGTCGTTGACGAATGAGACGGTGTCGTCGAACGGCCTGTTTGTGTCCGGGTCGACGGCCTTTGCAGTTCCGAACGGCTCGGATGCGTAGAGGATGTTGTCGGCGCCGACCTTCCGGATCAGCATCTCCATCGAGTCGCGGTCATAGATCGCAGTGTCGAAGTAGACGTTCTTCACCCGTTCCTCAAACGCCGGCTTGGCCTTCTGAATGTGCAGCGCCCGATGACGGTTCCAATTGAAGGGCAGTGACCCGCCACCGTGCGGCACGATCAGCTTCAGGTCGGGGTGTCGGTCGTACACGTCGCTCCAGCACAACTCGAAGGTCACCGCCGCGTCGGCGTTGGTGTAGTGCGACCCGTTGAGGTGCAACGCCGGGTTGACGGTGCTGGAGGCGTGGATCAACCCGGGGACTTCGAGGCCCTCCATCGCCTCCCACAGCGGATACCACCACTCGTCGCTGATCGCCGGTGTGAAGGGCTGGCCTCCCCCGGCAACATCAGGGTTGATGTTGCACCCAACGAAGCCCAGTTCGTTGACGCACCGGGTCAGCTCGTCAACGCAACTCGCCGGACTCACCCCCGGCGACTGGGGCAACTGAGCAGCGGGGATGAATCGATCAGAGACGAGATCACACACCCGCTTGATGAGGTCGTTGTTGACGCGCGTCCAGTACAAACTCACACGCGCGTCGCCGATCTCGTGGCCCATTCCAGACGCGCGCGGCGAAAAGATCATCCGGTCGATACCGAACTTGTCCATCCGCCGCAGATGCCCCTGCAGCGACTCCAGCAGCTCATCGTCACTGAACTTGGGGGCGGCTCCGGCGGTGGGGCGATTGAGCGAGCCCAGCTGTCGCGCTCGGTAGGCGTCGAGCTGCGGGGGCGCAGTGGTGTAGTGCGCATGACTGTCAACGATCAAGGTGACCCTCACAAATGTCTCGAGTATTCGTCGCTCGCGTCCTACTCCCGTGTCGAGGGCCACATAACGGGCGTCACTCCCACGGCGATGCACGACACTAGAAGGAAACTTGCGCGTAGCCAAGAGCTGTGCAAGTTTTTTGCATGGTTCGACGAAACTCGTCAGCGCGTCCCTCAGCCTCGATCCTTAGAGTCCAGGGCCAGTGACCGGTAAGGCGGAGGAGGCGGCGGCCGGTGGTGACGAGCTGGGCGGCTGCGGAGAACAGGCGGAACCGCAGACGCCGCGGTTCCCAGAGCCTCGCCTGGCCTGTCAGGGCAGCTTGGTATCCAGGCCAGCAGGTCGAGCGCGCTGGACGGTCTCCAGCGAGACCTGGTTCTGGGCGGTGTCGTGCAGGGGCAGGTTCCGAAGCCCGATCGAACGCGCGGCCGGATCCGGTCCTGGCGCGGGCCCGCAGCCGGTGACGGAAGGTCTTTTCCAGGTAGGGGCGGCATCCTGCTTGTCGGAGTGGGCGACGACCAGGACTCCGTCCAGGTCCACGGTCACCCGCCCACCAGCGTCCGGGGCCTGGCGATCGGCCAACTTCCAGACGTGTCTGCGGACTTCGGACCGGGCGTTGCGGATAGCGGTCAGTGCTTTCCCGCCGGAGGTGGCGAGGATGTCGATCAGACGGGAGACCGCCGGGTCGGAGGCCACCGGCCCGAACACGGCCGGATCGGCCCGCAGCAGTGCAATGTCGGCGAGGCAGTCCCCGCCGAGCGCGACCGCCAACGCAAGATCCACGAGTATCCTGCCCGGGTCGTGAACGGCCCGCGGTTTCCGCCAGGAGGCGAATGCTGCGGATATGGCTTGGTCCAGGCCGGTCTTGCGGACCGTTTCGACCAGCAGGACCGAACCGGCCTCCGGGACCACGGCCCGGCCGTCGTCCCGGACAAGGACATGGGGAGAGGACCCGATAGGCTGCGTCACCTGGAAAGTGCCTCCGACAGGGGCGGGAACAAGGACCTCGGCAATCCTCATTCTCGCTGGTCAGAGGCACTTTCTGCTTCCCTGATCACCTGCCGGACAGCACGCTTCATGAAAGCGCGAGGTTTAGGATGAGCCCGATGAGCTTCTACCAGTCACTCGAGGAGTCGACGCGCAGCCTCACCGCCGCCGAGCAGAAGATTGGCAGCCTCTTGCTGGCCGACCCGCGCAACGCACCTTTCCTGCGTATAGCCCAGATCGCCAAGCGCGCCGGTGTGCACGACTCCACGGTCGTAAGGTTCGCGCAGAAGCTGGGCTACGCCGGCTTCATCGAGATGCGCGAAGCCCTCGTGGCAGATAGCCTCAGTAGCCAGGACCGGACCATCGCCATGCGTGAAGAGGGGGAGGCCTTCTCCCTCGCCATGGTCGTTAGCTCGCAGGTCGAGGTCTTGCAGAGCCTCCCGGAGAAAATCCCCCAGGAACGCATTGATTCTACGGTCGAGGCCCTGCTCGCCGCCGACCGCATCCACGTCATGGGCAGCGGGCTCATGCTCCCTCTGGTCGAGTTCATGCGCGCCAAGCTCAGCTCAGCCGGACTGCACGTCGACACCATCCCCTACACCGGCCGGGAAGCGGCACAACGCCTCGCCCACGTGAGCCCGACCGACGCTCTACTCGTGTTCGCCTTTGCCGAGGACTACGAGAAAGTGGCCCACCCGATACGCATACTGGAGGCCGAACAGACCAGCATCATCCTGCTCACCGACGAGAGCAGCCTCATGCGCCCAGAGCTACCCGCACATGTCATCGCCATCCCCCGGGACCAAGTCCGCCACGGCGTCATTGTGCCCATGACCGCTCTGTGCTATGCCATCCACTACGATCTTCTGCAATACCGGACCGAAGAACGACGAGCGACCCGCCAGCGAACCGATCTCCTTGACGGCGGCTCTCCGCCAGCAGCCAGCCGAACTCAGTAAGCCACTCGGCTGCTGGGCGCACGTGCTGAAGTAAGGACCTGAGGCGTCCGATCTCCTTCGTCCGTCGGAGATGGCACACGTGACCCCGGGTGATAAGGACGCACGAGAATGCTGGTCGCACCTCGGCCCGGCGTTTGCGCTGCTCGCGGCAGGGATCGAGCAGGCTGGCACGGTACTTGGGGACGCATGAGCATGCGTTCGGGCCGGTCGGCGCGGGCATAGCGTTTGACGGTGTTCAGGGCCAGTTGCAGGCGGCGGGCGTATTCGAGCAGGCCATGGACCTGGTGCCAGCGTTCGAGGGTGGTCTGGGCGCGGGGCCCGTCGTAGATAGGCGCGTCCAGTACGGCGGCCCAGCATGTTCTGTGCGCCTTCGCCTCGCTCAGACGGTGTCCTGTGGTGAGGTGGTCGTTGGGTCAGTTATGCGGCGGGGTAAGTGGAGTTGGATTGTTCCGGACGGGTTGTGGGAGATCGCGGAACCGCTGATCCCGCCGTCGAAGGTGCGGCCGCAGGGCGGCGGGACCCAGGACACGCCTGATGAGCCGCTGTTCGCGGCGATCATCTACGTGTTGGTCAGCGGATGCGCCTGGCGGGCCTTGCCTCCGTGCTGACTTCGGCGCCATGGACCTCGGCCAGATGAGCCTGGACTTCACCGGTCGTCAGGCCCCCTTCGCGGACAGAGAGATCACCATCTCGTCCACGCCGGACAGACGCTTCTGCCGCATCTTGACGATCTTCGGTTCGCACGAGCCTTCACGGTCGCGGGGCACGGCCATCTCGACCGGGCCGACGTCCGTCAGCCCGGTCTTGGCCCGCGTCCCGTTGCGGCTGTTGCCGCCGTTCTTCCCGGCCGGATCGTGCTTGTCATGGCCGAGGCGGTCGGTGATCTCGCCTTCGAGGGCGGACTCCAGCAGCCGCTTGGTCAGATGGCTCCGCCGAAGTACGACAGCGTCTCCATCGCCCGGTCGCCCGCTCCGCCGAGAAGACGCCCCGGCAGGGCGATGAACGGCAACCTTGCCAACTTCGCGGCAACTATTGACAAGTTTGCGCAACGGTGACGACCATGCAACATGCCGTTCATCCCCACTCGCTCCGTCGAAACCGTAACGGAGTAGCCATGGCCCCCACGTTGACTGACGTAGCCAAGCGCGCCAACGTCGCGCTCTCCACCGCATCCCGCGCGTTCAGCGATCCGGATCGGCTGGGACCACAGACCTTGCGCAAGGTTCTCGCTGTTGCGCAAGACCTGGGCTATGCGCCGCCCTCGCCGCGTGCGACCGAGTCGCCCGCCGATGGGGAGACCGCCACCGTGGCGGTGGTCGTGCCCGACATCGCCAATCCCGTGTTCGGAGCCTTCGTGAAGGCCGCGCAGGGCGAGGGCTGGCACCGCAGACAGACCGTCGTGCTGGCCGACACCGACCTCAGCCAGGACCGCGAGCGCGAGGTGATCACACACCTGCGCGACCAGGCGGATGGGCTGATCGTGTGCTCGCCCCGGCTGGAGGCGGAGGAGATCCTCGCCATCTGTGGCCGTACGCCCTGTGTACTGGTCAACCGCGAGACGACCGGTTCGGACTGTGTGATCGCCGATTCCGCGCACGGGATGCGCCAGGCCGTCGAGTACCTGGCCGCCCTCGGCCACCGTCGGATCGCCTACGTCCAGGGCATGCAGCGCTCCTGGTCCAACGCCCACCGCGTCGAGTTGATCCGTACGGAGACCGAACGGGCCGGACTGGAGCTGGAGTTGCTGGGGTGGCAGTCCGAGACGGTAGCGGGCGGGACCGCCGCGGCGGCGAGCGTCATGGCCTCGGGCGCGTCCGCGGTGATCACGCACAACGACCTGATGGCGCTCGGTGTGATCGTCGGCGCCCGCGCGCTGGGGCTGAGCATCCCGGAGGACCTCAGCGTCATAGGGGTCGACGACATCCCGTTCGCCGAGGTGTCACAGCCCTCCCTGACCAGCATCGCCGTGCCGATGGCGAAGGCCGGCACGCTCAGCCTCGATCTGCTGGGACAGGTCCTCGCGGGTGAGCGGCAGACCCCCCGCACGCTCCGGTTGCCGACCCAGCTCATCGTGCGCGGGTCGAGCGGACCAGCCGCCGCCCCCGCTGTCCGGCAAGGAACCACGGCGGGCCGAGCAATGAAGGATGCGTCATGACAGCCACCGATCCGGCCCCGGCACTGACCGTGGTGGTCGCCGACTCCAACCTCACGCCCCTGCACGCCGAGTTCGAGGCAGCTCTCCCGGCGGGTACGGCCGTCAGCTGGCCCGATGTCCGGGACTCCGGGGCGGTCGCGGACGCGCTCACGGACGCGGACGTCCTGGTGTCCGGAGTGTGTTCCGCCACCATGGCGGCCGGCGCCCCCCGGCTCAGGCTCGTCCACGCGGCGGGCGCGGGAACCGAGAAGATCGAGATCGACTCGCTGGCACCCGGCACCCAGGTCGCCAATACGTTCCACCACGAGGACTCGATGGCCGAGTACGCCGTCTCCTCCGCCATCCTGCTGCGCCGCGGCTTCCTGCGGCAGCACCGGGCGCTGCGTCACGGGGAGTGGGACTCCCCCGCGCACGACCCGCGGGCGCCCTGGGTGGACACCCTCTCCACGGCGACGATCGGCTTTGTCGGTTTCGGGCACATCGGAGCGCGCTGCTGGGAGCTGTTCCGGGCGTTCGGCGCGCAGGGCGTGGCCGTCACCAGGCGCGGTGATGTCGACGCGGCGGCCCAGCGGCTGGCCTGGTCGGGGACCGTCGACGACCTCGGCACACTGCTGGAGACCTCCGACGTGGTGGTGGTGTCCGCTCCGCTCACCGAGGCGACCGCGGGGCTGATCGGTGCGGCCGAACTGGCCCGGATGCGCCCGTCGTCGGTGCTGATCAATGTCGGCCGCGGCCCGGTCGTGGACGAGGACGCGCTCTACCACGCGCTGAGCGAGCGCACGATCGACGCCGCCGCGCTCGACGTCTGGTACCAGTACCCGGCCGGCGGGCACACCGGCGCCCCCAGCAAGCACCCCTTCGAGAAGCTGGACAACGTACTGATGACTCCCCACTCCTCTGGTCTCACCCGCGAGACCTTCGCCCGCCGGGCGGCGGACATCGCCGCCAATATCGGCCGACTGGCCGCGGGCGAGAAGCTGAGCAATGTCGTGGCGGTGGCCCGATGAGCAAGACCGACACGATCGTCTCCGCCGATGTGATCGTCACGAGCCCGGGACGCAACTTCGTCGCGCTCAAGATCACCACGGCGGAAGGGCTCGTCGGCTGGGGCGACGCCACGCTCAACGGGCGCGAACTCGCCGTCGCCTCGTATCTGCGTGACCACGTCGCGCCGCTCCTCATAGGCCGCGACCCGGCGAGGATCGAGGACACCTGGCAGTACCTGTACCGCGGGGTCTACTGGCGACGCGGTCCGGTGACGATGACGTCCATCGGCGCGGTGGACATCGCGCTGTGGGACATCAAGGGGAAGGCCACCGGCCAACCCGTGTACCAGCTCCTCGGTGGCGCGGTCCGCGACCGGATCCTGACATACACGCACGCCACCGGCTGGGACGTCCCTCAACTGCTGGACTCGATCGACGCCCAGCGCGAGCGGGGCTTCCTCGCGGTACGCGCGCAGAGCGGGGTCCCCGGTCACGACATGGTGTACGGGGTGACCAAGGGCGGCCCGGGTTACGAGCCCGCCGGCCGCGGCGCCGCTCCGGTGGAGGAGATCTGGGACACCGAGTCGTATCTCCGGCACGCTCCGAAGGTGCTCGCGGCGGCCCGCGAGCACGTCGGCCCCGAGCTGAAGCTGCTCCACGATGTCCACCACCGGCTTACGCCCGGCCAGGCCGCGCAACTCGGCCGCGCGCTGGAGGGGGTGGACCTCTTCTGGCTGGAGGACGTGACCCCTGCGGAGAACCAGCAGGTGCTGCGCCATGTCCGGCAGCACACCACTGTCCCGCTGGCGATCGGTGAGGTGTTCAACACCGTCTGGGAGTGCCAGTCGCTGATCACCGAGCAGCTGATCGACTTCGTACGGACCTGCGTCACCCACGCCGGCGGGATCAGCCACCTGCGGCGCATCGCCGCCCTGGCCGAGATCTGGCAGGTCAGGCTCGGCCCACACGGCCCGTCGGACGTCTCGCCGGTGGCGCTGGGCGCGTCGCTGCACGTCGGTCTGTCGACCCCGAACTTCGCGATCCAGGAGTACATGGGGTACGAGCCGGTCGTCCATGACGTGTTCCGGCACGCGTGGACCTACGCGGACGGCTATCTGCACCCCGGTGACCAGCCCGGTCTCGGGATCGAGGTCGACGAGGAACTGGCCGCCCGGTTCCCGTACGAGCCCGCCTACTTGCCGGTGGCGCGTCGGCGCGACGGCTCGCTGACGGACTGGTGACGACGATGACGGCAGTCCTTCCCCGCCTTGGTTCCACGACCGTTCCCGCATCCGCGTCGTCGCTCCCGCGCCCGCCCGCCGAAACCGGCATCGTGCACCTCGGTCTCGGCAACTTCCACCGCGCTCATCAGGCCGTTCACACCGCAGCGGCGCTGGCCCACACCGATGGCCCGTGGGGCATTCTCGGGGTGGCCAGCCGCTCGGCCACCGTGGCGCAGGCGCTGCGTGAGCAGGAGATGCGCTACGCGGTCGTGGAGATCTCCCCCGACCGCACCCATGTCACGGTGCCCTCCGTGCACACCGGCGCACTGGTGGCGACCGAGCAGCCCGAAGAGGTGCTGGACGCCATCTCGGCGCCCGGCACGGCCATCGTCACGATGACGGTCACCGAGCACGGATACACGTACTCGCCGCGCACCCACGGTCTCGACCTGGACTCGGCCGCGGTGCAGGCGGATCTGCGCGGTGAGGCGCCGCCGCGTACCACCATCGGGCAGATCGTCCGCGGCCTCCAGCGCCGTCGGCGGTCGCACGCGCAGCCGTTGACCGTGCTCAGCTGCGACAACCTGGTGGGCAACGGCGCCCAGACGAGACGGCTGGTCAGGGAGTTCACCGAGGCCCTGCCCGCCGCCGAGCGCGACGATCTGGTGGAGTGGCTGGAGAGCGCGGTGGCGTTCCCCAGCTCCATGGTCGACCGGATCGTGCCCGCCACCACCGATGTCTACCGCGACGCGGTCGCCGCCCATCTGGGCGTGCGGGACGCCGTACCGGTGCCGGCCGAGCCATTCAGCATGTGGGTGATGGAGGACCGCTTCGCGGCGGGGCGCCCGCGCTGGGAGCACGGCGGCGCGCTGTTCACCGACGACGTCGAACCGTACGAGCTGCTCAAACTGCGGCTGCTCAACGGCACCCATTCGCTCATCGCCTACCTGGGCGCGCTGGACGGGCACCGGACAATTCCGGAGTCGATCGCCCGGCCGTTCATCGCCGACGCGGCACGGAGCGTCCTGCACGGCGACTATCTGCCGAGTCTCACCGTGCCCGCCGATATCGAACTCGACGCGTACGTGCGACAGCTCTTCGAGCGCTGGGCCAATACCGCCCTGGGCCACCGCACGCAGCAGGTCGGCTCCGACGGCTCCGTCAAGCTCCGCCAGCGGGTCCCCGGGCCCGCGCTGCTGCACCTGCGCGCAGGTCGGATGCCGCATCATCTGACGCTGACCGTCGCCGCCTACCTGTGCTGCATGGCACCGCCGCCCGGTTTCTCGCCGGGCCCGCACGCCGCCGCCATGGTGGATCCGGCCCGCGCCACGCTGGCCGGGATCGCGCTGCGCGTCGGCACGGCCTCCGGAGCCTCCTATGTCGAAGCCGTCCTGGAGAGCGGACTGCTCGGCGACGGTCTGACGCAGTACCCGGCCTTCGCCGACCGGGTCGCCGAACTCATCGACGTCATCGTCCGGCACGGACCAGCCGCCGCGGCGGCGGACGCCGCCCGAGCGATGGATCACGAACCGCAGCCCGTCCGCTGACACTCCCCCGTAAGAGGCCCACAGCCCCCTCCCCCTCGCCCCCAGCCCCGCTCGCAAGGACGTGAGAACGTGTCCACTCCCGATTCGACCCGCGCCGCCGTTCTGTACGGCCCGGGTGACCTGCGTGTCGAAGACCGCCCGCTTCGTCCCCTCGGCCCCGATGACGTGCTCGTCACCGTCGACGCCGTCGGTGTGTGCGGCTCGGACATGCACTACTTCGCCAACGGCAGCAATGGTCAGAACGTGCTTCGGCAGCCGACCGTGCTCGGCCATGAGGCCTCGGGGGTCATCAGCGCGAAGGGCTCCGGCGTGGAACTGGAGATCGGCACCCGCGTGGCGGTGGAGCCGGCCGTGGGCTGCGGCACCTGCGAGACCTGCCGCTCCGGGCGCTACAACCTCTGCCCGGTCGGCACCTGCTTCGGCTCGCCCCCAACCGACGGGGCGTTCGCCGAGCACATCGTCGCTGCCCGTCGCGCCGTACACCCGCTGCCCGACACCGTCCCGCTGGAGGTCGGCGCTCTGGTCGAACCGCTGGCCGTCGCGGTGTGGGCGGTGCGGCGGGCCGGCGTGCAGTTCGGCGACCGCGTTCTGGTCACCGGGGCCGGCCCGATCGGCATCCTGGTCATGCAGGTGGCGCGCGCGGCCGGTGCGACCGAGGTGATCGTCACCGATGTCAATGACGCGCGACTGGCCCAGGCACTCAAGCTCGGCGCGAGCGTCGTCATCAACGCGGCCGGCCAGGAGCTGGATCTGACCGGTGTCGACCGGCTGCTGGAGTGCTCGGCCCACCCGGCGGCGCTCTGGCAGGGGCTGAAGACGCTCCGTCCCGCCGGCCGGGCGATCGTCGTCGGCCAGGCCCCGCCCAGTGTCGACGGTCTGCCGCTGGCGCATCTCCAGCGCTGGGAGATCGAACTGTCCACGGCGTTCCGCTACGCGCACGCCTTCCCCACCGCCATCGCCATGGCGGCCGACGGCCGGGTGGACCTCGCGGGTGTGCTCACCGGACGGTTCCCGCTCGACCGGGCGGCCGAAGCCCTGAGGGCCCCGGGGAACGACCCGACGCAGCTCAAGGTCGTCGTCCGCCCCGGTGACAGTTCCGCCTGACCCACTGGCGGTACGCCCGCCCCTTGATCCGCCAGGCCGGCCGGTCGGCCCGACTCACCGGTCGGTCTGGCTCCAACAAACCCAACAAGCCCCGACACGTGTAACCCGCTCCACCCAACCCTGCCCCATTTATCCCGCTTGCTCCATCGTTTCCGGACCGCTCCGGAATCCGATCCGTTCAAGGAGGCATGGATCATGGACAGCAACACCAGTCCCCGCACCGCACCTCAGTCCCCACCGCCCTCGACCACGTCCGCCGAACCAACTGCCGACCCGGCCGCGGTACGACGCGCCGCCTGGGCCGGTTTCATCGGCACCTCGCTCGAACAGTACGACTTCGTCATCTACGGCACCGCCTCGGCGCTGATCTTCAGCGACCTGTTCTTCCCCAACGTCTCGCCGTCGGTCGGCATCCTCGCCAGCTTCAGTACGTACGCGGTCGGCTTCGCCGCCCGGCCGCTCGGCGGGCTCTTCTTCTCCCGCTACGGGGACCGCCTCGGCCGCAAGTGGGTGCTGGTCGCCACACTGCTGCTGATGGGCGGTTCCACGCTCGCGATCGGTCTGCTGCCCACGTACGGACAGGTCGGCCTGCTCGCCCCGATCCTGCTGCTGATCTGCCGTATGGGCCAGGGCTTCGGCGCCGGAGCCGAGCAGTCGGGAGGCGCCACTCTCCTCACCGAGACAGCGGCCAGAGGGCGGCGAGGAAGGCTGGCCTCCCTGGTCATGGCGGGTGCGGCGCTGGGCACAGCGCTCGGCGCCGTCGCCTGGATCCTCGCCCAGCGCCTGTCCGACGAGGCCCTGATGAGCTGGGGCTGGCGGCTGGTCTTCTGCAGCAGCCTCGTCGTGACCGTGGTCGCCATGATCATCCGGCGCAAGCTGAACGAGAGCCCGGTCTTCCAGGAGCTCAAGCAGCAAGCGGAGCGGCCCAAGTCCCCGGTGAAGGAGGTCTTCAAGAACGGCCGGAGGCCGATGCTCCTGGTGCTCTTCATGAACTTCGGGATCAGCACACAGTCGTACACGTACCAGGTCTTCATGGCCTCGTATCTCGTGACGACGGTGGGCGTCGACAAGGACTTCGTGCCGGAGGTACTGCTGCTGGGAGCCATCTGCGGCGGTATCGCGGCGATCGGCTTCGGCACCCTCTCGGACCGCCTCGGCCGCAAGCCGGTGTACACGCTGATCCTCAGCGCGCTGGTGCTGCTGCCCGCACCCACGTTCGTCGCGCTGAACTCCGGGTCCAAGATCGCGATCACGGTGGCGATCGCCGTCGGCTTCATCCTGGCCTGTCAGGGCGCGGTTGGCGTACAGATGAGTTACTTCCCGGAGCTGTTCGGCAACCGGTACCGCTACGCCGGGGTCACTCTGGGCCGCGAGTTCTCGTCCGTGATCGGCGGCGGGGTCGCACCGCTGATCTGCACCGCGCTGGTCACCGCCTTCTCCGGCTCGTGGATACCGGTCGCGGTCTACATGATGCTGGTCACGACGGTCAGCCTCATCGCCACCCGCATGGCACCGGAGACCCTCGACCGCGAGCTGAACGTGGCGGCGGACAGCACTGACCCGGCCGGGGCACGCGCCCGGCAGGAATGGCCGCTGCCGGCGGACGGGCTGGCGAAGGCGCGCGACTGACTGTCCATCGGCGGGCGCCACCGGGAAGCCGACCGTCGGCGGCTCGGTCCGCGTCGCATCGGCGGGCGACCGGGGCTCCGGTCGCCCGCCGATGCGGCTTCCAGGCCCCGCGGGCGGTTCGCCACGAACACCGTGCTCACACCTCACCATGCGCGCCCACCGGTCGACGCCGGGTTCGCGCTTCCGCCGGGTTTCGCGTTTCCGGAACCATGGCCGTGCTTCTCAAGTCCACCGTTCTACAGAGAAGATGCATCCGGCTACTTGTGAGACGGCAGGAGGGGCGCGGTGGCGGCGTTCGCACCGTTGACTTCGGGGGACCCTGAACAGATCGGCCGATACCGGCTGGCGGCACGGCTCGGCCAGGGCGGCATGGGTCGCGTGTACCTGGCCCGGTCGCCGAGCGGGCGCATGGTCGCGGTGAAGGTGGTGCGCGCCTCCTTGGCGGACGACGCCGGCTTTCGGCAGCGGTTCGTGCGGGAGGTGGCAGCGGCGAGCCAGGTGGCCGGGTTCTTCACCGCCGCGGTCGTCGACGCCGACGCGGAGGGCCGCCCGGCATGGCTGGCCACCGAGTACATCCCCGGGCTTTCCCTGGGGGACGCGGTGGCCGAGCACGGGGCCTGGCCGGAGCGTGCGGTGCGACAGCTGGGGGCCGCACTGGCCGAGGCGCTCGGAGCCGTCCACCGAGCGGGCGTGGTGCACCGCGACCTCAAACCGTCGAACGTGCTGCTCGCGGCGGACGGCCCCCGATTGATCGACTTCGGAATTTCGCTGGCGGCCGAGGACACCGTGCTCACGGAGACGGGCGTGGCCATCGGCACCCCCGGGTTCATCCCGCCCGAGCAGCTGCGGGGCGAGAAGGCCGGCCCGGCCGCTGACGTGTTCGCCCTGGGAGCGGTCCTGGCGTACACGGCGGCAGGCACCAGGCCGTTCGGGAACGGCGCGGGGCATGCGGTCAACTACCGGGTCGTGCACGAGGAACCCGACCTCGGCGGACTGTCGTCCGCGCTGGCCGAGGTGACGGCCCGGTGTCTGGCGAAGGACCCGGAACAGCGGCCCGCGATACCGGAGTTGCTGCAAGAGCTGGGGCATGTGCCGGACGGCCCGCTCACGGAGGATCACTGGCTGCCCGGACCGGTCGCCGCCGCGATCGCCCGTGTCCGAGCCACCCCGCTGCCGGGGGCCTCCGGTCCCGCCGCAGAAGGCGGGGCGACCCCCGAGGCCGCCTCGGAGCCTTCCCCGGTCACGGCCTCACCGGAGGTGGAGATCGTTGACAAGTCCGCCGCCGAATCCGCTGCCTCCGGCGGCCGGAACCGCTCCCTGACCCGGCGGCGTCTGCTGACGGGGCTCTCCGCCACCGCGGTCCTCGGCCTCGGCACCACGGCAGCGCTCCTGAACGGCTTCGGTCGTCCCGAAGAGCCGGAGAAGCCCGGAAGCGCGCCGAAGCTGAAACAGCTGTGGTCCCGCTCCCTGAGCGGCGGGCTGTCGCTGGACGTGGTGGCGAACAGCGCGGTCTATCTGAGCAGCGACGACCAAGGCACCCTGCTGGCCCTGGACGCCAGGAACGGCGGACGGCGGTGGCAGCGTCGAGCAACAGGGAGCGGTACGGTCATCACCTCCGTCTCCGGCGGAACGCTCTACTACGGCAGTGGCGACTATCTGTACGCCGCGGATCCGGACAGCGGCGAGACCCGCTGGAAGGACAAGGACTATACCCTCCACATGGCGCCGATCACGGTCGGCGATGCCGCGTACGCCCGCTTCCAGACGTTCTTCTTCGTGCGGGACGCCAACACCGGCGAGCCACTGTGGAAGTACGAGGTCGGCGCCGGGGAAGACATCGTCGTTGCCGACGGCACGGTCTACGCTCACGGCGGCCAGGTGCTGCACGCGGTGGATACCGGTACCGGCAAGGAGAGATGGACTCACGAGGCCGACAGCACCGCGGTCACCCGCCCGGTCGTGGCGCGCGGGATGGTCCATTTCGGCAGCCGTGACGGCACTCTGTACGCCGTCGACGCCCGGACCGGCACGGAGAGCTGGCGGCGCGGCTTCACCGGCAAGCTGTGGGACCCGCGGATCGCGGACGGCGCGGTCGACCCGGTCGTGGCCGGCGAGGTCGTCTACTTTGCGAACAACGCCTATGTGTCGGCCTTCGACGCCGGCACCGGCGAGCCGCTGTGGCGCCACAGCCCGACTGCGGAAGAGGTCGACACACTGTCGGTGACCGCCGGCACCGTCCACTTCACCGACAGTACCGGGACGCTGTACGCCCTCGACGCCCGCACCGGCCGTCCGAAGTGGACGGAGGACCTGATGTCCGTGGGTGATGGGCGCCCGCACATCGTCGACGGCACCTTCTACTTCGAGGACGGCGACCGGCTGCGCGCCGTGTCAGTGGTGGCTTAGGGCGGAGCACGCGGGCACGAGGCCGACGTGTAATCGTGGGCGTGCCAAGGTAGTTGGACTGGCCGGACCGTGCCGGGCACGGGGCAGTGAGGGGAGCGACGGGTGGCGGGGTACGCACCTCTGGAAGCTGAGGACCCCGGCCAGGCCGGGCCGTATCGGATCGTGGGCCGGCTCGGCTCGGGCGGCATGGGCCGGGTGTACCTGGCCCGGTCGCCCGGCGGCCGGACGGTCGCGGTGAAAATCGTCCGGGAAGAGCTGGCGGAAGACCCCACGTTCCGGCGGCGGTTCGTCCGAGAGGTCAGAGCCGCCCGGCGCGTCACGGGCTTCTTCACCGCCGCCGTTCTCGACGCCGCCCCGGAGGCCGACCCTCCGTGGCTGGCCACCGCCTACGTGCCCGGCCTCTCCCTGACCGAAGCGGTCACCACACATGGCCCCTGGCCGGAGAAACCCGTACTGGAGCTGGGCACCGCACTGGCCGAGGCGCTGGAGGGCATCCACAGAGCCGAGGTGGTGCACCGCGACCTGAAACCCTCGAACGTGCTGCTCGCCGACGACGGCCCCAGAGTGATCGACTTCGGGATCTCGGTGGCCGCCGAGGACACCAGACTCACCCTGACCGGTACCACCCTCGGCACCCCCGGCTACATGCCGCCGGAGCAGCTCGTCGGCGAGGACGTCGGCCCCGCCGGCGACGTGTTCGCCCTCGGCGCGGTCCTGGCGTACACGGCGACCGGGACCAGGCCCTTTGCGGGAGGCTCCGCGCACGGGGTGAACTACCGGGTCGTCCACGAGGAACCCGACCTCCGCCGCGTGCCGGCCCGACTCGCGACGGTGGTGGCCCGCTGCCTCGCCAAGGAGGCCAGGCATCGCCCGTCAGTACCGGAACTGATCGAAGAGCTGGGCCAGTTCTCGGAGGCCGGCCGCACCGCGGGCGGGTTCACCGGGGACGGCTGGCTGCCCGCACCGGTGGCCACCGAGATCACCCGCATCCAGAACACACCGCTGCCGGACACGGCCCAGCCCGCCACCGTAGCCGCCGCATCCGAGCGGACCACGGCTGGTGCCGTGCCCCCGACCGCCGTTGCCACCAAGGCACTCGGGGTCGCACCGGGCGCCGGCCTTCCCACACCACCCCAACTGCGGGGCTTCTCCCGGCGCCACGCCCTGATCGGCCTCGCCGGCGCCGCGACCCTGGTGGTCCCCGCGGTCACGCTGCTTGTGCGCGACGGCCTGGCCGACAGCGGCCGGAGCGACGCCCAGGACGACAAACCCGACGCTCCGGCACGGAAGTTGGCCTTCGAAGAGTTGTGGTCCTACGAGAAGGACCCCGTCGACCCACCAGTGGCGTCCGAAGGGAAGGTCTACTTCGCCGACCACGACGGCAGTCTGCGCGCCCTCGACGCCGACAGCGGTGCCCTGGTGTGGAGTTACGACGAGTTGAAAGGGGCGCGGAATTCAGTGGATCTCTCTGATGGAGCACGGCACCCCCTCGTTGTCGACAGGGCGGTCTACGTGTCCACCGCGGATTCGGGCGCGCTGCACTCGGTTGACATAGGCACCGGGAAGAAGCGGTGGAGTTTCGGGATCGGCCGTGAGCGGGCGAAGGCAGGCTTCGTCGCCTTCTCGCCCGTCGCCGTCTCCAAGGGAACCGCCTACGTGGTCAGCATGTACTTCCGGTCGGAAGCGGTCCTGCACGCGCTGGACGCCGAGACCGGCGAAGGGCGGTGGCACCGCTCTGTCGGCCGCGGCCTGACGCAGGCGCTGACCGTGGCGGACGGCGTGGTCTACTGCGGTCTGGGACAGGACTACAAGTCCTACTTCTACGCCCTGGACGCGGACACCGGCGCCCCACGGTGGCGGATCAAGACCGCCGATGACATCTGGGGCAAGGTGTCCTCGATCACGGTCGACGGCAGCACCGTCTACTTCGGCACGGAGAAGGGCGCCTTTTACGCCGCGACCACCACCACGGGCAAACTGCGCTGGAGGTACCGAACGAAGTCCGACGACGAGGAATGGACCAACCCGCCCCTCGTCGCCGACGGCGTCGTCCACGCCAGCATCAAGAACCGCTGGTCCAGCACCAACGACGGCCCCGGCCGCGCGTACGCCTTCGATGCCGACTCCGGCGAACGGCTGTGGACCTACGACACGACGTACTCGGCCTCGCCGGTCTTCCTCACCGGCGGCGCGCTCCACTTCAGCGACACCAAAGGTTCCCTGCACGCTCTGGACCCCCGCACCGGCAAGTCCCTGGGAGAGGCCCGACTTGCCGACGACACGGACCCGAGCCTTACCGTCTCCGGTGACCGCGCCTACTTCGACGGCGGGGACGGCCGCCTGCACGCGGGGAGGATCTCTCTGACCGACGGCTGAACGCCCCTGTTCGCCGTGACCGTTGGGCGACAACCACTGGGCCTCCCACCCGTCCCGAAGTGCGGGACGGAAGACGGGGTCGGCTGGAGCGCCCGCCAGACTTGCCAGAAACGCCCCGCGCGTTCAGCCCTGCGCCCTGGCCCGTCGTGAGACGACCGCTCGCAGTACCCGCCGACCCTCGGTCGAGACGTCCAGTGCCTGGCGCAGGCCCGCCGTGCCCGCCGTGTCGGAGAGGATCTGGAGGATCTGGATCTGGCGGCGCAGTTCGCCGGAGACCAGGGGGCCGGCGACGAACGGGCCGATGCCGGGGTTCGCCTCGGCGTCGCCGGCCGCCCCCGCGCGGCAGCGTTCCACCCAGGCGCCGTACGGGCCGCCCGAGTCGGGTGTGTCGATGGGCCTGTCTCCGACCACGTCGAACTGCTGGTGGATCTCCAGCGCCACGACCGAGCAGCTGTCGGACCAGGCGCGCAGTGGCTCCGCCGCCCAGTCGGACGGTGCGGCGGCGAGCATCTTCCGTACGAGGGTGGCCGTTTCGTCGGTGATGACCGCCGACTCCATGGCCTCCCTGGCCGCCGCGAGCCGCGAGGCCCAGGTCTGTTCGCCGTCGGCGAGGCCCGACCAGAGCGGGCGCAGCACCTCGCCCTCGTCGGCGAGCAGGGGTACGCAGCGGTCGAGGCAGGCGACGCCGCTCGCGGCGAGGCCCCGTTCATCCGCCCGAACGATCAGTTCCAGCAGGCTCATTCGCGTCTCCCGTCGCGGGCAGAATACTGCTCATTAAAGCGCCTGGCGGCTGGAAAACGTCACTTGTGGCTCAGAAAGCTGGTGCGGTATGGGAGGAGAGACCACCCACAACCCGATATGTTCTTAATCGCCGGACAGGTCAAAACCAGCCCGCCCGGCGATTGAGGGGGCGGCTAACCGGTCACCTTGTTCGCCAGTGCCCTGAACTGGGGCCAGGTGAGATCTGGTTTGACCGGGTTCCATACCTTCTGCGAAAGCGCGGCCAGCGGCAGCCGGATCCCGTCCGCCACCTGGGCCGGGGTCTGGGCGTTCGCGATGTCGCCCCACACCGCGAACCGTGCGCCGAGGATCTGCTTCGAGTACTTCTGCGGCACCGGCTTCGTGCCGCGCAGCACGAACGGGGTCCACTGCTCGTAGATCCGCTGGCCGGTCGGGTAGACGAAGTCGTTCGGCTGGCCGAGCACGTAGTACAGGAACTCGTCGTTGAGGTTCACCACCGGCCGGCCCTCGCGCAGATAGTCCAGCGGCGGACGCGCGCCGGTCTCCTTGCCGGTCCAGTAGTCGACCTGGAGGTTCTGGTCGGCCTTGACGACACCGCCGGCGAAGAAGCCGTCGTTCCAGGCGGAGATGGCCTTCTTCTTGGGGCGGACGACGGCCGCGCGGTCGTTCATCCAACCGGTCGCGAGATCCTGGACCTTGGCGTCGGCGCCGTACTTCTTCCGTGCGGCGGCGGCCAGTTGCGGGAACGACGCCTGCGGGTCGCTGACCACCAGCGCCTGGTACTCGTCGGCACCGATGTGCCAGTACGGGCCGGGGAACAACGTGTCGTACTCGCGGAGCAGTTCGTCCACGATCTTCGCGGCGGCGGGCTTCGAGATGTCGATGGCCCCGCGGACGGGAGCCCCGTTCACGTTCCGGAGCTGGAGGTCGGGGTGGGGCGCCATCACGGCGCCCAGATGTCCCGGTGAGTCGATCTCGGGGACGATCTGGATGTGCAGCCGGCCGGCGAGGGAGATGATCCCCCGGACCTCGGCCTTGGTGAGGTGCTGCTGGGAGACGACCTCGGGATGGGTGTCCGACTCGATGCGGAAGCCCTGGTCGTCGGAGAAGTGCAGGCCCAGCTGGTTGAGTTTGAGGTCGGCCATCTCGCGCAGCCGGTCCTCTATCCAGCCGGCGGTGTAATGCTTGCGCGCGATGTCCAGATTGAGTCCGCGCTGCGGGCGGTCGGGCTGATCCCGTACGACGCCCTCGGGTATCGCCCCGTCCGCGCGCACCGACTGCTTGAGCGTGCGCGTGCCGTAGAAGACCCCGGCCTCGTCGGGTCCGGCGATCCGGACGCGCCCGTCGCTCGCGGTGAGCGTGTACGACTCCGGGCCCGCCCGCTTGCCCGACTCCAGGGCCAGCTCGACGTCACCGGCCTTCGCTCCGGTCTCACCCCGGTAGCCGATCTTCAACTCCTGGGCGAGGAGCTTCCCCTCGTCGGCCAGTTCCCCGCAGTTCTTCGCGAGGACGACGGCGCTGCCGCCGGACGGACGCCAGCCGGGACCGCCCGCAGCGTCGAACTGCCGTACGGAGGGAACGGTGCGCGGCGCCTGGGAGAGCCCGGCACTGTCCGAAGGCGTGGGTGCGGCCGGTCGGGTGTCGGACCGTGCCGACGACGCCTCGGACGTTCCGGACCGTGTGCCGCGGTCGGGCGGGCCCTCGTCGGGCCAGGCCACCACCGTGAGGGTGACGGCGGCGGCCACGACAGCGGCGCCGCCCACCAGAGTCCCTGGGGAGTTCCACCTCATCCGTGATCATCCCTTGCGTGGAGAAAGAGGAAGGAAGTAGGGCGAACGTCCCATGTCCCCGCCCATCGCGCGAGCCGGGGGCGTCACGTCCGGGTGAAATTCGCGCATCTGTCGGGCATCGGACACCGGCCCTCGATAGCGTTACGAAACATCCGTCTCGCCCATATCTGCCTTCACTTCTGCCACTACTGGCGCTGTGTCCGAGGAGCCCACGCTGTCCAGCGATTCCCACGCCGGTCTGACGCGCTTCAACACCGCACCGGCAGACACCGTCGAGCACCAGCTGCTGGCCTGCTGCGCGAACCGCCGCTGGGCCCGCCGGCTCACCGACCACCGCCCGTACCCGACGGTCGACGCGCTCCTCGCCGCCGCCGACGAGGCGAGCTACGACCTGTCCGCGGCCGACCTCTCCGAAGCGCTCGCCGGCGAGGCGTCCGCCGACCCGCAGCACGGGGCGCCGCCCGCCGCCCGGACCGCGTTGCGGGCCGCGCATGCCGCGTACGAGAGCAGTTTCGGCCACGCGTTCGTCATCAGCCTCGACCGCTGCCGGCCCGAGGAGCGGCTCGACCAGGTGCTGACCGGCATCCGCGAGAGGCTCGCCCACGACCCCGACGACGAGCGCGCCGTCGCCGCCGACGAGCTGCGCCGGCTGGCCCGCTCACGGGTCGCGCGCCTGGTCGGCCACCCCGCGGGCGGCCAACCGACAGGCCGAGCGAGCCGCAAAGCGGAACCGCCCGTACCCCGCGTTTCGCAGGAATCCAGCGACTTCGGCCGTCCGGATAGCCCGTCCGTGGCTGTTTGACCGTCTGTTTGATCACCCCGATGGCCCCCGGCGCAATCGAGCCGACAAAGCGTCGCTACGATGGCCAGGGCCGGTGGACCGTACCCGGCCGGGCGCGACCGACACCACTGTGCTTCTTCGAGTAGAAGATGGCGGCCGGCCCCTATCACCGCTCCCGGAGGGCTTTTCCGTGCCGGCTGGAACGCTGTATCGCGGCCGGGAAGGAATGTGGTCATGGGTGGCTCATCGAGTCACCGGCGTCACCATCTTCTTCTTCCTGTTCGTCCATGTGCTGGACACCGCACTCGTCCGCGTCTCCCCCGAGGCCTACGACGACGTCGTGGCCACCTACAAGACGCCCCTCGTCGGAGTCATGGAGTACGGCCTCGTGGCCGCCGTCCTCTTCCACGCGCTCAACGGACTGCGTGTGATCGCCGTGGACTTCTGGTCCAAGGGCGCCCGCTACCAGAAGCAGATGCTGTGGAGCGTCGTGGGTGTCTGGCTCGTCCTGATGCTGGGCGCCATCTACCCCGTGCTCGGCCACGCCGCACGCGAACTCTGGGGGAGCTGACCCGATGTCCGCAGACACCACCGCGACCGGTTCCACCGCGATCAGTCCCGTCGAGAGCGTGACCGTCTTCGACGCCGACAACCCGGCCCCGCTCATCGAGCCGCCGCGCAAGCGCACCGCGAAGACTCCCAAGGCGACACGCGGCAACTTCGAGATGGCCGCCTGGCTGTTCATGCGCCTGTCCGGCGTCGTCCTCGTCGTCCTGGTCATCGGCCATCTGCTCATCCAGCTGGTGCTGGACGGCGGCGTCAGCAAGATCGGCTTCGCCTTCGTGGCTGGCCGCTGGGCGTCCCCGTGGTGGCAGGCCTGGGATCTGCTGATGCTGTGGCTGGCGATGCTGCACGGCGCCAACGGCATGCGCACGATCATCAACGACTACGCGGAGCGTGCCAACACGCGCCTGTGGCTCAAGGGCCTGCTGTACACCGCGACGGTGTTCACCATCCTCCTGGGCACGCTGGTGATCTTCACCTTCGACCCGAACATCCGCTGAAGCCGGGGCTGACGAGAGCAATGAAGATCCATAAGTACGACACCGTCATCGTCGGCGCCGGTGGTGCCGGTATGCGCGCGGCCATCGAGTCGACCAAGCGCAGCCGTACCGCCGTGCTGACGAAGCTGTATCCCACCAGGTCCCACACGGGCGCCGCGCAGGGCGGCATGGCCGCCGCGCTCGCCAACGTGGAGGAGGACAACTGGGAGTGGCACACCTTCGACACGATCAAGGGCGGCGACTACCTGGTCGACCAGGACGCCGCCGAGATCCTGGCGAAGGAGGCCATCGACGCCGTCCTGGACCTGGAGAAGATGGGTCTGCCGTTCAACAGGACGCCGAACGGCACCATCGACCAGCGCCGGTTCGGCGGCCACTCCCGTAACCACGGCGAGGCCCCGGTCCGCCGGTCCTGCTACGCGGCGGACCGCACCGGCCACATGATCCTCCAGACGCTCTACCAGAACTGCGTCAAGGAGGGCGTGGAGTTCTTCAACGAGTTCTACGTCCTGGACCAGTTGATCGTGGACATCGACGGCGTCAAGACGTCGGCGGGCGTGGTCGCGTACGAGCTGGCGACCGGCGAGATCCATGTCTTCCAGGCCAAGTCGGTCATCTACGCGTCCGGCGGCACCGGCAAGTTCTTCAAGGTCACGTCCAACGCGCACACGCTCACCGGTGACGGTCAGGCGGCCTGCTACCGGCGCGGACTGCCGCTGGAGGACATGGAGTTCTTCCAGTTCCACCCCACGGGCATCTGGCGCATGGGCATCCTCCTTACGGAGGGCGCCCGCGGTGAGGGCGGCATCCTCCGTAACAAGGACGGCGAGCGCTTCATGGAGAAGTACGCGCCCGTCATGAAGGACCTCGCCTCGCGTGACGTCGTCTCACGGTCGATCTACACCGAGATCCGCGAGGGCCGCGGCTGCGGTCCCGAGGGCGACCACGTCTATCTCGACCTGACGCACCTGCCGCCGGAGCAGCTGGACGCCAAGCTCCCGGACATCACCGAGTTCGCGCGTACGTATCTGGGCATCGAGCCGTACACGGACCCGATCCCGATCCAGCCCACCGCGCACTACGCGATGGGCGGCATCCCGACCAACGTCCAGGGCGAGGTCCTGCGCGACAACACGACCGTCGTGCCCGGTCTGTACGCGGCCGGCGAGGTCGCGTGCGTGTCGGTGCACGGCGCCAACCGGCTGGGCACCAACTCGCTGCTGGACATCAACGTCTTCGGCAGGCGCTCCGGGATCGCCGCCGCCGAGTACGCGGCCAAGCACGACCATGTCGACCTGCCGGACAACCCGGCCGAGCTGGTCCAGGCACAGGTCGAGCGGCTGCGGGCCTCGACGGGCGACGAGCGGGTGGCGGTCATCCGCCGCGAGCTCCAGGAGACCATGGACGCGAACGTCATGGTGTTCCGTACCGAGCAGACGATCAAGACGGCCGTCGAGAAGATCGGCGAGCTGCGCGACCGCTATCTGCGTGTGTCCATCCAGGACAAGGGGCGCCGCTTCAACACGGATCTGCTGGAGGCCGTCGAGCTGGGCAACCTGCTCGACCTGGCCGAGGTGATGGCCGTGTCGGCGCTCGCCCGCAAGGAGTCGCGCGGCGGTCACTACCGCGAGGACTTCCCCAACCGGGACGACGTGAACTTCATGCGCCACACCATGGCGTACCGCGAGGTCGGCGACGACGGCACGGAGTCCATCCGTCTCGACTACAAGCCGGTCGTCCAGACCCGCTACCAGCCGATGGAGCGTAAGTACTGATGGCAACTCCCGTACTGGACAAGGTCGAGGCCGATTCGGTGGCCTCGCCGTACATCACGGTCACGATGCGGATCCGCCGCTTCAACCCGGAGATCTCCGACGAGTCCCGCTGGGAGGACTTCGCGATCGAGATCGACCCGAAGGAGCGGGTGCTCGACGCCCTGCACAAGATCAAGTGGGACGTCGACGGCTCGCTGACCTTCCGGCGCTCGTGCGCGCACGGGATCTGCGGCTCGGACGCGATGCGGATCAACGGCACCAACCGGCTCGCGTGCAAGACGCTGATCAAGGACATCACGTCGTTCGACAAGAAGACGGGTGCCCCGAAGCCGATCACGGTCGAGCCCATAAAGGGGCTGACGGTCCTCAAGGACCTGGTCGTCGACATGGAGCCGTTCTTCCAGGCGTTCCGCGACGTGATGCCCTTCCTGGTCACCACCGGGAACGAACCGACGCGTGAGCGGCTTCAGTCGGCGGAGGACCGCGAGCGGTTCGACGACACCACGAAGTGCATCCTGTGCGCGGCGTGCACGTCGTCGTGCCCGGTGTTCTGGAACGACGGGCAGTACTTCGGCCCGGCGGCGATCGTCAACGCGCACCGGTTCATCTTCGACTCGCGTGACGAGGCGGGCGAGCAGCGCCTGGAGATCCTCAACGACAAGGACGGTGTGTGGCGTTGCCGCACGACGTTCAACTGCACGGACGCCTGTCCGCGCGGGATCGAGGTCACCAAGGCCATCCAGGAAGTCAAGCGCGCGCTGATCACGCGGCGCTTCTGAGCGTCCGTCGCTTGCGAGTGCCCGTCGCTTGCGAGTGCCCGGCGCTCACCGGCCCGGTGAGGGCCCGTTCCGTACAAAGCCGTAACGGCCCGTACGGTGCGGGCCCTTTCTGTGCCAGGATTCATTGAGACCAAAAAAGCAGCAGGGGAAGCGGGGAGACATGAGCCAGGCGAATCCGAACCCGAATCCGGACAGCGGTGACGGGGCCTACGGATGGGGCCCCACCCAGCCGGGCTACGGGTATCCGAACCCGGCGCCGGGATACGGCTATCCCGGTGCGGGCAGTCCGGGCTACGAGCCGACGCAGGCGGCCGGCATGCCCGTTCCCGCGGCCTCCGGCGGTGGCACGCCGCTGGTGTCGATCGGGGACATCACCGTCATGAACCACGGGATCGTGACACCGTCCGGCACGCTGCCGCTCCAGGGCGCGGTGTGGAACGCGACGGACATGTCGCGCACGGAGGAGAAGATCCCGGCGCACGCCATCGTCCTGGCGGTCATCTTCTTCATCTTCTGTCTGCTGGGTCTGCTCTTCCTCCTGATGAAGGAGAAGAAGACCACCGGCTTCATCCAGGTGATGGTGACCAGCGGCGGCAAGCACCACTCGACCATGATCCCGGCCACCAGCCCGGACACCTTCAACATGGTCATGGGGCAGGTCAGTTACGCCCGTTCGCTCAGCAGCATGTGACCGGGGAGGCCGGGGCGTCGGGCCAGACCGTCACCGCGCGTCGGCGGTATCCGTCCCGCTCCGCCTCCTCGACGGAGAACGTGACGGCCTGGCCCACCCGCGGTTCGACGTACTCCGCACCGGCGACGGCCGAGAAGTGCGCCCACACGTCCTCCCGGAGGTTGTCGGCGTCCAGCACGCCCCACCCGTCCTCCTCGTGCCACGCGCGCACCCGGCCGGCCAGCGGTACGCCGAAGCGCCCGTGCAGGGCCAGGACGTCGCGTTCGTCGTCCTCGTCGATCGCGTATCCGGTGTGCGAGGCGACCTGGAACTCCGCCGTGCCGCAGCCGACCCGCCGGCCCCGGACCCGTCCGCTGCCGGCCAGCGAGCCCACCGGATAGGGCAGACCGCCGGGGCCGTACACCGCGACGCCCCGCTCGTCCGTACGGGTGGCGCCGGCCAGGTCCACCGCGTGGACGTCGACCAGCCGGCCGCCGTCGTCCACCAGAACATGGTTGTACGGCCCGTCGTCGCGCAGCAGCCGGAAGCCGTGGTCGCGCATCGTCCGCCCGTACGCGGCCAGGCTCTCCGCGCGTACGACGACGTCCAGGTCCTCATGGGGCCGGGTCTGCTCGCACAGGAGGGCGTCGACGCCCCAGCCGCCGTCGAGCCAGATCTCGATCCCGGCCCGGTCGAGCAGGTCCAGGACGGCCAGCACATCCTCCGCACGCATCATGAGCCCGACTCTTCCCGATGGGGCGGTTGACGGCATCATGACTGCGTGGCCCGGACCGAGCAGACCCGCACCCTGATCCTGGAAACCGCCCTGCGCCTCTTCCAGGAGAACGGCTACGACCGGACGACCATGCGGGCCATCGCCAAGGAGGCCGGGGTCTCCGTCGGAAACGCGTATTACTACTTCTCCTCCAAAGAACATCTCGTCCAGGGCTTCTACGACCGGATAGCCGCCGAGCACGGGGCGGCAGTCCGGAGCGTGCTGGCGGACGAACGGGATCTGACGGCCCGTCTCCGGGGCGTCCTGCTGGCGTGGTTGGACACGGCGGAGCCCTACCACCGGTTCGCCGCGCAGTTCTTCAAGAACGCCGCCGACCCGGACAGTCCGCTCAGCCCCTTCTCGCCGGAGTCCGGCCCGGCGCGCGAGGCGGCCGTCGGCGTCCACGAGCGGGTGCTCGCGGGATCGTCGGCCCGGATGGACCCCGAACTGGCCGAGCAGCTGCCGCACTTGCTGTGGCTGTTGCAGATGGGGCTCGTCCTGTACTGGGTGTACGACCGGACGCAGGACACCGAGCGCAGCCGCCGGCTCGTGGTGCGTGCGACACCGGTCGTCGCCCGCGTGATCGCACTCTCCCGCTACCGACTGCTGCGTCCCGTCGTACGTCAACTTCACGATCTGCTGGTGGAGTTCATGCCGGGTGCGATGGTGACGCGGCCTCGGACACCTGCGTCGCCTCCGACGGCTCCGACGGCTCCGACGACGACGGGCTGAGCGCCAGATCGTGCACGAGCGGATCGCCGCCGACCGCGATGTGCCGGGTCCACGGCTCGTACGCGCCGGACGTCACGGCCAGCAGGTACGAGCCGGCGGACGGGGCGCTGAGGATGTACGCGCCGTCGGCGAGCGTCGCGACCCGGTCGAGCTGCTTGCCCGCGGGTGAGACCAGGGTCAGTACGGCGTCGGCGACGGGCTCGCCCTCCTCCGTACGGACGAAGCCGTGGACGACGGTGGCGCCGGAAGGTTGGGAATGGCGATCGTCCAGGCGGTGGTCCACTCCCACGGCGGCGAGGTAACGGCGAAAACGGCACCGGGAGCGGGCTTGACGGTGACGGTCACGCTGCCGAGCTGAGGTGGGAGGAGGGGCCGGGCGCGGGGGCGCGCCCGGCTCCGAGTGGGCGCGCCCCTCGCCCCTTCCCGTGGCTCAGGCCTGGCGGGAGGCCAGTTGTACCACCGTGATGTCCGCCGGTGCGCCGACCCGGACCGGTGGGCCCCACGCGCCCGCCCCGCGCGTCACGTAGAGCGCCGTGTCGCCGTACTGCTCAAGGCCGGCCAGGGTCGGGTTCGCCGCCTGTGCGATGTAGTTCACCGGCCACATCTGGCCGCCGTGGGTGTGGCCCGACAGCTGGAGGTCGATGCCGTGCTTCACCGCGTCGTGGATGACGACCGGCTGGTGGGCGAGGAGTACGGACGCCCTCGCCGGGTCGCGCCCGCCGAGTGCCTTGGCGAAGTCGGGGCCTTGGCCCTCCTCCTCCCCCGCGATGTCGTTGACGCCCGCCAGATCGAACCCCCCGGCGATCTCCACGCGGGCGTTCTCCAGCGGATGCAGGCCCAACTCACGTACGTGGTCGACCCATTCGCCCGCGTCGCCGAAGTACTCGTGGTTTCCGGTGACGAAGTACGAGCCGTGCCGCGACCTCAGTCCGGCCAGCGGTTCGGCCGCCGACCCCAGGTCGGCGACGGTTCCGTCGACCATGTCGCCGACGACGGCGACAAGATCCGGGTTCGTGGAGTTGATGGTGTCCACGACGCGCTGCGCGTGGGCACGGCCGAGCAGCGGGCCGAGGTGGATGTCGCTGACGACGGCGATCCGGTAGCCGTGCGTGGCGCGCGGCAGCTTCGCGAGGGGCACCGTGACGCGCTTGACGCTGGGGCCGCGGAGCACGTTCGACGTGCCGTATCCGACGGTGGCCAGCGCGGCGGCGGCAGCGGCGCCTCCGACGACGCGGGAGACGAAGAGCCGCCGGGAGGGATCGGGGGCGGGGGCCGCCGGGGCGGCCGGGGCGGTCGCGGGAACGTCGGGCGGCCCGGCGGCGGGCGCGCCGACAGTCGCCGGTTCCTCGGCGGGTGCCGTCTCCGTACCGCCCGCCGCAGCACGGCGTTCGAGCACCCGGCGCAGCACCGGCCGTACGGCCTCACCGACCAGCAGCGCCAGCAGCAGATAGAGCAGCGTCGCCAGCCACATGTACGCGGGCCAGCCGAGGACCTGCTTCAGCACGAACGGTGTGTCGGCGCGGCCCACCGAGACGCCCGCGAAGGTCAGGACCGGCAGCAGGATGACCACGGCGGTGCCCGCCTTGCGGGCCGTACCCCCCGCCGCGGTGGTGTCGCGGACCAGGCGCCGCCATATGTAGTAGTGCGCGCCCGCCACCAGCGCGACGGCGGCGAGCGCCACCAGAACAACCACGACGATCACGAGCCGATCCCCTTTATTTATCCCTGACGCTGTCTCTGTACTACGTGCTCGTCACCGGCTTCGTTCCGCGTCTCGCTTCGCAAGGCGCGGACTCCTCGGAACCCCACCGCCCCGACTCCCGTCCCCAGAAGAAAGGACGTGATGGCGAGCAGCAGATGAACCCAGAAGTACCCCGTGGGGTCACCGGCGTCGTCGAAGGCGAGTCCGCTGCCGTCCTGCCACAGGTTCTTGACGAAAGTGATCCAGATGAACCAGCTCCACACCCCGAAGGCGAGCAGGAACCAGGACACGGGGCGGCTGAGCTTCATGGATCCAGTATCGCCGGAGCCCGTGCCGCCGCTTCGCCGGGGGCTGCCCGCCCCGGACGGCGGAGCGCCCCGATGGCCGGAAAGTGGTCTGTCCCAGCGGTGGAAGCGGCGGGTCCGCCCGCCGGTGTTCGGATCCCCCGTCAGGCCATGTACGTTCTCGACCGTGTCCGCATTGAAAAAGACCGCGTTGACGGTCCTCGCCGCCGCGTTGCTGCCCGTTCTGACCGCCGCCCCCGTCCTGGCGGACGACGCCAAGGTGGACAGCTCCGAGGACAAGCAGCCGAAGCCGCCGGCGGCGATGTCGACGGTCGGCGGCTCCCTCCTCGGCAAACCCGGCACCCAGGTGAATCTCGCCCCAGGAGTACCGGTCCTGCCGAAGAAGGTGACCGGCAGGTCCTGGATCGTCGCGGACGCCGAGAGCGGCGAGGTCCTGGCCTCTCACAACGCGCACTGGCGGCTGCCGCCCGCGTCCACGCTGAAGATGCTCTTCGCCGACACGGTCCTGCCCGTGCTGCCGAAGACCCAGTCCCACAAGGTGACGAACGCGGATCTGACCGGCGTCGGTGAAGGCAGCAGCCTGGTGGGGGTGAAGGAGGAGAGCACGTACACGGTCCACGACCTGTGGATGGGTGTCTTCCTGCGCTCCGGCAACGACGCCGTGCACGTGCTGTCCAAGATGAACGGCGGCATCGACAAGACGGTCGCCGACATGAACAAGCACGCGACCGAACTGAGGGCGCTGGACACGCATGTCGTCTCGCCGGACGGTTACGACGAGAAGGGCCAGGTCTCCAGCGCGTACGACCTCACCCTGATCGCCCGCTCCGGACTGCAGAAGAAGGACTTCCGGGAGTATTCGTCGACCGTCAGGGTGCAGTTCCCCGGCGAGGAGAAGAAGCCGGAGAAGGGCAAGAAGGCCCCGAAGCGGGAGACCTTCGAGATCCAGAACACCAACCGGCTGCTGACCGGGGACTCGGGCCTGGAGCCGTACAAGGGCATCGCCGGAGTCAAGAACGGCAACACCACCAACGCCGGGTCGACCTTCACCGGAGTCGCCGAACGCGACGGCAAGGTCCTGCTGGTGACGGTCATGAACCCGTCCGGAGAGGAGAGCCTGGCGGTCTATCAGGAAACGGGCCGACTGCTGGACTGGGGCTTCAGCGCCGCGGGGAAGGTCAAGCCGGTCGGCGAACTGGTGAAGCCCGGATCCGTCGGCGACTCCGACAAGGAGGCTGTCGGGCAGAAGGACTCGGGCGGCAAGAGCGAGGGCGGCAGCGCCGGGACGGATCAGGCGTCGCTGGGGGACAAGGACTCCGCGTCGTCGGGGTCGAGCGGCATGGAGATCGCGGTGGCCATCACGGGCGGCGCGCTGCTGCTGCTGGCGGCGGCCGTGTTCCTGGTGAACCGCCGGTGGCCGCTGCCGGACCTGGTCAAGCGCCTGCCGGGCCGTTAGCCACCGGCGGCGGGGACGGGGGCGGGGACCCGCGCCCCGCACGGGTCGCACCGGCGGTCGTGTCCCTGGCCGTGTCCCTGGCCGTGTCGCCGCCCCCGTTCTCGTCGGCCGTCCCCCGCGGCTCCGCCCTCCCCCGCGTCGCCGTCCAGGCGGCGCAGAACAGCAACAGCTTCGCCGTGAAGTTGATCCACAGCAGCAGCGCGACAGGCACCCCGAACGCGCCGTACATGCTCTTGCCCGCGACGTCCCTCACATAGCCGCCGAGCAGGAGCTTGAGCAGTTCGAAGCCGACCGCGCCGATGATCGCGGCGACGATCAGCCGGCGCCGGGGCGGCTGCACGCCGGGCAGCAGCGTCAGCACGTACAGCAGGATGAGGAAGCCCGCGACGGCCGCCACGACGATCGCCGCGATCTGGAGCAGCACACCGCCGGCGCCGCCCTGCCGGATGCCGAGCCGGTCGGCGGTCCAGCCGATGGCCGTGGAGCCGAGGGCGGACGCGCCGATCGAGGCGAGAGCGGTGGCGCCGAGGCCGACGAGGACGATCGCGTCCTTGCCCTTCCGTAGGAAGGGGTTGCCCTCCTCCGCGTCGTCCAGCCCCCAGACGGCGCGCAGGCAGTCCCGCATCGAGCCGACCCAGCCGATGCCCATGAACAGCAGCACCGCGCCCGCCACCAGTCCCACGGTGGTCGCGTTGGCGACCAGCGAGTGGAGATCGAGCTGGTCGGAGATGCCGGGGACCTGGTCGGTGAGGGTGCGCTGGAGGCGGTCGAGCCGGTCCTGGGTGAGCAGCGCGGCCCCGATCGCCGCGGCGACCGTGATCAGCGGGAAGACGGCCAGGAAGCTGATGAAGGTGATCGCCGCCGCCAGCCGCGTCCAGTGGGCCCGGTCAAGGGTCTCGTAGGAGCGCCAGGCGTGCGTCAGCATCAGCCGGGCCACGAGGGGGCCGACGACGGGGAGTTTTTTCAGCCAGTCCATGACGGAGACCTGCCCTCGGATCGGAGAACCAAAGGTCAGGTACCCCGGAAGGCGATGCGCACGTCATCATTCACCGACACTCACCGAACCACCCATTCATACGAGTACGGCAGCAAATAAGGCTTACAGCGCAAAGAATTACGTTTAGGGCGATACCGTCTCGACCATGTCGTCTGCCGAGATCGCCGACCCTGTCACCGGCTGGGGCCGCACCGCCCCCACGGCCGCCGCCCGTCTCGTACGGCCGCGTTCTTACGAGGAGACGGCCCGCGCCGTACGCGGCTGCGGTACGCGCGGCGGCATCCCTCGCGGCCTCGGCCGTGCGTACGGCGACGCGGCTCAGAACGCGGGCGGTTCCCTCATCGACATGACCGCCCTGGACCGCGTCGTCTCCGTCGACGCCGAGGCCGGGATCGTGGAGTGCGAGGCGGGGATCAGCCTGCACCGGCTGATGGAGGTGCTGCTGCCGCTGGGCTGGTTCCTGCCGGTGACGCCCGGGACCCGCCATGTGACGGTCGGCGGGGCGATCGGCTCCGACATCCACGGCGGGAACCACCAGGTGTCGGGGGCGTTCTCCCGCCACGTACTCTCCCTGGACCTGCTCACCGCCGACGGCGACGTCCGTACGGTCGTCCCCGGCACGCCGCTGTTCGAGGCGACGGCGGGCGGCATGGGGCTGACGGGGGTCATCCTCGCGGCGACCTTCCGGCTGCACCCCGTCGAGACCTCCCTGATGTCCGTCGACACCGAACGCGCCACGGACCTCGACGATCTGATGGCCCGTCTTACGGCGTCCGACGACGGCCGGGGTCAGGGTCTGGGGCAGGGGCAGGGGCACGGCTACTCGGTCGCCTGGGTCGATCTGCTCGCCCGCGGCTCCTCCTTGGGACGCGGGGTCCTCACCCATGGCGAACACATGCCACTTGCGGCACTGTCCGCGCGAGCGGGGCGTACGGGACGTGCCGGGCGTGCGGGACGCGCCTACAGGCAGCCGCTCGCCTTCCGGCCCGGTCAACTGCCCGGCGTGCCCTCCTTCGTACCCGAAGGACTGCTGGGCCGGACCACGGTCGGACTCTTCAACGAGCTGTGGTACCACGCCGCACCGCGTCGGCGGACCGGTGAACTCCAGCGCATCTCGGCGTTCTTCCATCCGCTGGACGGCGTGGCGCACTGGAACCGCCTGTACGGGCGCGGGGGCTTCGTCCGGTACCAGTTCGTCGTCGGAGACGGCCAGGAGGAGGCGCTGATCCGGATCGTGCGGCGCATCGTCCGGCGCGGCTGTCCTTCCCTCCTCGCCGTGCTCAAGCGTTTCGGCGTGGGCGATCCGGGCTGGCTGTCGTTCCCGATGGCCGGCTGGGCGCTCTCGCTGGACATCCCCACCGGCGGCACCGGCCTGGGCCCCTTCCTCGACGAGCTGGACGAGGACGTCGCCGCCGCCGGAGGCCGGGTCTGTCTGGCGAAGGACTCGCGGCTACGGCCCGAACTCCTGGCCGCGATGTATCCGCGACTGGACGATTTCCGGGCGCTGCGGGCCGAACTCGACCCGGGCGCCGTCTTCGTCTCCGATCTCTCCCGCCGTCTCTCGATCTGACGCCTCGGTCGATCCGACGCCTCAGCCACTCACCCCCCTCGCTGCAAGGAGCACCGCACCATGAAGGACGCCTTCGGCATCCCGCAGTCCCTGCTCGTCCTCGGTGGGACGTCCGAGATCGCGCTGGCCACGGCGCGTCGGCTGATCGCTCGCCGTACGCGTACGGTCTGGCTGGCCGGCCGCGCGTCGCCCGCGCTCGACACCGCCGCCGAGCATCTGCGGGCCCAGGGCGCGGACGTCCGTACCGTCGACTTCGACGCGCTCGACCCGTCCTCGCACGCGGAGGTCCTCGGCAAGGTCTTCGCGGAGGGCGACATCGACATGACGCTGCTCGCCTTCGGCGTCCTCGGCGACCAGGCGCACGACGAGGCCGATCCGCTCGCCGCCGTCAGGGTCGCGCAGACCAACTACACGGGCGCGGTCTCGGCCGGTCTGGTGTGCGCGGCGGCGATGCAGACGCAGGGGCACGGTTCGCTGGTGGTGCTGTCGTCGGCAGCCGGCGAGCGGGCGCGGCGCGCCAATTTCATCTACGGGTCGAGCAAGGCGGGCCTGGACGCGTTCGCGCAGGGGCTCGGGGACGCGATGTACGGCACGGGGGTGCATGTGATGGTCGTGCGGCCCGGCTTCGTACGGACGAAGATGACGGCCGGGCTGGAGGAGACACCGCTGGCGACGACTCCGGAGGCGGTGGCCGCGGCCGTGGAGCTGGGGCTGCGGCGCCGGTCGGAGACGGTGTGGGTGCCGGGGGCGCTGCGCGTGGCGATGTCGCTGCTGCGGCATCTGCCGCGGCCGGTCTTCCGGCGGCTGCCGGTCTGACGTGCGGCTTCCGGGGGGCGGCTAGGCCGTGTCTGACAAATTGCGCCGTCCACCCGTAGGGCGGGGCGCGCGGCGCCCGGTGCGTGCGATCGGAAGGCGGAGGATCACTCTCGTACTGGGCGTACTCGGATGCCTTCGAGAGCGCTGCCAACGCACCGAGCGTGCGTGCCGGGCGTCGCGCGCCAGGCGGGATTTGTCAGACACGGCCTACGGGCGCAGCGACGAGGCCGCGGGCAGATCGGCGGGGGTGCTCTGCGAGGGCACTCCCGTGATCTCCGTACCGCCGCCGAAGGCGTACTCGTGCAGCATCCGCCACACGCCGTCCGGGCCCTGCTCGTAGAGGCCGAAGGAGGCGCAGCTCCAGCGGGCCGTGTAGTCGGCCAGCTCGTCGTATGCCCGGTCCATCGCCTCCTCGGAGATGCCGTGCGCGACGGTCACATGGGGGTGGTACGGGAACTGGAGCTCCCGCACCAGCGGTCCGGTCGCGTCCCTGACGCGCTTCTGGAGCCAGGTGCAGGCCGCCGCGCCTTCGACCACCTGGATGAAGACCACCGGCGACAGCGGGCGGAAGGTGCCCGTGCCGTAGAGCCGCATCGGGAAGGGGCGGCCCGCCGTGGCGACCGAGGTGAGGTGGGCCTCGATGGTGGGCAGTGCCGCGGCGTCGACCTCGGTGGGCGGCAGGAGGGTGACGTGCGTGGGGATGCCGTGCGCGGCGGGATCACCGAAGCCCGCACGGCACTCCTGGAGCAGGCTGCCGTAAGGCTCCGGGACCGCGATCGAAACGCCGAGCGTTACGGTCCCCACGTCGTTCTCCTCAGTCCTTGTGTGTGGCGGGTGTGGCGGTCATGCGGGTGTGGCGGTCATGCGGGTGGCCGTCGTGGTCCCCGCGCCAGTGTGACGCTCGCACCGCCCGGCTGGCCAGGGTCCTTGGTCAGCAGTGCGCGGGCGGCGCGTATGCGCTATAAGGCCGGGCGGTCGGCCGGGACGGGCGGGCCGGGTCCGGCGCGCCCGTCCCGGCGCCGCTCAGTGCTTCGCGGGGAGGAAGCCGATCCGGTCGTACGCCTGGGCAAGCGTCTCCGCGGCGACCGCGCGGGCCTTCTCGGCGCCCTCGGCGAGGATCGAGTCCAGCGTCTCCGGATCGTCCAGATATTCCTGGGTGCGGCTGCGGAACGGTGTGACGAAGTCGACCATGGCGTCGGCCAGATCCACCTTCAGGGCGCCGTACCCCTTGCCCTCGTACCGCTGCTCGAGATCCGCGATGCTCGTGCCCGTGAGCGTCGAGTAGATCGTGAGGAGATTGCTGATTCCGGGCTTGGCCCCGGTGTCGAAGCGGATCTCGGTGCCGGTGTCGGTGACGGCGCTCTTGATCTTCTTCGCCGTGGCCTTGGGGTCGTCGAGCAGATTGACCAGGCCCTTCGGCGTGGACGCCGACTTGCTCATCTTGATCGACGGGTCCTGGAGGTCGTAGATCTTCGCGACCTCCTTGACGATGTGCGGCTTGGGGATCGTGAACGTGCTCCCGAAGCGGGTGTTGAACCGCTCGGCGAGGTCACGTGTCAGCTCGACGTGCTGGCGCTGGTCCTCGCCGACCGGGACCGAGTCCGCCTGGTAGAGCAGGATGTCGGCGACCTGGAGGATCGGGTACGTGAAGAGTCCGACGGTGGCGCGGTCGGCGCCCTGTCTGGCCGACTTGTCCTTGAACTGCGTCATGCGGGAGGCCTCGCCGAAGCCCGTCAGACAGTTCATCACCCAGCCGAGCTGGGCGTGTTCGGGCACATGGCTCTGGATGAACAGCGTGCAGCGCTGCGGGTCGAGACCGGCGGCGAGGAGCTGCGCCGCCGCGAGCCTGGTGTTGGCGCGCAGGTCGGCGGGCTCCTGCGGAATGGTGATCGCGTGCAGGTCCACGACCATGTAGAACGCGTCGTGGGTTTCTTGCAGCGCCACATACTGCCGGATCGCACCGAGGTAGTTCCCGAGATGGAACGAGCCTGCGGTGGGCTGGATACCGGAGAGCGCGCGAGGACGAGTGGCCATGGGAGACATTCTCTCAGGTGGCACCGACAAGTCGGGAACGGATCTCCGGTGACCCGTGTATCAAAGGCGGGGCGACCGGGGGACGCGTCCCCGCCGGCCGCCGCCGGACAGGTGATCCAACCGGACCTGCCTGCGGGGTTGTCTCCCGGGGCACGCCGGAGGCAAGGTTTCTTCGTCCACTCTGGCGAGTGACGATAGAAACAGGGGCATCACCCCGCCCCGACCGGATGGCTTGTCTCGACCGAACGGAGAACCCGTGGCGACAACGGAGCGTGCCATCGCCTCTGCGGAGGCGCACAGCGCGCACAACTACCACCCCCTGCCCGTCGTCGTCGCTTCGGCGGACGGTGCGTGGATGACCGACGTCGAGGGGCGCCGCTTCCTCGACATGCTCGCCGGCTACTCGGCACTCAACTTCGGCCATGGCAATCGGCGTCTCATCGACGCCGCCAAGGCTCAGTTGGAGCGGGTGACGCTCACCTCGCGGGCGTTCCACCACGACCGGTTCGCCGACTTCTGCACCCAGCTCGCCGAGTTGTGCGGCATGGAGATGGTGCTGCCGATGAACACGGGCGCGGAGGCGGTGGAGACCGCCGTGAAGACGGCCCGCAAGTGGGGCTACCGGACGAAGGGGGTGCCGGACGGCACCGCCAAGATCATCGTCGCGGCGGACAACTTCCACGGCCGTACGACCACGATCATCAGCTTCTCCACCGACGAGGAGGCCCGAGCGGACTACGGGCCCTACACGCCGGGCTTCGAGATCGTTCCGTACGGGGATCTCGCCGCGCTCGACGCCGCGATGACGGACAACACCGTCGCCGTCCTGCTGGAGCCGATCCAGGGCGAGGCGGGGGTGCTCGTGCCGCCGCCGGGCTATCTCGCGGGGGTGCGTGAGCTGACCCGGGCACGGAATGTGCTGTTCATCGCCGACGAGATCCAGTCCGGTCTGGGCCGGACCGGAAAGACCTTCGCCTCTGAGCACGAGGGTGTCGTGCCCGACATGTACGTGCTGGGCAAGGCGCTCGGCGGCGGGGTGGTGCCGGTGTCGGCCGTGGTGTCGTCGGCCGAGATCCTCGGGGTGTTCCGGCCCGGGGAGCACGGCTCGACGTTCGGCGGGAATCCGCTGGCGTGTGCGGTGGCCCTTGAGGTGATCGCGATGCTGCGCACCGGTGAGTACCAGCAGCGGGCGGCGGAGCTGGGTGATCATCTGCATCACGAGCTGGGGCTGATGACGACCGGCGGCGCCGTGGAGGCGGTGCGCGGCCGGGGGCTGTGGGCGGGGGTGGACATCGCTCCGTCGTACGGCACGGGCCGGGAGATCTCCAGGAAGCTGATGGACCGCGGTGTGCTCGTGAAGGACACCCACGGGTCGACGATCCGGATCGCCCCGCCGCTGGTGATCAGCAAGGAGGACCTGGACTGGGGCCTGGAGCAGCTGCGGGCGGTCCTGACGCGGTAGGAGCGGTGGCGGTGGCCGGTGGCGCGCCACCGGCCACCGGCCCCTGGTTCCTGACGCCTACAGGATGACGTGCGGGAGGAAGCGGGCGTACTCGTCCGTGATCAGGCCCGACGATTCGCGGATGCCGAGGCCCGCCGCCTCGTTCTCGACGACCCAGGCGCCGAGTACGACACGGTTGCCGTCGAAGTCGGGCAGGGGCGCCAACGCCTGGTAGCAGCAGGCCTCTTGGCGTACGACCGGGGCGTGGCCCGGCTCGTGGACGGTGACTCCGGCTCCCTCGCGGCCGAGCAGGGGCTTGGAGACGTAACCGCCGGTGAGGGCGAGTTCACGGGGCCCGTCGAGATAGGCGGGCAGCAGATTCGGGTGGTCCGGGTTGAGTTCCCAGAGGATCGCCAGGAGCGCCTTGTTGGAGAGCAGCATCTTCCAGGCGGGCTCTATCCAGCAGGTGCTGCCGGTGCCGCCGCCGTTGTCGAGCGTGTCGAGCACCTGCGGGCCGAAGCGGTCCGTGGTCAGCCACTCCCACGGATAGAGCTTGAAGCAGCTGCGGATGAAGCGCAGCCGGTCGTCCACGAAACGGCCGGTCAGCTTGTCCCAGCCGATCTGCTCGACGGACAGGGCCTCGGTGTCGAGGCCCGCCTGCTGGGCCGTCTCGCGCAGATAGGCGACGGTCATCAGGTCCTCGCCCAGCTCGTCGCCGTCGGAGTGCGCGAAGTGCAGGGGGCCCGGGGGAAGGAGGGGGGCCTGGCGGCGCCAGGCCTCTATGAGCCGTTCGTGGAGGGAGTTCCACTGGTCGGCGCCGGGGAAGCGCTCCTCCATCCAGAACCACTGCGGGCTGGCGGCCTCGACCAGGGAGGTGGGGGTGTCGGCGTTGTACTCCAGCATCTTGGCCGGGCCCGTGCCGTCGTAGCGGAGGTCGAACCGGCCGTAGATGGACGGCAGTTCGGCCCGGCGGTGCCAGGACTCGGCGATCAGCGCGGCCAGTCGGCCGTCGGTGATGCCGAGGTCGCGGAAGCGGTCGTTCTTGACGATGTGCTCGGCGGCGGCGAGGCACATCGCGTGCAGTTCCTCGACGACGCCTTCGAGGGCCTCGACCTCGGGGAGGGAGAAGACGTAGTAGGCGCTCTCGTCCCAGTACGGACGCAGGGAGTCGTCCGGGTAGCGGGTGAGCGGATAGACGAGGCCCTGTTCCTCGACCGTCCGCTGCCAGCCGGGGCGTGGCTCGATGGTCCGGCGCTCCATCATGCGCGCTGACGCCCGCTCAGCCGCCGCCGGTGCCCGAGCAGCCGAAGCCGCCCCGGTCGACCGCCGACTTGTCGAAACTGCCGTCGTGGACACGGCCGTTGCTGCTCTTGCCGCCGTAGTAGTACGAGCCGCTTCCGGTGCTGTCGCAGTCGGACTTGGACAGTTCCTCATAGGTGTTCCGGTCGGCGCAGCGCCGGTCCGGTTCCGAACCGCAGGAGGTGATCGTGAGTGCGAGTATGCCCATGCCGCCGAGCACGACCGTGCTCGACCGCAACCTGCGTTGTTTTACGGCGGCCATGGCCCCGTCCTCCCCCGTCCGCGGGCCGATCCTTCGACCCGTCGATCCCTTGCTCGCCGCACACCTTAGATGCCTGGCCGCCGCCCCCTCAACGTGCGGCACCCCGGCGCCGGGTGAGGTGCGATCGGGCGGGGATTAATCGCTGTCGTCGCGATCACCCGTCGGGCAGGATGCGATGACTCGCCGTATACGAGGAGAACGATTCACGATGCCGGCCATCCCCTCCCGCCCCGCCGATCCGACCGTGATCCACCCGATGCCCGGTCAGCCTCGCGTGGTGCTGCTGAAACCACTGGTCACCTCGGAGTTGATCGAGGTCGGTGACTTCTCCTACTACGACGACCCGGACGACCCGACGGCGTTCGAGACGCGGAACGTTCTCTACCACTACGGGCCGGAGAAGCTGGTCATCGGGAAGTACTGCGCGCTGGGTGAGGGGGTGCGGTTCATCATGAACGGCGCCAACCACCGGATGGACGGCCCGTCGACGTTCCCCTTCCCGATCATGGGCGGTTCGTGGAGCGAGCACTTCGATCTCATCAGCGGGCTGCCCGGCCGCGGTGACACGGTGGTCGGCAACGACGTCTGGTTCGGCTACCGCAGCATGATCATGCCCGGCGTCCGGATCGGTCATGGAGCGGTGATCGCCTCGGGCGCGGTCGTCGTCGACGACGTACCGGACTACGGCATCGTCGGGGGCAACCCGGCCAGGCTCATCCGCCGCCGCTACGACGACGGGGACGTCGAGCGGCTGCTGGCGATCGCCTGGTGGGACTGGCCCCTCGACCACCTCACCACGCACCTGCGCACGATCATGTCGGGCAGCGTCGAAGCACTGGAGGCGGCGGCCCCGCGGCCCGGCAATGCCTGATCGACGGTGACGACGGTGACCTGCCGCCCGTCGTCACCGCCCGCCGCATCGGCCCATGAATCGGTCATGTAAATGGACCGTACAGCTGCGCCACCTGGCGCGTAACGTCGTACGTATGACGACGAACCACAGCGACCACGACCACACCTCCGACCGCGTCCCCGAGGACGAGCCCCGTCTGGCGTGGGCGAAGCTCGCGCCCGAGGTCTCCAGGGCGATGTCCGGTCTGGACAAGGCGGTCCGGCAGGGTGTCGACCCGGTGCTGTACGAACTGGTGAAGATCCGCGCCTCGCAGATCAACCACTGCGCGTACTGCCTGGACATGCACACGAAGGACGCGCTGGCCGCCGGGGAGTCGGTGGAGCGGATCGTCCAGCTCAGCGCCTGGCAGGAGTCGCGCCACTTCTACTCCGCGAAGGAGATCGCGGCGATCGAACTGACCGAGGCGGTCACCGTGCTGACGGACGGCTTCGTGCCGGACGAGGTGTACGAGCGGGCGGCGGCGCACTTCGAGGAGCGCGAACTCGCGTATCTGATCGGCGCGATCACGGTCATCAACGCCTGGAACCGCTTCGCCGTGACGTCGCGGATGGCCCCCGGCCACTACACGCCGGGAATGTACAAGTAACGGCGTCCGACGGGGTGTCGGCATCCTGCGCGCTCTCGGAGCCGGGCAGGCCCGGTGGCCGAGTACCGACCGGTATAAAGGCTGCATGACTGCCGACGCCGTCCCGCCCGCGCGCCCGACCCTGGAGGACGTGGCCGCCGTGGCGGGTGTCTCGCGTGCCACGGTGTCACGCGTGATCAACGGGGCGACGACGGTGGATCCGGCGCTGCGCACGGTCGTCGAGGAGGCCATCGCGACCACGCACTACGTGCCGAACCGCGCCGCGCGGTCCCTGGTGACCCGGCGCACCGACTCGGTCGCGCTGGTCGTCTCCGAGCGGGAACGGCGTTCGGTGGCCGAGCCGTTCGTGGGCCGGATGTTCTCGGACCCGTACTTCGGCCGGGTCGTGGGCGGGCTGCTCGACGTGCTGCGGCCGGCCGGTGTGCAGATGGTGCTGATGCTGGCGGACGACGCCGCCTCGCGCGACCAGTTGCTCTCGTATCTGCGCCAGGGCCATGTCGACGGCATCGTCCTGATCTCCTCGCACGCCGGTGATCCGCTGCCCCGGCTGGTCCATGAGACACGGCTGCCGGCCGTGCTGGCCGGCCGGCCCGGACAGCCGTCGCCGCTCACGTACGTGGAGGCGGACCAGGCGGCGGGCGCGCGGCTGGCCGCCGGGCATCTGGCGGGGCTGGGGCGGCGCAGGATCGGTACGGTCGCGGGGCCGCAGGACATGCCGGCGGGGCAGGAACGGCTCGAAGGGTTCCGGGCGGCGATGGCCGCGTACGGGATCGAGGACGTGGCGGTCGCGGAGGGCGACTTCACGCACACCGGCGGCGCGGCGGCGATGCGGCGGCTGCTGGCCGAACACCCGGACCTGGACGGGGTGTTCATCGCCTCCGACCTGATGGCGCTGGGCGCGCTGCCGGTGCTGCTGCGGGCGGGCAGGCAGGTGCCTCACGAGGTGGCGGTGGTGGGCTTCGACGACAGCAGCGCCGCGCTGACCTGTGACCCGGCGCTGACGACGGTACGTCAGCCGGTCGAGGAGATGTCCTCGGAGATGGCCAGGCTGCTGCTGCGGCAGATCGCCGCGCCGGCAAGCGCTCCACCACCGTCGATGATCTTCACGCCGACTCTGGTGGTGCGGGCGTCCGCGTAACGCCCCCGGTCAGGCGGTCCGGCCGTGGCGCTCCTCGTCCTCCAGCGCGGCGGCCTCCTGCGACAGCCGTACGGCCTGGAGCAGGCTCAGGCCCGGCTCGGCCTCCCGGAGCGCCTTCACCGCCCGTACCGAGTCGGCGCGTCCCTTCACGCCCGCCTCGGCTATCTTCCGGCGCGCCCAATTCCCGCGCAGCTCACCGTCGGTGGCCTCCCTGGCGGCGGCGAGCAGTGCGGCGGCCCGCTCCAGCCCCGGCCGCTCCTCGGGACCGGCGGTCTTCAGCGCCTGGTCCACGGCCTCGGCGACCTCGTCGGCCTCGCGCACGACGAGAACCGTGAACTCCTCTTTGTCCTGCCCGAACAGCTTCATCTTCGGATACTCTCCGCCGCGGACGCGCGGCCTCAAGAGAGTTGAGCGAGTTCTGAGGTACACACACGCCGGACGGCCCGGAGCCGGTGAGCGCTCCGGGCCGTCCGTGTGGGATCGGCGCGTTACTTCTTCGGGAGCCAGGCCTCCCACGTCGCCTTGTTCTCCTTGACCCACTTCTCGGCCGCGTCCGGGCCGCTCATCTTGTCCTTTGCGATCGCCTTCGCGACCTCGTTCTGCTCCTCAGTGCTCCACTTGAAGTTCTTGATGAACTCGGCGGCGTCACCGCCGTCCTTCGCGAAGTCCGCGTTGAGGTACTTCTGGAGCGGGGTGTTGGCGTACGCGCAGTCTGTCGCCGTCTCCGGCTCGTTGCAGCCCTCCTCGTACGGGGGCAGCTTCACCTCGACGAGGTCGATGTCCGCGTTGAGCCACTGCGGGTCCCACCAGTAGGTGATGAAGGGCTCCTTGTCGCGGTACTTCTGCTGGATCTCCTTGATCTGGGCGGCCTCGTTGCCCGTTTCCTTGATCTTGAGGTTCAGCTTGAGGTTCTTGACCAGGTGCTCGTCGTACGTCGTGTACGAGGGTGCCGCGCCCAGGAACTCCCCCATCTCGCCACTGTTGGCGGAGCGGAAGTCCTTGGTGAATTTGTTGAGCTTCGTCGCGTCCAGGACCTCGGGGTTGGCGTCCGCGTAGTACTTCGGGACGAACCAGCCGATGTGTCCGACGACGCCGAGGTCGCCGCCCTTGACGATGGTCTTCTTGTCCTCGATGTAGAGCTGTTCCTTCTTCGGCGAGCCGCCCCAGTCCTCCAGGATCGCGTCCGCCTTGCCGTTGTTGAGCGCGTCGAAGGCGACCGGCTCGTCGAGCTGCTGGAGCTCGACCTTGACGTCCAGCTCCTGCTCCATGATCACCTTGGCGACCTCGGCGTTGGCGCGCGCGCCGACCCAGGAGGGGACGGTCAGGGTGATCTCGTCCGACGCCGACTTCGACTCGGTCTCGGCGGCGCACGCGCTGAGCGCGAGCATGCCGAACACGCCGACTCCGGCGATCAGGCTGGTGCTTATCCGCTTGCTGTGGGTCACGTCGTCGTCTCTCTGTCGCGGTTTCAGTTGTGGATCGCGTGGTGGATCACGTCGTGGATTCAGTTGTGGTGCCGGTGGCCGGCCGTCCCGTCACATCAGGGCCCGCTCCTTCGCCGCCGCGCTCGGCTGCGAGATCCGGTCGAGCAGCAGCCCCAGGCACACGATCGCGATACCGGCCGTCATACCGAGGCCGAGGTCGCCCTTGGCCAGGCCTCTCACCACGTCGACACCGAGCGCGCCGCCGCCGATCATGCCGCCGATGACGACGATGGCCAGGACCAGCACCACGCCCTGGTTGACGGCGAGTTGGAGCGCGGGCCGGGCCAACGGCAGCTGCACCTGGCGCAGTTGCTGCGCCGTACCGGCGCCGAGTGAGCGCGCCGCCTCCAGGGCGGAGGGGTCGATCTGCCGGATGCCCTGGGTGGTGATGCGTACGACGGCGGGCAGCGCGTACACGACGGCCGCGGCGACAGCCGCCGTACGGCCGCCGCTGAACAGCGCGATCACCGGGATCAGATAGATGAACTGCGGCATCGTCTGCATGATGTCGAGCACCGGCCTGATCACCCGCTCGACCCTCCCGACGCGCGCCGCGAGGATGCCGATGGCGAAACCGAGCAGCAGGGTCACCGCGAGGGCGGCGAGCACCTGCGAGAGCGTGTCGAGCGAGCGGTCCCAGAGTCCCATCGCCCCGATCGCGGCCAGCGACAGCACCACCGTGATCACGGCCCGCCAGCCGGTCCGCAGCGCCAGCACACCGGCGACGAGGAGCAGCGCCCACCAGGGGGTGGCCAGCAGCGCGTCGCGCACCGGGTTGATCACCCAGTTCGCGAAGCCCTCGGACCAGGTGAGGGTGCCGCCCAACACCGGTACGCCGGAGCCGAGTTCGCGCTCGATCCAGTCGACCGCGGTGTTGACGGGCTCGCTGATGGAGACGGTCCAGGCCTCGGGCCACTCCTTGCGGCCGATGACGGCTCCGAGCACCGCTCCGCCGGCGACGGCCGCGACGATGCCGGGCCAGAGCGCCCACCACTTGGCACGGCGCCCGGCGGCGGGGTCTTCGAGCTGTTCGCCGGCCGCCGCCGTCGTACGGTCCAGCCAGATCGCCAGCAGGACGACGGCGATTCCGGCGGGCAGCGCGAGGCCGACGTCGACGGTGGAGAGCGCCGTGAAGATCTCGTCGCCGAGTCCGCCGGCGCCGATCATCGAGGCGAGGACGACCATCGACAGACACATCATGATCGTCTGGTTGAGGCCGAGGAGCATCTGCTTGCGGGCCAGCGGCAGCCGCGCGGTCACGAGCCGCTGCCAGGAGCTGGCGCCGAGCGAGGCGGACGCCTCCAGCGCTGCGGCGTCGGCGCCGCGCAGCCCGAGCGAGGTGAGCCGGGCCATCGGCGGCGCCGCGTAGATCACGGTCGCGACGAAGACCGACGGGATGCCGATGTCGAAGAGCAGCACGAACGGCAGCAGATACGAGAAGGCGGGCAGCACCTGCATGGTGTCGAAGACCGGCCGCAGCACGCGCTGGCAGCGGTCGGACAGCCCGGCGGCGAGCCCCAGCAACGCGCCGACGACGGCCGAGACGGCGACGGCGACGATCATCAGCGCCAGCGTCTCCATCGCCGGTTCCCACATGCCGAGCAGCCCGATGACGGCGAAGGTGGCGAGCGCGGTGGCGGCGGTGCGCAGCGCGCGGCGGCGCAGGCCGGCGCCGCCGGCGTACCAGGCGATCAGTACGGCGGCGACCGTCACACCGATGAAGCCCAGGCTCTCCAGCACGCTGAACACCCCGTCGACCGAGCTTTCGGCGGAGTTGCTGATGTGCAGGAGGAAGTAGAGGAAGAGGGGGTGGGTGGTGCGGTTGTCGACGAGCCAGCGGTTGAGATCGTCGAGCGGCGAGCGTACGTCGACGGTCAGGTCGGCCGGCCAGGCTCCGCTGCCGGTGACGGCGGCGCTGACGATCGCCACGAGGACGGCGGCGACCAGCAGCATCGCGCGCGGGTTGCCCGCGAGGCGTGCCCACGGGCCGGGGGTGCCGTCGTCGGCCGTGTCGATCTTGCTCACGCGTACGTCGTCCGGGGCGTCCGCGTCCCGCCGGGCACTGTCGGTCTTCTCGAACACCGGATTGGGCGGCGCGGCGCTCATACCGCCGCCACCTCCTTGGGTTCCGCTTCGCCGTCCAGCCCCGCGACGACGGCCAGCAGTTCCTCGTAACCGACGACGCCGAGCGTCCGGCCGTTCTCCACGACCCGGCAGTACGCGCCGCTGCGTGCGACGGCCTCGATCGCGTCGGAGACCAGCGTGTCCGGCTTCAGGGCGACGCCCGACTCGCCCTCGCCGTCGCGCGCGGGGCGCATGGCCCGGCGTACGGAGATGACCTGCTCGCGCGGAACGTCGCGGACGAAGTCGCGTACGTAGTCGTCGGCCGGGTTGGCGACGATCTCCTCCGGGGTGCCGAGCTGCACGATGCCGCCGTCGCGCATCAGCGCGATGCGGTCACCGAGTCGCAGCGCCTCGTTCAGGTCGTGCGTGATGAAGACCATGGTGCGGCCCTCCTCGTGGTGCAGCCGGATGACCTCTTCCTGCATGTCGCGCCGGATCAGCGGGTCGAGCGCGCTGAACGGCTCGTCGAACAGCAGGACTTGGGGGTCCACGGCCAGCGCGCGGGCGAGACCGACGCGCTGCTGCTGGCCGCCGGAGAGCTGGCCGGGGCGGCGGTCCTCCAGCCCCGCGAGGCCGACCAGAGCGGCGACTTCGGCCGCCTTGGCGCGCCGCTCGGTGCGGCTCATGCCCTGGATCTCCAGGCCGTAGGCGACGTTGTCGAGCACGGAGCGGTGCGGCAGCAGACCGAAGTGCTGGAAGACCATCGCGGCGCGGTGCCTGCGCAGTTCGCGCAGCCGGTTCTTGTCCATGGCGAGGACGTCCTCGCCGTCCATGGCCAGCTGTCCGCTCGTCGGCTCGATGAGCCGGGTCAGACAGCGTACGAGGGTCGACTTGCCCGAGCCGGAGAGGCCCATGACGACGAAGACCTCGCCCTTGCGCACGTCGAAGGAGACGTCGCGGACGGCGGCCGTGCAGCCGGTGCGTACCCTCAACTCCTCGGCGGACAGCGCCGCGTACTCCTTGTTGCCCGGTATTCGGTCGGCCTTCGGTCCGAAGACCTTCCACAGATCGCGTACGGAGAAGACCGGTTCGGTGGCGGTCATCACGCATCACCTCCCGGTGCGGTTGTGTTGGTCGCCGAGGTGAGCAGTTCGGCGCACTTCTCGCCGACCATCAGGACCCCGATCATGGGATTCACGGCCGGCATGGTGGGGAAGACGGAAGCGTCGGCGATTCGGATGCCTGTCAGTCCACGGATCGTCAGATCCGGCCCCACCACGGCCTGTTCGTCGTCCGCGGCGCCCATCCGGCAGGTGCCGGCGGGGTGGTAGACCGTGTGGGCGCACCTGCGGGCGTACTCGCTCAGCTCCTCGTCGGAGGTGATGCCGGGGCCCGGACACACCTCGCGGGTCAGCCAGTTGGCGAGCGGATCGGCGGCGGCGATCCGCCGGGCGATCCTGATGCCGTCCACGAGGGTGCGGCCGTCGTAGTCGTCCTCGTCGGTGAAGTAGCGGAAATCCAGGGCCGGTTTGACCTCCGGGTCGGCGCTCGTGAGATAGAGCCGCCCACGGCTGCGGGGCTTGGGGATGTTCGGCGTCATCGACACGCCGTGCGCGGGGCGTTCGTACCCCAGGCGCTCGGGGTTGTCCGTGAACGGGATCTGGTAGAAGTGGAACATCAGGTCCGGGCCATCACCGTCGGGGTCGCGCCGGACGAAGAGGCCCGCGTCGGAGTCCATCGCCGAGTTCTCCGGGATCGGCCCGTCGGTCTCCCAGACGATGACCGACTCGGGGTGGTCGAGCAGGTTCTCGCCGACACCCGGCAGATCGTGCGTGACGGGGATGCCGAGCGCCGCGAGGTCCTCTCGCGGCCCGATGCCGGAGTGCAGGAGCAGCCGGGGTGTGTCGACGGCGCCGGCGCAGACGAGGACTTCACGCCGGGCGCGTACGTACGACTCCGTGCCGTCCGCGGCCCGGACGCGTACGCCGGTGGCGCGGGTGCCTTCGAACTCCAGCCGGTACGCCCAGGTCTCCAGCAGCAGACGGAGGTTGGGCCGGTCCAGGAAGGGGTGCAGATACGCCACCGAGGCGGACGACCGCTTGTTGTCCTCCGGGTGGTAGGCGAGGTCGAAGAAACCGGCGCCTTCGTGGAAGGGCTTCTTGTTGAAGCCCTCCACGCGCGGGACACCGAGCGCCGACTGCGCCGCGTCGACGAAGTCGCGGGCGATGGGGTTACGGTCCCGCTCGTCCACCGGCACGATGTTGTTGCGCAGCCGCCCGAAGTACGGCTCCATCGACTCCGCGTCCCACCCGTCGGCCCCGGCCGCCGCCCACTCGTCCCAGTCGGACGGCAGCGGCTTGAAGGCGATCAGGGTGTTGTGCGAGGAGCAGCCGCCGAGCACCCGCGCCCGGCTGTGCCGGATGTGGGAGTTGCCGCGCGGCTGCTCGGTCGTCGGGTAGTCGTAGTCCAGCTCGCCGCCCAGCAGCCCCATCCAGCGCCGGAGCGTCAGCACGTCGGGCCGGTCGACGTCGGACGGCCCTCCCTCGATGACGGCGACGGTGACGGTGGGGTCCTCGGTGAGCCGGGAGGCGATCACCGATCCCGCGGTGCCGCCTCCGACGACGACGTAGTCGTATGCGGCGTCGGATGCGGTCTCGGGTGCGACGTCGTGTTCGGCCATGGGTGTCGCCATGGGTGTCGTCTACTCCACTTCCCTAGGGTGATTCAAGGTTCTTGCGCGTAATGAGGCGTAATGAGACGGAGCCGTAAGGCAGTTGGCGGCTGTCGCGCCTGACAGTTCGTCAGCCGGCGAACCAGCGCACGGGTCGCGGCGCGAGGTTCTGGTAGATGTGCTTCGCCTCGCGGTACTCGGCGAGACCGGCCGGCCCCAGCTCGCGCCCGATGCCGGACTTGCCGAAGCCGCCCCACTCGGCCTGCGGCAGATACGGGTGGAAGTCGTTGATCCACACGGTGCCGTGCCGCAGCCGCCCGGCGACGCGCCGGGCACGTCCGGGGTCCGCCGTCCAGACGCCGCCGGCCAGCCCGTACTCGGTGTCGTTGGCGAGCGCGACGGCCTCGTCCTCCGTACGGAAGGTCTCGACGGTCAGGACCGGGCCGAAGACCTCCTCACGGACGACCCGCATCCCGCGGTGGCACTGGTCCAGGACGGTCGGCTCGTAGAAGTACCCGGCTGCGGGGCGGTGTTCACCCGGTTCGGGCCGCTTGCCGCCGGACCGCAGCACGGCGCCGTCGGCGAGCGCGGACGCGACGTACTCCTCGGTCTTCGCCAACTGCCGCTCCGAGACGAGCGGTCCGCACTCGACGCCCTCGCCGGTGCCCCGGCCGAGCCGGATCTTCGTGGCACGGCGGGCGAGTTCGGCGACGAAGCGCTCGCGCAGCGACTCCTCGACGATGAGGCGTGAACCGGCGGAGCAGACCTGGCCGCTGTGGATGAACGCGGCGTTCAGGGCCTGGTCGACGGCGGTGTCGAAACCCTCGTCGGTGGCGCAGGAGTCGGCGAAGACGACGTTCGGGTTCTTCCCGCCCAGCTCCAGGGCGACCTTCTTCACACCGGGCGCGGCGGCTTGCATCACCTTCGTTCCGCTGGCGAGTCCGCCGGTGAACGACACGAGGTCCACATCGGGGTGCTCGGCCATCCGGGCGCCCACGGGGTCACCGGCGCCGGTCACCAGATTGGCGACGCCCGGCGGCAGCCCGGCCTCGGTGAGCAGGTCGATCAGCGCGACGGTGGTCAGCGGGGTGATCTCGCTCGGCTTGAGCACAAAAGTGTTGCCCGCGGCGAGCGCCGGGGCAATCTTCCAACTCGCCTGGAGAAGCGGATAGTTCCAGGGTGTGATGAGCGCGCAGACACCGACGGGCTCGTGCACGACGACGCTGTGCACGTCGGGAGAGCCGGCGTCCACGACCCGGCCGCCGCTTTCATTGGTCACGAGGTCGGCGAAGTAGGCGAAGGCGTCGGCGACACAGTCGACATCGACGCGGCCCTCCTCGACGGTCTTGCCCGCGTCGCGGCTCTCCAGCCCCCCGAGCGCTTCCCGGTCGCGCCGCAACAGCACGGCGACCCGCCGCAGCAGCGCGGCCCGCTCCCCGACGGACGTCCGGGGCCAGTCCCCCGCGCCCTCGTCGAAGGCCCTGCGCGCGGCGTCAACGGCGGCGTCGACATCCTCGGCCCCGCCCTCGGACACCACCGCGAACGGTGTGGCGTCGGCGGGGTCGATGATCTCGCGTGTGGCGCCGGAGGTGGCTTTGCGCCACTCCCCGTCCACAAAGATGGTCTGTTGTGCCGACACGTCGCGTTTGGCCTTCCGTTCCTGATATGCGCCACCACCAGCAACAACTGGCGATCTGGGCGCCTGCCCCGGAACGGGGGAAGCATGCGCGTTCGTCGGCCGAAAGTGTTCAGGGTCACTCACCGCCGGACCTGGGACCTTGGGCCCCGGACCACGGCTCGGACCTCGGACCCCGGACAGCACGAGGGCCCCTCGCTGGGGGGATGAGGGGCCCTCGCGTATCGGGTGACGAGGTGACGGTGGCTCAGCCTCAGGCAGGCCGGCCCGCCGCCGTGTCGTCGGTCGGTCAGGCGACCGACTTGTTGCCGTCGACCAGCGCGGAGCGGCCGAAGATGCTGACCGCCTGGTAGTACGTCCACGCCGTGCCGTCGCACGCGGTCTTCGTGGCGCCCGAGTAGCCGGCGCAGACGCGCTTCAGGTCCTCGTAGAACGCGCTGTCCAGCCGCGCCTTGTTGGCACTGAAGGTGCCCATCGCCTTGTAGTTGCGGTAGCCGAAGTCGTGGCGCGCGCAGGAGGTCTGGAACGGGAAGCCGAAGGGGTTGTCCGGCGACGACGAGCAGTAGTCCGTGGACCAGTCGAAGCCGTACGCGGACCAGGCACCCTGGTTGTTACGCGCGGAGACCCACGAGTTGTAGCTGCTGGCGCTGGTCTGCGTCCAGCTGCTCAGGACCTGCGGCTTGTCGGCCGGCGCGGCGGCGGCGGAGCTCGCCGACATCAGGGTGGCGGGGAGAGCGAGAGCAAGAGCGGCGACGGCCATGGCCATACGACGGCGCATTTCAAAACCTCCGGTGGGGAGACAGGTTGACGCTCCGTGTCGGGCGACACGGAGCTTCCCTCAGAGCGAGCGGGCCGGTCGCCGCACGGGTCTACGCGCGATGACCGACGCGGGAATGGTCCCCCAGAAAGAGCGCGATGTAACCATGCTCATGACGAAACAAGTGGGAAACAGGGGGCCAACTCAGCGACATATGCGGCAACTTGGTGTTCGACGGGCACACCCCTAGAGCGGCCCCTATCGCAGCGGCGGCCAACTAACCGCCGGTCGGCCCCGGTTCCTGTCTCCTCGTACCGTCCGCCGCTTTCGAGTTCCTCTGTGCGGCCTTCTCCCGCTTCCATGCGGCGCGCCTCGCCTCCTCCTTGTCCAGCAGCCGCTTCATCTCCTTCATGTCCTCGTTCAGTTCGGCGGACGCTTCGTCGTCGTCGCTGTCAGTGCCGTTGCCGTTCGCGTCCAGTAGTCCCTCCTCGCGCAGCTGCCGTGTCTGCACCTCGATCGGCGGATCCGGGTCGAAGTCCGAAGGCCGGGGCCCCTCGGGCCCGTCGGGCCCGATCCGTACCAACTGCTCCACCCGCGCCACCCGGTACCGTCGCCCGCCCACCGCGACGCCCGCCCCGCGCTTCTCGTCCAGCCGGTCCGCCGCCGCCGCGTACTCCTCGCGCTCCGCCTCACTCAGCCTCTGCTGAACGGGCGTGAGGACCCGGAAGTCCACCGCCAGCCTGTCCCGCGCCGCCTGCGGACTCGGCGCCGTGCCCGAATGCGGCTTCCACTGCCCGTCCTTGCCGCACTCTGCGATCGCGAACTCCGCCGGCAGCAGCACCCCGCCCGGATGCGTCTCGACCGCCCGCAGCGAATCCCCGCGCATCTCGGGCGGCGCCCCCGCCTTCAGCACGAACTGCATCAGGTCGAACTTGAGCAGCCCCTCCGCCATCCCCGTGCCGGTGTACGGATCGACGACGAACCCCTTGATCCGGCTGGGCAGCCCGTGCGCCTCCCCCACCTCGCCGGGATCCGGGTCCGACGGCCTCGGCGGCTCGGGCCCGTCCGGACCCAGCCGGATGAACTGCTCCACCCGCACCACGCGGTACCGCGTGCCGAGCACCGCCAACTCGTCGACCGCGACCCAGTCGAGCTTCTCGTACGCCGCGCGGTACTTCTTCCGGTCGCCCGCGCGTCCGGCGTCCTCCGCCTCCTTGGCCAGCTGCCGGAAGTGCGAGCCGAGGGAGTCGCGAGCCCCCTGCGGTGTGTCCCCGGCGGAACCGAGGATCTCCCAACCACCCTGCTCCGACTCCCTAGCCGCGGCGAAGCCCGGCAGCCCCATGCCCACGATCGTGGGGTAGCGCTCCCGCGCCCGCCATGCCTCCTGCTCGGCGAACGCCGCGATCGGACCCTCCTGCGCGGTCATGCGGATCGTCCGGTACGCCGGCAGCCCCTCTCCGTATCCGTTCATGCACTCAGTGTGCGCGAATCGCCGCTCCGTGTACGGCGGTTGGCACGACAAAGCTCCCGGCGGCCGGAAGAGCGGCTGCCGGGAGCTTTCTCTGTCGTACGGCGTGCGAGTGCGGTCAGAGAAGACCGAGTTCGCGCACCGCGTCGCGCTCCTCGGTCAGCTCCTTCACCGAGGCGTCGATGCGCGCACGGGAGAAGTCGTTGATGTCCAGGCCCTGGACGATCTCGTACGCACCGTTCTTCGTGGTCACGGGGAAGGACGAGATGATGCCCTCCGGGACGCCGTACGAGCCGTCCGACGGGATGCCCATGGAGGTCCAGTCGCCCTCGGGGGTGCCGTTGATCCACGTGTGGACGTGGTCGATGGCGGCGTTGGCTGCGGAGGCCGCCGAGGACGCGCCGCGGGCCTCGATGATCGCCGCGCCGCGCTTGGCGACGGTCGGGATGAAGGTGTCGGCGAGCCACTGCTCGTCGTTGACCGTCTCGGCGGCGTTCTTGCCCGCGATCTCCGCGTGGAAGATGTCCGGGTACTGGGTGGCCGAGTGGTTGCCCCAGATCGTCAGCCGCTTGATGTCCGTGACCTGCGCGCCGGTCTTCGCGGCGAGCTGCGAGATCGCGCGGTTGTGGTCGAGGCGGGTCATCGCGGTGAAACGCTCGGCCGGCACGTCGGGGGCCGCGGCCTGCGCGATGAGGGCGTTGGTGTTGGCCGGGTTGCCGACGACGAGGACCTTGATGTCGTCCGCGGCGTTGTCGTTGATGGCCTTGCCCTGCGGCTTGAAGATGCCGCCGTTGGCGGAGAGCAGATCGCCGCGCTCCATGCCCTTCGTACGGGGGCGGGCGCCGACGAGCAGCGCGACGTTGGCACCGGAGAAGGCGGCGTTGGCGTCGTCGGTGATGTCGATGCCGCGAAGCAGCGGGAAGGCGCAGTCGTCCAGCTCCATGGCGGTGCCCTCGGCGGCCTTCAGGCCCTGCGGGATCTCCAGGAGACGCAGGCTGACCGGCACGTCCGCGCCGAGCAGTTGACCGGAGGCGATGCGGAAGAGCAGCGCGTAGCCGATCTGTCCGGCTGCGCCGGTGACGGTGACATTCACGGGAGTGCGGGTCATGGCGGTCTCCGTTAGACAGCGGTGGAACGGCGGGCGGCAGGGGCCGTGCCCCTGGTGCGGGCCATCTCTCCGACGGCGGGTGAATCTTGTCTTGACGTGAAGAGACAACCGCCGGTCAGGCTATCCGACGGTGAGGGGGCGGGGCGCGACGGGGCGCGACAGGGCGGGGGCCGGCGGGCCGCGAACGCGGCCGGGCAGGTGCCGCGCGTACGTCAGGTACCGCGTACGTCAAGGTGCCTGCGGGCGCAGATCACGACCACGACCGGCCAGGTGCCACGACGTGTGCCGCGCACCGCGTACGTCAACGTGCATACGGACGCAGACGACAGCCGACGCCGCCCGGCAAAGGCCGCCCACGTGCCACGACGCACACCGCGCACGACGTACGTCAACGAGCATGCCGACGTGGACCATGACCGGCCAGGTGCCACGGGCACGTCACGTACCGCGTACATGGACGCGCACCGCGGGCCTGGCCGTCGTCGGCGGCGGTCACCGCTTGCCCGGCCCTTGGCCGGGCGCCTGCCGCGAACGACGGCCGCCCCACACGAGAACCGCTTCAGCTGCCCGCCGCCGTGCAGCCCTCTACGCCCGTCACCAGCGTCGCGCACGCCTCCGCCTCGGCCGGCGTGGCCACCGCGACCATCGGGGTGTACGCGTCCTTGTCGGCGTTGACCGTGCCCGTCTGGGGTTTGCCCTCGCCCTGGTCCGCCGCGATCTCGACCGTGTCGCCCGGCGCCGCCATGGTGATGCGTGCCCACGCCACCCCGCACGTCTCGCTGTAGCGGACCTCGACGACCGCCGTACCGACCGTCGCGGTCGTCACCGTCTCGGCGAACTCGCCGCCGCAGCCCATGAGTTCGGGGTCCTCGCCCGTACAGTCGTCGTCGACGCACTTGACCCCGGCCGGCAGTTCGGGCGCGCTGGTGGTCGGCTTCGCCGACGGGGACTGGGTGGCCTTCTCGTTCTCGGTGTCGGTACCGCCCAGGTCGGTCAGCAGCACGGCCCCGGCTATCACCAGCAGCACGCCGACCAGGGCCGTCACCAGAATCGCCGTCCGCCGCCCACCACGCCCACCGCCCTGACCGGAGGAGCCGGGCGGCCCCGGAGGCGCCGACGGCGGGAAGCCCTGCGGGGGGCCGAGGGGGGCGCCCGGACGGGGCGGTGTCGCCGTACGACCGCCAGGGCGGCTGCCGCCGGCCCCGCCGGGGCCGCCGACCGGGTCGCCGCCGAAGTCGCCGAGCGCGTCCCGCGCCTGGGATATCCGGATCGCTTCCATCGTCATGTCGTGGCGCATCTCGGAACGGCTCCACGCCCGCTCCGACAGCTCCCACATCGTCGTCAGATGCAGCGGATTCGTGCCGGTCACCTCGGCGAGCGCCACGATCGCGCCCTTGGGTGCGAGGAGCCGGCCGTTGAGATACCGCTCCCACGACGTCTTGCTGTATCCGGTGCGGTCCGCAACGGCGGCGATGCTCAGACCGCTCTTGTCCACGAGCCTGCGGAGCTGCGTGGCGAACTCCCTGACCTGTGGGTCGAGCTCCTCCGGTAGTGCCTTCCAACGAGGCATTACTTCCCCCTGTCCCCCCGCACGCTGCTGTCATCTGCTCCGCCGTGCCGCGCCCCCACGCCGGCCGCCGACTACCCCAAGGGATGCGTGGAGCCGGGGTGTCAGTTCCGTGAACGGGAGTGCTCCGGAGCACTCGGGACAGTCCCCGCGCCCCCTCGCGCGCCGCCTCCGATTGCGTCTCACAGTCTCGCATCCGTTGCCCGACGATCGCACCATGGCGGAATGGTCACTTCCGTGCCACAGGCATCTGCCGAGCCTTGATCCCCTTTGGCCGGTCCATGACGCTTATCTCATGCCGACGGCGCCCGTCCCGACTCGGGGGAGGGGATGGGCGCCGTCTTGGTCCGGCGAAGTGGAAGACGCAGAAGTCGTGGAAGACGTGCGGACGGACTACGGGACCGTGGAGTGGACCACGTCCTCCAGGAACGGGATCTCCAGCCAGGGCTTCGGCTGGGTCATCAGCGACAGCAGCACGATCGCCACGCCGAGCAGGCCGTACGTCACCATGTCCGTGAAGCGTGACCGTACGGCCAGCATGCCGACCGACGGCATGATCCGCCGCAGGATCGCGCCGGTGATCAATGCCACACCGATCAGGATCGTGCCGTAGCGGAACGACTCCTTGAACGGCGCCAGCCCCACGATCAGCAGCCCCAGCCCGGTCGCGCCCAGCACGGTCAGCAGCGGCCACTGGCGGGCGGGCGCGGGAGCGTCGCCGGGCGCGGCACGGCCGCCGCCCTCGGGGCGCGCGGTGTCATGGGTGACGGTCGGAAAGCGTCGCGAGGTGCTGTGCGCCGTCTGGGCGTCCCCCGCCGGCTCTCCCTCTCCGGCCGCCTTCTTCTCGTCCGCAGCGTCGGCGGTGTCGGCGGCGTCGGCGGCAGCAGCGCCGTCACCCGCGACGCCGTCACCCGCGACGCCGTCGCCGTCGCCGTCGGGCTCCGCAGCCTCGGCCGCGCCGGCACCCGCACTCGTACCAGCACCCATGGGTGCCCCTTTCACGTTCCGCTTCCGCTTCCGGCGCGCTCCGCCGCCTCGACGACGTTGACCAGCAGCTGGGCACGGGTCATCGGGCCGACCCCACCGGGGTTCGGGGAGATCCAGCCTGCCACTCCCGCCACGTCCGGGTGGACGTCCCCCGCGATCTTGCCCTGCTCGTCGCGGCTGACGCCGACATCGAGCACCGCCGCGCCCGGCTTGACGTCCTCCGCCTTGATGATGTGGCGGACCCCGGCCGCCGACACGATGATGTCGGCCTGCCGCAGATGCGCGGCGAGATCACGCGTGCCGGTGTGGCACTGCGTCACCGTCGCGTTCTCGGACTTGCGCGTGAGCAGCAGCGGGATCGACCGGCCCACAGTGATCCCGCGCCCGACGACCACGACATGCGCGCCCTTGATCTCGACACCGTGGGCGCGCAGCAGCTGGATGATGCCGTACGGGGTGCACGGCAGCGGCCCCGTCTCGTTCAGCACCAGCCGGCCGAGGCTCATCGGGTGCAGCCCGTCGGCGTCCTTCTCCGGGTCCATCAGCTCCAGGACACGGTTGGTGTCGATGCCCTTGGGGAGCGGGAGTTGGACGATGTAGCCCGTGCAGTCGGAATTCGCGTTGAGTTCGCGTACGACCGCCTCGATCTCCTCCTGCGAGGCGGTGTCGGGAAGCTCACGCTGGATCGAGGCGATGCCGACCTCGGCACAGTCGCGGTGCTTGCCGTTGACGTACCAGCGGCTGCCCGGATCGTCCCCGACGAGCAGGGTCCCGAGTCCGGGGGTGATGCCCTGCGCCCTGAGGGCCGCCACGCGGGCGGTCAGGTCGGACTTGATCGCTGCTGCCGTGGCCTTGCCATCGAGAATTTGGGCGGTCATGCGCCCATCTTCGCGGATGACCCCGCCGCTGTTCCAATCCAGGGTCTGGGCGGAGATCAACGCGTTGCCCCAGGTTGCACTTGCACAACACATACGGATACCGACTGGACAAAAAGTCGATGAGAACAGGACGATGAGCCGCGCAGTGCGCGGCCAGTGTGGGGGGCAAACCGCTCGGTTTTACGACGTTTTATGACGTTCCTCCTGCGGATCCGCGATATCCCCGCATTACCAACGGAGGAATCCCGCCATGAGCTTTGGCGACCCGAACAACCCTTACGGACAGCAGGGCCAGCCCCAGGGCGGCCAGCCCGGATACGGCTACCCGCAGCAGGGCCAGCCCCAGCAGCCGCAGGCCAACTACGGCTACCCGCAGGCTCCCCCGGTCCAGCCCGGCTACGGCGGCTACCCCGGTGGCCCCACGGGCGGCGTCCCGCAGCAGATGCCGGGCGGCGTGACGGCGTCCCGCGTGTTCCTCTGGATACTCTCCGGTCTGAGCCTCATCGGCGGCGTGATCTTCCTGCTGGGCGCGCTGGCGCTCAACGCGGCGAAGGACAGCGACGAGCTGGCCAACGACTCGCAGTTCCAGGGCCTGGTGGACCAGTCCAGCGGCCTGCTCTGGTTCATGACCTTCATCGCGTTCGTGTGGACCGTCGCGTCGATCGTCCTGGCGATCAAGTTCAGCACCGGTGGCAGCGGCCTGCGCACCGCGCTGATCGTCTACGGCGCCCTGACCATCGTCCTGGGCATCTACCCGTTCGGCGGCATCGTGGGCATCGTGCACATCGTTCTCAGCATCCTGCTGATCGTCTTCGTGTCGAAGTCGGACGGCGCGGCGTGGTTCAAGCGCCCGCGCTACTGACACGCACCGCTTACTGGCACGCACCGCGCGGGCTCGCACCGCGCACTCGCGCGCGTACGCCGGAAGGCCGTAACACCCGTCGGGCCGACGGGGTTTACGGCCTTCCGGCGTTTGTCGCCCCATACGGTGACCGATCCTCGCCAAGGAACCGACTTCGCCCCACGGGCTTCCTACTCCTGGCAAAGAGTCCGTCGGGCGAGAGGATCACCGTCGGCAAGGCACACGACATCGCGTACGACAGCGGCGGCAACAGCGGTAGCGGCAGCACCATGTACAGCGTCATCGTCGTGCCGATCGCGCAGCTCGGACCCCACCGAGCAGGTGCGGCTCACTCCGGGCCTGAACGCCCCCTCCGGGCTGGTCAGCGCTCAGTGGAAGAAGTGCCGCGTCCCGGTGAAGTACATCGTCGCGCCCGCCTTCTTCGCCGCCTCGACCACCAGCTCGTCCCGTACCGAACCACCCGGCTGCACCACGGCCTTGACGCCCGCGTCCAGCAGGATCTCCAGGCCGTCGGGGAAGGGGAAGAACGCGTCCGAGGCCGCGTACGACCCACGGGCCCGCTCCTCGCCCGCGCGCTCCACGGCGAGCTTCGCCGAGTCCACCCGGTTGACCTGGCCCATGCCGACGCCGACGCTCGCACCGTCCTTGGCGAGCAGGATCGCGTTGGACTTGACCGCGCGGCAGGCCTTCCACGCGAAGGCCAGCTCGCGCAGCTCGGCCTCCGACAGGGCGTCGCCGGTCGCGAGCGTCCAGGTCGAGGGGTCGTCGCCGTCGGCCTGGAGCCGGTCGGTGACCTGGAGCAGCGCGCCGCCGTCGATGGGCTTCACCTCTACGGGGGCCGAGGGACCGCCCTCGCAGCGCAGCACGCGGATGTTCTTCTTGCGCGACAGCACCTCGACGGCGCCGTCCTCATAGCCGGGCGCGACGATGACCTCGGTGAAGATCTCGGCGACCTGCTCTGCCATCGCGACGGACACCGGCCGGTTGACGGCGATGACGCCGCCGAACGCGGACAGCGGGTCGCAGGCGTGCGCCTTGCGGTGCGCCTCGGCGACATCGTCGGCGATCGCGATGCCGCACGGGTTGGCGTGCTTGATGATCGCCACGCACGGCTCGGTGTGGTCGTACGCGGCACGGCGCGCGGCATCGGTGTCCGTGTAGTTGTTGTAGCTCATCTCCTTGCCGTGCAACTGCTCCGCCTCGGCGAGCCCGCCGCCCGAGCCGCCGGTGTAGAGCGCGGCGGCCTGGTGCGGGTTCTCGCCGTAGCGCAGGACGTTCTTGCGCTCGTACGTCGCGCCCAGGAAGTCCGGGAGACCTGTGGTGTCGGCGGCGGCGTAGTCGGCCGCGAACCAGGAGGCCACGGCCACGTCGTACGCGGCGGTGTGCTGGAACGCCTCGGCGGCGAGCCGCTTGCGGGCCGGCAGGTCGAACCCGCCGTCCTGTACGGCCGCGAGGACGTCGCCGTACCGCGCGGGGCTGGTGACGATGGCGACCGAGGGGTGGTTCTTGGCGGCGGCACGGACCATGGACGGGCCGCCGATGTCGATCTGCTCGACGCACTCGTCGGGGGTGGCGCCGGACTCGACGGTCTCGCGGAACGGATAGAGGTTGGAGACGACCAACTCGAAGGGCTCGATGTCCAGTTCGGCGAGCTGTTCGCGGTGCGAGGCGAGCCGCTGGTCGGCGAGAATGCCGGCGTGGACGCGCGGGTGCAGCGTCTTGACGCGGCCGTCGAGGGTCTCCGGGAAGCCGGTCAGCTCCTCGACCTTGGTGACGGGCACACCGGCGGCGGCGATACGCGAGGCGGTGGAACCGGTGGAGACGAGCGTGACGCCGGCCGCGTGCAGTCCACGGGCGAGCTCCTCCAGGCCTGTCTTGTCGTAGACGCTGACCAGCGCGCGGCGGATGGGCCGCTTCGTACCTTCGACGGCTGCTGCTTCGGCGGTCTTCTCGACGCTCACTGGATTGTTACCTTTCGTCCCTCAATGCGGTAGCCGTGCCGGGCGAGACGCCCCACGACATCGACGAGCAGCCGTCGCTCGACGTCCTTGATGCGCTCATGGAGAGCGACGCCACCGTCCTGGTGGTCCTCGTCCCGCACCTCGACCACGCCTTGCGCGATGACCGGGCCGGTGTCGACACCGTCGTCGACGAAGTGGACGGTGCAACCGGTGACCTTCGCCCCGTACGCGAGCGCGTCACGCACCCCGTGGGCACCGGGAAAACTGGGCAGCAGGGCGGGGTGGGTGTTGATGAACCGTCCGCCGAAGCGGGCGAGGAACCGCTTCCCGACGATCTTCATAAAGCCGGCCGAGACGACGAGATCGGGCTCGTACGCCGCGGTGGCCTCGGTGAGCGCGGCATCCCACTCGTCGCGCGTCGTGTGGTCCTTGACGCGGCAGACGAACGTCGGCAGCCCGGCGCGCTCCGCACGCTCCAGACCGGCGATGGAGCCGCGGTCGGCGCCGACGGCGACGACACGGGCGCCGTACCCCTGCGGGTCGGCGGCGACGGCGTCGAGCAGGGCTTGGAGGTTCGTACCGGAGCCGGAGACGAGGACCACGAGCCGGGCCGGGGAGCCGAATTCGACCGGAGAGCCGGGGTCCGTCGGGTCGTCGGGGGCGGGCGGGGACGGCGGGGAGGCCACGGCGGAACGCCTTTCTGGACGCGAGCAGAGCCTCGCGGGTCGTGCGGGTGGTGCGGCTTTGTGTGGTCGTACGAACGAGTCGTATCTCCCCTGTCGGGGAACTCTACGAATGGGCCGACCGTCAGCAACGATACCGGCACTCCTCACAGCCCACGGGGGACGGGGGCGCAGCCGGGAGGTAGCGTCTGGGGACACGGATCTGTCTCCAGGACGGGCCATACGACACGAGACCCCTTGCGCCAAGGGTCTGAGGGGAAGACGTTCACCAGATGCAGGACCGACGACACCGCACGGCACTCCCTGTCCCGCAGCCCACCGGGCCGGTGCTGCTGCTGCGGGAACGCCAGTCCTCCTCCACCGGGTCCTCCGGGCCGGAGGACTCTTCGGGGCCGGGGGGCGCTTCGGGGTCCTCGGGTTCATCCGGGTCCTCGGGATCCTCGGGTTCTTCAGGGGCCGGGTCCTCGGGGTCCTCCGGGTCCTCCGACGACAATCCCTTCGCGCCGCCGCCGGAGGACAGGCCCGACCAGCCGTGGCAGCCGCGCCACCCCCAGCACGGGGGCGGGACGCCGGACGACCAGTCGTCGGGCGGTGACCGTTCGTCCTGGGGCAGCCAGTGGAGCAGCCGTCAGCCCGGCCGTTCGTCGGGCGGTTTCGGCGGCAGGCCCGGCGGCCAGAACGGACCGGGCGGCGGGCAGAACGGCCCCGGTCGCCACCAGGACGGTCCGGACGGCAGGCCGGGCCGGGGCCTGCGCTGGGACCCGACCGACCCGTTCCAGCGCCGCGCCCGCTACTCACTGCTCTCCGGCATGTGGGCGTTCTTCTTCGCCCTGTTCGACTTCCCGGAGGTCGCGCTGCTCCTCGGGGCGCTCGCGCTCTACTGGGGCGTCAGCTCGCTGCGGGCCAAGGCGCCGCTACCGCGTACGACGGTCGACCGCACAGGGGCGAGCCGTTCGGACGTGGGTACGACTTCGGGCCGCACGGAATCCGGCTCGGACTCGGGCTCCGGCTTCGGCTCCGGTACGACGTCTCCCGCCCCGACCGCCCCCGCGGGCGCACCACCGGTACCGGGTACGCCGCCCGGTGCCCCGGCCCAGGGCACGCCGCAGCACAAGCCGCAGACGACGGCCGCGGTGAGCGGGATCGTGACGGCGGCGATCGCTCTGCTGGTCGTGGCGGCGACGTTCACCGTGCAGCTCGTCTACCGCGATTACTACACGTGCGTGAACGACGCGCTGACCAAGACGGGTCAACTGGCCTGCAACGACAAGCTTCCCGACTCGCTGGTCCCGATCTTCGGCGTCCAGAAGTAGCCGGAAAGCACACCACCCGAACGAGCGGCGGCCCCACCACTCCCGGAACCGGGAAGGGTGGGGCCGCAGCTCGTTCGGGTGGTGTGGGTCAGTCGGCCGCCTTCGGTTCCGGTCCAGGTCCGGGCCTGGATTCGGGCTTGGACTGGGGCTCGGGCTCGGGTTTGGTCTCGGCCGGCGGGAAGTCGGTCATGAGGCCGCCGGACGCCTGCTTGATCGCCGCCCAGCGCGCCTCCTGGGCGTCCCGGTCGTGCCAGGCCGCCGTCGGCAGGACGTCGTACGGTTCGTCCGCCGGGTCCACCCCGTCCAGCGTGGGCCGACCGTCCCCGGCCGTACCGTCCTCGTCCCTGCGCTCGGGCTGGGACAGGGACTGCGGCTGGGACAGGGACTGGGGCTCCACCGGGCCGTCGTCCGCTTCGTTCTCCGCCGCCGCCTCTCCGCGCCGCCACGGCACCCGTCGCCACCAGGCGGCCTTCGACGCCGTACTCTCGCGCACCTCTTGCACCTCTTCCGCCGCGTCCATCTCGTCCATCTCGTCCGTCGCCCCACCCCAATCACGCAGCCGCCAGGCTCGTACCAGCAGCGCACCCGGTACGCCGATGCCCACCGTCCAGGCCAGCGCCGCCGCCCCGGTCAGCCACCACACCGGCCCGAACTCCACCAGCCGCCCCGTCCCCATCGGCCCGCCCGCGGCGGCGGCCAGACCCGCCGTCAGCACCGCGCACCCGACCCCCGCGAGCGCCGCCGCGAGCGCGGTGTCGCCGGCGCTCCACGCCTCGTCCCGCTCGGCGTAGGGCGGGGCCGCGACTCGTACCGTGAACCAGGCGATCACCAGCCCCGCCACCAGAGGCACAACACCCGCCGCCCAGGTCACAGCCATGCCGGGCCCCTCGGCGGGCACGGCGGCCAGCAGTGGGAACGGCGGCAGTGCGGGGCTGCCCGTGACGGCGAGCGGGGTGACCGTCGCCGACGTACCGAGTGCGAAGCCGGGGCCGAGGGCGTACGACGCGCCCCAGACCGCGGCGTTCGGGAGCAGCGCGAGCGACAGCACCAGTACGGCGATCCGCCCGGACCAGGCCGCCGCCAGTTGCAGGAACGATTCCTGTGCGGCGCCCGCGTGCCACATCAGCGAGCAGACGACCAGGAGAAGGCCGCCGCCCAGCAGCACCGCCGTCCCGGCGGTCGTCGACCGCATCACGACGACGGCCCGGCGGCGCCTCCCGGCGGCCACCGCCGCCGCGGTCGCGGCCGTGCCGGAGGCGTCCGACGAGTCCGACGAGTCGGCCGTGTCTGCCGCCACACCGGGGCTCGCCCACCTGAGGCGGCCGGGCAGCCGGTCGAGCAGCGGGCTCACCGGTCGGCCGCTCGCCACCCACACCCCGGCGCCGGCCGAAAGCACCGGCACCAGGGGCAGCTTGAGCGCCGTACCGAGCGTGTCCGTGGAGAGCGGTCCGCCGCGCGCGTAGACCACGACTGCGGCGCCGACCAGCAGATAACCGCCCGCGACAGTGCACAGCGCGCCGAGCGCGGTGAGTTGCGGCCGGCCCTCCTCCGGTTCCAGCGCGTCGCGCGACGACCGGTAGACGAGCCACACCGGCAGCGCCGCGATCAGCAGGGGTACGACTCCGATGGGCGCGGGCACCCCGGACAGCGTCTCGGGCCGTACCAGCTCCGCGCCGTGGGCCAGCAGCCAGAGCCCCGCCGCGATGTGCAGGGCTCCGCCGGCGCCGCTGTCCGGGTACGGCGAGCTGATCCAGGCCACGATGACCAGGACGGCGAGGCTCCAGAGGCCGATGCCCGCGGCGATCCCTCCCCGGAGGAACGCGGCGGTCAACGCGGCGGCCCGGCCCCGTTCGGCGGCCGAGGCCGAGGACAACGTGGTGCTGCGCTCGCTCACTTGGGTCACGCGGCCATGCTCCCAACGACACGCGCTTAAACCGCGTAACAGGCGGATAGCCGCTGTGTCGCTCAATATACGTTTATGCACTTTTCCGGCCAGTACAGTGCTGCGGGGAGTTCCTGATGACGCAGAGCACCACGCGTAGCTCATTGGTGCCCCCGCTCCCCTCCCCCGAGGAGTGCCGCAGGCTGCGCGAGACGAAGGCCATGACCGAGCGTCAGGTCGCGGTCGCGCTGGGGGTCGCCCCGACGACGGTCAAGTCCTGGGAGACGGGGCGTACGACACCGCGGGGACGTCGGCGTGAGGCGTACGCACGGCTGCTGGAGTCGTACGCGGCAGAACTCGAGGAGACGAAGCGCGCGAAGCAGCAGCAGCCGGCGACCTCCACGACGGATGAGCAGCAGGAGCCGGAAGATCCGCCGAAGCCGGAGTCGCCGGACAAGACCGCGAGAGCCGACGGCCCCACCCTCCGGAAGAACCTCCCCGGCGAGCCTTCCCGCAAGAAGCCGCTCAACCGCCGCCCGGTCCGCACGGTCGAGGCCGACAACCGGTCCCGGCAGAACGCCCAGCGCCGCAAGGAGAAAGCCGCGGCCCTGGCCGGGGTCGCCGCCGCCGAGGCCGCACGGCTCACGCCCGCCCAGGCCTTCGACGAGCTGTACGCGTACGCCTCCCCCGCCCTCGTACGGCAGACGTATCTGCTCACCGGGCGCCGCACTCTCGCCCAGGAGTCCGTCGAGCGCGCCTTCCAGCAGGCCTGGCACCGCTGGCCCGAGGTCGCCGTCGACCGTGACCCCGCGGGCTGGGTGCGGGGCGCGGCGTACGACTACGCGACATCACCCTGGCACCGGTTCCGTCGCGGCCACCGGCATCCGGACCCGCCCAACGGGGAGCGCGAGGGGCGCACGCTGCGCCGGGCCTTGCTCGATCTGCCGCCGGTGTACCGGCGCACACTGCTGCTCTACGACGGTCTCGGGCTCGACCTGCCCGAGACGGCCGCCGAGACCGAGGCCACCACCCCGGCCACCGCGAACCGGCTTCTGCACGCGCGCGAGGCGGTCGCCGAGCGGTTGCCCGGCCTCGAAGACTCGGCGGTGCTGCACGAGCAGGTGCGCGAGCTGGCGCAGACGGTGTCCGCACCGGCCGTCGCGAGCGCGTCCACCGTGCGGTTGGGCAGCGAGCGCCGCGCCAAGCTCTGGACACGGGTCGCGATCGCCATCACCGTGCTGATCATCGGGGCGACGGCATTCACGGTCATCACTGCGCCGAGGAAATACGAGCCGACGCCCGCGCCCGGTCAGCGGGTCGGCGGCGTACCGGCGCCGCATGGGCCGCAGAAGCTCGACAAGCAGGACCTGAAGCTGCGCGACAAGCTCCGCACCGTGCCCCTGAACGGGCCGGGGCGAGTGCTGCCCCGGGTCCCCTGACGCCCGCCCCGACGCCGACCCCGGCGCGGAACAGCGACGCGCGTGGGCCCGCACCACCTGAAAGGTGCGGGCCCACGCGCGTTGTGCAGCAGTACAACTGCCGTACTCAGTACGACCGTACCGCCAAGAGTCAGCCCGCGAGAATGGCTCGGGCAAGACCGGCCGTCTCGGTCGGCGTCTTGCCGACCTTGACGCCCGCGGCCTCAAGGGCCTCCTTCTTGGCCGCGGCAGTGCCCGACGAGCCGGAGACGATGGCGCCGGCGTGGCCCATCGTCTTGCCCTCGGGAGCCGTGAAGCCCGCGACGTAGCCGACGACCGGCTTGGTCACGTGCTTGGCGATGAAGTCGGCCGCGCGCTCCTCGGCGTCGCCGCCGATCTCGCCGATCATCACGATGAGGTCGGTGTCGGGGTCGGCCTCGAACGCCTCAAGGGCGTCGATGTGCGTCGTACCGATGACCGGGTCGCCACCGATGCCGACGGCGGACGAGAAGCCGATGTCACGCAGCTCGTACATCATCTGGTAGGTCAGCGTGCCGGACTTGGACACGAGACCGATACGGCCGGGCTTGGTGATGTCGCCCGGAATGATGCCGGCGTTGGACTGGCCGGGCGTGATGAGACCGGGGCAGTTCGGGCCGATGATGCGGGTCTTGTTGCCCTTGCTGGACGCGTACGCCCAGAAGGCGGCCGAGTCGTGCACCGCGATGCCCTCGGTGATGACGACGGCGAGACCGATCCCCGCGTCGACGGCCTCGACGACCGCGGCCTTGGCGTGGGCCGGCGGCACGAAGAGGACGGAGACGTCGGCGTCGGTCTTCTCCATCGCTTCCTTGACGGAGCCGAAGACCGGGACCTCGGTGCCGTCGAAGTCGACGGTCGTACCGGCCTTGCGCGGGTTGACCCCGCCGACGATGTTGGTGCCGTCAGCGAGCATGAGCTTGGTGTGCTTCATGCCGGTGGCACCGGTCATCCCCTGGACGATGACCTTGCTTTCCTTGGTCAGGAAAATAGCCATGGTGTTGGTGACCTTTACCTTTACTTCGCAGCCGCGAGCTCGGCGGCCTTGTCGGCCGCGCCGTCCATGGTGTCCACGCGCTGTACGAGCGGGTGGTTGGCGTCGACAAGGATCTTGCGACCCAGATCCGCGTTGTTGCCGTCGAGACGGACGACCAGAGGCTTGGTGACCGCCTCGCCCTTGGACTTGAGAAGCTCCAGGGCCTGCACGATGCCGTTGGCGACCTCGTCGCACGCGGTGATGCCGCCGAAGACGTTGACGAAGACGGACTTGACGTCCGGGTCGCCGAGGATGATCTCCAGGCCGTTCGCCATGACCTCGGCCGACGCGCCGCCGCCGATGTCGAGGAAGTTGGCGGGCTTGACCCCGCCGTGGGCCTCGCCCGCGTACGCGACGACGTCGAGGGTGCTCATGACGAGCCCCGCGCCGTTGCCGATGATGCCGACCTCGCCGTCGAGCTTGACGTAGTTGAGGTTCTTGGCCTTGGCGGCGGCTTCGAGGGGGTTGGCCGCGGCCTTGTCCTCAAGAGCCTCGTGGTCGGGCTGGCGGAAGTCGGCGTTCTCGTCGAGCGAGACCTTGCCGTCCAGCGCGATGATCTTGCCGTCACCGGACTTGATCAGCGGGTTGACCTCGACGAGCAGGGCGTCTTCCTTGATGAAGACGGTCCACAGCTGCTGGAGGACGTCGGCGACCTGACCGGCGATCTCGGCCGGGAACTTCGCGGCGGCGACGATCTCGGCGGCCTTCTCCGGGGTGCAGCCCTCGTTGGCGTCGACCGGGATCTTGGCCAGCGCGTCGGGGTTCTGCTCGGCGACGACCTCGATCTCGACGCCGCCCTCGACGGAGGCCATGGCCAGGAAGGTGCGGTTGGTGCGGTCGAGGAGGAAGGAGACGTAGTACTCCTCCGCGATGTCCGCCGTCTGGGCCAGCATCACCTTGTGGACCGTGTGGCCCTTGATGTCCATGCCCAGAATGTCGTTGGCCTTGGCGACCGCGTCGGCCGGGTCGGAGGCGAGCTTCACGCCGCCGGCCTTGCCTCGGCCGCCGACCTTGACCTGCGCCTTGACGACAGCCTTGCCGCCGAGACGCCCGGTCACCTCGCGCGCCGCCTCAGGCGTTTCGATGACTTCACCGGCCAGCACCGGTACACCGTGCTTGGCGAAGAGGTCCCTCGCCTGGTACTCGAACAGGTCCACGCGCGTCCGTCCCTTGTCTGTCTTCTAAGATTCGCAGTGATCGCGGTTCGTAATCTGCGTGGGCGTGCCGCGATGGGCAACGTGACTGCACTTGTCACAAGGAAGGCGCAGGCGGAGTCCCGGAGCGCGGCATGTCCGTCTCGCAGGTTATCCCCGAGGGCCGTGGACCCCTAAATCGCAGATCACACCTGAGCGGTGATACCTGTCACAGCCACCGGTCCGCCGGTCGGACATAGGGGGCCTACGGCTGGGTGGCCGTGTCCGGTATCGGCAGGGGGCGCTTCTCGATCGCCGCCGCCATCACCTCCGGGAACAGGTCCGGGGTGCATGCGAAGGCGGGCGCGCCGAGAGCCGCCAGAGCCGCCGCGTGGTCGCGGTCGTAGGCGGGCGCGCCCTCGTCGGACAGCGCGAGCAGCGCCACGAACTGCACGCCGGACGCCTTCATCGCGGCGACCCGCTTCAGCATCTCGTCGCGGATGCCGCCCTCGTAGAGGTCGCTGATCAGGACGACGACGGTGTCGGCGGGGCGGGTGATCTGCGACTGGCAGTAGGCGAGCGCGCGGTTGATGTCCGTGCCGCCGCCGAGCTGGGTGCCGAACAGGACGTCGACCGGGTCGTCCAGTTGGTCGGTGAGGTCGACGACCGCAGTGTCGAAGACGACGAGGCGGGTGGAGATGGAACGCATCGAGGCGAGGACCGCGCCGAAGACGGAGGCGTAGACGACGGAGGCCGCCATCGATCCGGACTGGTCGATGCAGAGGACGACCTCCTTCTTCACCGACTGCGAGGCGCGGCCGTATCCGATGAGGCGTTCGGGGACGACCGTGCCGTACTCCGGGAGGTAGTTCTTGAGGTTCGCGCGGATCGTGCGGTCCCAGTCGATGTCCCGGTGGCGCGGCCGGTTGATCCGGGCGGAACGGTCGAGCGCGCCGGTGAGCGTCGCCCGCGTGCGGGTGGCGAGCCGCTTCTCGATGTCGGCGACGACTTTCCGTACGACGGCGCGTGCCGTCTCCTTCGTCGTCTCCGGCATGGCCTTGTTGAGCGAGAGGAGCGTGCCGACGAGATGGACGTCCGCCTCGACGGCCTCCAGCATCTCCGGTTCGAGCAGGAGCGCGGAGAGTCCGAGCCGCTGGATCGCGTCGCGCTGCATGACCTGGACGACGGAGCTGGGGAAGTACGTACGGATGTCGCCGAGCCAGCGGGCGACCGAGGGGGCGGAGGCGCCGAGGCCCGCGGAGCGGCTGCCGCCGCCCCTCCTGGCCGAGCCGGTGCCCGTACCGGTGCCGCCGGCTCCGCCTCCGTACAGGGCGGTCAACGCGCCGTCCATCGCCGCGTCCTGGCCGGTGAGCGCGCGTCCGGTGCCGTCGGCGGAGTCGCCGCCGAGGACCAGGCGCCAGCGCCTCAGCCGCTCGTCGGCCGCGTCGGCCGCGTCGGCCGGCGTGTCGGTCGTGGTCATCGGGCCACCCCCGCAAGGTCGTTGTCGTGTTTCTTGTCGTGGTTGTCGCCGTTGTCGCCGTTGTCGCGGTTGCCGTCGTTGTCGCCGAGGAGCAGGCGCAGGACCGGGAGGATCGCGTCCGCGCGGGTCTCGTCGATGCCGGCTCCGAAGCCGGGGATCCCCGCCTCGGTCCCTGCGGGCCGCGCGCCGGAGCCCGCCGGTCCGCGCCGGACCAACTCACCGAGCGTGCGGCGCACTCCGGGCTCGTACGCGGAGAACGTACGGCGCAGCAGGGGCAGCACGTCGGTGAACGAGCCGTCCGGCACCCCGGTCAGCCAGGTGTCCACGAGGGCGAGCAGCCGTTCGTCGTGGACCAGCAGCATGCCGCCACCGGACGCTCCTCCGACGAATCCCTCGATCCAGGCCGCCGCGTCGGCCGGCGGGGTGCCGGGCGACAGGGCGAGGCCCATGAGGCGCGCTGCCTCGTCCTCGGGGAGGCGCCCGTCGTCCAGGAGCAGCCGGGCGGCCCTGCCCCGGATGACACCGGGGACGGTGTCCCGCGCGGCCAGTTTGCGCAGCACGGCGCCCCAGCGCCCGGACAGGTCCCCGGCGGGGCGGCCGGGACCGGCCGGCAGGAGGCCGATCGCGGTGTGGACGCTGTCGAGGTGGCCTCGCATCTCGGCCGCGCCGTCCGCGTCGAGCCCGGCGCAGGCGGGCGGCAGTCCGACGCAGATCCGCTCGGCGAGCCCGGCGGCGACCTCGCCGAGCGCGGCCGTGTCGGTGGACCGTACGTCTCCGTAGCGCAGCGAGCGGGCGAGTGCGGGCAGGGCCTGGGCGAGGTGACCGACGTCGGCGTCCAGCGCGGCGCGGTCCGCGAGGGCCTTCATCACCACGGGCAGCGCGTCCGTCAGTTCGGCCAGGAGGCACTGCTCGGCCAGGGCCGTGACCTCGGAGAGCGCGGTCGCGGACACCGCCTGCGACTCGGCTTTCGCCGTGGCCGCCGAGAGGACCGTGGTGCCCCAGACCCCGGCCTCGGCGACCCGTACGTACAGCTCGGGCTCCCAGCGCAGCCGCCAGCTCTCGCGGAAGGTGCCTGTGCTGCCGCGACCCGCGGCAGGTTCGCCCCAGCCGACGCCGAGCAGCCGCAGCCGGTGCAGCATCCTGCTCCGGCCCGCGTCGATCTCCTTACGGAGGTCGAGTTCCAGCTCGCGCTCCAGCGCCTCCGGCTTCAGCCGCAACGAGCGCTGGAGCCGGGTCAGATCGCGCTGGAGCGGCACGGCCGGAGCGGAGTCGGGGACCTCACCCAGGACGTCCCCGACGATGAGCCGGTCCCTGATGAGCGCGAGCGGCACGTCGGACCCGTCGCACATGACGGCGCGGATCGCGTCGGTCGTCTCGGTGAGTCCGGCGAGCGGCCGGCCGCGCATGGTGGCCAGCGTCTCGGCCAGCCGGACGGCCTCGATGACATGGGCGGAGGAGACGGGCTGGTCCTCCTCGCGCAGCAGACCGGCGACCTTGGTCATCCAGCGCTCCACGGGGCGGTCGGGGGCGCCGAAGAGGTGTCCGTACCAGCCGGGAGAGTCGATGCCGGCCCCGTACCCGCTGTGTCTGGCCAGCCGGTGGTGGGTCCACGGCACCCAGGTCATCTCGGTCTTGACCTTGGGCAGTCCCTTGAGGAGCGCACGGTCGGCGGTGGCCGTGCTCCTCGCGCCGAGCGCGGGCACGTGCCAGGCACCGCAGACGACGGCGACCCGGTCGTCACCGAACTCCTTGCGGGCGGCCCGGAGTTGGATCCGCATATACGCCTCACGAACCAGGTCGCGCCGGACCCCGCCGTCCCCGTACTCCTCGCGCAGCGCTCCCATCGCCTCGCCGACGGCGGCGAACGGCGCGAACGGGTCGTCGGCGGCCGTCCCCCCGCGATGCTCCACGACGTCTTCCCACCACCGCTCGGCGTCGTCGTACCCGGCGGCTTCGGCAAGCACGGCGAGCGGATCGACACGCAACGCACGGGCACGGGCTTCGGGGCCGGGGTCGGCGCCCGCCCCAGGGCCGGCCTCCGGGCCCGGCGGCTCGTCGGTCGGCGGCTCGTCGGCGTCCGTGAGGGCCAGTGAGTGTGTCGCCGGGAGGTCGATGAAGCGGACCGGGACGTCGTGGGCCAGTGCCCAGCGGATCGCGACCCACTCCGGGGAGAACTCGGCCAGCGGCCAGAACGCCGCGCGACCCGGATCGTCCACGGCGTGGGCCAGCAGCGCGACGGGCGGGCGCATCTGGGAGTCGCCCGCCAGGGACACCAACGCGTCCCCCTCCGGCGGGCCTTCGATCAGAACCGCCAGCGGCGACGCCGCGTCGAGCGCGGCCCGTACGGCGCGGGCGGAGCCGGGCCCGTGGTGCCGGACGCCGAGCAGCAGCGGCCCGCTCCCGGCCGGCCGCGCCGGGAGCATGGGGTCCGCGCCCCGGTCCGGCGCCGTCACGCGCTGACCTCTCGGCAGGCGCGGTAGAAGTCCTTCCAGCCGTCCCGCTCGCGCACGACCGTTTCCACGTACTCCTGCCAGATCACCCGGTCGGCCGCCGGGTCGCGGACGACGGCGCCGAGGATGCCGGACGCGACGTCGCCGGGGCGCAGCACGCCGTCGCCGAAGTGCGCGGCGAGCGCGAGTCCGTTGGTGACGACGGAGATCGCCTCGGCCGTGGACAGCGTCCCGGACGGGGACTTGAGCTTCGTACGCCCGTCGGCGGTGACGCCGTCACGCAGTTCGCGGAAGACCGTGACGACCCGGCGGATCTCGGCGATGCCTTCGAGACCGCCCGGCAGATCGAGCGAGCGCCCGATCTGGTCGACGCGTCGAGAGACGATGTCGACCTCCGCCTCGGCGGTGGCGGGCAGCGGCAGCACGACGGTGTTGAAGCGGCGCCGCAGCGCGCTCGACAGGTCGTTGATCCCCCGGTCCCGGTCGTTGGCCGTGGCGATCACGTTGAATCCGCGGACGGCCTGGATCTCCTGCCCCAACTCCGGGACCGGCAGGGTCTTCTCGGACAGGATCGTGATGAGCGAGTCCTGCACGTCGGCCGGGATACGGGTCAGCTCCTCGACGCGGGCGGTCATGCCTTCCGCCATGGCCCGCATCACGGGGCTGGACACGAGCGCGCCGCGGCTGGGGCCGTGGGCGAGCAGCTGCGCGTAATTCCACCCGTACCGGATCGCTTCCTCGGGCGTGCCCGCCGTCCCCTGCACCAGCAGGGTCGAGTCACCGCTGACGGCGGCGGCCAGATGCTCGGACACCCACGTCTTGGCGGTGCCGGGAACGCCGAGGAGCAGCAGTGCGCGGTCGGTGGCGAGAGTGGTGACGGCGACCTCGATGATCCTGCGCGGGCCCACGTACTTCGGTGTGATGACCGTGCCGTCGGGGAGCGTGCCGCCGAGGAGATACGTCGCGACAGCCCAGGGCGACAGCCGCCACCTGGCCGGCCGGGGCCGGTCGTCGGCGGCGGCGAGCGCGGCCAGTTCGTCGGCGAAGGCGTCCTCGGCGTGCGGTCGCAGGACCTCGGCGCCGGCGCTCCCGCCGACCGTCTCAACGGTCGTCTCACTCGTTTCGGGCATGGTCATGGATCCCCCTCCAGATCGTTCGACCGGGTCTGGGATCCACCGTGCACCATGCCACTGACAATCGACCGTTTCCGCAGGTGGGAGCCGATTGTCAGTGGTGGCGCCTAACGTCTTGGGCATGGATAACACGGGGGTGCGCTGGACCACGGAACAGGTGCTTGCCCTGGCTCCTGACGATGCGTCACGCAAGGCGGGGGCCAGGCTGAGCGCGGCCGGGCCGTGGTCGGACGCGGGCAGCAGCGACGAGGGGGCCGTGTGGGGTCTGTGCAAGGGGAGCGGCAAGAAGCCGTATCAGACGGTGATAGATACGAAGGGCCCGGCGTACAAATGCAGTTGCCCGAGCCGGAAGTTCCCGTGCAAGCACGCACTGGGGCTGCTGCTGCTCTGGGCGGCGGAGGGGACTTCCGCCGTCAGGACGGTCACGGACGTGGGGGACGGGGCCGCGCCCGACTGGGCGGAGGAGTGGCTGGCGGGCCGCAGGAAGCGGGGCGAGGAGCAGCGGGAGAAGACGAAGGACGAGGCCGGCGGGGCGGCCGGACAGGCCGACCCGGAGGCGGCGAGGCGCCGGGCGGAGCGCAGGGCGGCCCGGATCACGGGCGGGGCGCAGGAGCTTGAACAGCGGCTGACGGATCTGCTGCGCGGCGGGCTGGCGGCGGCCGAGCAGTCGGGATACGGGCTGTGGGAGGAGACGGCCGCGCGCATGGTGGACGCGCAGGCGCCCGGACTGGCGGCGCGGGTACGGGAGTTGGGCGCGATCCCCGGCTCGGGGGCGGGCTGGCCGGTGCGGCTGCTCGAAGAGTCGGCGCTGCTGCATCTGCTGGATCAGGGCTGGTTGGGGATCGACCGGCTGCCGGCGCCCCTGGCGACGACGGTCCGCACCAGGGTCGGGCTCCCTTCCCCGGCCGACGGTCCGCCGGTCAAGGACCACTGGCTGGTCCTCGCGCAGTACGACCTGTCGGACGGCAAGATCACCACGCGCCGGATCTGGCTGTACGGGCGGGAGTCGGGGCGTACGGCACTGGTGCTGGGGTTCGGCGCGGCGGGCCGCTCGCCGCAACCGGCGCTGCCGGTGGGCCTGGTGATCGAGGCGGAGCTGACACCGCACGCGGGGGCGGGGCAGTTGCGCGCGGATCTGAGCGAGGAGGTGGGGATTCCCGAGCCGACCGGGACGCCTCCGCCGGGCGGGACGACCACGGTGGCGTTGGAGGCGTACGGCTCGGCGCTGCGGGAGGATCCGTGGCTGGACGCCTGGCCGGTGACGCTGACCGATGTCATACCTGTCCCGGACGGCGGAAACGGGGACGGGGACGGGTGGCAACTGGCTGACGCCGAAGGGGAGTCGGCCCTGCCGATCGCGCCTACCGCGCTCGCGCGGCCGGGTCTGTGGAAGCTGGTGGCGCTGTCCGGCGGCGGCCCGGTCAGGGTCTTCGGCGAGTGCGGGCATCGCGGGTTCACCCCGCTGGCCGCCTGGTCGCCGGACTCGTCGGAGACGGTCCGCCTGACATGACCCGCCCAGGACACCCGCACGGCTCGGAGGGTACGTCCAGTACGAGCACGACCCTCCGCCGTGCGAGGCACCGCACCGGACGCCCGGCGACGATCCACGAAGATCAGCGGGACAAGATCTGCCCCTTCCGGCACGGGAGATACCCCCTCCGTCGCCGGATCGGCCACGTACAGCCGGACAACGACAACGCCGCTCCGCGGCGCGCGTGAGCCCCGCCTCCTGGCGGGCGACGCCACTTCGCGGACACGACCCGGCACTTCGGGCCACGAGCCGTCAGGGCCTGCCCGAATGAGCCCCCACCCCTTCCTCTCATCCACGTACGGAGGCACCCGATGACCAGCAGCACCCTCCCCGGCGGCGCGACCGCCGGGGACACGAACTGGGAAGAAATCGTCACATCGGCCCTGCTCGGTACCGACCGCCGCACTCCGCCCGCGGGTGTCATGGCTCCCGGTCAGGACGCGCCCGTCGCGCTGCTGGACGCCGCCGCGCTCCACACGCTGCGGCGGCGCGCGGGGCTGCTTCCGGCGCGCGCCGCCGCGCGGCCAGAGCTCGCACCGCCCGACGACCGACGCGAGCTGCCGGAGCCCGCGCGGCGGCGCCTGGCCCAGTTGTTGGCCGACCGCTCGGCCCCCGCCGGTACGGGCGGCAGACGCGGTACGACCCCTGATCTCACCGAACTGCTCCCCCAGTGGCTCATCGCCGCCAACGACCACGGCTACCGCGCCCCCGCCGCCGCCCTGCCTGCGCTGCTCGACGCCGCGCGCGGGCGCAACGACCTCCGGCCGCACGCCCTCGCGTTCGCCGGACCGCGCGGCCTCTGGCTCGCGCGCTTCAACCCGGACTGGAAGTTCGCGCTGCGCGGCGCGTCCGGCGGAGCCGTCCTGCCGGGGGTGCAGGACACCGAAGCGGTACGGCAGTTGTGGGAGCAGGGGCTGTTCGCGGAGCGGGTCGCACTGCTGGCGGCCGTACGCGCGCAGGACCCGGACGCGGCGCGGGCGCTGCTGGCCACGACGTGGGCGACGGAGCGCGCCGAGGACCGGCTGATGTTCCTCGACTCGCTGCGCGCCGGACTGTCCGACCTGGACGAGCCCTTCCTTGAGGACGCGCTCTCGGACCGCAGCCGCAATGTCCGCGCGACGGCTGCGGAGTTGCTGTCCGCGCTGCCGAATTCGGCACTGGCCGCGCGGATGGCGGCGCGAGCGGCGACGTGCGTGAGCCTGGACCGTACCGGCGGCCCCACGGGCCCGACCGTCATCGTCGAGGCGCCGCACGAGTGCGACGCGGACATGCAGCGTGACGGGGTGAGCCCGACACCGCCCAGCGGCCGGGGCGAACGGTCGTGGTGGCTGGGCCAGTTGGTGGAGTCGACACCCCTGTCGCTCTGGTCGGACCGGCTCGGGGACCGTACGCCCGAGGACATCGTCACGCTGCCGGTCCTGGACGACTGGACGGACGAACTGCACGCGGCGTGGTGCCGTGCCGCCGTCCGCCAGCGCGACGCCCGCTGGGCGCGCGCCCTGCTGGGCCCGCCGTCCGCGTCCCCGGCGACCGGTCCGGGGGCGTCGTCCCTCGCGGAGCGGGCGAAGCTGCTGGCCACCCTGCCTGTTGCCGAACGGGCCTCCTGGGTGGCCGAGTTCATAGCGGCGCACGGTCTGTCGGAGGCGTTCCAGCTCCTCGGTGTCTGCGCGGTGCCGTGGTCGGAGCCGCTGGGCCGCGCGGTGGTCGACGCGCTCGACATCGCGCGGGACGGCGGGAGTTACCCGTGGAGCTTCAGCGGCGTGATGGGCCTCGCCGAGCGCTGCCTGGACCCCTCGGAGGCTCCCCAGCTGGACATCCTCACCGCCACCCCGGACGAGCCCGAGGGCGCGTCACCGGGAGCGGGCGGCTACTGGTCGGAGGCGTTCCAGCGACTGGTCTCCACGCTGCGTCTGCGCGCCGCGATGCTGTCGGAGCTGGAGGCTGCCACTCCCTCGCCGGACGGGACGAGCGGCCCGTCCGGCGCTTGACGACCGGACGGCCGGAGCAACCGGACCGCCGGACAACCGGGCAAGGGGGCGACCGGGCAGGACCTACGCGCCGGCCGGCTGTCGGACGTTGGCGTTCACCCAGTCCACGATCGACGTCGTCGTCGCGCCCGGCGTGAAGATCTCCGCCACGCCCTTCTCCTTCAGCGGCGCGATGTCCGCCTCCGGGATGATGCCGCCGCCGAAGACCTTGATGTCCAGCGCGTCGTGCTGCTCCAGGAGGTCGATGACCTTCGCGAACAGCGTGTTGTGCGCGCCGGACAGGATCGACAGGCCGATCGCGTCGGCGTCCTCCTGGAGGGCGGTGTCCACGATCTGCTCGGGCGTCTGGTGCAGCCCGGTGTAGATGACCTCCATACCCGCGTCCCGCAACGCCCGCGCGATGACCTTCGCCCCGCGATCGTGGCCGTCGAGACCCGGCTTCGCCACCACCACGCGGATCGGACCGGTCACACCCATCACTGCCTCCACATACCGACTTCGTCGTCATTGGCACAGGTCCCCGCGCCGACGAGGGGCGGAGAGGTGAACGAACGTTATCCCCAGCATCTCTCACGCCGCTGTTTCACGGTGGCCGGGGAGGGGGAAATCACACATTGGGACATGTTCACTCTGCGTCGTGTCGGCCCCACCCGGCACGGGAGCCGCAAGGGGATTCGCTTCCCGTGCGGCGTAGGGAGGTAGGTCAATGAAGATCCCGCCTTTCTCTGAGCTTTTCTCGCCCTTTCCGTCCCTCGTGAGGCGCCCCGCCCCCTGGGAGCTGCCCGTCACCCTCCTGCGGGCCTCGGTCCTTGAGATGGCGATCCTGGCCGGGCACCTGGTCCTCTATCCGGGTGGAATCACCAAGGAGCGCCCCGCATCCGAGCTGCCTCCCGAGGCCGCCGCACTGCCCACCGAGGGCCGCTCCCGCCGGCCGGTCCTGCTCCTGCACGGATTCGTGGACAACCGCTCTGTCTTCGTCCTGCTGCGCCGCTCACTGGCCCGGCACGGCTGGCGCCATCTCGAATCGCTCAATTTCTCGCCTCTGACCAGCGACATCCGGCTCGCCGCCGAGGAGCTGGGCCGGCACATCCAGGAGGTCTGCGCCCGCACCGGGCACCGTGAGGTCGACATCGTCGGCCACAGCCTCGGCGGCCTGATTGCCCGGTATTACGTACAGCGACTGGGCGGCGACGTACGGGTACGAACCCTGATCACCATGGGTACGCCCCACGCGGGCACCGCGGCCATCCCGCTGGCGAGCGCACACCCCGTCGTACGGCAGATGCGACCCGGCTCGGACCTCATCGAGGAGCTGCGGGAGCCGGCCGCCGGCTGCCGGACCCGGTTCGTCAGCTTCTGGAGCGATCTCGACCAGGTCATGTCACCCGCCGAGGGGGCCCGCGTCGAGCATCCCGACCTCATCGCGCAGAACGTGGGCGTGACCGGTATCGGCCATCTCGCGCTGCCGGTCCATCCGGCCGTCGCCGCCGGCATCCGATATGTCCTGGAACACGACGGACTGGCGGAGTTCACGGAGACGGAGCTGGCCGAGGCCGCCGAGTGGGCGGGAAGCGGCGCGGACGACGCGGAGGACGAGGCCGACGGCGCGATATCCGTGGCGTGAGGCCGGAGGACCGAGGCCTGAGGGCCCGACGACGGCCCAGGCCGGGGCCACCGTCAGCCGCTCAAACCAGCGCAGCGGAAATCGGTTGCGCCCACCCCCGATTCGATGTCGGTTCGACACCTCACCGACACCCTTGAAATCGAACGCCTCTCGAACGTAGGGCCAAAGGTGTGCCCGCCGTCCGCCGAAAGACGGCCGAATGCCCGTTTCCAGAGCGCCCGGAAGCCGCCGAAGATTGTCGCCGTCGCATACCGCCGGGTACAGTCGCGGCCACTGCTTTCCCCTTCTGGGGCCCCGTTCGACAAGGCGGCCCCAGGAGCCTGGTCCTGCTGCCGAGGCGAGAGAGAAGTTGGTGAACGACCAGCACCCCCACGCCGGATACGCCGCCCACGACGGCTACTCCACAGGCAGCTTCGACAGTGACCCCCTTTTCGGCGCGCTTCCGGGCACGAGCCCGGCGGGCACGGTCACTTACGAGGCGGACCACAGCGGTCAGTACGACTCGGCGCAGTGGAACGCGGGTTACGACCCCTATGCGACACAGGCGCCGCAAGCACCCCAGGGTCAGTACGAGGCGTACGACGCCTACGCGGCACAGTCCCAGCAGTCCCAGCAGCCCCACCCGTCATACGACACCACGGGTCAGTGGGACGCGAACGCCTGGAACGAGGCCAACCAGGCGGCCAGTTACGGATACGACGCGACCGGCCTGAGCACCCCGGCCGACCAGTGGGCGGCCCCGGCTGCCGACACCGGCGCGTACGACGCCACCGCCTGGAACCCGGGCACACCGGCCGCGCAGCCGGACGTACCGTTCCAGACCGACGCTCCGTACTACGGCGATACCACGACGTACGAGTCCTACGAGCCGGCGGCGGCATACGAGCCCGCCGGCTACGAACCGGCCGCGTACGAGCCCGAGATCGAGCACCGGACCGAGCACCCGCACGAACCCGGCTACGAGCAGCCGGAGTTCACGCAACCGGAGTACGCGCCCACCGAGTTCACGCAGGCCGAGTACCCGCAGGGCGAGTACGAACCGGCCGCGTACGAGCAGTCCGCGTACGAGACCGAGCACGAGTACGACACGCCCGGTCCGGAGCCTGAACAAGCATCGGAACCGGGACCGGCCCCCGAGTCGGAACATTCCGAACACGCGGACCAACTCGTCGGCGCCGGCGCCACCGTCACCGCCGCGAGCATCACCCCCCGCCCCGTCCGCCGGGCGGCCGGAGGCAGCCGCAGCCGGCGCCGTACACCGGCGAAGCGTTCGGCGCTGCTCACCGTCGCGGTGCCCTCCGCCTGCGTGATGGGCGTCGCCGGTATCGCCGCCGCGTCGGTCGGCGGACTCGGCGCCGAGGAGAGCAAGGACGACGCGACCGCGGTCACCGCCTCGGACGCGACAGCGGTCAAACCCGCCGCCGTGAACAACAAGCTCGACACCCAACTCGCCGCTCTCGACGCCGACGCGCGTGACTTCGGGGACCGCGCCAGCCGCACCCAGGAGCGCATCGACCTCAAGGAGCGTCAGGCGGCGGAGAAGAAGAAGCGCGAGGAGGAGGCCGCGGCCCGAGAGGCCGCCCGCCCCAAGTTCGCGCTCCCGGTCGAGATGCGGGGCCTCAGCGCCTCCTACGGCCAGGCCGGCATCAACTGGATGTCCATGCACACGGGCATCGACTTCCCGGTCTCGTACGGCACGCCGGTGATGGCGGCGGCGGACAGCACCGTCCGTACGCAGTGGAACGGCTCCTACGGCAACATGGTGATCCTGACCACCGCTGACGGCACCGAGATCTGGTACTGCCACCTCTCCAGCGCCAAGATCCGTTCCGGCCCCGTCAAAGCCGGTGACGTCGTCGCGTATTCCGGCAACTCGGGCAACTCCACCGGGCCGCACCTGCACATGGAGGTACGTCCCGGAGGGGGCGCCGCGACCGACCCGGTGGCCTGGTTCCGCAGCCACGGCCTCGACCCGACGTAAGCGACGTAAGCGGCCCGTTCAACTCAGCACCCGGTATCGATGCGGCGGGCCTCCTCGGCCCGCCGCACCCGTGTGTACTCGTGTCCGCGCGTCCCCTACAGCTTGTCGACCGGCGCGTACCGCAGCAGCAGCCTCTTCGGCTTGGAGTCGCCGAAGTCGATCGTTGCCTGCGCGTCGGCGCCCGACCCCGTCACCGTGACGACCGTCCCGAGCCCGAACTGGTCGTGCGTGACCCGGTCTCCCACCGCGAGCGAGATGACCGGTTTCTCCGTCGCGCGCCGGGTGGCGAAGCCCGCGGGGCCCGACCGGGTGCGGGAGGTGGACAGCGCGGACGCGACACCGGACGTCGGTCCTGCCGGGGCGGCCATCGGGCCGGTGCGCTTCCACTCCAGATGCTCGCCCGGAATCTCCTCCAGGAAGCGCGACGGCGGGTTGTACGAGGGCTGGCCCCACGCGCTGCGCATCGAGGAGCGGGTCAGATAGAGCCGTTCGCGGGCGCGGGTGATGCCCACGTACGCCAGCCTGCGCTCCTCCTCCAACTCCTTCGCCTGGCCGAGCGCGCGCATGTGCGGGAAGACGCCGTCCTCCATGCCGGTCAGGAAGACGACGGGGAACTCCAGCCCTTTCGCGGTGTGCAGCGTCATCAGCGTGATGACACCGGAGCCGTCCTCGTCCTCGTCGGGGATCTGGTCGGAGTCGGCGACGAGCGCGACCCGCTCCAGGAACTCGGCGAGGGTGCCGGACGTCGTCGCGGCGGTCGCGGCGGCGTCAGCCCCCGCGTCCGTGGCCGGCGCCGTGTCCGTGGCCGGCGTCGCGTCCGCACCCGCCGCCTGAGCCCGCTCCTGCTCGAACTCCAGTGCCACGGCGGCCAGTTCCTGCAAGTTCTCGATCCGCGTCTCGTCCTGCGGGTCGGTCGACGCCTGCAACTCCGCCAGATAGCCGGTCCGTTCCAGCACGGCCTCCAGGACGGTCGCCGGACCGGCGCCGGACTCGACGATCGTACGCAGCTCCTCCATCAGCGTGTTGAAGCGCTTCACCGCGTTCGACGAGCGGGCCGCCATGCCGTACGCCTCGTCCACCCGGCGCAGCGCCTGCGCGAAGGAGATCTTCTCCCGCCCCGAGAGCGCGTCGATCATCGCCTCGGCACGGTCGCCGATCCCGCGCTTGGGCACGTTCAGGATCCGGCGCAGCGGGACGCTGTCCTCCGGATTGGCGAGGACGCGCAGATAGGCCAGCACATCGCGGACCTCCTTGCGTTCGTAGAAGCGCACGCCGCCGACGACCTTGTAGGGCAGGCCGACGCGGATGAAGATCTCTTCGAAGACACGCGACTGCGCGTTCGTCCGGTAGAAGACGGCGACATCGCCCGCCTTGGCCTCCGACGCGTCGGTCATACGGTCGATCTCGTCGGCGACGAACTGCGCCTCGTCGTGCTCGGTGTCCGCCACATACCCGGTGATCCGCGCGCCCGCGCCCGCGTTCGTCCAGAGATTCTTCGGGCGCCGGCTCTCGTTGCGCTCGATGACCGCGTTGGCGGCGCTGAGGATCGTCTGTGTGGAGCGGTAGTTCTGCTCCAGCAGGATCGTCGTCGCGTCCGGGTAGTCCTCCTCGAACTGGAGGATGTTACGGATCGTGGCGCCCCGGAAGGCGTAGATGGACTGGTCCGCGTCACCGACGACGCACAGCTCGGCCGGGTCGGATCCCTCGCCCGAGGGGCCGACCAGCTCACGCACCAGGGTGTACTGCGCGTGGTTGGTGTCCTGGTACTCGTCCACCAGCACATGGCGGAAGCGGCGGCGGTAGTGCTCGGCGACGTCCCCGAACGCCTGGAGCAGATGGACCGTCGTCATGATGATGTCGTCGAAGTCCAGGGCGTTGGCCTCGCGCAGCCTCGCCTGATACATCCGGTACGCCTCGGCCAGCGTCTTCTCGAAGGGGTCCGTGGCCTGACCGGCGAAGGTCTCCTCGTCGATCAGCTCGTTCTTCAGATTCGAGATCTTCGCGCTGAACGACTTCGGGGGGTGCCGCTTGGGGTCGAGGTCCAGATCGCGGCAGACCAGGGCCATGAGCCGCTTGGAGTCGGCCGCGTCGTAGATCGAGAACGAGGACGTGAAGCCGAGCCGCTTCGACTCGCGGCGCAGGATCCGCACACAGGCGCTGTGGAACGTCATCACCCACATGGCGTTCGCGCGCGGTCCGACGAGCTGCTCGACGCGCTCCTTCATCTCGCCCGCGGCCTTGTTGGTGAACGTGATCGCCAGTATTTCGCCCGGATGCACGCTGCGGGTCGCCAGCAGATGGGCGATCCGGTGGGTCAGCACGCGAGTCTTGCCCGAACCGGCGCCGGCCACGATGAGCAGCGGCGATCCGGTGTGCACGACGGCGGCGCGCTGCTCCTCGTTCAGCCCCTCCAGCAGCGCCGCCGGGTCCACGACCGTGCGCGGGGCACCGTCGCGGTGATACGGATCCCTGGGCGGGGGCACGTCGAACTTCCCTCCGAAGAGATCGTCGGGCACCTGTTCCGGAGCGGTGTCGTCGGGGTCCGGAGCGGTGTCCTCGGGTGGCGGCGGGGGCTCCTCGGCCGAGGGCTGGAGGTCCGCCAGGAAGCTGTCGTCAAAGAGGCTGCTCATCGCTTCCTGAGTCTAGGGTGCCGCACTGACAGCCCGCCGCCACATGGCCTCGCGGGGGGTGCGCGCGACCGTTCGCGAGAAAGGTCACGAAAATGTATCGGGCATATCGGCCATCATCCTTCACAGCAGCACCACAGATTGGCTAGCGTGCCTGCCGAGGCGGTCCGTACTCCATCGGCGATCAGCGCCGGGCGGGCGGCCTGCGCCGAATCCGGGCTTCCGTGAAGGGAGTTCGGAACCGGGGACCCACCACGTTCGACCGGGGTGAATCGGGCCGTAGTCCCAGGCCCGTAGGGCAGCCTTCCGTTCCGCCCGAACCCGACAGCTAACCCGGTAGGCGGTCCACGGAAGGAGATGTCGGCCTTGGCGTCGCATCGCAAAACGCGCACCCGCACCGGGGTGCGCGCGCACACACCGGCCGTCGGTTTCACGACGGCCGCGCTCGCGTCCGTCACGCTGCTCTCGACGCAGAGCGCCACCGCCGCGCCGGCCGAGCCCAAGCCCTCGGTGGAAGAGGTGCAGAAGAAGGTCGACGACCTGTACCGGCAGGCCGGTACGGCGACGCAGCAGTACAACAAGGCGAAGGAAGCGACCGAAAAGCAGCGCAAGTCGGTCGAGCAGGTCCTGGACGACGTCGCCAAGAGCGCCGACAAGGTGAACGAGGCGCGGCGCTCCCTCGGTACGTATGCGGCGGCGCAGTACCGCGCGGGCGCGGTCGGTCCCACGGCCGCCCTGATGTTCGCCGACAGCCCGGAGTCGTACTTCGAGCAGACCCAGCTGATGAGCCGGCTGACCGAGCGCCAGCAGGAGGCGGTCGAGGACTTCCAGAGGGAGCAGCGGTCGGCGGCCAAGCAGCGCGCCAAGGCGACGAAGAGCCTGGAGACGCTCACGGAGTCGCAGGCCTCGCTCAAGCTGGGCAAGCAGAAGGTCCAGAACAAGCTCGCGGAGGCGCGCTCGCTGCTGGCGGAGCTGACGGCCGAGGAGAAGGCGCGACTCGCCGAGCTGGAGCGGAAGAAGGAGGAGGAGGCGCGCCGCAAGGCGGCGGCGAAGGCCAAGGAAGAGGCCGAGGCGGCGGCGGAGCGCAAGCGCCAGGAGGAGGCGGCGCGGCAGGAAGAGCAGCAGCAGCCCTCCACCGGCGGTGGCTCGGACCCGGGCACCGGTTCGGGCGACACGGACGGTACGTACGCGGCCAAGGCCGAGAAGGTCCTCGCCTTCGCCCGCGCCCAGATCGGCAAGCCGTACGTGTGGGGCGCCACCGGCCCCAGCTCGTACGACTGCTCGGGGCTGACGGCCGCCGCCTGGAAGGAGGCGGGCGTGCAGCTGCCGCGTACGACCTGGGACCAGGTGAAGGTCGGCACGCGCGTCGCCACCGCGGACCTGCTCCCCGGCGACCTGGTGTTCTTCTACGACGACATCAGCCACGTCGGCATCTACATCGGCGACGGCAAGATGATCCACGCGCCGAAGCCGGGCACGAACGTGCGCGAGGAGTCGATCTACTACATGCCGATCTACGGGAGCGTGCGCCCGGCCTGATCAGCGGCCGGGTCCATGGCGTCGAGGAACCAGACGTCGATCGGGTCCATCTCGTCCTGTTCGGCGCCCCCGACGGTGATCAGGGCGCGGCCGTCGGGGGTGAAGGCGGCGATGCTCGGTCCGGACGACAACCGCAGGACGCGGCCGTCGTCGCCGAACAGGACATCCCCGTCGTCCGACGACATGAACGCGAGCGGCCCCTTCGCGGTCCACACCGCCCGCGCGGTGATGACCGACATCGGGTCGGTGGCGATCATGCCGTCGGGCGCCCGGTCCGCACGTATCAGCTCACCCGCCGTGAGGGTCGGTGCCGATGCCGCCTGTCGCAACAGGGACAGGGAGCACACCGCCGGGTCGTCCTTGCCGTCCGCCCCGACGGCGAGGAGCCCGGTGCCGTCCGGTGCCATGGTCAGCGCGTGGATCGCGGCCAGCCCGGTGTCCGCGTCGGCGAGCACCGCGCCGCTGTCCACGTCGCGTACCACCAGCCGGCTGCCGTGGGCGTGCGCCAGCAGCCGCCCGGCCGCGTCCAGGGCGACAGGGCCCTCGCCCTCCCACCGCGCGCCGCCCGGGTCGGGCGCCAGGACCTTCCCGGTCCGCGCGTCCAGAACGGCCACGGGGCCGCCGCGCAGCCGCCCCACGGCTACCCTCCGGCCGTCCGCGTCGAACGCGAACCGCACCGGGACGTCGATACCCACGAGGTCGTCCTCTTCCCCTTCACCCTCGTCGTCGCCGTCTCCGCCGTCGTCGGCCTCCCCGTCCGGCCATATCTCCGCGGGGTCGAGCGACCACAGCGGCTCCCCGGCGGACGACCAGGCGTGCCAGCGGCACTCCACCGAGGCGGCCACGGTCGCGCCGTCCGGGGAGAGCTGGATGTCGAGCGGGTTGTCGTGATAGTCGGCGCCGCTGAGAAGCATGGTCAGCGGCGCGCTCGCGACCGTGCTCCAGCCGACGACGTCTCCTCCGTTGTGATGCCACTCGGCCACGGCGCCGAACACCACCCGGCGCAGGTCGGACGGGGCCGCCACCGCGATGGCGCCGTAGGGGAAGGCCGCGCCGTCGGCCGGCTCATCGCCGTCCGCCGCCTCATCCGCCGCCTCGTTCGCTTCCTCATACTCGTCCCGGTCCGCGTCGGGCTCCGCCGGCACCCGCGCCCACTCCACGTCGACCAGCCGGCCGAGCCTGCGCGTCCCCGCCAGCGCGTGATACGGCCGGGTCCCACCCGCCAGCAACTCGTCCCACCAGCGGTCCGGCATCGGCCGCCGCTCCGGCGGCCAGCTCCGCAGAGCCGTCGCGGCGGCGGCCAGCTCCGTCTCGTCCAGCGCTTCGAGCAGCGGGCAGAGCTGCTCCCAAAGCGAGGTGGAACAGGGCCCCTTCAGCATTTCCCCCAGAGTGGTCATGAGAGAGAACCTACTCGGGACCACTGACAATCCGGCCTGCCCCGGACCTCCCCGTACCACCGCTTCCCCGCCCCGTGTGCCGGTGTCGCCGGATCGGTCAAGTCCTTCCGAAACCGGCGAAGTTGCCGCGCCCCCGTCGGCCACAATCCGTCACCGAGCCATCGGCTCCGGGCAATAGCGGGCAGGCCGACGCGCCTCTGTGACCTCCGCGCCTACCGTCCTCCACGACAGCCGGAACGAAGAAGAACGCAGAAGAACGAAGAAGGATGTGGACGCCCTCGTGGCAGCGCACCGTCGAACCCGATCCAAGTACCGCCCGTTCAGCGGCCCCTACAGCCGTACGGCGGCCACTCTCGCCCTCGCCGGGGCCGCGTCGGCGACCGGCGTCGAAGGGCCGGCACACGCCGAACCGCAACTCACCGCGGCCCAGGTGAAGGCGAAGGTCGACAGGCTCTACCACGAGGCGGAGGCCGCCACCGAGAAGTACAACGGCGCCAAGGAGAAGGCGGCCGACGCACGCGCCAAGCTGGACACACTGCGCGACGAGGCCGCCCGCCGGACCGCACGGCTCAACGTCTCGCGCAACGCCCTCGGCTCCATCGCCACCGCCCAGTACCGCGCGGGCGGCCTCTCCCCCGCCGTACAGCTCGCCCTCAGCTCCGACCCCGACGCCTACCTGCGCGGGGCGGCCCTCGCCGAACGGGCCGGCTTCCAGCAGGCGCGGGCCGTCGACAGGATGCGCGCGCAGCTCGGCGAACTCGGCCGCTTACGTACGAAGGCCGACGCCGAGCTCGCCGAACTGAAAAGCCGTCAGGCCGACCTGGCGAAGCACAAGTCGACCGTCAGGAAGAAACTCGCGGACGCCGAGAGGCTGCTCGACCGGCTCACCGCCGCGGAACGCGCGGCGTACGCGGAGAGCACCGGCGCGGCCGACCCGCGCGCCGCCCGCGCCGGAGGCGCACAGAGCCGCGCGGTGACAGGGGCCGTACCGGCGCCCACCGCCCGCGCCGCCGCCGCGGTCGCCTACGCGCGCGTGGCGATCGGCAAGCCGTACGTGTGGGGTGCGACCGGCCCCGACGGATTCGACTGCTCCGGTCTGACGCAGGCCGCCTGGCGCGCCGCCGGGGTCTCCCTCCCGCGCACCACGTACACGCAGATCAACGCGGGCCAACGGGTCTCCCGCGCCCAGCTCGCTCCGGGCGACCTGGTGTTCTTCTACTCCGGCATCTCGCACGTCGGGCTCTATGTCGGCAACGGCCAGATGATCCACGCCCCCCGGCCCGGCGCCCAGGTGCGGACGGCCCCGATCGACCAGATGCCGTTCGCGGGCGCCACCCGCCCCGCGTAGCGCACAGCCGCCGTCCGGCCCAAGCCCGGATGCCGTGCCGCATCCGCCGCACGACGATGATCGCCATGAGAAACAGCCGGGTCCTCGCGACCACGCTCGCTGCCGGCGCGCTGCTCGTCCTCGCCCCGGTCGGCGTCACCCCCGAGGGCTGCGGCGACCTCACGGGCGGCCGGCTCTGCGTCGAGGGCCCGGTGGGCGGCAGGGGGACGTTCACGACGCGCTACGTACGGCACGACACCGCCGGCGGCCCCGCACCCGCCCTCCAACTCGGCTACCAGCGCAAGGACGCACGCATCACGGCGTTCCCCGGCTGGTTCGGCGTCCTCCGTACGGAGGACGGCTCGGCCGCGCTGTCAGGCAGGCTGAACACGGCACCCGGCGAGTGCGTCCGCGGCCTGCTGCACCACAACGGACGGGACTACGTCACCGAATGGCTCTGCTCACACTGACTCACACCAGCCTGCGCGCCGTCGCCCACCGGGTCAGTTCGTGCCGGTTGGAGAGCTGGAGCTTGCGCAGCACCGCCGAGACGTGCGACTCGACCGTCTTCACCGAGATGAAGAGCTGCTTCGCGATCTCCTTGTACGCGTAACCGCGCGCGATCAGCCGCAGCACCTCGCGCTCGCGCTGGGTGAGGCGGTCCATGTCCTCGTCCACCGGCGGCGCGTCCGTCGAGGCGAACGCGTCGAGCACGAAGCCCGCCAGACGCGGCGAGAAGACCGCGTCGCCGTCCTGGACGCGGAAGATCGAGTCCACCAGGTCCGTGCCGGTGATCGTCTTGGTGACATAGCCGCGCGCACCGCCGCGGATCACGCCGATGACATCCTCGGCCGCGTCGGAGACCGACAACGCGAGGAAGCGCACCGGGACCAAGTCGTCGGACGCCGCCATCAGAGGGGCGCAGCGGCGCAGCACCTCCACGCCGCCACCGCCGGGGAGGTGGACGTCGAGCAGGACGACCTCGGGGCGGGTCGCCGTGATGACCGTGACGGCCTGGTCGACGTCGGCGGCCTCGCCGACGACCTCCACGCCCGTGGTCGCGGTCTGCCCGATCTCGGCCTGTACGCCGGTGCGGAACATCCGGTGGTCGTCGACCAGCACCACGCGCACGCGCCTGGCCTCAGCCTCTCCCCCGTCGCCGCCCGTGCCGGTCGTCCCGCTGGTGCCGGTCATGCGTCCGCCGCCCTCTCCATCTCAAGCTCCACTTCCGTACCCCCGTCGGGCGCCGAACGCACCCTCGCCGTACCGCCGTTGCGTTCCATCCGGCCGAAGATCGATTCCCGTACGCCCATCCGGTCGTCCGGCACCGAGTCCAGATCGAATCCGGGCCCCCGGTCTCTTACGGAGACGAAGACCGTCCGGCCCTCGACCTCCGCGTAGACCTGAACGGCGCCTCCCTCGCCACCGTACTTGGCGGCGTTGACCATCGCCTCGCGTGCCGCCTGCATCTGTGCGGTCAGTTTCTCGTCGAGCGGGCAGTCGCCGACCACCACGACCTCGATCGGTACGCCGTGGTAGTCCTCCACCTCGGCGGCGGTCGCCTTGACCGCCTCGGCGAGGGTGTCGGGTTCGTTCTCCTCGTCCTTGCCGGTGCCCTCCGGCTTGTAGAGCCAGGCGCGCAGTTCGCGCTCCTGCGCGCGGGCCAGCCGCCGGACCTCGCCGCCGTCGTCCGCGTTGCGCTGTATCAGCGTGAGCGTGTGCAGGACGGAGTCGTGGACGTGCGCGGCGACTTCGGCGCGTTCCTGGGCGCGGATGCGCATCAGGCGTTCGTCGGACAGGTCCTGGGTCATCCGTACGAGCCAGGGCCCGGCGAGCAGCGCGACGCCGGCGACGACCGCGATGGCCGCCGTCAGGACGTTGCCGAGCTGGGCGGCCGAGCCCCGTACGACCATGAAGACGGTCAGGCCCAGACCGACGAGGGCGACACCGGCCAGTCCGCGCGCCAGTTGGAAGGCCCGGTGGCGCCTGCTGTCCGTCGAGAGCGACGCCCACTGCGCACGGCGGGCGTTGTCCGCCTGGCGCCAGACCAGGACGACACCGGCGCCGATCAGCAGCGTCGGCCAGATGTAGCGCCCCGCGCCGCCGCGGCCGAGGTCCGCGCCGGCGACGAAGATCGTCCCGACGACGAACAGCGCGATGATCGCGAAGGTCTGTCCCTTGTCGGGTTTACGGAGCCGGCGCCGCCCGTCGTCCGTCGTCTCGAACAGCGGACGTGACACGGTGGGCGTGCCGCCGACGCCGAGCGGGACCACGATCCAGAAGATGGCGTACACCAGCGCGCCGAGCCCCTGGGTCAGGAACAGGGCGAGGAAGACCAGCCGCACCCAGCCGACCGGCAGCCCCAGATGGCCCGCGAGCCCGCGTGCGACGCCGCCCAGCATCCTGCCGTCGGCGCTGCGGTAGAGCTTGCGCAGCGGCTGCTCGTCGGCCCCCGGTGCCGTCCCCGACGCGCGACTGCGGATCCGGGACGCGCCCGACGGTCCCTGGGCCGGTCCCGAGGCGGACGACGACGAGGACGACGGGGGCGGAGTCGGGGGCGGGGTGGGCGTGGCGACCGGCATGCCCCCGATGGTCACACGACCGGGCGGGCCCTGGCATCAGGGCTGCGCCCTGAGAGCGGCCCCGAGAACGACCCTGACACCCCCCGCCCGGCCGCCGCGGAATATCAGGGACCGGCCAGGGTCGGGACGGGTGGAGACCGGACGGGCGGGCCGTCACCATGGGTGTATGACTCAGTCAGTGCCGCACACTTCGACACCGCCACCCTCGCCGCCGGCTCCTCATCTGGTGCGCGCGCCGCGGCAGAAGGTCGTCGCGGGCGTGTGCGGCGGGCTGGGGCGATACTGCGACCTCGATCCGGTCATCTTCCGGATCGTCGTCGTCGTACTCACGCTGACCGGTGGTATCGGCCTGATCTTCTACGGCTTCGCCTGGCTGCTGGTCCCGGTCGACGGCGAGGACGAGAACGAGCTGCGCCGGCTGCTGTCGGGCCGCGTCGACGGCGCGTCCCTGATCGCGGTGCTGCTCGCGCTCGTGGGCTGCGGCCTGTTCCTGTCGATGCTCAACAACGGCGGCACGCTCGGCTTCGCCACGATGCTGTCGATCGCCGCCATCGGTGCGGCGGTCTGGTCGCGGCGGCGGCGCGCCAGCCTTGAGGAGGGCGCCCCGCTCGACCCCGGAACGGCGGCGGCGGTGGCCGAGGCTCCGCCGGAGACGAAGGCGCCGCCGACGCCCGGCAGCCCGTCGTGGTGGCGCGACCCGATCGTCAAGGACGGGACGACGGGGCCGCCGGACCCGTCCGGCTACCTCTGGGGTCCCGACGACGAGGCGGCGGGCGCGAAGGGTCGCGGGGCCGGTCGGAAGTCGTCCGGTGCGTCGTGCCGCGGGCACGGCCCGCGCGGGATCGGCGGCAGCGTCTTCGTGCTGGCGATGCTCGCGGGCGGCCTCGGACTGGGCCTGTCGTGGGACTCCCAGCCGCTCGGTACGAGCCTGCAGATCGGCTTCGCCGCCGCGCTCGGCGTGTTCGGCCTGGGCCTCGCGGTGAGCGCCTTCCTGGGGCGTACGGGCTTCGGCACGATCTTCCTCACGGTCCTCACCGCCGGACTCCTCGGGGCGTCGGCGGCCATCCCGAAGGACATCGGCACGGACTGGGTACGTACGACCTGGCGCCCGGCGGCCGTCGCATCGGTGGCGCCGTCGTACGAACTCGGCACCGGCGTCGCGACGCTCGACCTGGCCCGTGTCGACGTGCCCGAAGGCACCACCCTCCGTACGAGGGCGGAGGTCGGCGCCGGACAGCTGAAGGTCGTCGTACCGCGCGACGTGACGCTGAAGGTCCGCGCGGAGGCGGGGCTCGGCGACCTCCAGCTCCCCGGCGAGCCGCCGAACGACATCGACCTGTCACCGGCGCAGGACCGGACGCGTACCGTGGCCCCGCCCAAGGACGTGAAGCCCGCGGGCACACTGGACCTTCGGCTCGAAGTCGGTGTCGGACAGGTGGAGGTGACCCGTGCTGCGGCATGAGTTCAAGCCGGGCAAGCTGGTGGCCGGCCTGGCCGTGATGGGCGCGGCCACCGTGTTCGCCGGCGACGCGGGGGGCTGGTGGGACGCCCCCTGGTTCGTGGTCGTCCCGATCATCTGCGGCGGCCTCTTCCTGGCCTCCGCCGTGTCGCTGGCGGACTACCGCATCCGGCGCCGCCTGTCGGCCAGAGCCGCGTCCAGGGAGAACACCGAAGCGCCGGCGAGCACGAGCGGCAGCCAGGCCATGAGGTAGGCGAGGTCGTTGCCGTAGTAGTACGGCTCCGCCTGCCAGCTCACCGTCAGCCACAGGCTCAGCGAGATCAGCGCGCCGCCGAACGCGGCGAGCCTGGCCAGCAGCCCGACGAGTGTGCCGATGCCGACGGCCAATTCGCCGAAGGCGATGGCGTAGCCGAAGCCCTCGGGGCTCTTGAGGGACAGGTCGACGAGCGCGGGTATCGCCGAGCTGTCCCGCACGCTGCGCATCAGGTCGCCGACCGAACCGGCCCCGCTCGCCGACATGAAGGCGCTGTCGGTGAGTTTGTCGAGTCCGGCGTAGATGAAGGTCACTCCGAGGAAGATCCTCAGCGGCACCAGGGCGTAGGTCGTCGCCGTGTCCTTCCAGCCCCGCTCACCGCCGACCGTTCCATAGCTGTCTGTCCGGTATCCGTGCGCCATCGCGCGCCCTGCCTTTCCGCCGCCCACGTCGCTCGCAGGGCTCGATTGTCCCCGCGCGCCTCACGGATGCATACGGATGGGACGGAGAATGCGCTCAGCGGTCGTGCCGGGGCGCCGACGGTCAGTCCAGGACGTCGATCGGCACACGGTTGGTCTCGACACCGGCCGCCGTCACCACCTGCACCTCAAGTCGCCCCGGCTCCACGTCGACCGGCACGGGCACGGTGAGCACCGTGTCGGACGGGTTCTGGAAGCCGCCGGGGACGGGGACCAGCGGTACATGGATATGGACGGGCCCGATCCGTACGACCATCCCCGCCAGCCGGTCCGGCGTGCCCGCACCCGGCGGTACGAAACCCGTCCCCCGGATCTCGATGTCGTCACCGGTGCGGATCGGCGCGTCCAGGTCCCCGGCCTCCCTGGCCCGGACGACCGACAGCACCACCGGACGCCCGCCCTCCGCCCACTTGGCAGCGAAGTACGTGGCGGCCGAGACCGTCACCAGCAGGGCGAGCGCCCACGGCAGATCGGGCAGCTGCTCGGGGCGGCGGGCCAGCCGTACCGCCGAGAAGATCACGGCGGCGGTCGTCACCAGCGCGTACTGGACGTCGGCGAAGCTGCCGCGCCCCGCGTCGTCACAGAGCAGGTCGGCCAGGCGGGGACGCTCGGCCCGTACCTTCTGCAGCCGCCGGTCCGCCACCCGTACGCCCACCACGCGGCGTACGACGACGGCGATCGCGCACACCACGGCCAGGACCGTCAACATGCCCGCGCCACGGGCGAGTTCGAGTCCCGCGATCAGCTCGTCACGGGCGTCCTCGTCGGACGCCCCGGCGAGCTGGAGCGCGAGCACCAGCACGGAGAAGACGAGGAGCAGCACCCACGCGGAGGCGACGGTGCGGGAGGTCGACAGCCGGTTGTCCTCGCCGATGAGCGGGGCGAGGAGGCCGCCGCGCGTACGGTGCAGCCTGGCCGCGCCGGTGAGCAGCCCGGCCACGACGAGGGCGGCGACGAGCCCCGCCGTACGGGCGACGCTCCAGCCCGCGCCGATCGCGGTCGCGGCCTGCCCCAGCACGAGCACCGCGACGGCCCCCCACACCACGAGCAGCGTGTGCCGCCAGACGGCGTGCAGCCAGGCGTCGCCCGCCTCACGGCTGCGGTCGGCGACAGCGCGCGCGGACTGGGTGAGTTCGTCGGAGACCCACTGCCGTGACGCGCCCGGCGAGTGCGCGAGCGCGGCGGGCAGGCCCTGACCGGCCGCGAACTCCTCCCGCTTCGCGAGGAAGGCCGCGACGGCCCGACGATGCCCCTCGGGAGCCCCGACCGGACAGTTCCCGCAGGTACAGCCCCCACCGTGGGTGCCCTGTCCCGCCACTTGCACCGCCACGCCGAATGCCGCCTTCCCCGCCACGAACTTCCCTGCTGTGACTGGGAATTGTGCCGTATCCGGGAGGGTGTCAGACGCCGAGGACGAGATAGGCGAAGCCGAGATACCCCCGGTAGCCGCCGTGGTAGCCCTCGCGGTGCCCGGCGGCAGTGGCGCGCACGGCGTCGTGCAGGGGGTGGTCGGGGTGGTCGAGCGCCCAGCGCTCGCCCCAGCCGGCCCGGCCGTTGGACTCGAAGACGTCCCATTCGCGCTGGTCGGCGACGGTGGTACGGAGCGGGGCGAAGCCCGCGTCGACGGTGGCGCGGACCAAGTCGTCGAGCGAACCGCAGAGTTCGTCCTCCTCGGCGCCAAGTCCCTTGAGGGCGGCGGCGGTCGGCTTGGTGGTCCAGAATCCGTCCGCGAAGAGCACATGCCCGCCGGGCTTCACGATCGTGCGCAGGGCGCGCAGCGCCTCACGGGTCGAGCCGGGCCAGGCGTGCACGGCACCGATACAGACGGCGAGGTCGTAGCCGGTGCCCGACCATACGTCGGCGGAACTCTCGTGGAAGGTGACCCGCCCGTCGAGCCCTCGCTCCTGCGCGAGCCGGCGCCCTCGCGCGACGGCGGCGGGGTCCTTCTCCACGCCGTCGCCGGTGCTGCCGGGGGCGGCGTCGACCATCCGCAGCAGCAACTCCCCCCACCCACAGCCAAGATCGACCACCCGCCCACCGTCGGGCACCGGGCAGGCGCCGATAAAAGAGCGGGCGTGATCTTCGGAGAGGGGAGCGTTCCAGGTCAGGAGGGGGTTGTTGGGGGCGGCGAGGATGGCGTGGAGTTCGTCGTGGTCGGACATGGTGGCAGAGACTCGCACAGGTGGTCGGCCAGGTGCGAGCGAGTTACTCGGCGGAGTTGCCAGAGCCGACTGAACTGCCGGAGCGACGACGGCGATCGATCGAGGTCAGATCGATGTCGATCGGGAAGGGGACTTTCAGCTCCAGACGTTCGCGATGGACAGTAGGGGTGCTGTACACCTTCGTGGCGGGGTCCAGCTCGTAGCTGTAAACGAGCGGAAGACCGCGCTCCTCCTCGACACGCCAGAAGTGGGGCACGCCCGCCGCCGCGTACTTGGCCGGCTTGACCTCGCGGTCCCGCTCGACCGAATCTGCGGAAACGACCTCGATGGCGAGAACAACGTCCTCGGGTTCATACCAGGTCTGGTCCGGTCCGGTATTCGCGTCTTCCTGAAATACCAGGATGTCTGGCTCCGGGCGATTCTTGGCGTCGAGTCTGATCGTCATCTCCCGCATGACATCAAGCTCTGGCGGCGCCAGATCCAGCAGCGCGTTCTCCAGCAACCGCATGGTGCGGGCGTGGAATGCAGTCTGCGGACTCATCAGGACAAGGCTCCCGTCGATCAGCTCACTGTGCGGCGGGAGGCCCGGAATCCGGTCGAGATCGTCCGCCGTCCAACCCCCGGCGGGCGGAATCGGCCACTGGTAGCGCGGTTCGAGACCGTGTTCAGGCGCGGCGCTCATGATTACTCCCATGCGACGGAGTCTGACCTCTACCAGCAGCCTACCCAGGGCATATGCCAATGCCGCCACCCAAACGAATGAGCGACGGCATCGGCATTGACCTACCAGGAACGGTCACTCCCACTCGATCGTCCCCGGCGGCTTGCTCGTCACGTCCAGGACCACGCGGTTCACGTCCGAGACCTCGTTGGTGATGCGGGTGGAGATCTTCGCCAGTACGTCGTACGGCATCCGCGTCCAGTCCGCCGTCATCGCGTCCTCCGACGAGACGGGGCGCAGCACGATCGGGTGGCCGTACGTGCGGCCGTCGCCCTGGACGCCCACGGAGCGGACGTCCGCGAGCAGGACCACCGGGCACTGCCAGATGTCCCGGTCGAGGCCGGCCGCCGTCAGCTCCTCGCGGGCGATGGCGTCCGCCTCACGCAGCAGGTCCAGCCGCCCGCGCGTGATCTCGCCGACGATACGGATGCCGAGCCCCGGTCCCGGGAAGGGCTGCCGCTGGACGATCTCGTCGGGCAGGCCCAGCTCCTGGCCGACCATCCGGACCTCGTCCTTGAACAGCTGGCGCAGCGGCTCGATGAGGGAGAACTCCAGGTCCTCGGGGAGCCCGCCCACGTTGTGGTGGGACTTGATGTTGGCGGTGCCGGTGCCGCCGCCCGACTCGACCACGTCCGGGTAGAGCGTGCCCTGGACGAGGAATTCGACCGGCTCACCGGGCTCGGCCTCGGCGATGATCTCCGCCTGGGCCTGCTCGAAGACCCGGATGAACTCGCGGCCGATGATCTTCCGCTTCTGCTCGGGGTCGGAGACCCCGGCCAGCGCGGCCAGGAAGCGCTCCTGCGCGTCGACGACCTTCAGCTGCACGCCCGTCGCGGCGACGAAGTCCTTCTCGACCTGCTCGGTCTCGCCCTTGCGCATCAGCCCGTGGTCGACGTACACGCAGGTCAGCTGCGAGCCGATCGCCTTCTGCACGAGGGCGGCGGCGACGGCAGAGTCCACGCCGCCGGAGAGACCGCAGATCGCGCGGCTGGAGCCGACCTGCTCGCGGATCGCGGCGACCTGCTCCTCGATGACGTTGCCGGTGGTCCAGGTCGGCTCGATGCCGGCGCCTCGGTAGAGGAAGTGCTCAAGGACCTGCTGGCCGTGCGTGGAGTGCAGCACCTCGGGGTGGTGCTGGACGCCGTACAGCTTCTTCTCGTCGTTCTCGAAGGCGGCGACCGGCACGACGTCCGTGGAGCCTGTGACGGTGAAGCCCTCGGGGGCGGCGGAGCAGGCGTCGCCGTGGGACATCCAGACCTGCTGCTCGGCCGGGGTGCCCTCGAAGAGGGTGGAGTTGGTCTTGGAGACGTGCAGTTCCGTACGGCCGTACTCGCGCGAGCCCGTGTTGTCGACCGTCCCCCCGAGCACCGTCGCCATCAGCTGGAAGCCGTAGCACATGCCGAAGACCGGGACCCCGGCCTCGAAGAGCGCGCGGTCGACGGTCGGGGCGCCCTCCGCGTACACGGAGGAGGGGCCGCCGGAGAGGATGATCGCCTTGGGGTTCTTGGCCAGCATCTCGGCCACCGGCATCGTCGAGGGGACGATCTCGCTGTAGACCCGTGCCTCACGGACGCGGCGGGCGATGAGCTGGGCGTACTGCGCGCCGAAGTCGACGACGAGTACGGCGTCGGGGGCGGCGGGGGGTACTGCTGGCACGGGCGCGGCCTTCCGGCGGTGAAGGGGTTCGGTACTCCCGATTCTAACGGGGGCCGAAGACAGCTTTTCGTCTCAGCATCCGAACCCTCGCGCGGACCTCGCCGATCCCTCCGGCATACTGGCCGCCATGCGCGAGCACTCGACCTTCGTCTTTACCTATGGCACCGGCCCGTCCGGCTGCCATGGTCGTGCCGCTTGAGCTGACAAGCGACTTCCCAGGCGCCCCGGGCCGACAAGGCTCGGGGCGTTCTGCGTTGTCCGGGCCGGATGTTCGCCGCTCGGGGCCTCCCCTTCGTACAGAGGAGCCCTTCATGACCGTCACCGACCGCACCGGCGCCCGTACCGACGAGGCAGCCACGGTGATCGACGGTGCGCGCGAGCGCATCGACGCGCTCGACGACCGGATCATCGGTCTCGTACAGGAACGGATGGCCGTCTCGGCCGTCATCCAGGACGCCCGTATCGCCTCCGGCGGTCGCCGGGTCAATCTCTCCCGCGAGAACGAGATCCTGGGCCGCTTCAGGGACGCGCTGGGCACGCCGGGCACCTCGCTCGCGATGACGCTGCTGGAGCTGTCGCGGGGCCGGATCTGAAGCGGGTACGGGCGGTGTGCACGGGGACCGTACGGACATGGGTTCGGGCGCGTCCTCACCCGTACGGCGCGTGACCGTAGCCGCCGGGGCTTCGTTGGTCCCGATGTCCGTGTCAGCCAGGGGCGGGCCCGAAAAACCACGCGTGGCTTCGCTGGGGCGTGTGACGTACCGCTGGTGCGTCGTGGGACCTCGCCCCAGCGCGAGTGACCGGTCGGCAGGGGACAGCATGCCCGGTCACCCCAAGAGCGGTCGGCACCGGGGACGCCCGGCGCCGACCGCATACGGATACGGATCCCCCCGTGTCCGAACCGTCCGCCCGACATTCCTCCAGGACACCCGCCCTCACCCGCCCCCCGTCCACCGTCCCGAACTCGCGGCCCTCACCCCCCAGGCGCCGCGAGCCGGCACCGGAGCGCCGCCCTGACGCCACGGTGCCGACGGCAAGGGCCCCGCAGGCGCCCGTCCGACTCGCTTCGGACCGGGCCCGCGGGGCCCTTGTCGTGCGTGGTGCGCAGGCACGGGCAGCCGGGCGCAGCGAGTGTGACGCGCACCACATAAAGATCCTGTGAGGAAAAGGGCAACCATCTGCCCAGGTCACAGGTCCTCCATGCGACACAACGGTCTCCTTTGGCCCCACGTCGGAGGACCCCAAGACTCCGCACCGCCTGTCCGCGGTGCGCCGGACTTCACTGAGGTCTTCATGAAGCTTCGCCGTGCTGTGGCCGTCGCCGCAGCGACCGCCGTCATAGCCCCTGCCGCCTTCCTGGCGGCGCCGGCCGCGTACGCGGCCGATGGTGACACCGACACCACCGGCACCACCCAGACGACGCCCGAGGACGAGAACCCGCCGCCGCCGGTCGACGACGAGGTCGTACCTCCGCCCACCGACGACGAGGTGGACCCGCCGGTTGACGACGACGAAGTCGTACCGCCTCCGGTTGACGACGAGGTCGTGTCTCCGCCCGCCGACGACGAGGTGAAGCCGCCGCCCGCCGACGAGGAGGCCGAAGAAGCCCCGCCCGCGGACGACGAGGAAGCGACCGGCCCCGGTGAGGACGACGGCGAAGAGGAAGAGGAGGAGCCCACGCCTCCCGACGAGGAGTGCGCCGACGCCGACTTCACGACCACGCTCTCGGGTCTCCCGAGCAAGGTCGTCGCCGGTTCGGGCTGGAAGAAGTTCAACCTGGACCTCGACAACACGAACGGCAAGAAGGCCGTGGGGGTCGATCTCGGCGCCGTCGTGCTGTACAAGAAGGACGCCCACGACTCCTTCGAGTCCGACCTGACCTCCAAGTACGCGCAGTTCGAGTACTTCGACGGCACGGGGTGGGACAACACGCTCTCCGACGGCGGCTCGATCGTCGGGAGCCTCAACGTCGATGCCGGTGAGACGTACTCGCTCCAGCTCCGCCTCAAGCTCGCGGCGAAGGCCCCGGCCGGTTCGGCCGTCGCCATCGCCTTCGGGGGGTACATGGAGGAGGACGAGAACGGGGTGCGCTGCTACCTGGACGAGAAGTGGTACAGCTTCGAGGTGCTGGCCGCCGACTCCAATCCGGGACAGGTCCCGCCCGCCAAGCCCGAGGATGGCAAGAGCCCCGCGGACGTCAAGCCGCAGGGCGGCGCCAAGCCACTGCCCGCCGCCGCGAACGGCAACCTCGCCGAGACCGGCGCCAACTCGATGCTGCCGACCATCGGCATGGCGGCCGGCATCGCGATCGTCGCGGGTGGCGGTGTGGTGTTCGCGCTCCGTCGCCGTGGCGGTGACGCCGTCGCGTAACGGGACCGCATGACCGGAGGCGCTGCACTCGGAGGGGGGTGCAGCGCCTCCTTGTTGTACGCCGGAGCCGGCCACGCAGCCGTGGCTACGGCTTCTTCTTCGGCGGCACCGCCGGTATCCCGAGGAACGGCAGCTTCAGCGCCCCGAAGGCCGACGCCGGGACCGCCGGTGCTTTCGGCGCGACCGGCTCCTGCCGTACGTACGCCGTCCCCGCCGACTGCTCCGGACGCGGGTCCCGCTCCCCCTTGTTGGGCCAGAAGGACATCGCGCGCTCCGCCTGCGCGGTGATGGTCAGCGAAGGATTGACGCCGAGGTTCGCCGAGACCGCCGAACCGTCGACCACCGAGATGCCTGGATGGCCGTACAGCCGGTGGTACGGGTCGATGACGCCGTGCTCGGCGTCGGCGCCGATCGGGCAGCCGCCGAGGAAGTGCGCGGTGAGCGGAGTGCCCATCAGCTCACCGACGTTCGACCCGGCGAAGCCGTTGATCTCGTCGGCGAGCAGGGTCGCCGTCCGCGTACCCTCCTCGATCTGCTTGGGGTTGGGGGCGCCGTGACCCTGACGCGCCGTCAGAAGGCCTTTTCCGAAACCGGCTTGCTTGCGGTAGGTCGTCAGCGAGTTGTCGACGGACTGCATCACCAGACCGATGATGGTCCGCTCCGACCAGCGCCGGTAGGACAGTGAACGGGCGGCCTGGAGCGGGTGCTTGGCCATGTTGCCGAACCAGCCGGCGATCCGGCGGCCGTTCTCGCTGTAGGGGACCTGGAGGATCGAGAGCGAGCCCATCGCGTTGGAGCCCTTGCCGTAACGGACCGGCTCCACATGGGTGTCGGCGTCCGGGTGGAAGGAGGAGGTGATGGCGACACCACGGGTGAAGTCCGGCCCGCCCGGAACTCCCGCGCCGTGCCTCTTCCGGTAGCGCCGGTCGGTGGTCTGGGCGCCCACCAGGGCCTCGGAGTTGGTACGGGTCAGCTCACCGAGCCGGTCGGAGAGGCGGGGCAGCCGGCCCCGGTCCTTCATCGTGTGCAGCAGGGTCTGTGTCCCGTACGTCCCCGCCGCGACGACGACTTGGCGGGCGCGCAGCACCCGGGGCACCGACTTGCGGCGGTGGGTGGGGACGGTCGCGACACGATGGCCGCCGTCCGGGTCCTCGGTGATGTCTACGACGGTCGTCATGGGACGGATGACGGCCCCGGCCTGTTCGGCGAGGTGGAGATAGTTCTCGTTGAGGGTGTTCTTGGCGCCGTGGCGGCAGCCGGTCATGCATTCGCCGCACTGGGAGCAGGCCTTGCGGGAGGGGCCCGCGCCGCCGAAGTACGGGTCGCCGACCGACGCGCCGGGCTCGGCGAGCGCCGTACCGTCGGCGTCCTCGCCGTCGCCGAAGAAGACCCCGACCGGCGCCAGATGAAAGGTGTCGCCCACGCCCATCGCCTGTGCGATCGCCTTGAGATGGACGTCCGAGGGGGTCATGGCCGGGTTGAGCCGGACGCCGAGCATGCGCTTGGCCTGGTCGTAGTACGGGGCGAGTTCGGCCTGCCAGTCGGTGATGCCGACCCACTGCCTGTCCTCGAAGAACGCCTTCGGCGGCACGTACAGCGTGTTCGCGTAGTTGAGCGAGCCGCCGCCGACACCGGCGCCCGCGAGGACCATGACGTTGCCGAGGAGATGGACCCGCTGGATGCCGAAGAGGCCGAGGGCCGGGGCCCAGAGATAGTTCTTGATGTCCCAGGAGTTCTTCGGGAGGGTGCCCGGCGTGAAGCGGCGGCCGGCTTCGAGCACCCCGACGCGGTACCCCTTCTCGGTCAGCCGCAGCGCGGAGACCGCGCCGCCGAAGCCGGACCCGACGACTATGACGTCGTAGTCGTAGCCGTGGTCATCGTCCTCCGGGCTCCGGGCATGGGTGTCCCGTGACATCGACTCTCCTTCTTCGAGTCCTTTGAATTCTTCAAACTCTTCGAATCAGCGCAGCCGGAAGGCCTTGAGCGCACGCAGGCTCCTGGTCATGAACGCCGCGTACTTCTCGTCGTCCATGCCCATCGACGGAGCCATCGGCAGCACCCGCTGCTGCGCGACGGTCTGCACCTCGGTGTATTTGAGAATGCCCTCGGAGCCGTGCCTGCGCCCGAGGCCGGATTCCTTCATGCCGCCCATCGGTGCCTGGACACTGCCGTACGCCGGGGCGTACCCCTCGTTGATGTTGACGGTGCCGGTACGCAGCCGGGCGGCGACCTCGTGCCCGCGCCTGCCGTCGCGCGTCCATACGCTCGAATTGAGGCCGTACGGCGTGGAGTTGGCCAGCTCGACGGCCTCGTCCTCGTCGCTGAACCGGTAGACGGAGACAAGCGGCCCGAAGGTCTCCTCGGCGCAGACCGCCATCGGCGCCTCGACGCCCTCCAGGATGGTGGGCTCGTAGAAGTACGGCCCGATGTCGGGCCGCGCCACGCCGCCCGCGAGGACCGTGGCACCCTTGGCGACGGCCTCCTCGACATGACTGGTCACGGTCGCCAGCTGGCGCTCGCCGGCGAGCGAGCCCATGTCCGCCCCGTACGCGAGCGCGCTGCCCAGCCGCATCGCCTTCGTACGGGCCGCGAATCGCTCCACGAACGCGTCGGCGACGGACTCGTGGACGTACAACCGCTCGACGGAGATGCAGAGTTGGCCCGCGGTGGAGAAACAGGCCCGCACCGCCCCGGCCGCCGCCTTCTCGATGTCGGCGTCGTGCAGGACCAACATGGCGTTCTTGCCGCCGAGTTCGAGCGACGCACCCACCAGCCTGCTCGCCGCGCGCTGCGCGACATCGCGGCCGGTGCGGGTGGAGCCGGTGAAGGAGACGTAGTCGCCGCGCTCGACGACCTCGGGCCCGACGACCGGTCCGTCGCCGAGCACCACCTGGAACACCCCGGCCGGCAGTCCGGCCTCGACCAGCAGGTCACGGGCCCACAGCGCGGTGAGCGCGGTCTCGGTGTCGGGCTTCATGACCACGGCGTTGCCCGCGACGAAGGCGGGCAGGGCGTCGCCGACGGACAGCTCCAGCGGGTAGTTCCAGGGCGCGATCTGCCCCACGACACCGCGCGGCTGACGCTGCTCGGTGACCTTGGTCAGCAGGGGTACGGCGCCGGTGTGCCGCCTGGGCCGGAGATACGCGGGGGCCTTGCGCCCGTAGTGGCGGGCGGCGACGGCCACGGCCTGGACCTCTTCGTGGGCGTGCAGCCTCGCCTTGCCGGTCTCCAGCTGGATGAGGTCGAGGATCTCGGCCTGGCGCTCCAGCAGGAGGTCGTGGAAGCGGAGCAGGACGGCGGACCGCTTCCGTACGGAGGTCGCCGCCCAGACGGGCTGCGCGGCGCGGGCACGCGAGAAGGCCTCGGCGACGTCCTCGGGGGTGGACTCGGGCAGGTCGGCCAGCTTCTCACCGGTGGACGGCGTGTGATTCGCGGTGCGCCCGGAACCCACGACGCCCCTGACGAGCTGGGCGAGCACTTCGGGAGTGACCACGTCGGCGGCGGTGCGTACACCGGCGGGGGCCGGAGCCACGGGGTTGGTCGTGGGGGCCTGTGAGTCCGTCATGAGGGCGAGAGTATGCCGCGTACGGAACTTTGGGTACCCGCGGGTAACACCTTTTCCCGGGTCGGCGGCCGGCCGCAAACCGGCCGCCGGTCCATGGCCTCAGGGCAGGTAGCTGCTCTCGATCACCAGATGCTTGACGATGTTCTCGTACAGCTCCTCGCCGTCCACCACGGCGTCCCCCTTGGCGGGCATCGCCACCCGCAGCCGCCAGTGCACGTCGTCGCTGCCGGGGACGATCAGCTCGTGGTAGCGGTACCGGATCGGGTCCTCGGACGAGTCGCTGTACGGCGTGAAGTCGACGATGTTCTCGAACGCCTTGTCCGAGCCCTTGAACGACGCGTCCGCGCTCTTGTAGTCCGCGTCCTGGATCTCCGTGCCGTTGTCGCCGCCGTCCTCGTAATACATCTTCCAGGCCGCTTCGTCAGCCGACAGGACCTCGTTGTCCGGCTTCTTCTGGACCTGGTCCATCGAGACGGTGAAGACACCGCTCGGGTCCCGGAAGCTGACCCGAGTGTCCTCGGTGGAGCTCTCCTGGGAACGCCGGTAGTCCTCCGGGACAGCGATCTTGGCGTCCAGGATCTCCACCTCGGAGCGGACCTCCCAGCCCTCCGGCAGTTCGTCACCGGCGAACGGGTCGAAGAAGATCAGCCCGAGCACGAGGACCACCGCGAGCAGACCGCCGCCGAGCCCGAACTGCGCCGGGCGGTTGCGGTGCAGGACCGGCGGGACCCACTTGCTGCCGGTCGTGGCGCCGGAGGCGCCCGCGCCCTGGTAGAGCCGCGTCGCCTCCGGCGAGAGCTGCGGCGGGCGCGCCACCGACTCCAGCACCGCGCGCACCTCCGCGGCCGTGGGCCGCGCCGCGGGGTCCTTGCGCAGCAGCTGCATCACGATCGTGCCGAAGGCGCCCGATCCGCGGGCCGGCATCTGCGGCTCGGCGGAGAGCACGGCCTGGAGCGTGGCGGGGATGTTCGAGCGGCGGTACGGGGACATCCCCTCGACCGCCGCGTACAGCACGACGCCCAGCGACCACAGGTCCGACTCGGGGCCGGGGCGCTGGCCGAGCACCCGCTCCGGCGAGATGAACTCCGGTGAGCCGACGAAGGCGCCGGTCTCGGTGAGTCCCTGCTGGCCCTCGACCTGGGCGATGCCGAAGTCGCTCAGCACGACGCGGTCGCCGCGGCCGAGCAGCACGTTGTCCGGCTTCACGTCGCGGTGCAGCACACCGGCCTCGTGGGCGGCGTTGAGCGCGTTCAGTACAGCGAGCCCGATCCTGGCCGCCTCGCGCGGGTCGAGCGTGCCCTCCTGAAGACGGTCGGCGAGCGACTGGCCGCGGACCAGCTCCATGACGATCCACGGCTTGTCGTCCTCGACGACCACGTCGTGCATGGTGACGACCGCGGGGTGGTCGATCCTGGCCGCCGAGCTGGCCTCGCGCCGCATCCGCCGGTGGACGGTGTCGCGTTCGCCCGCGCCCAGGTGTTCGGGAACGCGGGGCTCCTTGACCGCGACGTCGCGGTCCACGATCTCGTCGTGCGCCAGCCAGACCGTTCCCATGCCGCCGTGTCCGAGCCGCGAGACGAGGCGGTAGCGGCCACCCAGCAGGCGTCCGACCGACGGGTCGGGCTCCATCGGGGTGTGGGCGCCGGGGGCGTGCGCGGCGGGGTTGTGCGCGCCGGGGGTGTGCGGTGTCGACTGCGTCGGCTGGTACGGGGAGCCCTGCGGCGGCACCTGCGGGAGTTGCGACTGCTGCCCCTGGTACGGCGGATACGGCTGCTGCGGATGTTGCTGCGGCGGCTGAAGTCCGTAGCTGGTGGGCTCGTTCGCCCGTCCCCCGTCGTTCGTCATGACCACATCTTTACGGAAAGCGTGTCGCGATGGCCACCGGGGGGCGGGAGCGGGTGCAGAGCCGTGACATGACGGCCCGGTTCAGCCTTCCTCGCCGTCCGGCTGCCAGCCGTCGAGTATGACGTCGAACTGCGCGCGGGTGGTGGTCCAGTTCTCGGCGGGACCCGACATGTAGAGCGCGTACTCGGTCGACTCGTCCTCGGAGAAGTAAATCTGGTCGATCGCGCGGCGCTCCCCCTCCTGCCCCTGTTGCTCGGTCCAGGTGAACTCCCAGACCGCGGCCTTCGTCTGGCCGCGGAAGTTGATGGGGCGCATCTTGACCCGGTCGTAGTTGGGAAACTTGCCGACCTGCTTCTCCATGTCCTGCATGTGGAGGTAGGGATTCGGGAAGTCCGGTGTGGTGTCGATGGCGATACGCAGGAAGTGGCGGCCGTTGTCGGGCGTGTAGTCGATCTGGTCGCCCTCCATCTGGCGCTGCCAGCCTTCGGGAACGACGAGGCTGAAGCCCGCCGGATCCTCCACCCGCTGCCAGCCCGCCGGGACGTCCCCGTCGGGTCTGGCCTCACCGCCCTCGCCGCCGGTCCCGCCGTTCGCGTCCTGGCCCTTGCCGTCGTCCGAGGACGTCGCGCCCGGGGCCGGTGCCGGTGCCGCGTCCCCTCCGGCGCTCGTGCCCGGATCGTCCTTGTTCCCGGCCTGGAGCGCGAAGTAGCCCGCGCCGCCGCCGATCAGCCCGGCGGCGACGACGGCGGCGAGCACGACACGCCAGCGTCCCTTCTTCCCGCCGGCCGGGACGGAAGAGGTCACCTGCGGGTACGCGTGCGGCGGCGTGTTCCCGTACGGCGCGGGCTGCGGCGTCGCCGAGTGCGGGGGCGGAGTCTGCCCGTGCTGGGGGTGCGGCTGTTGGTCCTGCCGGTACGGGGCCCGGACGGCCGTGACGGACTCCTCCTGGGCCCCGGGCACCACGGGCTCCCGCCCCTCCACGACCGCCCGCAGCATCCGCTCCGCCTCGGCGGCGTCCGGGCGTGCGTCGGGGTCCTTGTGGAGCAGCGCGGTGATCACGGGCCCGAGCGCCCCGGCGCGTACGGGAGCGGGCGGCTCGTCGGTGACCACCGCCTGCATGGTGGCCACCGCCGACGTACGGCGGAACGGGGAGGTGCCTTCCACCGCCGTGTACAGCGTCGCGCCCAGCGCCCACAGGTCGGAGGCGGGTCCCGGATCGTGGCCGCGTACCCGCTCGGGTGCCAAGTAGTCGATGGAGCCGACGATTTCGCCGGTGCGGGTGATGGCCGAGTCGCCCTCGATGGCGGCTATCCCGAAGTCCGTGAGCAGCACCTGGCCGTCCCGCGCGAGCAGGACGTTGCCGGGCTTGACGTCCCGGTGCAGCACCCCGGCCGCGTGCGCGGCGCGCAGCGCCCCGAGCACCTGGAGGCCGATCCGGGCCGCCTCACGCGGGTCGGCGGGGTCGGAGGTGAGGGCTTCGGAGAGCGAGGGGCCGTCCACGTACTGCATGACGATCCACGGCCGGCCGCCGTGGTCGAGCACATCATGGACCGTCACCACGGAGGGGTGGCTGATCCGGGCCGCGGCTCTGGCCTCTTTCTGCGTACGAGCGTGCAACACGGCGCTGTCGGCGGCCGATACGAACAGGGCGGCCGTCAACTCCTTGATGGCCACTGTTCTGTTGAGCAGTTGGTCGTAGGCCCGCCAGACCTTGCCCATGCCGCCGCTGCCGATGGCCTCGCCCAGCGTGTAACGGCCGGCAAGGACCAGCCCCTCACGCGTTTTCGCTGAATCTTCCACGTGCCCCTGCCTGTTCACTCGTGATGACAGGTTACGGAGCGGACGCGCGAACCCGGAACTGGGACCCGTGCTTGAAACCTCACCGTGACCCGCACGAGGGGACGGTCAGCCCCTCGTGCGGGGAAGCGGTCAGCGCGTGATCCGGTAGGAACCGGTGGCCTGTTGGTAGATCTCGGACACCTTGTCACGCTGGTCGGCCGGGCCGATGACCTGCACGATGTGGTAGCTGCCCTTGACGATCATGGCGAGGTTGCGGACGTAGACCTCCTGGCCGCTGCTGCTCTGCCAGGTGAACTGGCCCTCGGCCATGCGCTGTTGGCCGACGTCGATCCGGCGCAGACCGGAGGCGGTGGCCCAGGAGGAGTCCCGGAAGGGCTGCAACTCCCGCTCCTTCTCCCGCTGGTAGACCAGCGGGTCGTCGCCGTTGTCGTCCACCGTGTCCCGTCCCGGCACCACGATGAGGGTGAAGTCGCCGCGCCCGTAACGGACTTGGCCGCTGTCGTTGATCGGGCTGCGCTGCCAGCTCTTGTCCACGCCGATCTCGAAGCCCTCGGTGTCCTTGCGCAGGACATAGCCGTCCGCGAGATCGGCCGGGGGCCCGGAGCTCTGCGGCGTCGAGGAGTTGGGGTCCTGCGGCTGCGGTGTCGCCGGCGCGCTCGGGTCCGACCCCGCACCCTTCTGCGACTGCGCCTGTTCGTCGGCCTTCGGCAGGAACATCACCGCGAAGGCGATGGCCGCGACCATCAGCACGAGGATGACGGCGAGCAGGATGCGCCCGAGCGAGCGCGGCTCGCGGGAACCGCCGCCACCCGACCTCTGCCGCGGCTCGCGGTACTCCCTCTCGCCGAAGTCGTCGTCGCGGTGGTCCCGTTCGCCGTACGCGCGGTCCCTCTGCTCGCGGCGCGGCTCGACGTACGCCTCACCGTGCGACGCCCGAGCGGCGCCGCGCCGCTCGGACGACCTGCCGCCGCTCTTGTCCTTGCGCTCCTTGACCTTCTTGTGGCGGTGCCGTCCGGCGTCGCCGCCGCGGCCCCAGCCACGGCGCTTGCGGACCAGCTCGCCCCGGCGGCGCACGATCGGCAGCCGCTCGTCCACGGAGGGCACGGCGACGACGTCGAGACCGGCGTCGGGCTCGGGCGCCGAGCGCACCAGCGAACGCAGCCAGCCGCGCAGCTCCTCGAAGTCGGGCCGTTCCGTGGGGTCCTGACGGAGCAGCGACTCGACGACGGGGCGCAGCGGGCCGCACTCCTCGGCGAAGGCGGGCGGTTCGGCGCAGACGAGCTGGACCAGCTCGGCCGCGCTCTCCTCCGGATACGGGGCGTGGCCCTGGACGGCGCGGTAGAGGAGCGCGCCCAGCGCCCACAGGTCGGTGGACGGGCCGATGGGCGGGGCGAGTTGCCAGTTCTCGTGGACCGGCCCAGCCTGCTCCGGTGCCCACCGCTCCGTGACCGCGCCGACGACGGCTATCCGTGCCTGGCGGGCGCGTTCGGCGGCGAGCGGGGTGGCGGGGCCCCGGTACGCGGGGGTCGTGCCGCCCGCGACGACATCGTCCCAGCGGCCGGCGGGGGCGGTGGGTCCGGGGACGGCGGGCAGGTTCGACGACTGCCGCTGGGCGTCGGCACGCATGGCGTCGCTGGTGCCCGAGGGGTGCCAGCCGCTGCCGGAGCCGGAGGCGTCACCGGCCGCGTTCTCCTGGCGGAGGTACGGGGAGGTGCCGCCGCCCGCGGGCAGCGGGCGGGAGCCGTCACCGGCGCCCGAGGGGCCGTCGTGCCAGGTGCCGGCCAGTTGGACGCGACGGGGCGGCCGGGGGTCGTCGTCGTCCGGGTCGAAGCCGGGGCCGTCGTCGGCGTCATCAGCGTCGTCGGCGTCACCGGCGTATTGGCCGTCCGTCCCGCGCCCCTGCGGGTCGATCTCGCGGGGCGGCATCGCCCACCAGTCGGGGTCGCGGTTGTCGTCCTGCGTGGGTCCGGCCGGTCCGGCCCCGCCCGACGGGCCGTCCGGGGAACCGCTCCGGCCGGCGGGGGCCGAGGGGTCCGACAGATGCACGGGGCGCTGAACGGGCAGGGTGCCGCTGTCGCGCTGCTGGTCCTCGGTGACGCGGGCGGCGGCGCGCGCTCCGGCGCGGTAGGCGGCGATGGCTCCGGCGCGCGCGGCGCGGGTGTCCGCGGGGCCGCTGCGGGAGGGGTTGGCCGGCAGGGCGGGCGGGCCGGTGTACGGGACGACGGGGGCCGCTCCCGTAGCGCCTGACGCGTCCCGGTCGTCCGGGCCGGCCTCCGTGCCGGCACCACCGGTGTCCGGGCCACGGTCCAGGACGGGTCGGCCGAACGCGTCTGTCCCGTAGGGGACTTCGCCGTACGACCGGTCGCCGTGCGGACCGTCGCCGTAGGTCCCGTCCCCGCGCCGACCGTCCCTGTACGCGCCGTCGCCGTAGGTCCCGTCCCCGTACGTGCCGTCGGCCGAGCGGGCCGTCTCCAGCGCGGCGCGCCCCGGCGACGCGGGCCCGACCGGCACGCCCAGCGCGCCGGTCCCCGGCGGCAGGGCCTCGGAGCCGCCCGTACGGCCCGCGGGGATGCCCGCGGCACCCGAGCCGCCGGCCGGCACGCCCGACGTCCGCGCGCCCCCGCCGATGCCCGGTCCCGAGCCCGGAACGGGGCCGGGGATCTCACCGGTCGGCCGGTAACCGGCATCGGTGCCGCCGCCTTCTCCGGGCGCCGGCGGCACCGGCATATAGCCGCAGAGCGCTTCCTCGGCCGCGCCCGCCGCGAGGCCGGTGAGCACCACGCGCCCGTCGTCGCAGACGAGCACCGTGCGGACGGTGATGTTCCGGTGGGTCCAGCCGTGGGCGTGCAGCACCCGGACGGCGGTGAGCACGTCCGAGGCGATCTCCGCCGCGCGGTAGGGGTTGAGCGGCCTCTCGGCGAGCAGGGCGGCCAGCGGCCTGGCGGCGACCAGCTCACTCACTATCCACAGCGACCCGCCCTCGGCGAAGACGTCGAAGACCTGGTCGAGCCGCGGATGGTCGGGGATCTGGGCGGCGCTCTGGGCGGCCTCGATCGCGCGCCGCACGGCCGGGTCGGTGGGCCTGCGAGTCGTACGGCCCGTGACGCGCCGCGTCGCCGCCGCGCCCTCCGGGTCGACCATCTCGGCGTCCACGACCTCGGGCAACGGCACCTGCCTGACGAGGACTTCCTGCGCGCTGTAGGTGTCGAACGCTCGCGTCTCGACGAGGTCGAACTCGTCGGACGGAGGCAGGGGCAGGCGGTAGCGGTCGGCGAGTACCCGTCCCGCGTAGTCGTCCACGACGCCTCCCACACGCGCACTGTCCATGGGCCTCCGGATCCTCGGAGACCTCGCGAAACCGCCAATTCCGGTCGTTTACCGGCCCATTGTGACTGCGTACGGTCCGCGACTTCTCACGATACGTGGCCGCACACAAATATGCCGCCGGGTCACCGCAACACAGGCCTTAACCTTCCCGGCAACCTGCGCCCCTACGCCCCGGTACCCCGCGCCCGTACCGGCGTGACCCATTCCGGTCATGAGACGGACCGCTTCACACACAGTCGCGTCAATCACCGGAACGGGTTGCGCCGCCCGCCAGTTCGCGCCATCGCGACACGTTCACGACACGTCCGCGGCGCGCCCCGCCGTCAGTCAGTCGGCTTGAAAGTGCTGTACGCCGTCTCCCGGAGTGTCCGGCACTCGTCGTCATTCCACTCGTCCGCCTTGCAGGTGATCATGATCGCGTACCCGTGGGTGGCGTCGACCTTGAATCCCCGGTTCATCACCCGCACCCGCTCGCCGGCCTGGTCGCGCACGAATCCCCAGTCGGCGACGGTCGGATAGCCGTTGAACTCCACCGACTTGATACCCAGGCGCTTGTAATTGCCGAGGCTGCCCTTTATCTGGGCTTCGAGCTGAATCCAGGCGCGCTTGGCGTCGTTGGTCGGCCCGGCGTTGAAGTCGACTTGGATACGGGGGAATTCACCGTTCTCGCTGTAGATGCCGCCGGAACTCCGGCCTGCCGTACCGGTGCGCTTGAAGTCGTCGGGCATCGCCATGGAGAAGCGGAACTGCTTGTCGGTGATCATCTTGTAGTCGTCAGGCAGACCCTTGCCGTCCGAACCGGAGTCGGAGTCGGATTCGCCGGAACCCGGTCCCGAGTTGTTCGTGCCGGACTCGCCGGACGACGAGCCGTCCGACGCGTTGCCGTTACCGCTGTCCTTGGCCGAATCCCGCTGCTTGCCCTGACCCGCCGTGTCGTCTCCGCCGCCCTTGGCGTCGTCACCCGCGGTGGCCCCGGCCGACGTGGCGGTGCCGTCCTTGGCCGCGCCACCCTTGCCGGACCCGTCCGAGTCGCCGTTGAGCGCGACGATCAGGACGACGGAGAGGATCGCCAGCACGACGACCGCCGCGATGATCATCAGCGTGCGGCGCGGGACGACATCGGTGAGCGACGCCCGCGTGGCCGTGGTCCGTGCGGCGCCCCCGCCGGGTGTGCCCGCAGGTGCGGACGGCGACGTGGCCGCGGCGGCGGTGCCCGCAGCCACGGCCCCGGCTCCCGCCGTCTTGCCGCCCTTCGACCCGGGCTCGGGCTCCGGAGGAAGCAGCGGCAGCGGTACGACGCGGGTCGCGTCGGCCGCCGGTTCGGGCAGATCCGAGTCGGGGCTGTCGATGACGCCCTGGAGCAGCGCCCGCGCGCCCGCGTCGTCGAGCCGCAGATCCGGGTCCTTGGCCAGCAGGCCGTAGATGACCTCTTCCAACGGGCCCGCGTTCTTGGGGGGTTCGAGCGGTTCGGTCATGACGGCGGTGAGGGTCGCGATGGCCGACCCCTTGTCGTACGGCGGGCAGCCCTCCACCGACGCGTAGATCAGCCCGCCCAGCGACCACAGGTCGGCGGCGGGGCCGGGCTTCTTGCCGCGGGCGCGCTCGGGAGAGATGTACGAGGGGGCGCCGACGAGCATCCCGGTGGAGGTGACCGAGGGGTCGCCCTCCACCTGTGCGATGCCGAAGTCGGTGAGGACGACGCGGCCGTCCTCGGAGATCAGCACGTTGGACGGCTTCACGTCGCGGTGCAGGATGCCCTCGCGGTGCGCCGAGCGCAGCACGTCGAGGATCGCGAGCGCGACCTCGGCGGCGCGCCTCGGGGTCAGGATCCCGTCCTCGCGTACGACCTCGGCGAGGGACTTGCCCTCGATCAACTCCATGACGATCCACGGCCGGTCGTCCTCGTCCACGACGTCGTAGACGGTGACCGCTCCGTTGTTGCGGATGCGGGCGATCGCCTTGGCCTCGCGCAGGGTGCGCGTGATCAGACGGCGCTTCTCGTCCTCGTCGATGCTGGTGGGGAAGCGCAGCTCCTTGACAGCGACCGTACGGCCCAGGGTCTCGTCGACGGCCCGCCAGACCGTGCCCATTCCGCCGCGGCCGAGCACCTCACCGAGCCGGTACCGTCCGGCGAGAAGGCGCCCCTCGGGGGTCGCGTCGGCCCCGCGCTCCGCGTCGTCCGTGTCGTTCCCGGGGTCCCGCGCCGTGTCCCGCGACTGCTCAGCCTCCGCCATGCGTCCCCTCTGCGATCCCTGGTGTCCGCCCGCGCCTGGTGTCCGCCCGCGCGCCTGGCACACCTGCCCGCGCGCGGCGCGGTAACGCGCCCTGACAGAGCCTCCATTGTCCCTCATTCCGGCGCGTGCGATGCTCGCGGGTCCGCCATCCGGCCGGGCGACGGCCCAAGCGGAGCCCGTCGCCGGTCCGTTGGACGGGGTACGGCGGCTTCCGCCGCTGGTCATGCCCCTGTTCATGACTCGAACAGGAGTGCCCGGCACAATCCCGCAAAGGACCGCACCAGGCACCCCATCCGTCTCAACTCACCGCAGAATCCCCTAGAGAGGCACGATGTCCGGCGCGCCGAGCCGTGCCGCGTCCGCCGTCAGGTCGTCCGGCTGGCGCTGCGACTCGCGCTCCGCCTCCACCCGCTTCCGGTAGTGCTCGACCTCTTTCTCGATCTGGCCCTTGTCCCAGCCGAGCACCGGCGCCATCAGCTCCGCGCACTCGCGGGCGCTGCGCGTCCCCCGGTCGAACGTCTCGATCGAGATGCGGGTGCGCCTCGTCAGGACGTCGTCGAGATGACGCGCCCCCTCGTGCGACGCCGCGTACACGATCTCGGCCCGCAGATAGTCCTCGGCGGCGCCCAGCGGCTCACCGAGACCGGGGTCGGCCGCGATCAGCTCCAGCAACTCCTCCACCAGCGCCCCGTACCGGTTGAGCAGATGCTCCACGCGCACCACATGGAGCCCGGTCCGCGCGGCGATCCCCGCGCGCGCGTTCCACAGGGCGCGGTAGCCCTCGGCTCCGAGCAGCGGGGTGTCCTCCGTCACGCAGGCCGCCACCCGCTGGTCGAGGCCGTGCACCGCCTCGTCCACCGCGTCCTTGGCCATGACCCGGTACGTCGTGTACTTGCCGCCGGCCACCACGACCATGCCCGGCACCGGGTGCGCCACCGTGTGCTCGCGCGACAGCTTGCTGGTCGCGTCGGACTCGCCGGCCAGCAGGGGGCGCAGCCCCGCGTACACCCCCTCCACGTCGTCACGCGTCAGCGGTACGGCGAGGACCGAGTTGACGTGTTCAAGGAGATAGTCGATGTCCGCGCTGGAGGCCGCCGGGTGGGCCTTGTCGAGGTCCCAGTCGGTGTCGGTGGTGCCCACGATCCAGTGCCTGCCCCACGGGATGACGAAGAGCACCGACTTCTCGGTCCGCAGGATCAGCCCGGTCGACGAGTGGATGCGGTCCTTGGGGACCACCAGGTGGATGCCCTTCGACGCCCGGACATGGAACTGGCCGCGCTCGCCGATCAGCGCCTGGGTGTCGTCCGTCCACACCCCGGTCGAGTTGACGATCTGCTTCGCCCGGATCTCGTACTCCCCGGCGCCGTCCACGTCCCGCACGCGGGCTCCGACGACCCGCTCGCCCTCACGCAGGAACCCCACCACGCGGGCCCTGCTGGCGACATGCGCGCCGTAGCTCGCGGCCGTACGCACCAGGGTCGCCACATACCGCGCGTCGTCCATCTGGGCGTCGTAGTACTGCAAGGCGCCGACCAGCGCGTCCTTCTTGAGCGCCGGGGCCACGCGCAGCGCGTGGCGGCGGGAGAGATGGCGGTGCGTCGGCAGGCCCCGGCCGTGGCCGGACGAGAACGACATCGCGTCGTACAGCGCGACGCCCGATCCGGCGTAGAGCCGCTCCCAGCCCTTGTGCTGCAACGGGTAGAGGAACGGCACCGGCTTCACCAGATGCGGGGCCAGCCGCTCCAGCAGCAGTCCGCGCTCCTTCAGCGCCTCCCTGACGAGCCCGAAGTCGAGCATCTCCAGATAGCGCAGCCCTCCGTGGATCAGCTTGCTCGACCGGCTCGATGTGCCCGAGGCCCAGTCGCGCGCCTCCACGAGCCCGGTCGACAGTCCCCGTGTCACGGCGTCGAGCGCCGTCCCGGCGCCGACCACGCCCGCGCCCACGACCAACACGTCCAGTTCACGCTCGGCCATCTCCGCCAGAGCCGTGGCGCGCTCCTCCGGTCCCAGTGTCGCTGTCCTCACCGCTGCCTCCCGTCGCCCCCGTGTTGTTCGGGCTCTTCGATTCTGTCCGCACTCGCCGACTTCAGCCACCGGCTGTGGACAACACCGGCCGACGATCGGGTCAGGCCAGTGAAATCCGCAGACATGTACCGCCATGTCCGGCCATGTAATGACGCATATCGGTCATATTTACGCCTAGTCTGACATTGCCCTCGCTCGTTCTGTCCACAGGGGTTGCGCCCTCTGTCTCCTCCGGTTATGGGAAAGGACGGCCCACATGCCCGCAGACCTCGCCGTCATCGGACTCGGCCATCTCGGCCTGCCCCTCGCCCAGGCCGCCGTGGCCGCCGGCATCGAGACCGTCGGCTACGACCTCGATCCACGGCCCGTCGCCGAACTGGCGGCGGGCCGCACCCCCGTCGACGGGCCCCTCACCGCGTCCGACGTCCGCCGCATGCTCTCCGGCGGCTTCCGGCCCACCACCAACCCGACCGAGCTGGGCCGGGTCCGTACCGCCGTCATCTGTGCGCCCACCCCGCTGGGCCCCGACCGCACCCTCGACCTCACCGCCGTCGGCGAGGCCGCGCGCGCCCTGGCCGCCCGGCTGCGCCCGCACACCACCGTGCTGCTCGAATCACCGGCGGGCCCCGGCACCACCGAGGGGTTCCTGCGCACCATCCTGGAAGAGGGCTCGGGCCTGCGCGCCGGGCGCGACTTCCACCTCGCCTACTCCCCCAGCCGCGTCGACCCCGGCCGCCGCACCCACGGCCACATCAACACCCCCAAGGTCATCGGCGGGCTCACCCCGGCCTGCACCGAATCGGCGGCGGCCTTCTACGGACGCCTCACCGACAAGGTCGTCCGCGCGCGCGGACCGCGCGAGGCCGAGACCGTCAAGCTCCTGGAAACCAACTTCCGGCACGTCAACATCGCCCTCGTCAACGAGATGGCCGTGCTCTGCCACGACCTCGGCGTCGACCTCTGGGACGTCATCCGGTGCGCCGAGACCAAACCGTTCGGCTTCCAGGCCTTCCGGCCCGGCCCCGGCGTCGGCGGCCACGGCGTCCCCATGGACCCCAGCTACCTCCCGCACGCCGGCCGCACCCCCGGCCATCCGCTGCGGATGGTCGGCCTCGCCCAGGAGATCAACACCCGCATGCCGCAGTACGTCATCCAGCGCTGCGCCACGCTCCTCAACGAGCACGGCAAGTCCGCGCGCGGCGCCCGCGTCCTGCTGCTCGGCGTCACCTACAAGCAGGACCACGCCGACCAGGAGAGTTCACCGGCCACCGAGATCGCCCGCCGGCTGATGGACCTGGGGGCGACCGTCAGCTACCACGATCCGTACGTCCCCGACTGGCGCGTACGCGAACTGCCGGTCCCGCGCGCCGACTCTCTTTACGAGGCCGCGGCGCACGCGGATCTGACGGTGCTGCTCCAGCACCACCGTACGTACGACCTCCAAGGCCTCGCCGTGAAGGCGCAGTTGCTGCTCGACACCCGAGGCGCGAGCCCCGCGGGAGCGGCGTACCGGCTCTGACGCGGCGGCCCACCCGCCTCCGGCCTCCGGCCCACCAGCCTTCCACAGCCGGGCAATTGCCTACTGCGGTGTCGTAGCGGACTGCTATGGTCCAGGGCGCTCGCACAACGGTGCGGGCATTCCTTGGGGGATCTTTCACATGAGTCAGTCTTTCCCGCCGCCCGGCAACCCGTACGCCGGAGGCCCCGTCCCGCCCGGCCACGTCCCGCCCGGCCCCGGCAACCCGTTCGCGCCGGCCCCGCCGGTCCGGGACAACGTGGGGCTCGGCCTGGCGGCAGCGGCCGGCACGGCGATCGCCGCCGGCGCCATCTACGGCGGCATCGCCGGTGCCATCGAGAGCGAGATCGGTTACGCCGCCATCGCTGTCGGCTTCGTGATCGGCTTCGTCGCGGGCAAGGTCGGCGGACGCAACCCGATCCTGGCCGTGGTCAGCGCCGTGTTCGCGCTGGCCGCCGTCTACCTGGGCCAGATCTTCGGCATCGCGATCATCGGTGCCGAGGAACTGGGCCTGTCGACGACGGAGATGCTGTTCGACCACTTCAGCCTGCTGACCGAGGCGTGGAACGCGGGCAAGGAGGCGATGACCTTCCTGTTCTTCGCCCTCGCCGCGGTCGCCGCGTTCTCGGGCGCCAAGAAGGCCGCCTCCTAAAGAGGCCGCACACACACGAAGGTGCCCCGGACCGCTTACGGTCCGGGGCACCTTCCGTGCGTTCAGCGGCTGTGCTGCGAGTCCGCGACCGTCACCTCGACGCGCTGGAACTCCTTGAGTTCGCTGTAACCGGTCGTCGCCATCGCCCTCTTGAGCGCGCCGAAGAAGTTCATCGAGCCGTCCGGGCTGTGCGAGGGCCCGGTCAGGATCTCCTCGGTCGTCCCGACGATGCCCAGATCCACCAACTTGCCACGCGGCACGTCCTCGTGGACGGCCTCCATGCCCCAGTGGTGCCCCTTGCCCGGCGCGTCGGTCGCCCGCGCCAGCGGGGAGCCCATCATCACCGCGTCGGCCCCGCACGCCACGGCCTTGGGCAGGTCGCCGGACCAGCCCACGCCACCATCGGCGATCACATGCACGTACCGCCCGCCGGACTCGTCCATGTAGTCGCGCCGGGCGGCGGCCACGTCCGCGACCGCCGTCGCCATCGGCACCTGGATGCCCAGCACGTTACGGGTGGTGTGCGCGGCCCCGCCGCCGAAGCCCACCAGCACGCCGGCCGCACCGGTGCGCATCAGATGCAGCGAGGCGGTGTACGTGGCGCAGCCGCCGACGATGACCGGGACGTCCAGTTCGTAGATGAACTGCTTCAGGTTCAGCGGCTCGGCCGCGCCCGAGACGTGCTCGGCGGAGACCGTCGTCCCCCGGATGACGAAGATGTCCACCCCGGCGTCCACGACGGCCTTGGAGAACTGCGCGGTGCGCTGCGGCGAGAGTGCGGCGGCCGTGACCACACCCGAGTCGCGCACCTCCTTGATGCGCCGCCCGATCAACTCCTCCTGGATCGGCGCGGCGTAGATCTCCTGGAGCCTGCGGTTGGCGGTCGCCTCGTCCAGATCGGCGATCTCGGCCAGCAGCGGCTGCGGTTCCTCGTAACGGGTCCACAGGCCTTCGAGGTTGAGCACGCCGAGACCGCCCAGCTCGCCGATGCGGATCGCCGTGCTCGGCGAGACCACGGAGTCCATGGGGGCGGCCAGGAACGGCAGCTCGAACCGGTAGGCGTCGATCTGCCAGGCGATCGAGACCTCCTTCGGGTCGCGGGTGCGCCGGCTGGGGACGACCGCGATGTCGTCGAAGGCGTACGCCCGGCGTCCGCGCTTGCCGCGGCCGATCTCGATCTCAGTCACGATGTATGGCCTTTCCTCTGCGTCTGCGGCTTCAGTATCCCCGACCCGGCCCGGCACACCGGTGAGGGGCGGCCCCGAGATGAACGGGACCGCCCCTCACCTTGGTCCTGTCCGGCGGACAGGACCACGAGCGGGTCGTCAGCGACCGGTGTAGTTCGGCGCCTCGACCGTCATCTGGATGTCGTGCGGGTGGCTCTCCTTGAGCCCGGCCGCGGTGATCCGGACGAACCGGCCCTTGCGCTCCATCTCGTCGATGGAGGCCGCGCCCACATAGCCCATGGTCTGCCGCAGGCCGCCGATGAGCTGGTGCAGGACGGCGCTCAGCGGCCCGCGGTAGGGCACCTGGCCCTCGATGCCCTCGGGGACCAGCTTGTCGTCCGAGGACACCTCGCCCTGGAAGTAACGGTCCTTCGAGTACGAACGGCCCTGGCCGCGCGACTGCATCGCACCGAGCGAGCCCATCCCGCGGTACGACTTGAACTGCTTGCCGTTGATGAACTGGAGCTCACCCGGCGACTCCTCACAGCCCGCGAGCAGGCTGCCGAGCATCACCGTGGACGCGCCGGCCGCCAGAGCCTTGCCGATGTCGCCCGAGTACTGGAGGCCGCCGTCGCCGATGACCGGGACGCCCGCCGCCTGGCAGACCACCGCGGCCTCGTAGATCGCCGTGACCTGGGGGACGCCGATGCCGGCGACGACTCGCGTCGTACAGATCGAGCCCGGCCCGACGCCGACCTTCACGCCGTCCACGCCCGCGTCGATCAGCGCCTGGGCGCCGTCACGGGTGGCCACGTTCCCGCCGATGACATCCACCGGAACGCTCGACTTGATCTTGGACATCCAGCTCAGCGCGTTGCTGTTGTGACCGTGGGAGGTGTCCACGACCAGGAAGTCCACCCCGGCCGCGACCAGCGCCTGGGACCGCTCCAGCGCCTCGGGGCTGGCACCGACGGCAGCGCCGACGAGCAGCCGGCCCTCGCTGTCCTTGGCGGCGTTCGGGTACTTCTCCGCCTTGACGAAGTCCTTGACCGTGATGAGGCCCTTGAGGACGCCCTTGTCGTCGACGAGCGGAAGCTTCTCGATCTTGTGGCGGCGCAGCAGCTCCATGGCGTCCACGCCGGAGATGCCGACGTTGCCGGTGACGAGCGGCATCGGGGTCATGACCTCACGCACCTGGCGCGCGCGGTCCGACTCGAAGGCCATGTCGCGGTTGGTGACGATGCCGAGGAGCTTGCCCGCGGCGTCGGTGACCGGGACGCCGCTGATCCGGAACTTGGCGCAGAGTTCGTCCGCCTCACCGAGCGTCGCGTCGGGGCGGACCGTGATCGGGTCGGTGACCATGCCGGACTCGGAGCGCTTCACGAGGTCGACCTGGTTGGCCTGGTCGGCAATGGAGAGATTGCGGTGCAGCACGCCGACGCCACCCTGCCGTGCCATGGCGATCGCCATACGGGCCTCGGTGACCTTGTCCATCGCGGCGGAGAGCAGGGGGAGGTTCACCCTGACGTTCCGGGAGACCAGGGACGTGGTGTCCACCTGGTTCGGCAGGACCTCCGAAGCGCCGGGCAGCAGCAGCACGTCGTCGTATGTCAGCCCGAGCGTCGCGAACTTCTCGGGCACTCCGTCGACGTTTGCAGTCATGACACCTTCCCCAAATGGCCTTGATCGGTGCGGATGCCCATGCTAACGGGAAGCGGAGGCGTCTGATTCCCCGCTCCCCCGCCGCTCCCCGCCCCGCCCCGTGCCCGGCCGGGCGGGACCGCTACTGCTCGGCCAGCGCGCGCAGCCTGCTGAGCGCGCGGTGCTGCGCCACCCGTACGGCGCCCGGCGACATTCCCAGCATCTGGCCGGTCTCCTCGGCGGTCAGCCCCACGGCGACCCGCAGCACCAGCAGCTCGCGCTGGTTGTCGGGGAGGTTGGCGAGGAGCTTCTTGGCCCACTCGGCGTCGCTGCTGAGCAGCGCGCGCTCCTCCGGGCCGAGGGAGTCGTCGGGCCGCTCGGGCATCTCGTCCGAAGGCACGGCCGTCGATCCGGGGTGCCGCATGGCGGCCCGCTGGAGATCGGCGACCTTGTGCGCGGCGATGGCGAAGACGAAGGCCTCGAAGGGCCTGCCGGTGTCCTTGTAGCGCGGCAGCGCCATCAGGACCGCGACGCAGACCTCCTGCGCCAGGTCCTCCACGAAGTGGCGGGCATCACCGGGCAGTCGGTTCAGCCGGGTGCGGCAGTAGCGCAGCGCGAGGGGATGCACATGGGCCAGGAGATCGTGCGTGGCCTGCCCGTCCCCCTCGACGGCACGATGAACGAGCGCACCGATCACCGTGGTCTCGTCATCGCGCATCGGACCATGGTGCCTTGGCGGCTGCTGATCCGTGGCACCGCGTTCATAGTTGTGCACCGAAGCGTTATGAGCAGGTGCGCTGGAACTCATCTCCCGCGCCCTCCCCTTCCGCTCGCCCGACTCGTCCCCGAGGAACTCCACACCTCAAGGATGCGGCATCGGGCGGGAAACTGTGGCGTACGGGCACGGTTGACCCTCTTCGCCGCCCCGTCCGCCGCACGGCAGACGGGGTTCCACGACTGTCCGGAAAAGCTGCTCCAGGGCTCCGACCAGCGCATCGACCGGCCGGCACCGGACTGGACCTAGCGGACCAGGCCCCAGCGGAATCCGAGGGCAACGGCGTGCGCCCGGTCCGATGCGCCGAGCTTTTTGAACAGACGGCGGGCATGCGTCTTGACCGTGTCCTCCGAGAGGAACAGCTCGCGCCCGATCTCCGCGTTCGACCGCCCGTGGCTCATGCCTTCGAGCACCTGGATCTCACGCGCGGTGAGCGTGGGCGCCGCGCCCATCTCGGCCGACCTGAGCCGGCGCGGGGCGAGCCGCCATGTCGGGTCGGCCAGCGCCTGGGTGACCGTCGCGCGCAACTCCGCGCGGGACGCGTCCTTGTGCAGATAGCCGCGGGCACCGGCGGCGACCGCGAGCGCGACACCGTCCAGGTCCTCGGCGACCGTGAGCATGATGATCCGGGCGCCCGGATCGGCGGACAGCAGCCGCCGGACGGTCTCGACGCCGCCCAGACCGGGCATGCGTACGTCCATCAGAATCAGGTCCGAGCGGTCGGCGCCCCAGCGGCGGAGGACTTCCTCTCCGTTGGCCGCGGTCGTCACGCGCTCGACGCCGGGCACGGTCGCAACCGCGCGGCGCAGCGCCTCTCGGGCAAGCGGGGAGTCGTCGCAGACGAGGACGGATGTCATGGCCGCCCTCCGCAGCTGATGCGCGTCACCTTGAGCCTCCAGGCTGAGTACATGTGGTCACCTGTGCGATTGACGCCACCGGGCATGTGCCCGATCGCTTGTTCCTTCAACCGCCTCGACCACTCAACGACGGTCACTCGAAAGAGTTACGGGTCCGGAATCGCTCTCGGCACTCTACGTGAGGAAGCGCACACAGAGCAGAGCCTCGCAGGTCACCTTCGATCACTCTGAGCTATGCCCCATTTAGCCCTTTTTCTTCGCTTTTGCTGGTGTCTGTGGCTAGATTCGCAATGAGTCATATTTACATCTACTTACACAGGAGATGTACCGTCGTCAGCATGATGTGGTCAGCACGTCGGGCTCGGCCCCGGCGTTCCAGGGCGCATCTCACGCCCTAGCGGCCCCCGCTTCCACGGATTCAAGGGGACATGAGCAATGGCAGATTTCTCCCGCCTTCCCGGACCGAACGCAGATCTGTGGGACTGGCAGCTCCTCGCGGCCTGCCGCGGCGTCGACAGTTCACTGTTCTTTCACCCGGAGGGGGAGAGGGGCGCGGCACGCAGCGCCCGCGAAACCTCGGCGAAAGAGGTCTGCATGAGATGCCCGGTCCGCGCGCAGTGCGCGGCGCACGCGCTGGCGGTACGGGAGCCGTACGGCGTGTGGGGCGGGCTGACGGAGGACGAACGCGAAGAGCTGATGGGGCGCGCCCGCACCCGCCTGATCACGACCTCGGGCACGAACGGACCGGGCCGCGCCTGATCTGCGACAGATATTCGCAGAAACGTTCCTGCATGCCGCGCCCTCCCCGCCGGGGCGGCTACGACACACGGTCTTCGGCGGGAGAGCGGTCGCGCGCCCGTCAGCGCGACGCGGCCCGCTCCAGTTGGTCCAGCGTCGCCGCCACCGTGGGGACCCGCGCCAGATCGGGCAGGGTGAGCGCGACGATCTCGCGGCGTACGGAGGGCTCGACGGTGACCGTGCGAGCCGCCTTCGGCAGCACCGACTCCATGGCCAGCTCCGGCAGCACCGCGACCCCGAGCCCGGCCCCGACCAGGCCGATCACCGCCGGGTAGTCGTCCGTCGCAAAGTCGATACGGGGGGTGAAACCCGCCTTCTCACACGCGTCCACCAGTTGGTGACGGCAGCGCGGGCAGCCCGCGATCCAGGACTCGTCGGCGAGGTCGGCGATGGAGACGGCGGCGGCCCCGGCCAGCCGGTGCCCCTCGGGGAGCAGCCCCACCAGCCGGTCGGTGAGCAGCGGCCGTACGACCAGGTCGTCCCACTCCTCGGCGCCGCCGCCGGAGTCGTCACGGGTGGAGTCGTAGCGGAACGCCAGGGCCACGTCGCAGTCGCCGTCGCGCAGCATCTCGACGGAGCGCGGCGGTTCGGCGTCGACCAGTGAGACACGGGTGCCCGGATGCGCGGCGCGCAGGGCGGCCAGGGCGGCGGGTACCAGCGTGGAGCTGCCGCTGGGGAACGAGACGAGCCGCACCCGCCCGGCGCGCAGGCCCGCGATGGCGGCGACCTCCTCCTCGGCTGCTGTGAGCCCCGACAGGATGCCCGTCGCGTGCCGTACGAGCGCTTCGCCGGCCTGGGTGAGCCGCATCGCGCGGCTGGTTCTGATCAGCAGGGTCGTACCGACCGACGCTTCGAGGACCTTCATCTGCTGGCTGACGGCCGGCTGGGTGCACCCCAGCTCGCGCGCGGCGGCGGAGAACGAGCCGGTGGCGGCGACGGCGCGCAGGACACGGAGATGGCGGGCTTCGATCACCCCTCAAACATAAGGGACGCTTGGGGGCAGCGGAAAATGAGGAGAAGAGCGTTTGAGAGGCGTGTGCGCCGGTGGGCGGGTTAGCGTGCCCGGCATGAAGCTTCTGACCGTGAATGCGGGGCGGGCCAAGACCGTCGAGTACACCGACGCGCCGGGCGGCGCCACCGGCATCGACAAGCAGCCGGTGGACGGTGCCGTCGCGGTGCGCGATCCCGGACCGAAGGGGGTCGGCGCCAGCGGTCTGGCCGGGGACACGGTGTGCGACCTGCGCCATCACGGCGGCAGCGACCAGGCGGTGTATGTGTACGCGCGCGAGGATCTGGACTTCTGGGAGCGGGAGTTGGGCCGTCCGCTGGGCAACGGCAGCTTCGGCGAGAATCTGACGACGTCGGGTCTCGACCTGAACGGGACGAAGATCGGCGAGCGTTGGCGGGTTGGTCCGGATCTGGTGCTGGAGGCGACCAGCGGCCGGATTCCGTGTCGTACGTTCGGCGGCTGGCTCGGTGAGAAGGGCTGGGTCAGACGGTTCACGCGCGAGGGCGTCACCGGTGCGTACTTCCGGGTCGTCGTGCCCGGCGAGATCCGCGCGGGCGACCCGATCGAGATCGTGCACCGGCCCGACCACGAGGTGACGGTGGCTCTCGCCTTCCGGGCCGCGACGACCGAGCGCGATCTGCTCCCGCGGGTGCTGGCGGCCGGAGAGGCCCTGCACGCCGAGGAGTTGAGGACCGCGCGGGAGTACGTGGCCAAGTACGGCGCCGGCGCCGCGTAGACGAACTGAACCCGCGGGCGTCCGGCGGGGGCGCTTTCCGGTGGCCGGACGGGCGCTCACGCCGGGCGCGCGACCGTCTAACGTGCCGCCTATGACGACTGCTTTGATTACGGGCGCGACGGCGGGGATCGGCGCCGCCTTCGCGCGGCGGCTGGCGGCGAGCGGGACCTCCCAGTCGGGCGGTGTGGGAAGCGGCCACAACCTGGTGCTGGTCGCCCGCGACACCGAGCGCCTTCAGCGACAGGCCACCGAACTCCACGACCTGCACGGCATCGAGGCGGAGGTGCTGACCGCCGACCTCGCCACGGAGGACGGGATCACCGCGGTCGAGCGCCGCCTCGCCGACCTCAAGCACCCCGTCGATCTGCTCGTCAACAACGCGGGGTTCGGGAACAAGGGCCGGTTCCTCGACGTCTCGATGGCCGACGAGCTGACGATGCTGAAGGTGCACTGCGAGGCGGTGCTGCGGCTGACGTCGGCGGCCGTCACCGGGATGAAGGCGCGCGGGCGCGGCGGGGTGGTGAACGTGGCGTCGGTGGCGGCGTTCCTGCCGCGTGGGACGTACGGCGCGTCGAAGGCGTGGGTCGTGCAGTTCACCCAGGGGGTGTCGCGGGACCTGGAAGGGACGGGGGTACGGCTGATGGCGCTCTGCCCCGGTTTCACGCGGACGGAGTTCCACGAGCGGGCGGGCATGGGGACGGACAACATCCCCAACTGGATGTGGCTGGACGCCGACAAGCTGGTGACGGCGGCGCTGGCGGACCTGGCGCGCGGCAAGACGGTGTCGGTGCCGGACCCCCGGTACAAGGCCCTGATGGGCGCGGTGAAGCTGACGCCGCGCGGGCTGCTGGGCGGGATCACGTCGAAGACGGGCCGGAAGTACGGCCCGCGGTAGGGCCGGTTCGATCACGCCGCACTAAAGTCCTCGTACCGGGCCGTCCCTTCCGCACCCTCGGAGGAATCCATCGTGCACGACGCCACCGACAACCGGCCGTCCGCGCTGCTCTCGATGAGTCCGGACGTAGCGGAGCGGCTGTTCTCCCCCGCTCGTCTCGCCCGACTGACCGGCCTCGTACGCGTCGATCCGAGTCTGGTCGCGCACACCCTGACCGGTCCCGGCCTCGACCCCGCCGTCGCCGCCGCCCTCGCGGACGCCGAACTGCTGATCACCGGCTGGGGCGCGCCCCCGCTCACGGCCGAGGTCCTGGAGGCCGCGCCCCGGCTGCGGGCGGTCGTGCACGCGGCGGGCACCGTCAAGCACCATGTCACGGACGCCTGTTGGGAGCGGGGCATCGTGGTCGCTTCGGCGGCGGGGGCCAACGCCCTTCCCGTCGCGGAGTACACGCTGGCCGCGATCCTCTTCTCCGGCAAGCGGGTCCTCGGCTCGGCGCACCGCTTCCGGGAGGTACGCGGCTCCCTCGACCGGCACCAGGAGCTGGGCCCGGCGGGCAACTACCGCCGTACGGTCGGCATCGTCGGCGCGTCCCGGATCGGCCGACGCGTGATCGAGCTGCTGCGGCCGTTCGACCTCGACGTCCTGCTGTACGACCCATACATCGACGCTGCCGCCGACGAGGCCGCCACGCTGGGTGTCGAGCAGATGCCGCTGGACGAACTGTGCGCGCGTGGCGATGTGGTGTCGGTTCACGCGCCGCAGGTCCCGGCCACCCGCCATATGATCGGCGCCGCCCAGCTGGCGGCGATGCCGGACGGGGCGACGCTGATCAACACCGCGCGCGGCTCGCTGATCGACGAGGACGCGCTGCTGCCGCATCTGGTCGCCGGGCGGCTGAACGCGGTGCTGGACGTGACGGATCCCGAACCGCCGCCGCCCCACTCGCCGTTGTACGACCTGCCGAACGTGCTGCTGACCCCGCATGTCGCGGGCTCGCTGGGCGGTGAGATCCACCGGATGACGGATCACGCGCTGGACGAGGTGGAGCGGTACGTGAAGGGGCTGCCGTTCGAGGATCCCGTACACGCCTCGACGCTGCCGCACTCGGCCTGAGAGCGACAGGAACGCGCCGAGGCCCGGCTCCCCCGAAGGGGCGCCGGGCCTCGGCGCGTGAGAGCGACCGACCTGCGTCAGTGGCTGTGACCGTGGCCGCCGTGACCGGCGTCGGCCTCTTCCTCGGCCGGCTTCTCGACGACCAGGGTCTCGGTCGTGAGGAGCAGCGCGGCGATGGAAGCGGCGTTCTCCAGCGCGGAGCGGGTGACCTTGACCGGGTCGATGACTCCGGCCTTCACCAGGTCGACGTAGTCGCCGGTCGAGGCGTTGAAGCCGCTGCCCTTGTCCAGCTCGGCGACCTTCGCGGTGATGACGTAGCCCTCAAGGCCGGCGTTCTCGGCGATCCAGCGCAGCGGCTCGACCACGGCGCGGCGGACGACCGCGACACCGGTGGCCTCGTCGCCGGTCTTGCCCAGGCCGTCCTCCAGCACCTTGGCGGCGTGCACCAGGGCGGAGCCACCACCGGAGACGATGCCCTCCTCGACCGCGGCGCGGGTCGCGGAGATGGCGTCCTCCAGACGGTGCTTCTTCTCCTTCAGCTCCACCTCGGTGGCGGCGCCGACCTTGATCACGCACACGCCGCCGGCCAGCTTCGCGAGGCGCTCCTGGAGCTTCTCGCGGTCCCAGTCGGAGTCCGTGGACTCGATCTCGGCCTTGATCTGGTTGACGCGACCGGTGACCTCGGTGCTGTCGCCGCCGCCGTCGACGATCGTCGTGTCGTCCTTGGAGACGGTGACGCGGCGGGCGGTGCCCAGCACGTCGAGACCGGCCTGGTCGAGCTTGAGGCCGACCTCCTCGGCGATGACGGTCGCGCCCGTGAGGGTGGCGATGTCGCCGAGCATGGCCTTGCGGCGGTCACCGAAGCCGGGGGCCTTCACCGCGACGGCGTTGAAGGTGCCACGGATCTTGTTGACGACGAGGGTGGACAGCGCCTCGCCCTCGACGTCCTCGGCGATGATCAGCAGCGGCCGGGAGCCGCCCGCCTGGATGACCTTCTCCAGCAGCGGGAGCAGGTCCTGGATGGAGCCGATCTTGCCCTGGTTGATCAGGATGTACGGGTCGTCGAGGACGGCCTCCATACGCTCCTGGTCGGTCACCATGTACGGCGAGAGGTAGCCCTTGTCGAAGGCCATGCCCTCGGTGAACTCCAGCTCCAGACCGAAGGTGTTGGACTCCTCGACGGTGATGACGCCGTCCTTGCCGACCTTGTCCATCGCCTCGGCGATCAGCTCGCCGACCTGCGAGTCCTGGGCGGAGAGCCCGGCGACGGCCGCGATGTCGGACTTGTCCTCGATCGGGCGCGCCGTGTCGAGCAGTTCCTTGGAGACGGCGGCGACGGCGGCGTCGATGCCCTTCTTCAGGGCGGCCGGGGAGGCGCCGGCGGCGACGTTGCGCAGGCCCTCGCGGACCAGCGCCTGCGCCAGCACGGTGGCGGTGGTGGTGCCGTCACCCGCGATGTCGTTGGTCTTGGTCGCCACCTCCTTGACGAGCTGGGCGCCAAGGTTCTCGTACGGGTCGTCCAGCTCGACCTCGCGGGCGATCGTGACACCGTCGTTGGTGATGGTCGGGGCGCCGAACTTCTTGTCGATGACGACGTTGCGGCCCTTGGGGCCGATCGTCACCTTCACCGTGTCGGCAAGCTTGTTGACGCCGCGCTCAAGGGCGCGACGGGCGTCCTCGTCGAACTTCAGGATCTTCGCCATGGGAGCTTTCTCTTGTCCTCTCGAACGAACAACGAACTACGCCCCGGACCACCCGGCGATGCGGGGGCCAGGGGCGCAGTTTCACAGCGTGACTGAGATGATTACTTCTCGATGATCGCGAGCACGTCGCGGGCCGAGAGGACGAGGTACTCCTCGCCGCTGTACTTCACTTCAGTGCCGCCGTACTTGCTGTACAGAACGACGTCGCCGACGGAAACGTCGAGCGGAAGCCGCTCGCCGTTCTCGAAGCGACCCGGACCGACGGCCAGGACGACGCCCTCCTGGGGCTTCTCCTTGGCAGTGTCCGGAATAACCAGGCCAGAGGCCGTGGTCTGCTCTGCGTCGAGCGGCTGGACCACAATGCGGTCCTCAAGCGGCTTGATGGCAACCTTGGTGCTGGCGGTCGTCACGATCCGACCTCCCCCTTCGGAGATCTCACGGGGTTAACTGTCCGGGTGGCGCGACCTGGCTGATCCGTCGTCGCGGGTGCCGGACCTGTCCTGTCGCGCATTTGGCACTCTCCATTGGGGAGTGCCAGAGCCGACACTATGACCGCGATTAGCACTCGGTCAAGCTGAGTGCCAATTCAGCCCCTGCGCCGCGGCGATCCCGGCGCGCCGATGAGTTTCCACGCCGTCCGCGGTCAGTCAGTGAGAGTGGCCGGGACATGTAACACGAGACAGCCAGGAGACCTTCCATGCGCACACTGATCAGCACCGCCTTCGTCTCGCTCGACGGCGTCGTGGAGGCGCCGGGCGGCGAGCCGGGCTACCGGAACTCCGGCTGGACCTTCAAGGACGTGGAGTTCCTTCCGGAGGCGTACGAGATCAAGGGCCGCGAGCAGGAGGAGGCCACCGCGATGCTGCTGGGGCGGACCAGCTACGAGGCGTTCAGCCCGGTCTGGCCGGGCATGGAGGACTTCGCCCGCTACAAGATGCTGCCGAAGTACGTGGTCTCCACGACCCTCACCGACGACGACCTGGTCTCGGACTGGGGTCCGACCGCGATCCTGCGGTCACTGGAGGAGGTCGCCGCGCTGAAGGAGACCGAGGGCGGCCCGATCATCGTCCACGGCAGCGCGACCCTCAACAGGAGCCTCTCGGACGCCGGTCTGATCGACCGTTACCACCTGCTCGTCTTCCCGCTCCTGCTCGGCGCGGGCAAGCGGCTGTTCAGCGAGACGGACAAGGACGCCCAGAAGCTGCGGCTGGTCGAGTACGAGACGTACGCCAACGGCCTCCAGAAGAACGTCTTCGACGTCGTCCGCTGAGAACGCGTAACGCCCCTGCGGCGCAGGGGCGTTACGGCGCGGGAGCACGTACGGGGTCACGCCTCAGACGTAGTCCTCCAGCTTCGCCACCGCATAGCCCTTGTCGGTGATCTTCTTCATGACGTACCGGATCATGTCGGGCATCGAGCCCTTCCATTCCTCGTCCCCGCGGAAGTGCGTGAGGACGATGTCGCCGGGGTGCAGGTCCCGGTCCCACTCGCGCCACTCCATGTGGTCGGGGAACGCCTCGGACGACCAGAGCGGCACCGCCTTGACGCCGCAGGTCTTCGCGGCGCGCAGAGTGTCGGCGTTGTAGTTGCCGTACGGCGGCCGGAACAGCTCGGGCCGCTTGCCGTACCGCTTCTTGATCTTGTCCTGCTGGCCGCAGATCTCCTTCTTCTGCTTCTCGTAGGAGAGTCCGGGGAGATAGGGGTGGGTGAGGGTGTGGTTTTGCAGGGAGACACCGCGGGCCTGCATCTTCTTGAAGTAGGCGTAGTCGTCCCTGATGACGTAGTCACTGAGGAAGGCGCTGTACGGGATCTTCAACTCGGCCATCATGCGCAGCAGTTCGGGGTCCTTCTCGGAGCCGTCGTCGATCGTCAGGAAGACGACCTTCTCCTTGGTCGGGACATTGGTGATGACCGGCGGCAGGGTCGCGCCGCCGGTGACCTCGAAGCCCTTGCGGGTGGTGATCTTCGGCTTCACGGCAGGCGGCGGGGGCGCGGCGAGCGGGGTCTTGGCGAGCTTCCACTTCTTGGCGGCGACGGCGCGCAGCGCCTGGGACTTGGTGACAGCGGCGGCGGCCTTCTTTGCGGCGTCGGCCTTCCTGGCGGCCTCGACCCCCGGTCCGGGGCCGCCACGGTCCGGCTTCTCGGTGGCGGACTCCACCGGTCCACCGCCGCCACCACCGCCGTCCCCGCTGCGGCCGGCGCCGCCGCCCCGGTCGTCGGGCTCCGCCGCGCAGGCGGAACCGAGCGCGGCGATCAGGAGTACGGCGACGATCGCGCGCGCCCGTACGCCGGAGTGCCTTTTCCATGTCTTTGCGGCCTTTTCTTCGTTTTGTCTTACTAGTTGCATGGCGCCGCATCCTGTCAGCGCCGGGCCCACGCACCCGGCCGACACCGCCGGTAAGCGCCGACGGTCCCCCGGCTGGCCCACAATGGCCCGGTGACCGACCGCACCCCCGCCGCCCCCTCCGCCCTCACCCTCCTCCTCTCCGAGGAGGGACAGACCCTGCTCGCCGCCCTCCGCGACCACGACCCGGCGCAGGAGCTGGCACTGGCGACCCGGCTGCGCCGCGACCACCCCGCCGAGCTGGTCTCGGCCGCCCTCGCGCAGGCCCGGCTGCGGCAGCGCGCGGTCGCGAAGTTCGGCGAACGGGACGCGTACCGCATGTACTTCACGGCGCACGGCGTCGAGCAGGCCACCCGCACGTCGGTCGCCGCCCACCGGGCGGGCCGGTTCCGGGACATCGGCGGCACCGGCGCCGGCCCGGCGCGGATCACGGACCTGTGCTGCGGCATCGGCGGCGACGCGATCGAGCTGGCCCGCGCGGGATTCGCCGTGACCGCCGTGGACCGTGACCCGGCGACGTGCGAGATCGCCGCGCACAACGTCCGTACGCTGGCGCCTGACGCCCCGCCACCGGCGGTCGTGTGCGCGGACGTCATGACGTACGACCTTCGCGCCGCACCCGCCCCCGACGCCCTGTTCATCGACCCTGCCAGACGTGGCGGCCGGGGGCGGATCTTCGACCCGGAGGCGTACTCGCCGCCGCTGTCCTGGGCCATCGAGGCAGTGCGTACGGTCGGCGCCGGCGGCATCAAGATCGCGCCCGGCATCCCGCACGAGCTGGTCCCCGACGACTTCGAGGCCGAGTGGATCTCCGACGGCGGCGACGTCAAGGAGGCGGTGCTCTGGCACGGTGCGAGCGGGGCGGCCGGCGCGATCACGCCCGGCGCGCGGCGTGCCACCCTGCTCCCCGCCGGCATCACGCTCACCGGTCGCGGCCTGCCGAACCCCGAGGTCAGAAAGGTCGGCCGCTACCTGTACGAGCCGGACGGCGCCGTCATCCGCGCCCATCTGGTCGCCGAGGCCGCCGACGAACTGGACGGCGGGCTGATCGACGAGACGATCGCGTACATCACGGCGGACGAGCGCCGCCCCACGCCGTACGCGACGGCGTACGAGATCACCGACGAGCTGCCGTTCAACCTCAAGCGGCTCAAGGCCCTGCTCCGCGAGCGCGAGGTCGGCGTCCTGACGGTGAAGAAGCGCGGCTCGCCGGTCGAACCGGAGGAGCTGCGGCGGAAGATGAAGCTCCAGGGTCGGGGTTCGGCCACGGTCTTCCTCACACGGGTCGCGGGCGCGCCGACGATGCTGCTCGGCCGACCGGCCTGACGCGTGCCGCCGACATCGCCGCGCCACGCCTGGGGCGGGGCCGGGCGGAGTCGTAACTGCTCAGTCTTGATCCTTGGGTTCTTTGGGCTCTTTGGGCTCCTTGGCCTCTGGCTTCGCCAGTGGGTCCTTGGCCTCCGGCTTCGCCGGGGGCTCCTCCGGGGGCTCCGAGGGCTCCTCCGGCCGGGTGGCCTTGAGCTGGGCGTCCAGGATCCGGGCGTCCAGGTCGGTGATGTCGTCCGCGTAGATCTGCGAGAGCGGCTGGGGCCCGACGTACTGCTGGCAGTTGCACTGCGCCAGCTCGTACCGCTTCGGTTTCTTGTTCTCGTCCCAGGCCGTCGCCACTTCCACGTTCTCGTGGCACTTGCCCTGCTTGTCATGCTTGGCGAGATGGTGCGAGCACCCGCAGACGGGCTCCGGCGGCTTGTGTGACTCCTCCAGGGCGAGCCGGCCGCCCTCGACGAGCTTGATGCGCTCCACTCTTCGCTCGTGCCGGGTGCGCAGCGCGCTCCGGCCCGTATCGGCGACCCAGCTGAAGCCGCCGACCATGAAGAAGACGAAAATCCACCACAGCCAGTTCATCCGCCGCCCCTTCACCCCATGAAATGGCGCATGCGTTCCATCCAGGATAGAACGGGTGGCGTCGGAACGACCTCAGGGAGCGGCAGACGGGGGTCGCGCGGTGACCAGCCGGACCGCCCACCGGTAGTGCGTGACGGCCTTCACGACGCCGATCAGCCCGGCGATCCACAGGAGCGCGCCCGCGCCCATGACGTACGCGACCTCCACGTACGTGTCCTCGCCGCGCCGCGCCGTCGCGGGCGTCTCCAGCGACAGCCACAGACCGAGCGCCCCGACCAGGAACGAGACCAGCAGCCAGCACAGGCTCAGGCCCGGCAGCCGTAGCCGCGCGTCGCCCGCCGGGTCGCTCGCCAGCGCCCCCCACTGACGCGTCAGCCGGTGCATCGCTGCGTCCCGGCGGAGCAGCAGGCCGAGGACGATCCCGGCGGCCGTCATGACGCCGACGCCGAGCGCCCCGATGACCGCGCCGATGATCAGGCCGAACGGGTCCACGACCTCCTGGACCACCGCCCGCACCGCCCCGCCCACCATCAGCCAGCCGATCTGCACCCCGGCCACGAGCAGCAGGAACTGCGCGAGCCGCACGGCCCCCATGCCCCGCCCGACGAGCCAGGCGAGGATCCCGGCGCGGTCGGCGAGCAGCGCCTGCTCGTCGGGCCAGGTGCGTATGCGTACGGGGGGCGGAGGCGGCGGCAGCTCTGTACGGCGGGACATGCGGCGACAGTATCGCCGCCGGTGGTCCGCCTCGGACCACCCCGTTTGACATGCAGCCGTCCAGCTGCCTAAATTATAGGCAGCTGAATGGCTGCATATCGAAGATGACGCGGGGACGTGTGATGGACGAGGTCTTCAAAGCGCTGGCCGACCCCGGCCGGCGGCGGCTGCTGGACAGTCTCGACGCCCGTAACGGGCAGAGCCTGCGGGAGCTGTGCGCCGAGCTGGACATGGCCAGGCAGTCCGTCAGCAAGCATCTGGCGGTTCTCGAAGCGGCGAATCTCGTCACCACGGTGCGGCGCGGCAGGGAGAAGCTTCACTACCTCAACGCCGTGCCGATCAACGCCATCGCCGACCGCTGGATGAACAAGTACGACCGCGGCCGGGCGAGCGCCCTCGCGGACCTCAAAACGGCACTGGAGGACAGCACCATGACCACAACCGACACAAGCGGCGACACCGCGTTCGTCTACCGCACCTACATCAGGACCACCGCCGAGAAGCTCTGGCAGGCGCTGACCGACCCGGCGTTCACCACGCGCTACTGGGGTGTGACCTTCGATTCGGACTGGCGCGCAGGATCCGAGATGTCCTGGGAGCAGTTCGGTGTGAGGATCACCGACCCCGAGCAGGTCGTGCTGGAGTCGGAGCCGTACCGCCGGCTCTCCTACACCTGGCACACGATGACGCCGGAGTTCGCCGAGGCGGCCGGACTCGGCGAGGAGTACCGCGGCAAGGCCGCCGCCGAGGAGCGCTCGAAGGTGACCTTCGAGATCGAGCCCATGGGGCCGACGGTCAAGCTGACCGTGATCCATGACGGCTTCCGGCCCGGCTCCACCATCCTGTCGAGCGTCAGCGAGGGCTGGCCCGCGCTGCTGTCGAGCCTCAAGACGATGCTGGAGACGGGCGAGACGCTGCCCGAGGCGTGAGGAAGCTGTCCGGGGACATTCGGGGTCAGAGCCCGGCCGCCCGCTCCTCCAGCAGCCTGCGCTCGCGTTCGTTGCGGGTCAGCCCGGCCGCCCGTACGAACTCGGCCCGCGCCTCCTCCGTACGCCCCAGCCTGGCCAGCAGATCCCCGCGCACGCTCGGCAGCAGGTGGTAGCCCCTGAGCGCGGGCTCCGCCGCCAGCGCGTCGACCAGCGCCAAGCCCGCCTCGGGCCCGTCGGCCATCGAGACGGCGACCGCGCGGTTCAGCTCCACGACGGGCGAGGGGGTGAGCGCGGCGAGACGGCCGTACAGCCCGGCGATCGTGGCCCAGTCCGTGTCCTCGTACGTCACCGCCCCCGCGTGACAGGCGGCGATCGCCGCCTGGAGGGCGTACGGGCCGGGGGCGCCGCCCAGCGCGCTCGCCCGCGTCAGGGCCTCGACGCCGCGCCGGATGAGCAGCCGGTCCCAGCGGGAGCGGTTCTGGTCGGCGAGCAGGACGGGCGCGCCGTCGGGTCCGGTACGGGTGGCCGTACGGGACGCCTGTAGCTCCAACAGGGCCGCCAGCGCGTGCACTTCCGGCTCCATGGGCATCAGCCCGCTCAGTACGCGCGCGAGCCGCAGCGCGTCCTCGCAGAGGCCGGGGCGCAGCAGGTCGTCCCCGGCGGTCGCGGAGTAACCCTCGTTGAAGACGAGGTAGATGACCTCCAGCACGGAGCTGAGGCGCGCGCCGCGCTCCGCGCCGTACGGCACCTCGAAGGGGACACCCGCCTTGGCGAGACCGCGCTTGGCGCGCACGATGCGCTGGGCCACGGTCGGCTCCGGCACCAGAAAGGCGCGCGCGATCTCCTCGGTGGTCAGTCCGCCGAGCAGCCGCAGGGTGAGGGCGACCCGCGCCTCGGTGGACAGGACCGGGTGGCAGGAGACGAAGACGAGCCGCAGCAGGTCGTCGGCAATCTCATCGGCATCGGCATCGGCACCGGCGGGCTCGGGCGGTGGCGGCGCCGTGTCCTCAAGGGTGCGGCCGACCTCGGCGAGCTTGCGCGCATACGTCTCCCGGCGGCGTACGAGATCGATGGCGCGGCGTCTGGCGGTGGCCATGAGCCAGGCTCCCGGATTGTCCGGGACGCCCGACTCCGGCCACTGTTCCAGCGCGGCGACCAGCGCGTCCTGCGCCAGCTCCTCGGCGATGCCGACGTCGCGTACGACGCGGGCGACGGCGGCGATGATCCGCGCCTGCTCTATGCGGAACACCGCTTCCACCGCGCTCGCGCTGCCGCTGGCGCCACCTCTGCCGTCGCCGTCCGCCGTCACGGCCACCCATCAGAGCACCGGGGTGGACGGACGGCAAACCGGGCTACTCGGCGATCTGGCGGGTCTCGGCGGTCAGCGTCCAGTAGTCCTCGTGGATCTGGAGAAACCGCTTGGCCCACTCGACGGCCTCGGCCTGGGTCTTGGCCTGGACGATCGAGTACCCGCCGATGACCTCCTTGGACTCGGTGAACGGCCCGTCGGTGACCGACAGCTTCCCGCCCGACCAGGTCACCCGCGTGCCCTCGGCGGACGGGTGCAGCCCGCCGGTCTCCAGCATGGCGCCGGCCTTGTTCATCTCCTCGGCGAGCTGTCCCATCCGTTCGCCGAGTTCGGCGCTGTGGCCCTCGGCGGGCAGGTTGGACTCGTCGATGTGGATCAGGGTCATGAAGCGCGGCATGGTGACTCCTCGATGTGCGGCGGGACTGTTTCCCGCCTCTCACCCTTGCGTCGAACGGGCGTGGCCCGGATCGACACACGCCACGACTTTTCTCGGAAGTTTTTCGTGTGTGCCGGCGACCGGCCCGAGTTTCGAGGTCAGTCGGCCGTCTCGAACCGCCAGCGGTGCACGGCGCGCGCCACCAGATCATCCGCCGGCTCCGGGATCTCGGGCAGTTCCGCGTCGTACGGGGCGTCCCACCAGGTCATCACCAGCACCCGGCCGCCCGGCGCGGTGAGCGTCTCGCGGCGGGGCGGGGCCGGGGCGAGCGTCCGCGACCGGGCCCACGCGAGCAGGTCGGCGCCCCGGCCGGGCGCGGCCTTGGCCTCCCACATCAGGGCGACCGTCATGAGCGGACCGTCATGAGTAGAGGTTCTCCTTGCTGACCTCGTGCACATGGTCGTGATCGTGGCTGTGCCCATGACCCGGTACGTGGGTCTCGGTCACCGGCAGCGAGGAGTCCGCCGACAGGTCCCAGTCCGACGCGGGCCGGTTCCGCGCCACCATCTCGGCGCCGAGCGACGCGACCATCGCACCGTTGTCGGTGCACAGACCCGGCCGGGGCACCCGCAGCCGGATGCCCGCCCGCTCGCACCGGTCGGCGGCCAGCGCGCGCAGCCGGGAGTTGGCCGCGACGCCGCCGCCGATCATCAGGTGGTCCACGCCCTCGTCCTTGCAGGCGCGCACCGCCTTTCGCGTCAGCACGTCCACCACGGCCTCCTGGAAGGACGCGGCCACGTCCCGTACGGGCACCTCCTCGCCCGCCGCGCGCTTCGCCTCGATCCAGCGGGCGACGGACGTCTTGAGCCCGGAGAAGGAGAAGTCGTACGGCGCGTCGCGCGGACCGGTCAGTCCGCGCGGGAAGGCGATCGCCGCCGGGTCGCCCTCGCGCGCCAGCCGGTCGATCACCGGGCCGCCGGGGAAGCCCAGTTGGAGCACGCGCGCGATCTTGTCGAAGGCCTCGCCCGCCGCGTCGTCGATGGTCGCGCCCACCGGCCGTACGTCGGCGGTGATGTCCGGCGCGAGCAGCAGCGACGAGTGCCCGCCGCTGACCAGCAGCGCCATCGTCGGCTCGGGCAGCGGCCCGTGCTCCAGCTGGTCGACGCAGATGTGCGAGGCGAGGTGGTTCACGCCGTACAGCGGCTTGCCGAGCGCGTACGCGTACGCCTTGGCGGCCGACACACCGACCAGCAGCGCACCGGCCAGCCCCGGACCGGCCGTGACCGCGATCCCGTCCAGGTCACGGGCGCTCACCCCCGCCTCCTTCAGGGCGCGCTCGACCGTCGGCACCATGGCCTCCAGGTGCGCGCGGGAGGCGACCTCGGGGACGACGCCGCCGAAGCGGGCGTGCTCGTCGACGCTGGACGCGATGGCGTCGGCGAGCAGGGTCGTACCGCGGACGATGCCCACGCCCGTCTCGTCGCACGAGGTCTCGATGCCGAGGACGAGAGGTTCGTCAGCCATGGATCCCTGTTCCTTGTGTCGGTGGGCGCCGCTCGTCCCGCATGGACAGGCGCATGACGAGGGCGTCGACGTTGCCCGGCTGGTAGTAGCCCCGGCGGAAGCCGATGCGCTCGAAGCCGAACCGCTCGTACAGCTTCTGCGCGCGGGAGTTGTCCACCCGTACCTCCAGCAGCACCTCCTCGCACTCGAAGGCGGTGGCGTGCTGGAGGAGATCGGTGAGCAGCCGCGAGCCGAGCCCGGTCCCCCACTGGTCGCGCGCGGCGGCGATGGTCTGTACGTCGCCGAGGCCACCGGCGGCGGCGAGTCCCGCGTACCCGGCGATCCGGCCGTCGTCGGTCTCGGCGACCACGTAGCGGCGGGTGGCGGCGGGGCCGCGGGCGTGCGCCAGCTCGGACCAGAACATGCCCGGTGACCAGGCGTCCTCGGGGAACAGCTCGTACTCCAGCGCGAGCACGGGCTCGATGTCCCACCAGCGCATCTCGCGCAGCGTCGTGTCGGTCACGTCGGGGTGACCACCTTGTAGTTCTTCGGCACCTGCGCGTCGGGGCGGCGCAGATAGAGCGGCAGCGCGGGCAGGAACCCGTCGTGGTCGCCCGCCGCGAGTCTCCCGGCGGCGAGGGAGGCGAGCGCGGCGGCCGACTGGTGCTCGGGCCCGCGGGCGTCGGGGAACGCGTCCGGGTAGAGCGCGCCGCCCGCTCCGACGACGGGCAGCCCGGCCAGCCCGGCCGCGATGTCGGCGGGCCGGTCGACGGCGGGCTCCGTCAGCCGCGTACGGGAGTCCGCGTACCGCGCCCAGTACACCTCCTTGCGGCGGGCGTCCGTCGCGACCGCGAAGGGCTCGTCGAGCCCGGCGGCGTACGCGAGTCCGTCCAGCGTGCAGAGCCCGTGGACGGGCACCCCGAGCGTCGAGCCGAATGCCGCGGCCGTGACGAGACCGACGCGCAGCCCCGTGTACGGGCCGGGGCCCACGCCGACGACCAGGTCCGTGACGGCGTCGAGCGTGAGCGAGGCCTCGGCGAGGACGCGGTCGACGGCGGGCAGCAGCAGCTCGCCGTGTCGGCGCGCGTCGACCTGGCTCTCGGCGGCGAGGACGGAGACACCGTCGTGGAGGGCGACGGTGACGGCGGGCGTGGCGGTATCAACGGCGAGCAGGAGCACACGAACAGCCTACGGCTCCCCGGAGGGCCCCCGGAGCCGCGCGGGGCGCCCCGTCCGGCTCCGCGCCTGCTGCTACCGTCACCACGCAGACGTACGTACGAGAGGTGGATCAAGGTGTCCAGGAGCAGCTCGGGATTCGTGGCCGGGCTCACCGCGCTGGCTGTGGCGGCCGTCGGTTTCCTCGCGTACCAGGCGTCGGCGAACGTGCCGGACCAGCTCTCGAAGCCCAGGCCCGGCTCGTCGGCCTCCCCCTCTCCTTCGCCCAAGGAGGAGAAGGAGGACGCGCACGCGGTCCCCGCGAAGTCGGGCGACGGGCCGCGCGTCGTCTACGCGCTGAAGGCCAAGCGCGTGTGGCTGGTGGGCACGGCGGCGCAGAAGCCGGTGACCTTCGGGGTCATGCCGAGCACGGTGAGCCCGGAGCCGGGCACGTACGAGGTCATGTCGCGGTCCGGGCAGGGCACGGGGTCGGACGGGGTCGACATCGAGCACGTGGTGCGGTTCGCCAGCGTGGACCAGGTCGCGATCGGGTTCAGCGCGGCGGTGGACGGGACGATGCCGAGCCCGGACCCGAATCTGAAGACGGGCGGGGTCAGGATGACGCCGAAGGACGGCGACGCGATGTGGACGTTCGCGACGATCGGCTCGAAGGTCGTCGTCGTCCCGTAGGCGTACGGCGGTTACGCGGCCTCGTTGTCCCTGTCGGCCGTGTCCTCCACGTCGGCTCGGGTCTCGGCCGGCGGCGGGGTCGATACGGCACTGGCCGCCGCGCACGAGGCCAGCAGATCGCTCATCGACACGGACGAGGGGTCCGGGGTCGAGGTCTGGGTCGGGGTCGTCGGCTCGGCCGGGGGCGTTTCGGTGCTCTCTGATGCCGACATGGATGCCTCCTGAGGCTCCGGGGGCAGGCTAAGTTAGGTAGACCTAACCAAATCTCTTCACCATGTGACCACGCGCCGCACGGCATGAGCAAGAGTTTACCGACATCGCGTCGGAATCGACGCGGGCCACGTGACGCGGGTCACAGGGAACTCCGGGCGTGTGACTGACGACGCAGATATCGGACGCCCGCAACGAAAATGCCGAGCATCGGGCCGCCCCGAGAACCACTGGCACCCGAAGCCGGAAGGGGCCTGAACGGACTGAACGAACCGACGGATCAGACCCGGCCGTCGCCGTCCGCCTCCCGGACGACGGCGGCCGAGGCCGGGTCCACGCCCAGGTCCAGGTCCACGTCCGCCCAGCGCCCGCCGATGCCGATGAGGGTGACCTCGCGCCGGTCGTCCTCGGGCGTGGCGAGCGGGTCCACCGCACCCACGACGCGGTCGATCACCACGTGCAGCCGGTCGTCCGACAGCTCCTCGACCTTCCCGTCGCCCCACTCCACGACCACCACCGAGTCCGGCAGCGACACGTCGAGGTCCAGGTCCTCCATCTCGTCGAGACCGCCGCCGAGCCGGTACGCGTCCACGTGCACGAGGGGCGGGCCGGAGCCGAGCGAGGGGTGCACCCGTGCGATGACGAAGGTCGGCGACGTGACCGCGCCCCGTACGCCGAGCCCGGCGCCCAGGCCTCGGGTCAACGTCGTCTTGCCCGCGCCGAGTTCGCCGGTGAGCATCACCAGGTCTCCGGGGCGCAGCAGACCGGCGAGCCGTCGGCCCAGCTCGCCCATGTGCTCGGGTGAGTGGACGGTGATGACGGTGCTACGGGTACGGCTCTCAGCCGCCGGGCTGTGCGGTGCTTCCATACGTACCCACGTTAGTGGCTGCCGGCACGGCCCCGACCCGTACCAGCAGGTCGGCCAGCCGGTCGGTGACCACCTCCGGGTGCTCCAGCATCACCAGGTGGCCCGCGTCCGGCACGATCACCAGCTCGGAGTCCGGCAGCAGGTCCGCGATGGCCTCGCTGTGCGAGCTGGGGGTGACGAGATCGCGGTCCCCGGCCAGCACCAGCACCGGGACGTCCGTGAAGACCGGCAGCGCGGCCGACTCGTCGTGCTCGGTGAAGGCCGGGTAGAACTCCGCCACGACGTCGATCGGCGTCCCCTCGATCAGCCGCTCGGCGAATCGCGCGACGGCCGGGTCCACGTCCTTCGAGCTGAACGAGTAGCGCTTGATCAGCCCGGCGAAGAGATCCGCGGTGGCCCGCCGCCCCCGCTCGACCAGCTCGGTCTGCGAGCCGAGCGCCTTCAGGACACCGGGCAGGACGCGGCGTACGGCGTTCACGCCCACCACCGGCAGCCCGAAGCTGACCTCGCCGAGCTTGCCGCTGGAGGAGCCGACGAACGCGGCGCCGACGACCCGGTCCCGTACGAGTTCGGGGCAGTGGCCCGCCAGGGCCATCATCGTCATGCCGCCCATGGAGTGGCCGACGAGGACCAGCGGGCCCTCCGGCGCCGCCTCCTCGATGACCGCCCTGAGGTCGCGGCCGAGCTGGTCGATCGAGACGGGAACACCGTCGGGGCCCTGCTGCGCGGCGCCGCGCCCGGAGCGGCCATGGCTGCGCTGGTCCCAGAAGACGGTCCGCACCAGACCGCGCAGCGCGGCGCGCTGGAAGTGCCAGGAGTCCTGGTTGAGGCAGTAGCCGTGGCTGAAGACGACGGTGACGGGCGCCGGGGCCTTGCGGCCGAACAGCCGGCGGCGGCGCGGGGTGCCCGCGCCGGTCTCCGGGTCGACGTCGTCCACCTCGAAGTACAGCTCGGTCCCGTCGTCGGCGACGGCCGTGCCGGGGGTGCCGCGCAGGGAGCCGTACGGCCCGGTCGAGTCGAGCGCGAGCCGCGCCTTCTTGCGCATGCCGCGGCCGACGGTCAGCCGCTCGATGGCGACACCCGCCGCGGCGCCCGCGGCGATCACGCCTATCGCGGTGCCGGCGATACCGGCGATCCGCCAGTTGCCCCCGGCGCCGGCGGCCTTGCCGGCGGCTGACGCCATGTCCCCCGCGCTGCTCTCGCTCAACGTCCCGCTCCTCGTCGTCCCGTGTCGTCCTGGTCGTCGGCGCCCACATAGACGCGGGGCACACGCGGGCCGATACGGGTCACGATCTCGTACGCGATGGTGTCGGCCGCCTCCGCCCAGTCGGCGGCGGTCGGCTCGCCCCCGCCCCCCGGCCCGAACAGCACGGCCGGCGCGCCCTCCTGCACGGCGTCGGCGTCCGGCCCGGTCCCGAGATCCACGACGAACTGATCCATCGCGACCCGCCCCGCCACCCGCCGCACCGCCCCGCCGACGAGCACGGGGCCCCGGCCGGACGCGTGGCGCGGGATGCCGTCCGCGTACCCGAGGGGGATCAGGCCGAGGGTCGTCTCGGCGGGGGTCAGGTACTGGTGCCCGTAACTGACGCCGTGCCCCTCCGGCACCCGCTTCACCAGCGCCACGGACGCGGCGAGGGTCATCACGGGCCGCAGCCCGAAATCGCGCGAGGTGCCGAGTTCGGGGCTGGGGCAGATGCCGTACACGGCGATACCGGCCCGGACGAGGTCGAAGTGCGCCTCGGGGAGCGTGAGGGTGGCCGGGGAGTTCGCGATGTGCCGGACCTCGGGCTCGATGCCGGCCTTCTCGGCGTACACCAGCAGCTCCCGGAACAGGTCGAGCTGCCCGGTGATCGACGGGTGGCCGGGCTCGTCCGCGCACGCGAAGTGCGACCACAGGCCGGTGACGCGGACGGTGCCCGCGACCTCGGCGGCGCGGGCGGCGGCGACGAGTTCGGGCCAGTCGTCGGGCTGGCAGCCGTTGCGGCCGAGCCCGGTGTCGGCCTTGAGCTGAATCCGCGCGGGCCGCCCGGCCTCACGCGCGGCCTCGGTGACCTCGCGCAGCGCCCACATGCCGGACACGGACATGTCGAGACCGGCCTCGATGGCCTCGCGCCAGGGGTCGCCGGGGGTCCACAGCCAGCACAGGATCGGCGCCCGGATCCCGGCGGCCCGCAGCGCGAGCGCCTCGTGCGGCGTCGCGGTCCCGAGCCACGCCGCTCCGGCGTCCAGGGCGGCCCGCGCGCACGGTACGGCGCCGTGTCCGTACGCGTCGGACTTCACGACGGCCATCAGCTCGGCACCGGGCGCGAGCCGCGCCCGCAGGGCACGGACGTTGCCACGGAGCGCGCCGAGATCGATCTCGGCACGGGCACGAAGGGGCGAGGTGGGTACGGTTCCGGTCATCCCCCACAGTCTCTCAGAGCCCCCCGACCTGCTTGGCAGGGTTCACCGGGGGTGGCGGGGGCCGGACCTTGGAAGAGCACCGGGCGTACCGCGGGGCCGGAGCCCCGTGGCACGCCCGGCTGTCAGGCTGTCCGGCTGTCCGGCTGTCCGGCTGTCCGGCTGTCCGGTTACGGGATGACGCGCAGCAGCCGGTTGGGCGTGCCGGTGCCGGGGTTGGTGACAACACCGGGCGTGGCAGCGGCTACCAGGGCACTCGACACCTGCGAGGGCGTGGAGGAGGTGTGGGTGCCGAGGTAAATGGCGGCGGCGCCGGCGACGTGCGGGCTCGCCATCGACGTTCCGGAGATGGAGCTGGAGGCGGTGTCGCTCGTCCGCCAGGCAGAGGTGATGGCCGAGCCGGGGGCGAACAGGTCCACCAGCGTGCCGGTGTTGGAGTAGCTGGCGCGGGCGTCGGTGCTGGTGGTGGCGCCTACGGTGATGGCCTCGGAGACGCGCGCGGGCGAGTAGTTGGCCGCAGGAAGACCGTTGTTGCCTGCGGCGACCGCGTAGGTGATGCCGGAGGCGATCGAGTTGCGGACGGCGGTGTCCATGGCGGTGTTGGCGCCGCCGCCGAGGCTCATGTTGGCGACGGCGGGCTTCACCGCGTTGGCGGTCACCCAGTCGACGCCCGCGACGACCTGGGCGGTGGTGCCGGATCCGGCGTTGTTCAGGACGCGTACGCCGACGATCTTGGCCTTCTTGGCGACGCCGTAGTTGGTGCCCGCGACGGTGCCGGCGACGTGCGTGCCGTGGCCGTGGCCGTCGTCGGCGATGAAGTCGTTGTCGATCGCGTCGTAACCGTAGGAGGCACGTCCGCCGAAGTCGACGTGCGTGATGCGTACGCCGGTGTCGATGACGTAGGCGGTGACGCCCTCGCCGGCCGTGTCCGGGTAGGTGTAGCTGCCGTTGAGGGGGAGGTTCGCCTGGTCGATGCGGTCAAGGCCCCAGGACGGCGGGTTGACCTGGGTGGCGGAGGCCTTGACGGTGGTGTCCTGGACGACCTGGGCCACCGCGGGGTCGGCGGCGAGCCGCTTGGCCTCGGTCTCGCTCAGGTTGGCGGCGTAACCGTTGAGCGCGGCGCGGTAGGTGTGCGAGACCTCACCGCCGTAGCGGGTCATGAGGCGTCTGCCCTCGCTGGACGAGGACTTCGTACCGGAACGCTCGCTGAGGATGACGATGTAGCTGTCCTTCACGGCATTCGGCGCACCTGCGCCGATGATGCGGCCTTCGGCGGGGGCGGCCTGGGCCGGGCCGACTGTCAGAGCGAGGCTGGCCGCCGTTACTGCGGCCGAGAGCACTGCGACGATCCGCAGCCGGGTTCCGTGCGTCACTGCCATGGTCAGGTCCTCCTGCTTAGGTGGTGCGCTGCTCGGACAAGCGGAAGGATCAGGTTTCTGACGCGTTCATTACAAGAGGGCCTTGCTGGCCAACTGGCCGCTCTTGGCGCTTAGTTGCTGGTCGACGCCCGGTCGGAACGGTTCAAAAAGTTTTCGTTGCCCAGTCCACGAGCGGGAAGCTTTCAACCGCGGTGTCACGTCCGCCGGTTTTTTCCCGGCCAGCCGGGCGAGGCTCCGGACGGTGGTCCGGGGCGGCGGTCCGGGGCGGACGGCACGAAGCCCCACCATGCGGGGCATGATGGGGCGACCTGTCGATCCGGTGCTTGACGAGAAGTCAGACCGCGCCGAACGCAGCGGCCTTGACGCCCGCGACGAAGGAAGCGAACGAGTTGGCGGAGAAGCCGAGAACCGGGCCAGGGCGAGGCGGCATGATGGCCGGTGGAGCGATCACCGTAGGGTGATCAACGGGATATCGTTCCGGGTGCGAACAGGCATACCGTGGCGTACTCGGACGGTCCCTGGGGCGGCCTGGACCACCTCGGCGGCGACAAGGCATACAGCTCACGCCGCAACCGCAGGCACCTGCGAAGACAGGTCATGCACACCATCCCCGAACCGAAGGACCAGCGGGCCAGCGGGCCAGCGCCCAAGGCATGACGACACTTACATCCTTCACCTTCGTGCGCCACATCGACGGTCTCCGCTACACCTTCGAACGCGACGGCCAACGCAACGGCCGCCCCGCCTACCGCCGAACGGACGGGAACGTGTGGTGTGTCTGGTCGCCGGCCGACGGCTGGCACTGCGAGATCGCCGACGGCCTCGTCACTGCCCATCCACTCAACAGCCACACTGACGAACCCGACCCCCCGGCCACCGTCTGGCGCAGCTTCAAAAATGACCCCTCCCTCCGCCACACCGAACACGCCGTACTCCGCGTACGCAAACCCCACCTCTACGGAACCTCAGGCACCCTCTACCGCCTCACCGACCACGGCTGGCACGCCTCCGAAACCGACACATAACTCCAGTTCGCCGCGTACGCACGAGCGCTCGCAGCATCGCGACACCCGCCCCCAGCGCCGCAGTGTGCAGGACTGCCGCGAGCGCGAGGTTCTCCGGCAGGGCCGCGTCGGGTGGTTGCGCGAACGCCAGGTACAGGGTGAACGGAAGCTTCCAGCCGCTCCAGGCGAACAACGAGCCCGAGCCGAGCCAGCCGAGCACCATCGGGCCCCACCGCGGGACTTGTGCGGGCAAGCCTCGGACGGCCGCCCAGGTGGCGACGGACGCCACGAACGCCCAGAACCCGAAGACACCGGACAGCGCATACCAAGCGAGGTCCCGCTCGCCGCGGTGGTCGACACCCGCGGTGCCGCCCGCCGCCCAGTACAGCCAGATGAGACCGACCAGGGCGCCGACCACGGCCATCCATGGCAGCGCCCTCGGCGAGCCCTCGCCACCGTCCCCGAGCCGGCCCGCGAACGCGTCCGGCCAGCGCCGCCGCATGTACGTGGGCAGCGCGACGGCCAGACCCAGCCCCATACCTACGAACCCGATCTGCACCAGGGCGGCCTCCCAGGCCGGCATCGACGGGCCGGCGTCACCACCGCCCTTCGGATTGCCGTCCGCCGAGCCCAGCAGCGAACTGAGAACGGCGTACGGCAACACCGGGACGAGGAACCCGGTCCCGACCCAGGCGCAGAAAGCCAACGGCGCCCCGGGTATGCGCATCCCCCACGGCCGCACCAGCGCGAGCGCCACCGCGATCCCGATCCCTGCCATGGCGATCGTCGCGCTGTTGAGCACCACCCACTCCACCATGCCGAACCCGGTCCCGACCGGCAGCAGCCCCAAGACCGAACCGACCACCCACGACACCTTGATCAGCAGGTAGGGCGTCAGCGCCAGCGCCGCCCCGTACGCCGCGACCCGCCCGACTCGATCCCACCGATCCCAGCGATCCACCCGAACCCCCAATTCAAGCAACGGAGTTCGAGTCTCATTCGCCGCTGCCCCCATGGACGTCAACCGCAGGACGTATCCATGTCCTCACTCCGGCGGAGTGGGAATCATCCAGTCGGCCATCTCCTCGTCGATGCAGTCGGCGAGCCGTATCTCGTAGTCGTCGTCCTCGAAGCGGCGACGCACCGCCTCCAGTGCCGGTCCGATCTCGCGGGAGGCCACCAGAGCCGCAGCCGGCATACCGACCAGCACGTCGAGCAGCAGGCTCAAGCCCTCTGCCTCGTCGTCTTCGTCTGCCTCATCTGCCTCGCCGACGACGACGAGTTCGGCCCGCCGCCGGACCTCGGCGGCGATGGTGTCGACCGTCTCCGGGAGGCCGATCGACTGGAGGGTCACCTTCGCCTGGTGCCGGGTGTCCCGGTAGATCTCCTCGTCCTCCAGCACAGCCAGCAGGGTCGGCGTCGTGGGCGCGGCGGCGGGACCGACCCGTATGAGGACGTACATCAACCGGTACTTGGTCGACTCGTCACCGAACCAGTCGTCCACGTCCTGGCGGGTCGGGAAGGGGAACGCGCGGAGCGCCGCGTGCACTGCCGGGACCACGGCGGCGCCCCGTTCACCCAAGGTGGCCGAGGTGAGCACGCCGAAGAAGTTACCGATTTCGGGCAGGCTCTCGATCAGTTGGTCCGTCGCGGGCTCCTCCTCACCGGTGAAGTACGCCAGCAACCGCCCGGCGGAACCGTGGCCGTCGTGACGGGCGAACATCCTGTAGAGCGCGGTCGTGGCCTTGTCCCTGTCGATCTCCGCCAGCGCGATCACCGCGGCCTCTCGGGCCGCCGGGTCCGCACCGTTCACGATCAGATCCTCCAGCGCGTCCGCCGCCAGTCCGTGCCACGCGGCGTCGAGATCACCCGACGCCAGCTCACGTACCGCCGCCAGACTCGCCGGACCGTCGTCCCAGTGGTGACGGATGTTGTCGAGCTGGGTCTCCACGTCGCCACCGTCCATCACCCAGGAGGGGCGGCCGACGCGTCGCGGCACGAGCCCGGCATGGCCCGACCAGTGCAGGACATGGACCTGGCCGCCGCGCCCGCCGATCAGCCAGCGCCGCCCGTCGGGCGTACCGGCCACTCGGGTCAGCTCCCGGGGGCCGACGGGCGTGCGGGGCGCGAAGCGGCCGACGGGCTTGCGGCCGTGCAGCCGCCAGAGCGCGGCCGTTCCGTCCTGGGAGACCGACATCACCAGGTCGGTGCCGGTGGCGAGCGCCAACGCCCGGACGCGCCCGTCGTGCGCCTGGACACGCCCCAGGCAGTGCCCCGAACTGGCATCCCACCACGACAGCGAACCGTCCCGCCCGCCAAGCACCACCAGCGGCCTGTCCGGATGCGCCGCGATCGCCGTCGGCCGGGCGGGCGGGGCGAACGCGGTCACGGTCGCCCCGGTCTCCGCGTCGAGGACGACGACCTGGCCGCGCCGCGAGGAAACGACGAGCCGCCCCCGGTCGCAACAGCGCGTCAGCCGCTGATCCGCCGCGTCGGGTCCGCCGCCGAAGGCCCACACCAGATCGGCGTCGCCGTAGGTCTCCCCGGAGGGCCGTCGCCAGGCCCCGATCCGGCCGCCGTCATCGCTCACGACGATCAGCCCGGAGCCGGTGCGCCCCAATGCCTGCGGGGCGTCCAGTTTGATCCTGCCGTACAGGGTGCCGAAGAAGCCCAGCCAACGGAGGTCTCCACACTGCCTGAGCACCGCCTCCCGGTCCGCGGGCGTGAGGAGCCGCCCGCCGTCCCAGGGGAGTCTCCGCCACTCCAAGGACTCGGCGGTCACGGTCCACAGCGACGCCGACGGCCCCGCGGTCAGCAACGTGGGCCGCTTGGCGTCCCCGATGAACGCGGCGCTCTCCACCGGCCCGTCCTGGAGCCCGCCCACATAGGAGTTCAGCCAGCCGTGGCGCAGCTCCCACATCCGAATCTCCCCGGAGCGCGCGCAGGTCGCCCCGAACTGTCCGTCCGGGGAAACCGCGACCGCGGTGACGGCATCGTGGTGGTCCTCCGACGCCCCGCCGAGAGGATCATCTTCGTCAGTCATCCCCAACGGGTAGCACGTTGCCGGTGGTTCGGACGACCCTAATTCCGGAGCAGTCGCAGGTCGGGGATCTTCGGGTGCCGCAGGTGCTGCCCTGCGTTGTACACGTGCAGCGTGAACGTCTCCGGCCCCGGCCGGCCTGCCGCGTCGTACGCGTCCAAGACGTGCTCGACGCACGTCCAGAGCTTCACCGGGCCGCCCTCGCGCACCTGCCATACGCCGTCGTCGGGGGTGAGGGTGGCGGCGGATCCGGTGACGACGTCGATCAGGTGCACCACGTCGCCGACGGTGGTCATCTGGGCGTCGGGCACGGCGCTTTGGGCCAGGAATCGCAGGTGGAAGGCTTCGTCGGTCGCTGCGCTGATCCGTTCCGGGCTGTGCCGCGAGGTGCGGGCCTTCGCGTCCGGTCCTACGGCCCAGTGGGCGGGGTTGCCGAAGGCCGGCGGCGCGTGTGTGCGGGCCGGCATGAAGGACACGGTGCCGCCCAGCAGACGGCCATCGGCGGTGCCGTCCTCGGCGACGGTGAGCAGGACGCGGGCGTAGCCGTAGAGCCAGCCCGACAGGGTGAGCAGGATCTTCCCGCCCGGCCGGGCCTGCGCGAGCAGGGCGGGGGGCACGGCGCGGAAGGAGCAGGCGGCGACGATCCGGTCGAACTTCGCCTCGGGCCAGTACCCGTACAGTCCGTCGGCCACGGCGAGGGTCGGGGTGTAGCCACACCCGTGCAGCGCGTTCGCGGCTGTCTCCAGCCGGTGCGGGTCCACCTCGACGCTCGTGATGCTGGCGGAGCCGAGCCGTTCGCAGGCGAGCGCGGTCGAGTAGCCGGTCCCGGTGCCGATCTCCAACACCGTCTGTCCCTCGGCGACTTCGGCGTCCGCCCACATCCGCACGACCAGGGACGGCAACGTGGACGAGGAGGTCGGTGCGCCGCCGTGGCGTACGGCAGGCTGCGTCCAGTCGGGTTCGTCGCCGCCGAATTGCGTGATGAGCGTGGTGTCGGAGTACGCGGCGGCCAGCCACCGGTCGTAGTCGAGCTGGGCGGTGACCGGCTCCCACACCGTCAGCCCATGCCGGTCCCGCTCGACGGCGGGCAGGTAGAAACCCGGCACGAACCGGTGTCGGGGCACCGTCTCCACGGCCAGCCGCCAGGCCGGATCGTCAAGGACGCCGTCCTCGGCGAGAGCGTTCGCCATCGCCTTCCGCAGACCTAGGGCGTCTGTCTCCAAGGCGGCGGGCATCGTCATGGCCTGCTGCCCCCTCTCGTACTCAGGATGTCTGCGAACGCGTTTGTAATGTCCTGCGCGTCCGGGAGCCAGCCCCACTGGCCGTTCGGATTGCACTCGATCGCGGTCCAGTGCGCCGGATCGTCCCCGTCGCCGGTCAGGGCGAAGTCCAGCAGATCCGCGACCTGTCCAGCAGGTTCTCGGCGTACGGCTCCGAAGACGGAGTCGAACTCCTACGGCACAACGTCGCCATGGCGAACTGAGCCCCAGGCGCCCTTCCCGGCCCGGCCCGCCTCACCCCTCCGCCACCACGTCCCGCCACGCCCCCCGCACCGCCCCCGCCACGTCCTCCGCGCTCACCGGGGCGCCCTTCGCCGTGTGGCGGGCCGCCAGGCCGTGGAGGTAGGCGCCCGCCGAGGCCGCGTCCCGCGCCTCCAGGCCCGCCGCAAGCAGCGAGCCCGTCAGGCCCGAGAGCACGTCGCCGCTGCCCGCCGTGGCCAGCCAGGGGGTGCCGGTGGAGTTGACGCGGACCGGGGCCGAGGGGTCCGGGGAGGCCACCAGGGTTGTCGAGCCCTTGAGCAGGACCGTCGCGCCGTAGCGGGACGTCAGTTCGCGGACCGTCGCGAGGCGGGACGACTCGACCTCCTCGCGGGGGACCCCCAGCAGCGCCGCCGCCTCCCCGGCGTGCGGGGTGAGCAGCGTCGGGGCCGTACGGGCGCGTACGGCGGCGGCGTCCAGGCCGCGCAGGCCGTCCGCGTCGATCAGGACCGGTACGTCGGAGGCCAGCGCGTCCGAGACGCCCGGCTCGTCGCCCAGGCCGGGGCCGACCACCCAGGCCTGGACGCGGCCCGCCTTGGCCGGTGGGCCGGTGTGGACCAGGGTCTCGGGGAAGCGGGCGATCACCGCGTCACCGGCGGGCCCCACGTACCGCACCGCCCCCGCGCCGCCGTGCAGCGCGCCCGACACCGCCAGTACCGCCGCGCCCGGATAGCGCGCCGAACCGGCGACCACCCCGACGACACCCCGCCGGTACTTGTCGCTCTCGCCCGTCGGCACCGGCAACAGCCGTGCCACGTCCGCGTGTTGGAGTGCCTCAAGCTCCGGCACCGACGGCAGCACCGCGCCGAGGCCGATGTCGACGAGCCGTACCGCCCCCGCGTACTCCCGCGCCGGGTCGATCAGATGGGCCGGTTTGTACGTACCGAACGTCACCGTCGCGTCCGCCCGCAGCGCCTCCCCCACCACCTCCCCGCTGCCCGCCTCGACGCCGCTCGGCAGGTCGACGGCCACCACCACCGCGCCCGAACCGCGCGCCGCCCGTGCCACCGGCACCGCGTCGGGGCGCAGCCCGCCGCGCCCGCCGATGCCGGTGATGCCGTCCACGACGAGATCGGCGGCGGCCAGTACGGCGAACGGGTCGTCCGCGACCCGACCGCGTGCGGCCAGCAGAGCCGTAAGCCCCCGGGCATGCGCCCGGTCGGGGTTCAGCAGCACCGCCGACACCCCGGCCCCGCGCCGCGCCAGCCGGGCCCCGGCGTACAGCGCGTCGCCGCCGTTGTCGCCGCTGCCGACGAGCAGGACGACCCGCGCCCCGTACACCCGCCCCGGGCCCCGCCGCAGCAGATCGGCGCAGACGGCGGCGAGTCCCGCCGCCGCGCGCTGCATCAGTACGCCGTCGGGGAGCCGGTCCATCAGCTCCCGCTCGGCGGTCCGTACGGTCTCGACGCTGTAGGCGGTACGCATGACTCCGAGTCTGCCGCAAACCGTGGGGCGTCACCCCTCGCGATCGCCCCACCAGAGCAGCCGTCACCCCTCCGCGATCACCACCGCCGACGCGATCCCCGCGTCATGGCTGAGCGACACATGCCAGGACCGCACGCCCAGTTCCGCCGCGCGCGCCGCCACCGTGCCCCGTACCCGCAGCCTCGGCTGCCCGCTCTCCTCGACGTACACCTCGGCGTCCGTCCAGTGCAGCCCGGCCGGCGCGCCCAGCGCCTTCGCCAGCGCCTCCTTGGCCGCGAAGCGCGCCGCCAGCGAGGCGATACCGCGCCGCTCCCCGCTGGGCAGCAGCAACTCCCGTTCCGCGAAGAGCCGTTCGGCCATGGCCGGTGTGCGCTCCAGCGACGCCGCGAAGCGTTCGATCTCCGCCACGTCGATCCCCACCCCGATGATCACCGCACTGTCCTGCCTCTCACTCCACTGTCACGGACTTCGCCAGATTCCTCGGCTGGTCCACCTCGTTGCCGCGCGCCGTCGCCAGCTCGCACGCGAAGACCTGCAACGGCACCGTCGAGACCAGCGGCTGAAGGAGCGTCGGTGTCACCGGGACACGGATGAGATGGTCCGCGTACGGCACCACCGCCTCGTCCCCCTCCTCCGCGATCACGATCGTCCGCGCTCCCCGCGCCCGGATCTCCTGGATGTTCGACACGATCTTGTCGTGCAGCACCGAACGCCCACGCGGCGACGGTACGACGACCACCACCGGCATGTCCTCCTCGATCAGCGCGATCGGGCCGTGCTTCAGCTCGCCGGCCGCGAAGCCCTCGGCGTGCATGTACGCCAGTTCCTTCAGCTTCAACGCGCCCTCCAGGGCCACCGGGTGGCCCACGTGCCGCCCCAGGAAGAGCACCGTCCGCTTGTCCGCGAGCGAGCGCGCCAGCTCCCGTACCGGCTCCATCGTCTCCAGCACGCGCTCGACCTCGCGGGAGATCCGAGACAGTTCGCGGATGACGGCGCGGATCTCGTCGCCGTACTTCGTGCCGCGCAGCTGCCCCAGATACAGCGCGACCAGGTAGCACGCCACGAGCTGCGTCAGGAACGCCTTCGTCGACGCGACCGCGATCTCGGGGCCCGCGTGGGTGTACAGGACGGCGTCCGACTCCCTCGGGATCGTCGAGCCGTTGGTGTTGCAGATGGCGAGGACGGTGGCGCCCTGGTCGCGCGCGTGCCGCAGCGCCATCAGCGTGTCCATCGTCTCGCCGGACTGGGAGATCGCGACGACGAGGGTACGGGTGTTCAGGATCGGGTCCCGGTAGCGGAACTCGCTCGCCAGCTCCACCTCGCACGGGATACGCGTCCAGTGCTCGATGGCGTACTTCGCGATCAGCCCGGCGTGGAACGCCGTCCCGCACGCCACGATGACGACCTTGTCGGCAGCCCGCAGCACCCGCGAGGGGATGCGCAGGTCGTCCAGGGTCAGCGAGCCCTCGGCGTTGACGCGTCCGAGGAGGGTGTCGGCGACGGCCTTCGGCTGCTCGGCGATCTCCTTGAGCATGAAGTAGTCGTAGCCGCCCTTCTCGGCGGCGGAGGCGTCCCAGTCGATGTGGTACTCGCGTACGTTGTCCTGCGCGTCAGCGCCGTCGAAGTCGGTCACGGTCACACCGTCGCGGCGCAGCTCCACCACCTGGTCCTGGCCCAGCTCGATCGCGGAGCGCGTATGGGCGATGAAGGCGGCGACGTCCGAGGCGAGGAAGGCCTCCCCGTCGCCCACGCCCACCACGAGCGGCGAGTTGCGGCGCGCGCCCACGACCACGTCCGGCTCGTCCGCGTGCACGGCGACCAGCGTGAACGCGCCCTCCAGCCGCCCGCACACCTGCCGCATCGACTCGGCCAGCTCGCCGCAGGACGAGAACGCCTCGGCGAGCAGATGTGCCACGACCTCCGTGTCGGTCTCGGAGGACAGGTCGTGGCCGCGGTCGGACAGCTCGGTGCGCAGGGCGGCGAAGTTCTCGATGATCCCGTTGTGTACGACGGCGACACGGCCCGCGTTGTCGGCGTGCGGATGGGCGTTGGCGTCGGTCGGGCCGCCGTGGGTGGCCCATCTGGTGTGGCCGATGCCGGTGTTGCCGCTCGGCAACGGCACCTCCACCAGCGCCTTCTCCAGATTGACGAGCTTGCCCGCCTTCTTGGCCGAGGCCAGTCCGCCGTCGGCGAGGACCGCGACACCGGCCGAGTCGTAGCCGCGGTATTCGAGCCGCTTGAGACCGGCGATGACCACATCGAGCGCCGACTGTCCGCCGACGTAACCCACGATTCCGCACATGGTCGGCAGCCTACGGCGGCCGGTCCCGCGGGTTCGGGAGCGCTCGCGGACGACTTTCCGGCCCAGGCCTGCTGAGGCGAGGAGCTTGCTGGCGAATCCTCTCTCGTGACAGACAGCGTCTCGACTATGCGTGACAACGGGGACGACATAGTGCGGCCTGGCCGCCCGTCGAGACTGACCGAATTGGTTGACTGGCCCGAGGCGGAGCGACCGACCGCGCGTCAGGAAGCCCGAGCCGACGCCCGAGCCGGCAGCTGTGGATGAATTGACCACCGCGAAGCGTCAGTTCGCGATGTTGCTGGGTGAGTTTCGGCGTGCGGCGATGTTGGTGCCGTTGGATGCGGCCGGGGATTTGTGGTCGGCGGATCAGGGTGGTGTGCGGTGGATCTGTGCGTTCTCGGATGAGGGGGCGTTGGCGCGGTTTGCGTGGGCGCGTGGTGAGGCCGGACGGGAATGGGTGTACCGAACCGTTCCGGGTGCGCGGTTGCTGGATGTGATGGTGCCGTTGTTGCCGGGTCCTGCGGGGGTGGCTTTGGACGCGGGCAGTGAGGACGGCGGGATGTTGTTTCCGCCGGTGGTGGGGATCGTGCCGGATGGGGTCGCGGTGGATGTCGGGGGGTTACGGTGAGCGGGGAGGGTACGGAACGGCACCCCATCCATGGATACCTTCAACTCGCTTTCGTTGGGTGGCGGTTCGCGGAGCCTCGCGACGAATTGAAGGCGGTGTTCGAGTCGGCTCTGCGGGAGACGCCTGAGCAGACCGAGTGGATGCTCAGGTCGGCGAGAAATTGGATGATGGTGCCCGCCCGTCTGATTCGGGAATCCGAACCAGAGGCTCGCGACTTCAATGACACGATGGCCGACATCACCATGGGTGATCAAGACTTCTGTGCAGCAACAGCCGAAGATTTCGAGAGGATTCTTCAGGCGCTGGCATCGCCCACTCGGCGTCCGTCAGGTTTCCCCCGCTCGGCATGTGCGACCGAGTTGGTGGATGTGCTGCACCCGTCCGTCTTCGGCGATTTCGCCGACCAGGATCCACTCGATCACCATGTGCCCAAGCTTGCGGTGTTCGGTGTTGAGGCGGCAGCGTGCGGCAAAGCGGTGGTCGTCGGCGAGGAGGTCATCGATCTGCATCTGACTCGCGGTGACGTTCTTGCGGGCCGGGGCCGCGTGTGCAATCAACTGGTCGCGAGAGAGATCGGTGCCGTCGGTCACCCAGACCGCATCCTCGGTGAAGGTGCGGTCCACGATTTGGGCGGGATCCTCGTCGGAGAGAGCCATGTCGCGGGTGTAGTCGATCAGCAGGCGGTGCGCCGCCCGCACAGTTATCTCTGACATGCCTGTCATGGTTAGCGTTCCTGTTATCGTTGTCAACCATGTCAGAGATAAGGCGTCGCCGTCAGCGAGTGGAGGTCCCGCGCAACCGTGCCGCTTTGGTGTCGGCGGCGATCCAGGTGCTTGCCGAGCGTCCCGAGGCGAGCATGTCCGACATCGCGGGCGAGGCCGGCGTGACACGACAGACTGCTTACGCGCACTTCGGCACCCGCGAAGCCCTGGTCACAGCGGTGCGCGACGAGTTGAGCCATCGAGCGTTCACCGCGCTTGATGCCGCAGACCTCGAGGCCGGCCACGCCACCGAAGCCCTCTCCCGATTCCTTACCGCAGTCGAAATGCTGCTGGCCGAGCAGACAGCATTCGATCACTCAAGCAGCGACGCAGAGGCAGACGCCTCACGCCACATGCCGATCGAGCAGCGCCTGGCGGCCCTGATCCGCCGCGGGCGCGACAGCGGCGAGTTCACGACCGAACTGGAGACGGACTGGCTGGTCGCCGCGACGATCGCACTCGGGCATGCCGCCGACCAACAGATCCGAACCGGGCGACTGGACGCGCGGGCCGCATCGAGACAGCTCCGGTCGACGGTGATCCGCTTGTACGGCGCCAATGAATCCGACCGATCTCCATGATCGATACGTACTGGCCCTGGCTTAGCTCGTGATCGAAGAGGCAGGCTCCCAGGGGTGGGATCAGGCCCGAGAGCGCCTGAGGGCGACAGCGTTCCGACCGGCCCTCGTAGCCGGGGCATGCGATACGGCTTTGTCATCGAAAGCCTCTGGTGGCGGCCACCACCGACCGCCTTCAATGGATGACCGTGACGATCACCGCGACGCTTCGCACCTTGTTCACCCTGCCGCGGATGCTCCGCCACGGGGCCGCCGTCGGCGCGCATCTGCCCCCCGACGCGTCCGTCGTCCTCGACCCGCCCACGCCCGAGCTGCGCGCCGCGCTCACCGCCGCGTACGCGGGTGACCACGTCCCGGCCAGGGACCTGCTGGCGGCGACCCGCGTCGGCGCCGAGTGGGAGCGGCGCGGCGGATACGTGCCACGGCTGGCCGAGAGCGCGCTGCACAGCCCCGGCTGGCTGGACGCGTGGCTCGCCGAGTCGCCGCGGGATCCGGACGCCGTACTGGTGAAGGCGGAGCACTGCGTCCAGCAGGCGTGGGAGATACGGACGGGCGCCCGCGCGAGCAGCGTCTCGCGCGACCAGTTCCAGGCGTTCTTCGCGCTGCTCGACGACGCGGTGCCGGTGATCGGCGCGGCGGCCGAGCTGAACCCCACAGACCCCGTTCCGTGGCAGGTCGCGCTCACGCACGCGCGCGGCAGCCAGGCGCCGCGCGAGGTGTTCGACGCGTACTGGGCGGAGGCGACCGCCCGCGCGCCGCACCACTACGGCTGCCATGTCTCGGCGCTCCAGTACCTGTGCGACAAGTGGTACGGCACGCACGAGGAGATGTTCGACTTCGCCGAACGCGCGGCGGCGGAGGCCCTGCCGGGCTCGAAGCTGCACGCGCTGCCGCTGCTGGCGGCCGTCGAGTACGACGTGGTGGCCGACGGCCCGCCGGCGGAGGGCGACCGGATAGAGCCGTCCCGGATCCATGCGGCGCTGGAGCGGGCGCGGGAGCTGTCGGACGCGTACCCGCACGGCGATCCGGAGGTGGCCGGGGTCCGCAACCACCTGGCGCTGATGCTGCTGCTGGCGGACCGGCACGGGGAGGCGCTGGAGCAGTTCCGGGCGGTGGGGGTGCACGCGACGGAGTTCCCGTGGGGGTATCTGGGGGACGCGCGGGGCGAGTTCCTGGAGTTCCGGGCGGGTGTACGGATGCATGTGGCGGCGCGGACGCCGTTCTTCTCGCGGCCGAAGCCGCCGGGGGACCCTGCCGGGGCCGAGACCGCGTCCGCCTCCGCCTCCTCCCCCGTCTCCCCGCACTGCCTCGCCCTCGTCGCGGCCCCGCCGCACACCGTCGCCGACGCCGCGCTGATGTGCGGTGTCCCGCTGCGGATAGCCCCGGCGCCGGGGCGGTCCTCGTACGTCGAACTCGCCGCCGACCCGGAGCCCGGCATCCGCGCCACGCTCCTCGGCGAGGACCGGCTCACGGCCGCCGCCGACAACTTCACCACCGGCGAGCCGTGGCCCGCGCTCGTCCTGCGCCGGACCGGCGACCGGTACGGCTTCACGCTTCTCCAGCAGGGCAAGAAGGTCGCCGACCACGACTGGGACCCGGCGGCGCCGGTCCCCGACCACGCTGCCGTCGCGGCCACGGCCGGGACGCTGGCGACGGCGTACGGCCTCGCCGACACCCGCCCGGTCACCAACCTCCTGCGCGGCTCGGACGACCCGGCCCGCCGCCAGTCCGCCCTGGTGGCCGCGCTCGGCCTGCCGCCGATACCGGCCGGTTTCGGCACCCGCGACGAAGTCCTCACCACCCTCGCCGGCGCCCGGGTGCTGGCCCGCCGCGGCTTCTTCGCGGGCATCGTGGACACCCTCTCCGGCGACCCGTCCGGCGGCCCGACGGTGCCGCGCCGCCCGCGCTGGTGGGTGCTGCGGGTCGCGGCGCTGCTGCTGTTCGTGCCGGTCACGGCGTACGCCTGGTGGGACCCGGACATCGGCTGGCTCCGCGCGTCCCTCTCGACGATCGCGACGTGCTACATCACGGGCCGACTGACGGGCGCGTGGCGGCGACGCGGTCGGGTGCGCAAGGGCTGACGCCGCTGCCCGGCCCAACGCCCCTGGCAGTACGAGCTGTACCTCGGATACGTTTGCGTGCGCTCAGCCCTTGCCCGGCTGACGTGCCGCGGCGTCCCGGAGTTCGCCCTCGTCGGGCAGGAGGCCGGTGATCCGCGTCCAGATCGTCTTGGCCTCCACGCGGACGAGCCTGAAGGTGCTCGCCGGGGTGATCCGCTCCTCGGCCACCGGCTCGGCGGGCAGCTCCCGCAGCCAGTAGCCGAGAGGGCCGCAGTCCCAGACGGCGAAGCCGCGCGTCTCCGCAGCGTCCTGGCCCTCGTGATGAGTCTGCCAGGCCGAGGTCAGACGCCAGCTCGACCGGAGCTCGGAGATCAGGTCGGCGACGAGCGTCAGCGCCTGCTCGCCGAGGTCGCCGCCCGTCGCAAGGGCCTGGCGGATCGCCGCGCGCTCGTCGTGGGCGGATTGTACGATTCCCTCGCCCTCCAGGGCGGCGAGACCCGCCTCGACGGTGCCGATCGTCGTCTCCACGACGGAAGGAAGCGTGTCCGGTCCTGCCGAGGAGCGCTGTGAGCGCTGGAGGTTCACCATGTCGGAGAGCTTCCACACCAGCGTCTTCGGCTCGACGCAGGAGTACTCGGCCTCGGGCACGCCCGGCCACGCCTCGTGCGCGACGACGTGGTCCGCGCCGATGAGCATGCCGTGGTGCAGCTTGCCCTGCCGGCCGGCGGCCTCCAGCGAGATGACCACCCCGGGGGAGAGGACCGTCTCCATCAGCGGCAGCAGCAGAGGGGACAGTTTCCCGTCCTCATCGATCAGACCGCAGTCCAGCAACTCCTTCTGGGCCGCCGCGAACTCGTCGGGCACCTCGTCCCCTGTCGCCAGCTCGGAGAGCACGATCACGTGCTCGTCCGCCAGCCGGAAGCGGGACCGGGAAATATCGAACGAAGGCATACACACTCACTTGATAGACATTCAGGAATAGATTCCGGCCCAGAAGGCGAACATCCTTGCGAACGCCGCCCGTACGACGCCGCGCCGTGTGAGCACGGAGCGGTCGACTCCGGAGAAGAGAGCCGCGAGGGCGACATCGGCGGGCAGGACCCGGCCTGCCGCCTGCACGGTTGCCTTCCTGCCGCTTCCGCGCCCCGACTGCCGCACCGTGACGACGACGCCGGGGTCTTCGGCGTCGGGCCGCCGGGACAGCGTGTATGCCCGGCGGTTGATCGCCGTGAGCGTGTACGCGTCGCCCAGATACGTCATACGCAGGGAGCGCCCCCGGTGCGTCTGCGCCCACCGGTTCCGGCTCATCCGCACGACCGCGTCGCCCACCCGGAGCGTCGCGCCATTGAGGGTCGGCATCGACAGGTCATCCGCGTGCAAGCCACGCGTCTCGAACGTGGCCGTGGGAATCAGACCACCCTGCACAGCCGTGGTGATCTTTTCCCGCGCATAAGGGCCCGCCGGGTGCACCACCTGGATGTCGCCGAACTCCGGAGAAGTGCCCTGCCAGCCGAACTGCTTGCCCCCGGCCGGAGATTTCCCCTTCCAGGACGCGAGCGTGAACGGGCTGATAGCCGTGTGCATGACTTTCCCTCGCTAGTCGAACGGGTTGAGGGCGCCGCCCAGCTTCTTCGCCCCGTCGGCGATACCGCCCCCGATGTCCGAGGCCTTGTCGCCCACCCAGTCGCCGGCCGTGTCGAGTCCCTTGCCGATGGCCTCGTGGTTGTCCCAGATCAGAGCGCCGGCGTACGCCACGCCTGTGCCGATCGCCAGGCCCGCCGTGACCGGGTTGGGCGCCACGGTCAGCGCGGTCAGCGACGCGTTGAACGCCGTTCCCGTGAGGTCGGTGGCGAACTTCGAAGGATCGGCCTTGATCATATCGACGTCGTACGTGGCCAAGTTGGCCACGCCGTAGGCCGTTGCCGCGACGCCGCCGACGACACCCGCGCCCCGGAGCCATCCGGCGGCCGACGCGGCGTTCGCGAGGCCCCCGGTCTGCGCGACCCTGACGAGATTGGCCTCGGCGGCCGACGGCACGATCCAGGAACCGTTCCGCAGGTACGTGCCGAACTGGGCCGCTTCGTCGGACCCGGTGACGGCGTTGACCAGGCCTGGAGGAACCTTGCTCAACAGGCTTCCGGGCGCGGCCCCGGCCAGGCGGCTGTTGATGATGGTGGAGATCTTGGTGCCCGGCGCGGTGACGTCCTTGGTGTCCTTCACGTACTTGAACAGTTTCCAGGAGTTACTCAGGGTCCCGCCGACCGCGGCGGCGAAAGCGCCGGCGGTGATCGTGCCCTTCTGGACGGCGGCGAAAAGGTCCGCCAGCCGCTTACTGCCGGTCCCCTTCTCCACAACCTCCCTCTGGAGACGCTGAATGTAGTCGTCCAGGGTCTCGTTGTCCCGCATCCCCAGCGAAGCGAGCTCCATGCGCTCCCGCTTCTGCTGGTCGTCCGCCTTCGCGACGTTGTCGGCGTTGCCGTTGAAGCCGCCCGCTGTGCCGTCGTTCTTGGCGCCACCGCTGTCCTTGACAACGGCTTCGAGGTCCTTCTGGAAGTCCTTGTCCGCGTCGTTGACGGCCTTCACACAGGACTTGATGTAGTCGGCCCAGGACTGCTCGCTGTCCCGGACGCTCTTGGCGTAGTCCGGGTCGTTACGGAGCGCGTTGCGCTCGCTCTCGGTGGCACTCTCGTAGTCGAAGGCGACATTGCCCTGCTCCGAGACCTTCATGCCCGCCTTGATGGCGTCGGCGCGCGCGGTCTCCAGCCGCTTCTTCAACTCGACGAACTGGTCGTGCGCGTTGCGCAGCAGTGTCGACGTCGCTTTCGCCTGCGTCTGGGCGGCCTGGTACTCGTACCGGGTGGCCGCGAAGTTCAAGGACGCCGCGCTCGCGCTCTCCCCCAGCCACACGTCACCGAGCGTGATTTTCTGCACGCCGTCCCGGTAGCGCTTCTCGACCTTCCCGAATTCCTCGGCCATCGACTTCCACATGTCGGCGGCGGAGGAGAGCTTCCCGAAGTCGGTGGTCATGACTTCGCGATATGTCAGCATGCTCATTTCCCCTGGGGCGCTTCAGAGTTCTGCGATGGCGGTGGCCTGCGGTGGCTCACTGGTAACCGTCGAACGCCGACGGTGTCTTGATGCCGTACAGCTCGGAGCGGCGCGCGCTGTCGACCCCCGAGAGGGTGCCGACAGCGCCCTTGAGGCCGTCGCGCTCCTTGCTCAGGCGGCCCAGGAGCGTCTTCACCTGCCCGTCCCACGTGGTTTGGACCTTTTTGAGTGCCCCGGCGGTCGCCCATCCACTGAGCGCGCCGACAGCGCCGGCGTTGGCCTCGTCCGCGTGGTTGCCCGCCTTTTTGGTACTGGTCAGCAGTTCGTTGGCGATGGTGTCGGCGGCGGCCTTCTTCTCGGCCGGCGTCGACACGAGCTTCGACGTGCCGCCGGGGCTTGAGGCGGGGCCGTCCGCGGGAAGCTGGTTCAACCGCGTGGCCGTGGAGCCCTGTTCCGCCGCCTCGGCCCGCTGCCCGGGCCCATCCTCGCCGAAGCTCATGGTGCGCCAACCCCCGATGTTGCTGATCACGATTCCGCGTCGCTCATATGTCCGGCACCGCAGGGCACCGGAATCGATCACGCGCGGAACTCGCCTTCGGTTCCAGCCCGGACACCCCGGTCTTCCGACCTACCCTGGGCCCTCACGTGACCCACCCCACCCCCACAACCTCCGCCCCACCCCCGACAATGGCCACGTGATCACACCGTCTTCGTCAACGCCGCCGCCGAGCGCCCAGCGCCGGGCCGAGCACGGGCCGACCCCCTTCGTCGACCTCAGCCGTGCCGAGTGGAGCGCGCTGCGTGACAAGACGCCGCTGCCGCTCAGTGCCGAGGAGGTCGAGCGGCTGCGCGGGCTCGGCGACGTCATCGATCTGGACGAGGTGCGGGACGTCTATCTGCCGCTCTCCCGGCTGCTCAACCTGTACGTGCAGGCCACCGGCCAACTCCGGGGCGCGCTCAACACGTTCCTCGGGGAGGCCGGCAACGGCCACGGCGCCCAGCGCGGTACGCCCTTCGTGATCGGCGTCGCCGGGAGCGTCGCCGTCGGGAAGTCGACCGTCGCACGGCTCCTCCAGGCGCTGCTCGCCCGCTGGCCGGAGCACCCGCGCGTGGAGCGCGTGACCACCGACGGGTTCCTGCTGCCGATGAAGGAGTTGCAGGCGCGCGGGCTGATGTCGAGGAAGGGTTTCCCGGAGTCGTACGACCGCCGGGCCCTCACCCGCTTCGTCGCCGATATCAAGGCCGGCAAGGACGAGGTGACCGCGCCCGTCTACTCCCATCTGAAGTACGACATCGTGCCGGACGAGCGGCTGACCGTACGGCGCCCCGACATCCTCATCGTCGAGGGCCTGAACGTCCTCCAGCCCGCCCTGCCCGGCCAGGACGGCCGCACCCGCGTCGGGCTCGCGGACTTCTTCGACTTCAGCGTGTACGTCGACGCACGGGCCGAGGACATCGAGAGCTGGTATCTGAACCGCTTCCGCGAGCTGCGCCAGACCGCCTTCCAGAATCCGTCCTCGTACTTCCGGAAGTACACCCAGGTCACGGAGGAGGAGGCCCTCGACTACGCGCGCACCACCTGGCGCACCGTCAACCGGCTCAATCTGCTGGAGAACGTCGCGCCCACCCGCGGCCGTGCCACTCTGGTCCTCCGCAAGGGCCCGGACCACAAGGTCCAGCGCCTGTCACTCCGCAAGCTCTGACAACTCCAACCGAGCGTCTGAGAGCCACCGTGCTGCATCTGCGCCTGATCGTCCCCGCCGACCTGACCGACGAGGTCGTAGGTACGGTGGAGAGCACCGTCGGCACCACCCACCTGGTCGTCCTCCCCGGCGCCGCCCGCGACCCGGCGGGCGATCTCGTCCTGTGCGACGTCGCGCGCGAGGCGGGCGACGGACTTATCGCCGACCTGTGCGACCTCGGCATCGACAAGAGCGGCTCGATCGCCGTCGAGGACATCGGGCTTTCACTGTCCCGCCGCGCCGACAAGGCGGAGGCCGACGCTCCGGGCGAGGGCGCGGACGCCGTGCTGTGGGAGCACCTGGCGGAGGCGACCCACGAGGAGTCCACCCTCTCGGTCACGTATCTCGCGTTCCTCACCCTCGCGACGATGATCGCCGCGTGCGGTGTGGTGCTGGACAACGCGATCCTGATCGTCGGCGCGATGGCCGTGGGGCCGGAGTTCGGGCCGCTCGCCGGACTCTGTACGGCGGTGGTACGGCGCTCCGCGCGGCTCGCCCTGCGCGCGCTGGCCGCGCTGCTGGTCGGGTTCGCCGCCGCGATGATACTGACGACGGGCTTCAGCCTGCTGATGAACGCGTTCGGCCTGTTCAGCGAGTCCATGCTGGAGGCGCCCCGTCCAAGCACCGCCTTCATCTACGCGCCGGACCTGTTCTCGTTCGTGGTCGCGATCCTGGCCGGCGTCGCCGGCATGCTCTCGCTGACCTCGGCGAAGTCCGGACTGCTGGTCGGTGTCGCCATCTCCGTCACCACGGTCCCCGCCGCCGCGAACGCGGCGGTCGCTCTCGGCTACGGGGACCTCGACCAAGTGTGGGGCTCCAGCGTCCAACTCCTCATCAACCTGGGCGGCATCGTCCTCGCGGGAACGCTCACGCTGCTGATCCAGAGGTACCTCTGGAAGAGGACCGGGGGGACGCGGGCCTGATCCGCCGTCGGAGGCCGAACCGAACTCCCGGGCCCAGTACCCGGGTCGGCCATTCGGCCGACCCGCCGGACGGCCCGCGTCGGCTAGTCTCCGCGTGGTGAACGCGCATTCCCCGCTGACCGCGGACCCGCCGAAGACCGCCCCGCCTCCCTCTTCGCCCGTCCACAGAGCCCTGTCCGTCGCGCTGTACGCGGTGCTCGCCGCGGTGTGGCTCGGGGACGTGGTGGCCACCGGGGGGCTGCGCACCTCCGAGCGTGGCTGGCTGCTGCCTCTGGTGTCCGGGCCGGTGGCAGCTGTACTGCTGCAGCTGCCCTACCGGTGGCTGTCCCTGGAGCGGCGTGCCTGGGCCGCGGCGTGCGGTTCGCTGGTGGTGACGGGGGTGATGGCGCTCAGGGATCTCAAGGCCGGCGGAGGCTGGGGGATGCTGGAGTCGGCATGCCTGCTCATCCTGATCGCCCGGACCTGCCGGCGGGCCGGTCGGCCGTACGTCACCGTCGCGCTGGGGATCGCGGTGCTCCTCGGCCCGGTACGGCTGAACAACCCGGGCATGCTGGCGGGCTCCTACTCGCTCGCTTTCGGCGTCGGTGCGGTGGTCGCCCTCGGCTGCTTCCTCCGCATGCAGGACAGGAGCCAGGCCCGCGCGATGGACAGCGTCCGCCAGGCGGAGCGGATGGAGCTGGCCCGCGACCTGCATGACTTCGTCGCCCACCATGTGACCGGCATCGTCGTGCAGGCGAACGCCGGGCTGGCCATCCGGGCGACGGCGCCGGAACACATCGAACCGATCCTGGAGAGCATCCAGAAGTCCGGTATGGAGACGCTGGATTCCATGCGCCGCCTGGTGCGGGTGCTGCGGGAGGTCGACGGCACACCGCAGCGGCCCGGCGAACTGTTCACCGAACTGGCCGGCATGGTCTCCGGCTTCTCCGGTGGCGAGGACGGCATGGACGCCACGCTCTCGGTGGCCGCCCCCGCCCGCTCGGCGCGACTCGCACCCGAGGTGGAGCTCTCCGTGCACCGCGTGGTGCAGGAGTCGCTGACCAACGCGCGGCGGCACGCCCCCGGAACGCTGGTGGCCGTACGGGTGGACGCGGAGGACGGACAACTGCGAGTGGAGATCAACAACACGCCCTCGGCCGCGCCGCCCGCACCGTCACCGGTCGGAGGCCGTGGGGGCTTCGGGATGGTGGGGCTCCAGGAGCGGGTGGCAGCGGTCGAAGGGCTGTTGGAGGCGGGCAGGACACCGGACGGCGGCTGGCGGGTCGTCGGCGTCTTCCCCGTGCTGGACATGGCCGGATCAGCCGCCTGAGGCGGACATGGCAGGATCGGCCAGGTGAGTGAGACGACGGCAGCAGACGTCACCGCGTCCTCGGTGACCAGGGTGCTCATCGCCGACGACCAGCATCTGGTCCGTACGGGATTCCGGCTGATCCTGGACGCCCAGCCGGGTATCGAGGTGGTGGGCGAGGCGGCCGACGGTGCCACCTGCGTGGAGATGGCCAGACGGCTGCGGCCGGACGTGTGCCTCGTCGACATCAGGATGCCCGCGCTCGACGGCCTGGAGGTCACACGCATCCTGGCCGGACCCGAGTCGGCCGACCGGATGCGCGTCGTCGTGATCACCACCTTCGACCAGGACGACTACGTCAGCCGGGCGCTGCGGCACGGCGCCTGCGGGTTTCTGCTGAAGGACGCCAGCCCCGCGCTGCTCGTCGAGGCGGTACGGGCCGCGCGACGCGGGGACGCGCTGATCTCCCCGGCGGTCACGGTACGGCTGCTGCGTCAACTGGAGGGCCGGCGCGGTCCGTCCGCCTCCGGCGGCCGTGACCCGGGAGCGGCGCTGACGGCGCGTGAGCTGGACGTCGCGCGGCTCGTCGCGGTGGGGCGCACCAACCAGGAGATCTGCGGGGACCTGTTTCTGTCGCTCGGGACCGTCAAGACGCATCTGACGAACATCCAGTCCAAGCTGGCCGTGCGCAACCGGGTGGAGATCGCCGCGTGGGCGTGGGCGACGGGCACGGTCTCGGGGCATTCCGGCCTCCCGGAGTGAAACGGTCCCCGGAGGCGGAGGCAGGGGCAGCCCCGGGGAGGAGCCCGTATCGGCCGTCCGGCCGATGGGGAACGGCCATCCGGCCGAAGTGCCGTACGGTGCCGCTGCCGCACCGTGAACACCATGAACACCACGACCTCGACCGACCAGGCCACCGCCCAGGAACCCGCCGCGCGGGCGTCACGCCGGATCACCGCGCTGGACTCACTGCGCGGCTTCGCGCTCTGCGGCATCCTTCTGGTCAATCTCCCGTATCAGATGATGGAGATGTCCAAACGCGACGACGCTCTCAATGTCTATCCGGTCCCCGCGTTCCTGGACTACTTCGTCCATCAGCGGTTCTTCCCCATTTTCGCGTTCCTCTTCGGACTGAGCTTCGCGATCTTCCTGGACAGCGCGGCACGCCGGTCGCCCCGCCCCCGGCTGCTGCTGGTGCGCCGACTGGTGGTCCTGGGCCTGCTGGGCCTCGCGCACCAGCAGCTGCAACCCGGCGAGGCGCTGCTTCCGTACGCGGTCTTCGGGCTGCTGATCCTGTTGCCCGCCTCGTGGCTGCCGACCTGGGTGGTACTTCCCGCGGGGCTGCTCGGGCTCGTCGCCTCGGTCACCCTCGCCGGGGGTGGGCTGGCGACCAACCCGGGGCTGGTCCTGCTCGGGCTCGCCGTCGCCCGCCTCGGTGTCGCCCGCACGCTGGACCGCCGTACCGGGCAACTCGCCGTCGTACTCGTCCTGGCCGCCGTCGGTACGGTCGCCGTCAGCTGGTGGGAGCACATCTACCCGTCCGCCGGACCGTACGCCACGCGGATCGCCGCGGCGGCCGGTCTCCTGGGCGCCGCCGCGTACGCCACCGCGCTGCTGCTCGTCCTGCGCACCCGGCTGGGCCGGCCGCTGTCGGCAGTCCTCGAACCGCTCGGCAGGATGGCGCTGACCAACTACCTCACCGCGACGCTCGTCGTGGTCGCCGCAGCCGGTCCGCTGGAGCTGCGGTACTCCTCCCGCTGGGTCACCGCCATGGCCCTGGCGGCGGTCATTCTCACCGCGCAGGCCCTCTTCAGCCGCTGGTGGCTGGCCCGCTTCCGGTACGGGCCGCTGGAGTGGGTCCTGCGCTGCCTGACGTGGTGGAACGTGGTGCCACTGCGCCGCTCGCATCCGTGACTGCCGCGATCAGCCCCGGGCGGCGGTACCGAACAGGAGCCGTTCACCCGCCCGTTGGGGGCTCACCGGGCGCTCCGGCGCCGCGTCCGGGAGGGGGAGCGGGTCACCGTCGCTCCGCTGTGCCCAGTACTCCAGCTCGGCCGGCTCGGCCGCCGGGAGGAGTACGCGAGGCTGCTCGTCCTGCGTGGTGATGCTGCGATCAGGGCGACCAGCCACCCGAAGTCCGCCACGACGTCTACGACCGCGCCCAGAAGGTCTGATCCAGGGAACTGACACGAGGAAGGGGGCCGGCAATCCGGCCCCCACCTCCCCCACCTCAACTCCCGTACCCCAACTCCCCTACCCCAGCGCCGACTTCACCACGTCCGCCAGCCGCCCCGCGACCGCCCGCGCCTGTTCGATGTCGGCCGCCTCCACCATCACCCGTACCAGCGGCTCCGTACCCGACGACCGCAGCAGCACCCGGCCCGTCGACCCGAGCTGCTGCTCGGCCTCCGCCACCGCCGCCGCCAGCTCCGCCGACGTCGTGACCCGCGACTTGTCCACATCCGGCACATTGATCAGCACCTGCGGCAGCCGCCGCATCACACCCGCCAGGTCCGCCAGCGAACGGCCCGTGCTCGCCACGCGCGCCGCCAGCATCAGGCCCGTCAGCGTGCCGTCGCCGGTCGTCGCGTGGTCGAGGACGATGACGTGCCCGGACTGCTCGCCGCCCAGCGCGTAACCGTGCTCCTTCATCGACTCCAGTACGTAACGGTCGCCAACGGCCGTCTGTACGAGGGTGATGCCCTCACGCTCCATCGCGATCTTGAAGCCGAGGTTGGACATGACCGTGCCCACGACCGCGTCACCGCGCAGCGTGCCCGCCTCGCGCATCGCGAGCGCCAGCACGGCGAGAATCTGGTCGCCGTCGACCTCCTCGCCCGCCGCGTCCACGGCGAGGCAGCGGTCGGCGTCGCCGTCGTGCGCGATGCCGAGGTCCGCGCCGTGCTCGACGACCGCGGCCTTCAGCAGCTCCAGATGGGTGGAGCCGCAGCCGTCGTTGATGTTCAGGCCGTCCGGCTCCGCGCCGATCGTGACGATCTCGGCGCCGGCGCGCGTGAACGCCTCCGGCGACACGCGGGCGGCGGCGCCGTGCGCCTCGTCCAGGACGACCTTGAGCCCGTCGAGCCGGTTCGGCAGCACCCCGATCAGATGCGCGACGTACTGGTCGAAGCCCTCGTCGTAGGTACGGACCCGGCCCACGCCCGCACCGGTCGGCCGCTCCCACGGGGCACCCGTGCGGTGCTCGTCATAAACGGCCTCGATCCGGTCCTCCAGCTCGTCGGCCAGCTTGTGACCGCCGCGCGCGAAGAACTTCACGCCGTTGTCCGGCATGGCGTTGTGGCTCGCGGAGAGCATCACGCCGAGGTCGGCGCCCAGCGCACCGGTGAGATACGCCACCGCGGGGGTGGGCAGCACACCGACGCGCAGGACGTCCACGCCCGCGCTCGCGAGACCCGCGACCACCGCGGCCTCCAGGAACTCACCCGACGCACGGGGATCGCGCCCGACCACCGCCGTCGGCCGATGGCCCTCGAACGTGCCCGCCTCGGCGAGTACATGTGCCGCCGCGACCGAGAGGCCGAGCGTCAGCTCCGCCGTCAGATCCGCGTTGGCGATACCGCGCACGCCGTCCGTGCCGAAGAGTCGTCCCACAGCTGTCCCTCCGAAAAGTGCTCAGGTTGTTGCCCCGAAGAGCCCGGAAAACGAACGCCCCGGCAGCACAGAGTGCCGCCGGGGCGAACATATGCCATACATACGCCGTGAAGCCGTAAGGGCCATGGCGTGGTAAGGCCGAGCGAGCGTTTAGCGCTTGCTGTACTGCGGCGCCTTGCGGGCCTTCTTCAGACCGGCCTTCTTACGCTCGACCGCACGGTCGTCGCGGCTCAGGAAGCCGGCCTTCTTCAGCGGACCGCGGTTGTTGTCGACGTCCGCCTCGTTCAGCGAACGGGCCACACCGAGGCGCAGGGCGCCGGCCTGGCCGGAGACGCCGCCACCCGAGATACGGGCGATGACGTCGTAGCGGTTGTCCAGCTCAAGCACCTTGAAGGGCTCGTTGACAGCCTGCTGGTGGACCTTGTTCGGGAAGTAGTCCTCAAGCGTACGCCCGTTGATCTTCCACTTGCCGGTGCCCGGAACGATCCGGACGCGGGCGATGGCGTTCTTACGACGGCCCAGGCCGGCGGCCGGCTGGGGGTCGCCGAAGCGGGAGGCCAGCGACTCGGAGGTGTACTCGCCCTCGACGGGGGTCTCCGACTCGAAAGTCGTCACCTCGGCGAAGGTCTCCTCGCCCTCGGGGGCGTCGACGGGGGTCTCTGCAGTGGTCTCGGCCACGATGTTCCTCAGATTTCTTTTCGTCTTAGGCGGTGGCCGGAATTACTGCGCGACCTGGGTGATCTCGAACGGGACCGGCTGCTGAGCGGCGTGCGGGTGCTGGTCCCCCGCGTAGACCTTCAGCTTCGAGAGCATCTGACGGCCCAGGGTGTTCTTGGGGATCATGCCCTTGATGGCCTTCTCCACGGCCTTCTCGGGGTTCTTGGCCAGCAGCTCGTCGTAGCGGACGGAACGCAGACCACCCGGGTAGCCGGAGTGGCGGTACGCCATCTTCTGGGTCTTCTTGTTGCCGGACAGGTGGACCTTGTCGGCGTTGATGATGACGACGAAGTCGCCCATGTCCATGTGAGGGGCGTAGATCGGCTTGTGCTTGCCCCGGAGGAGGTTCGCTGCCGTAGTCGCCAGACGGCCCAGGACGATGTCCTGCGCGTCGATGATGTGCCACTGGCGCGTGACATCGCCGGGCTTGGGGCTGTACGTACGCACGGTCGTAGCCTTCGCTTCTTCAGTGAGTGGGTCCTGACAAGGCCACCCGGACGATCACGACAGCCCTGGCAGACATACGGGGACGCAACCCGTGCCTGCCGCTGGATCATCGGCCCGGTGGACCGGCGTAAGGGCCTCTCACGTGAGAATGAACAAGCCAATACGCATAACGAACCAGAAGGATACCCAGGGTGCGCCGTACGGGTCAAAACGAGGACGCCGCCCGGGGTTCGGCCCCGGACCCCGGACCTCGAACGCCGGACGGGCTGGAAAAGATCACCGCGCCCGCGCCACCCGCCGCTCGTCCCACACCGGCTCCACCGACTCCCGCACCACCCCGTCCGAACCGAACACCAGATACCGGTCGAAGCTCCTCGCGAACCACCGGTCATGCGTAACCGCCAGCACCGTCCCCTCGTACGCCTCCAGCCCGTCCTGCAACGCCTCCGCCGACTCCAGGTCCAAGTTGTCCGTCGGCTCGTCCAGCAACAGCGCCGTCGTCCCGCCCAGCTCCAGCAGCAGGATCTGGAAGCGCGCCTGCTGCCCGCCCGACAGCTTGTCGAACGGCTGGTCCCCCTGCCGCTCCAGCTCGTACCGCCGCAGCACGCTCATCGCGCCGCCCCGGTCCTTCGCGTGCTCGGTCCACAGGATGTCGACCAGGGGCCGCCCCAGCAGCTCCGGATGCGCGTGCGTCTGCGCGAAGTGGCCGGGCACGACACGCGCGCCCAGCTTCCACTCCCCCGTGTGCGCGACCGACGTGTCGCCCGCGAGCAGCCGCAGGAAGTGCGACTTGCCGGAGCCGTTCGACCCGAGGACCGCGACCCGCTCGCCGTAGTAGATCTCCAGCGAGAACGGCTTCATCAGCCCGGTCAGCTCCAGATCGGTGCACGTCACCGCCCGCACCCCGGTCCGGCCGCCCTTGAGCCGCATCCGGATCTCCTGCTCGCGCGGCGGCTCGGGGGGCGGCCCGGCGTCCTCGAACTTCTTGAAGCGCGTCTGCATCGCCCGGTAGCGCGACGCCATGTCGGGGCTGATCGCCGCCTGCTGCCGCAGCCGGTGCACCAGCGCCTTCAGCCGCGCGTGCTCCTCGTCCCAGCGCCGCTTCAGCTCCTCGAAGCGCGCGAAACGCTCGCGCCGGGCCTCGTGGTACGTACCGAAACCGGCGCCGTGCACCCACACGTCCGACCCGGCCGGGCTCGGCTCCACGCTGACGATCTTCTCCGCCGCCCTGGCCAGCAGCTCCCGGTCGTGGGAGACGAACAGCACCGTCTTACGGGTCTCCCCCAGCCGCTCCTCCAGCCATCGCTTCCCCGGCACGTCGAGATAGTTGTCCGGCTCGTCCAGCAGCAGGACCTCGTCGGGCCCGCGCAGCAGCGCCTCCAGCACCAGCCGCTTCTGCTCGCCGCCCGACAGCGTGGTCAGCGCGCGGAACTGCGCCTTCTCGTACGGGACACCCAGCGCGGCCGTCGTGCACACGTCCCACAGGGTCTCGGCCTCGTACCCGCGCGCCTCCGCCCAGTCGCTGAGCGCCTGCGCGTACCGCATCTGCGCGGCCTCGTCGTCGACCGTCATGATCAGGTGCTCGGCCTCGTCCACCGCGCGGGCCGCCTCGCGGATCCGCGGCTGCGCGACCGAGACCAGCAGGTCACGGACCGTACGGTCGTCGCGCACCGAGCCCACGAACTGCGGCATGACGCCGAGCCCGCCGCTGACGGTCACCGTGCCGCCGTGCGGCTGCAGCTCCCCCGCGATCAGCCGCAGCAGCGTCGTCTTCCCCGCGCCGTTGGCACCCACGAGCGCCACGACGGCGCCCTCGCCCACCCGGAACGAGGCGTCGCCGAGGAGCACCCGCCCGTCCGGAAGGTAGTACTCAAGGTGCGCGGCCTCCAGATGTCCCATGCCTCGCATTGTCACCGCCAAGGTCCCACTCTCCAACCGAATTCCGCTTACGGCGGCGGCCGGGTCCGGCGGTAAACTCCCGCCATGAGCTTTGGTCAAGGGGGGCCTTACGGGCCGCCCCCACAGGGGCCGTACGGACCGAGTGACCCGCAGGGGCAGACACCGGACTGGGCCGCGCTCGCCGACGCCTCGGCACAGCGGACCCGCCGCAGGCGGTGGATGCTGATCGGCGGCGGTGTGCTGGCGACCGCCGCCGTCGCGGCGATCGTCGCGACGGCCGTCGTGTCCATGAACGGCGACGGCGGGGACCGGGCGAACGACAAGAACGCGAGCGACCTGCCCGCGGCGCCCGGCCTGCCCAGCGAGAGCGCCGAGCCCGAGCCGTCCTTCTCCGACGCGGTGCCGCTGCCGCCGCCGGACCCGATGGACTTCATCTCCACCGAGGACAAGGACACGGCGCCGCTCAGCGCCGACACCCTCTTCCCCGGCTCGAAGCTGACGAAGGGCGACCGCGACTACACCAAGGGCGCGACGAACCGCACCACGAACTGCGCGGGCGCGACCCAGGGCGCCCTCGGCTCGATCCTCGCCGCCAACACCTGCGACCAGGTCATCCGCGCGACGTACACCCGCGGCGACACGGCGGTGACCGTCGGCGTCGCCGTCTTCTCCACGGAGACGCAGGCGCTGAAGGCGAAGAAGGAGGCGCGCGGCGGTCTGGCGTCGCTCTCCGGGTCGGGTGTCGAGACGTTCTGCCGGGGCGGCACGATCTGCCGCAAGACCACCAACTCCATCGGCCGGTACGTGTACTTCACGGTCGGCGGCTTCACCAACGGCAAGGACGTCGTCAAGAGCGACAAGGACGTCTACACCATCGGCGACGACGTCGCGGAGTTCACCTTCCTCCAGATCCGCGAGCGCGGCGAGACCCAGGCGTCAGCAGCAGCCACCGCACCCGTCGAGGACTGACGCCGTGGTGCCGGCGGCCGGCAGGGTCCGCTTGTTGCGGGCCAGCCGGTTGCGCGCGGCGAGCTGGTCGTCGGCCGGGTAGCCGACCTCCTCCAGGGTGAGGCCGTGCGGCCGTACGACATGGACGGCCGAGTCCCGTACCCCGGCGGCCAGCACCTTCGCGGGCCACTCCACGGGCCGGTGCCCGTCGCCGACGAACAACAGCGCGCCGACGAGCGAGCGCACCATGTTGTGGCAGAAGGCATCGGCCCGCACGGTCGCGGTGACGACGCCGTGCGCGTCCCGCTCCCAGTCCAGCCGCTGGAGGGTGCGGATCGTCGTCGCGCCCTCGCGGCGCTTGCAGTACGCGGCGAAGTCGTGCTCGCCGAGCAGCCCGGCCGATGCCGCGTTCATCGCGTCCACGTCCAACGCCCAGTCGTGCCACAGGACATGGCTGCGCAGCAGCGGGTCGACGCCTCCCGGATCGTCGGTGACCCGGTAGGCGTACCGCCGCCAGATCGCCGAGAAACGGGCGTTGAAGCCCTCGGGCGCCTCCTCGACCCTCCACACCCGTACGTCGTGCGCGAGGCGCCCCGCGAGGCGCCTCAGCAGCTTCTCCCGGTGCTCGGCCCACAGCTCGGCGGGCAGATCGACGTGCGCGACCTGCCCGCGGGCGTGCACGCCCGCGTCCGTACGCCCCGCGACGGTCAGGTCGTACGTCCGCGCCGACCGCGTCACGACCTTCAGCGCGTCCTCGATGTCCCCCTGGACGGTCCGCCGGGTGGCCTGCCGCGCCCAGCCGGAGAAGTCCTTCCCGTCGTAACTCAGATCGAGCCGCACCCGTACGAACCCGGGCGCCGCACCCTCGATGTCCTCACTCACCCGCAGCTCCTCTCGAAACGGGACGGGCCCGCACCGCCCCTACGGGGAGATGCGGGCCCGTCCTGCGACCTGGAAAACGGTCAGGCGTCCTTGGACTCGTCCTTGGATTCGTCCGTGGACTCCGCCTCGACCGGCTTGGCGTCCTCGACGGGGGCGTCCTCCTTGGCGAGGGCGTCCTTCTTGAGGGCGTCTTCCTTGACGGCGCGCTTCGTCGCGGCCTCGGCCTCACCGGTGGCCTTCTGCGCCACGGTCAGGGCCTCGACCAGCTCGATGACCGCCATCGGGGCGTTGTCGCCACGACGGGGGCCGATCTTGGTGATGCGGGTGTAGCCACCGGGGCGGTTCTCGTAACGCGGAGCGATCTCGGTGAACAGCGTGTGCACGATGCTCTTGTCCGTGATCGTCTGGAGAACGAGGCGACGGTTGTGGATGTCGCCCTTCTTCGCCTTGGTGACCAGACGCTCGGCGACCGGACGCAGCCGGCGGGCCTTGGCCTCGGTCGTCGTGATCTTGCCGTGCTCGAACAGCGCCTTCGCGAGGTTCGCGAGAAGCAGCCGCTCGTGCGCGGCGCTGCCGCCCAGACGGGCACCCTTGGCGGGCTTCGGCATGGTGTTACTCCTTCATATCTGCACCGGCCGTATCAGGTACCGGTGTCAGTTCCCCGCAGACGGTCGTCCACGGAAAGGCTTCAGTACTGCTCGGTCTCCACGAACCCGGCGTCCGCGTCGTCGTCCGCGCCGAACGCGTCCGCCGCGGCCGTCGGGTCGAATCCGGGCGGGCTGTCCTTCAGGGCCAGGCCCATGCCGGCCAGCTTCGCCTTGACCTCGTCGATCGACTTGGCGCCGAAGTTGCGGATGTCGAGCAGGTCCGCCTCGGACCGCGCCACCAGCTCACCCACGGAGTGGATGCCCTCGCGCTTGAGGCAGTTGTACGACCGAACGGTGAGCTCAAGCTCCTCGATCGGCAGGGCGAGATCGGCGGCGAGCGCCGCGTCCGTCGGCGACGGGCCCATGTCGATGCCCTCGGCGTCGATGTTGAGCTCGCGCGCCAGACCGAACAGCTCGACCAGGGTCTTACCGGCGGACGCCATGGCGTCACGCGGGCGCATGGCCTGCTTGGTCTCGACGTCGACGATCAGCTTGTCGAAGTCGGTGCGCTGCTCGACACGGGTCGCCTCGACCTTGTACGTGACCTTGAGCACCGGCGAGTAGATGGAGTCGACCGGGATACGGCCGATCTCCTGGCCCACCTGCTTGTTCTGCACGGCGGAGACGTAGCCGCGACCGCGCTCGACGGTCAGCTCCATCTCCAGCTTGCCCTTGCCGTTCAGCGTCGCCAGGACGAGGTCCGGGTTGTGGACCTCGACACCGGCCGGGGGCGCGATGTCGGCGGCGGTGACCAGGCCGGGGCCCTGCTTGCGCAGGTACATCACGACCGGCTCGTCGTGCTCCGAGGAGACGACGAGCTGCTTGATGTTGAGGATGAGGTCGGTGACGTCCTCCTTGACGCCCGGCACGGTGGTGAACTCGTGCAGGACCCCGTCGATCCGGATGCTGGTGACAGCGGCTCCGGGGATCGAGGAGAGGAGCGTACGACGCAGAGAGTTACCGAGCGTGTAGCCGAAACCCGGCTCCAGGGGCTCGATCACGAACCGCGAGCGGTATTCGTCGACGACCTCTTCGGTCAGCGACGGACGCTGAGCGATAAGCATGGAATTGCCTCCAGTCTTGGCACCCGCTATTTGATGCCAACAGAACAAGGGTACGGGCGGTACGGGACGAAGGCCCCGTACCGCCCGCGATCCGCACCCTCAGGGGGTGCGAAGAATCAAACGCGGCGACGCTTCGGGGGGCGGCAGCCGTTGTGCGGGGTGGGGGTGACGTCCTGGATCGAGCCCACCTCCAGGCCGGTGGCCTGGAGCGAGCGGATCGCGGTCTCACGGCCGGAGCCGGGACCCTTGACGAAGACGTCGACCTTGCGCATGCCGTGCTCCTGCGCGCGGCGGGCGGCCGACTCGGCGGCCATCTGCGCGGCGAAGGGGGTGGACTTGCGCGAGCCCTTGAAGCCGACGTGGCCGGCGGAGGCCCAGGAGATCACGTTGCCCGAGGGGTCCGTGATCGAGACGATGGTGTTGTTGAACGTGCTCTTGATGTGGGCGTGCCCGTGAGCGACGTTCTTCTTTTCCTTGCGGCGCACCTTCTTGGCAGCGCCCTGACGACCCTTGGGGGGCATCTATTACTCCTACGGGAGGTGGTCGGTCCTACAGCGAAGACCGCTGATGAGCGTCCGCTGAGGACTACTTCTTGCCCGGCTTCTTCTTGCCGGCGATGGCGCGACGCGGACCCTTGCGGGTACGGGCGTTCGTGCTCGTGCGCTGGCCGTGGACCGGCAGGCCGCGACGGTGGCGCAGACCCTGGTAGCTGCCGATCTCGACCTTGCGGCGGATGTCGGCCTGGATCTCGCGACGGAGGTCACCCTCGGTCTTGAGGTTGTTGTCCACGTACTCACGGATCTTGACGAGGTCTTCCTCGGCAAGGTCGCGGACGCGGACGTTGGGGTCGACGCCGGTGGCGGCGAGGGTCTCCTTGGACCGGGTGCGCCCGATGCCGAAGACATAGGTGAGGGCGACCTCGACGCGCTTTTCGCGCGGGAGGTCAACGCCTGCGAGGCGTGCCATGCATGGCTCCTGGGTGATTTCGGAGGTCTTCCGCAGTGACTCTCCCGGACGTTCTCTCCGGGTCTCCGGCCTCCGCCGGGGGTGTCGGCGCCATCAGCTGGTGCGGATGACGTCGGACACTGCGTATATACGTTTTCGCTCGCGTCGCGCGAAGTACTGCGAGAGGCAGGGGGTCGTGCGTCAGCCCTGGCGCTGCTTGTGGCGCAGGTTGTCGCAGATGACCATGACCCGGCCGTGACGGCGGATCACCTTGCACTTGTCGCAGATCTTCTTGACGCTCGGCTTGACCTTCATGGTGTGAGGTTCTCCGGGTCAGTGCCGGCACCCCGTGAGGCGGGGTGAGGCAAGATCTACTTGTATCGGTAGACGATCCGGCCACGCGTCAGGTCGTAGGGAGACAGCTCCACCACGACCCGGTCATCAGGGAGGATCCGGATGTAGTGCATCCGCATCTTGCCGCTGATGTGCGCGAGGACCTTGTGACCGTTCTGGAGCTCCACCTTGAACATGGCGTTCGGGAGGGACTCGATCACGGTGCCCTCAATTTCGATGGCACCTTGCTTCTTGGCCACGCTTCGCCCTTCGAATCGGCTACCTTGATCGATTCTGGACACCGTATGTGGGCACACGGATACACCAGAGCCGACGAGTCAGTCTACGGCAGGGCCCTCGAAAAGACGAATCCGTTGAGTTTGCCCACGCTCGGAGATCGTCAATCCTTGGACACCCCGGTGCGCCCCATACGGCTCACCCCAAAGGCCGCCGATCACCCCAGCGGATCCGGCGCCGCCGTGACGCCCAGCTCCGCCAGCTTCGCCTTACCGCCGTCGACCGCCGTCAACACCAGGGGGCCGTCCTCCGTCAGCGCGACCGAGTGCTCCCAGTGCGAGGACCAGGTGCCGTCGGTCGTGATGACCGTCCACTCGTCGGCCAGGACCTCCGTCTGCGCCGTGCCGAGCGACACCATCGGCTCGATCGCCAGGCAGAAGCCGGGCACCAGCTTCGGGCCCTTGCCGCGCTTGCGTGAGACGTAGTTCAGCAGGTGCGGGTCCATATGCATCTGGCTGCCGATGCCGTGCCCGCCGTAGTCCTCGACGATGCCGTACTTCCCGCCGCCCGGCTTCGGCTGGCGGCGGATGTACGTCTCGATCGCCCGCGACACGTCGACCAGCCGGTTACCGAGCCGCATCGCGGCGATCCCCGCCCACATCGACTCCTCCGTCACGCGGGACAGCTCGATCAGCTCCGGTGCGTGACCGTCGCCGACGAACGCGGTGAAGGCCGCGTCGCCGTGCCAGCCGTCCACGATCGCGCCGGCGTCGACGGAGATGATGTCGCCGTCCTTCAGCACGGTCTTGGTGTCCGGGATCCCGTGCACCACGACCTCGTTGACCGAGGTGCAGATCGTCGCGGGGAACCCGCCGTAGCCAAGGAAGTTGGGCTTCGCGCCGTGGTCGGCGAGGACCTTGCGCGCGACCTCGTCCAGGTCCTTCGTGGTGGCGCCGGGTACCGCGGCCTCGCCGGTGGCCGCGTGGATCGCGGCCACGACCAGCCCCGCCTCACGCATCTTCGCGATCTGCTCGGGGGTCTTGATCTCCACCATGCCGGCGGCCTGCCTCACTCGGTCGATGAATCGCTGGGTCGGTCAATTGTCGTCGTCCGCGGCGCTCGCGGCGGGACATCCACGGTAGTCCCCGGACAGCAGTACGGCCGTGGTGCCCCATCGGGGGCGCCCCGGCCGTATCACTGTGCCGTACTTGATGAAGCGCGGTGAACCGGACCTATGCGGCCCGGCCCCCTTCCTCCAGAGCCGCCATCGCGCGCTTGGTCACCTCGGCGACCTTGCCCAGCGCGGAGATGGTGACCACAAGGCCCTGCTCACGGTAGTGGTCGATGATCGGCTCGGTCTGCGTGTGGTAGACCTCCAGCCGCGTGCGGACCGTCTCCTCGGAGTCGTCGTCCCGCTGGTACAGCTCGCCGCCGCACACGTCGCACACGCCCTGCTCCTCCGGCGGGCTGTATGTGACGTGGAAGACGTGCGAGCTGTCGTTGCGGCAGATGCGCCGACCGGCGATCCGCTTGACCACTTCGTCCTCGTCGACCTCCAGATCCAGCACGGCGTCCAGGTGCAACCCCTCGGCCGTGAGCGCCTTGTCGAGCGCTTCGGCCTGCGAGACGTTGCGGGGAAAGCCGTCCAGAAGGAAGCCGTTCGTGGCGTCCGGCTGCCCCATCCGATCCAGCGCCATCGCGATGGTGACCTCGTCGGGAACCAGGTTCCCGACGTCCATGTAGCTCTTCGCCTGCTTGCCGAGGTCGGTGCCCTGGCTGATGTTGGCGCGGAAGAGGTCACCTGTGGAGATGTGCGGAATGGAGAGGTTCTCGGCGAGGTACGCAGCCTGCGTTCCCTTGCCGGCACCGGGCGGTCCGACGAGGACGATTCGCATCAGCGGAGGAACCCTTCGTAATTACGCTGCTGGAGCTGGCTCTCGATCTGCTTCACGGTCTCCAGACCCACACCCACGATGATCAGGATGCTTGTCCCGCCGAACGGGAAGTTCTGGTTCGCGCCACCGAAGCCTGCCAACGCCATCGTTGGTACGAGAGCGATCAACCCCAGGTACAGCGAGCCCGGCCAAGTGATCCGGTTGAGTACGTAACTCAGATACTCGGCAGTAGGTCGACCTGCCCGGATGCCCGGGATGAAGCCACCATACTTCTTCATGTTGTCCGCGACTTCTTCGGGGTTGAACGTGATCGCCACGTAGAAGAAGGCGAAGAACACGACCAGTACGAAGTAGGTCGCGATGTAGTACGGGTGGTCACCCTTGATGAAGTGGGCTTCGATCCAGGTCTTCCAGCCGGACTGCGAGCTGGAGAACTGCGCGATCAGCGCCGGGATGTAGAGCAGCGACGACGCGAAGATGACGGGAATCACACCCGCCTGGTTGACCTTCAGCGGGATGTACGTGGACGTACCGCCGTAGGACCTGCGCCCGATCATGCGCTTCGCGTACTGGACGGGGATCCGGCGCTGAGCCTGCTCGACGAAGACGACCAGTCCCACCATCACGAAGCCGATGAGAATGACCGTGCCGAACTCGATCCAGCCCTGAGCGAGCTTGCCGCTCTCCTTGATGGCCCACAGCGCGCCGGGGAAGCCGGCGGCGATGGAGATGAACATCAGGATGGACATGCCGTTGCCGATGCCCTTGTCGGTGATCATCTCACCGAGCCACATGACGGCGGCCGTACCGGCGGTCATCGTGATGACCATCGTGACGGTGATGAAGATCGACTGGTCGGGGACGATCTCCGAGGCGACCGGGCAGCCGCTGAAGAGCGCGCCGCTGCGGGCGGTCGCCACCAGGCCGGTGCCCTGGAGCACCGCGAGGGCGACTGTCAGGTATCGGGTGTACTGGGTGATCTTGGCCTGACCGGACTGCCCTTCCTTCTTGAGGGCTTCGAGTCGGGGGATGACCACAGTCAGCAGCTGCAGGATGATGCTTGCCGTGATGTACGGCATGATGCCGAGCGCGAAGATCGTAATCTGCAGCAGCGCTCCGCCGCTGAACATGTTCACCAGCCCGAACAGGCTGTTGTTGCCCTTCTGCGCTGCGTCGACGCACGTCTGGACATTCTCGTAACTGACGCCGGGTACGGGGATGTGCGCCCCGAACCGGTACAGCACGATGATGAACAGCGTGAAGAGCAGCTTCTTGCGCAGGTCGGGCGTCTTGAACGCCCGGGCGAACGCGGTGAGCACGGTGCCTCCTGCGACCCCCGCGCTCGCGCGTCAAGGGTGACGGTCTTGAGGATCGACGGATACATATCAGGCAAAAAGCCACGCGCCCACCCCTGCGGAGAGTCCGCGTGGCTCGGGGTCCGGGGGCGGACCCCCGGGGTTCAATACAGCAACAGTGCACGCCACCTTACCGGCGTACCTGCCCCCCTAGGAACGACCAACCGGGGATGCCCCTTTTGAGAGGCATCCCCGGTCGGGTGTTCAGTCCATCAACTTGTCCGAGACGTGTCAGACAAGCTCGGTGACGGAGCCGCCCGCGGCGGCAATCTTCTCCTTGGCGGAGCCGGAAGCGGCGTCAACCGAAACCGTCAGTGCCACGGAGATCTCGCCCTGGCCCAGGACCTTGACGAGGCTGTTCTTGCGGACCGCACCCTTGTCGACCAGATCGGCCACCGTGACCTCGCCACCCTGCGGGTAGAGCTCGGCCAGCTTGTCCAGGTTCACGACCTGGTACTCGGTACGGAACGGGTTCTTGAAGCCCTTGAGCTTCGGGAGACGCATGTGGAGGGGCATCTGCCCGCCCTCGAAGCGCTCCGGAACCTGGTAACGGGCCTTGGTGCCCTTGGTGCCACGACCCGCGGTCTTGCCCTTGGACGCCTCGCCACGGCCCACACGGGTCTTGGCGGTCTTGGCTCCGGGGGCAGGACGGAGGTTGTGGACCTTCAGCGGCTTCTGCTCCGCCATGTCAGTCGACCTCCTCAACCGTCACGAGGTGCCGCACGGTGTTGGCCATGCCGCGGAACTCGGGACGGTCCTCCTTGACAACCACGTCGTTGAGCCGCTTGAGGCCCAGCGAACGAAGGGTGTCGCGGTGGTTCTGCTTGCTGCCGATGTACGACTTCGTCTGCGTGATCTTGAGACGGGCCATCACGCACCCGCTCCCGCACGCGCACGAAGCAGAGCCGCGGGGGCGACGTCCTCAAGGGGCAGACCGCGGCGGGCCGCGATCTCCTCGGGACGCTGCAGACCCTGGAGGGCCGCCACGGTCGCGTGCACGATGTTGATCGGGTTCGACGAACCGAGCGACTTCGACAGGATGTCGTGGACGCCGGCGCACTCAAGCACGGCACGCACCGGGCCACCGGCGATAACGCCGGTACCGGGGGACGCGGGCTTGAGCAGGACGACGCCAGCCGCCTTCTCACCCTGGATCGGGTGCGGGATGGTGCCCTGGATACGGGGGACCTTGAAGAAGTGCTTCTTGGCCTCCTCAACACCCTTGGCGATGGCGGCCGGCACCTCCTTGGCCTTGCCGTAACCGACACCCACGGTGCCGTCACCGTCGCCCACCACGACCAGCGCGGTGAAGCTGAAGCGACGACCACCCTTCACGACCTTGGCGACACGGTTGATCGCGACGACACGCTCGACGTACGCGGTCTTCTCGGCGGCAGCGCCACCGTCACGGCCCTTCCGGTCCCGCCGCTCGCCGCCACCGGCACCGCTTCCGCGGCGCTGGGGTCCAGCCATTGGATTTACCTCTCTCTGTTACGTCCGCTAGCTCCGGAACCGGGGCTTAGAACTTCAGCCCGGCTTCACGGGCGGCGTCAGCCAGAGCGGCAATCCGCCCGGCGTACTGGTTGCCACCACGGTCGAACACGACAGCCTCGATACCGGCGGCCTTGGCGCGCTCGGCGACCAGGGCACCCACCTGCTGTGCCTGGGCGCTCTTGTCACCGTCGCCGCTGCGGATCGACGTGTCCAGGCTCGACGCCGAAGCGAGCGTGTGGCCCGCGATGTCGTCGATGACCTGGGCCACCATGTGGCGGTTGGAACGCGTCACAACGAGCCGGGGGCGGACCTGCGTGCCCGAGACCTTCTTGCGTACGCGGATGTGACGGCGCTTGATGGCAGCGGCCTTGTAGGCCTTGCCCTTGGCGATTTTTACACCGTATGCCATGGCTACTTACCCGCCTTTCCGACCTTGCGGCGGATGACCTCGCCGGCGTACTTGACGCCCTTGGCCTTGTACGGGTCGGGCTTCCGCAGCTTCCGGATGTTCGCCGCGACCTCGCCGACCTTCTGCTTGTCGATGCCCTCGACACTGAGCTTCGTCGGGGACTCCACCTTGAAGGTGATGCCCTCGGGGGCCTCGACGACGATCGGGTGGCTGTATCCGAGCGCGAACTCCAGGTTGGAGCCCTTCGCCTGGACGCGGTAACCGACACCACTGATTTCGAGCGCCTTGCTGTATCCCTGGGTCACACCGGTGATCATGTTCGCCACCAGCGTGCGGGACAGGCCGTGCAGGGCCTTGTTCTGACGCTCGTCGTTCGGGCGCAGCACCTGGAGGGTGCCGTCGTCGCCCTTGGAGACCTCGATCGGCGCTGCGACGGTGTGCGAGAGGGAACCCTTGGGGCCCTTCACCGCGACCGTACGGCCGTCGATGGTGACGTCCACACCGGTGGGAACCTGGATGGGGAGCTTGCCGATTCGCGACATGAGCTTTTCCTCCGTTCCCGACTACCAGACGTAGGCGAGGACTTCCCCACCTACGCCCTTCTTGCCTGCCTGCTGGCCGGTCAGAAGACCGTGGGACGTGGAGATGATCGCCACGCCCAGGCCGCCGAGCACCTTGGGCAGGTTGGTGGACTTGGCATACACGCGCAGACCCGGCTTGGAGATGCGCTTGATGCCGGCGATCGAACGCTCGCGGTTCGGGCCGAACTTCAGCTCAAGGGTGAGGTTCTTGCCGACCTCGGCGTCCTCGACCTTCCAGCCGGTGATGAAGCCCTCCTGCTGGAGGATCTCCGCGATGTGCGACTTGATCTTGCTGTGCGGCATCACGACGGTGTCGTGATATGCCGAGTTCGCGTTACGCAGACGCGTGAGCATGTCTGCGATGGGATCAGTCATGGTCATGAATTGGCCTTCGGCCTCTCTCGCCGGGGTTTCCTGTATGCGCCATCCCTCTCCCCGCTCAAGGCGGGACGGGTGCGGTGCGGGGACCTACGGCGTAGTAAGTTTCGGGCGACGGACGCCCAACCCCCCAAGCCTACGGCATGAGGAGCGGGGCTTCCGCCGACCAGTTGCTTACCGAGAGCGTCTGGTTGGTTCCGTACCGGTTCGTGTGAACCGGGGAATTACCAGGAGCTCTTGGTGACGCCCGGCAGCTCGCCGCGGTGTGCCATCTCACGAAGGCAGACACGGCAGAGACCGAACTTGCGGTAGACGGAGTGGGGGCGCCCGCAGCGCTGGCAGCGGGTGTAACCGCGCACGCCGAACTTCGGCTTGCGGGCGGCCTTAGCGATCAGAGCCTTCTTCGCCACGGTCAGTTCTCCTTGAACGGGAAGCCGAGGTGACGAAGGAGGGCACGACCCTCGTCGTCGTTGGTCGCCGTGGTCACCACGGTGATGTCCATGCCCCGGACCCGGTCGATCTTGTCCTGGTCGATCTCGTGGAACATGACCTGCTCCGTGAGACCGAAGGTGTAGTTGCCACGGCCGTCGAACTGCTTGGGCGACAGGCCGCGGAAGTCACGGATACGCGGCAGCGCGAGCGACAGCGTACGGTCCAGGAACTCCCACATGCGGTCACCGCGGAGGGTGACGTGGCAGCCGATCGGCTGCCCCTCGCGCAGCTTGAACTGCGCGATCGACTTGCGGGCCTTGGTCACGGCCGGCTTCTGGCCGGTGATCGTGGTGAGGTCCTTGATGGCACCCTCGATCAGCTTGGAGTCGCGGGCGGCGTCGCCCACACCCATGTTGACCACGATCTTGACGAGACCGGGGACCTGCATGACGTTCTCCAGGGAGAACTCCTCACGCAGCTTGCCGGCGATCTCCTCGCGGTAACGCGTCTTGAGGCGCGGCGCAGTGGTGGTCGTCATCAGATGTCCTCACCGGTCCGCTTGGCAACGCGGATCTTGTTGCCCTCGTCGTCAAACCGGTAGCCGACGCGGGTGACGACCTTCTTGCCGTCCTTCTCCACGACCAGCTGAACGTTGCTGACGTGGACAGGCGCTTCGGTCGTCACGATGCCGCCGGTCTGCGAACCACGAGCGGTCTGGCCGGCCTTGGTGTGCTTCTTGACCCGGTTGACACCCTCGACGAGGACGCGGTCCTGCGTGGGGTAGGCCACGATGACCTTGCCCTGCTTGCCCTTGTCCTTACCGGTGATGACCTGAACCAGGTCGCCCTTCTTGATCTTCATGCTTACAGCACCTCCGGCGCGAGCGAGATGATCTTCATGAACTTCTTCTCGCGCAGCTCACGGCCCACCGGGCCGAAGATACGGGTGCCACGAGGGTCGCCGTCGTTCTTCAGAATGACGGCGGCGTTCTCGTCGAAGCGGATGTACGAGCCGTCCTGGCGGCGGCGCTCCTTCACGGTGCGAACGATGACCGCCTTGATGACGTCACCCTTCTTCACGTTGCCACCGGGGATCGCGTCCTTGACGGTGGCGACGATGACGTCACCGATACCCGCGTAGCGGCGACCCGAGCCACCGAGAACACGGATGCAAAGGATCTCCTTGGCACCAGTGTTGTCGGCGACACGCAGTCGCGACTCCTGCTGGATCACGTCTATCTCCTGATCGTCTGCCGGTTCCCGGTGGGGGCCGTGATGTACGTACGGCCCCCACCGAGCCTGGCGGAACTACTCCTAGGGAATGCCCTCGGAGGGATTACTCGGCCTGGATTACTTGGCCTTCTCAAGGATCTCGACGATGCGCCAACGCTTCGTCGCGGACAGCGGCCGGGTCTCCATGAGGAGGACACGGTCGCCGATCCCGGCGGCGTTCTGCTCGTCGTGCGCCTTGAGCTTGTTCGTACGGCGGATGACCTTGCCGTACAGGGCGTGCTTCACACGGTCCTCGACAGCGACGACGACGGTCTTGTCCATCTTGTCGCTGACGACCAGACCCTCGCGGGTCTTGCGGAATCCGCGCTCGCTCTTCTCGGTCGTCTCAGTCACGTTGCTCTCAGTCATCAGGCGCTCTCCACCGTCTCGATGCCCAGCTCGCGCTCACGCATCAGGGTGTAGATCCGCGCGATGTCCTTCCGGACCAGCTTCAGCCGGCCGTGGTTCTCAAGCTGGCCGGTCGCCGCCTGGAAGCGGAGGTTGAACAGCTCTTCCTTGGCCTCGCGAAGCTTGTCGACAAGCTCCTCGCTGCCCAGTTCACGCAGCTCGGACGCCTTGGTAACCGCCGCCATCACGACTCACCTGCCTCGCGCCGAACGATGCGGCACTTCATCGGAAGCTTGTGGGCGGCGCGGGTGAGCGCCTCCTTGGCAACCTTCTCGTTCGGGTAGGACAGCTCGAACATCACCCGACCGGGCTTGACGTTCGCGATCCACCACTCGGGAGAACCCTTACCGGAACCCATGCGGGTCTCGGCGGGCTTCTTCGTGAGGGGACGGTCCGGGTAGATGTTGATCCAGACCTTGCCGCCACGCTTGATGTGACGGGTCATCGCGATACGAGCGGCCTCGATCTGACGGTTCGTCACGTACGCCGGGGTCAGCGCCTGGATGCCGTACTCGCCGAACGCAACCTGCGTGCCACCCTTGGACATACCGCTGCGCTTCGGGTGGTGCTGCTTGCGGTGCTTGACCCTACGAGGGATCAGCATGTCGGTCAGGCCTCCGTTCCGCCGGTAGAAGAGGGCGCGGCCTCAGCGGCCGGAGCAGCCGTCGCGTCAGCCTTGGGGGCCTCGGCGCCGGGAGCCTGCTGCGGCTTGCGGCCACGTCCGCCACGCTCGCCACCGCGGCCACCGCGGCCGGCGGGACGGTCGCTGCCGCCACCACGGGCCGGACGGTTGCCCGCGCGCGCCGCGGCGTTCTCGGCGCGCACCTCGGCGATGTTCTTGACGTCGCCCTTGTAGATCCAGACCTTCACACCGATACGGCCGAAGGTCGTCTTGGCCTCGAAGAAGCCGTAGTCGACGTTGGCACGGAGCGTGTGCAGGGGCACGCGGCCCTCGCGGTAGAACTCCGAGCGCGACATCTCGGCGCCGCCGAGGCGGCCACCGCACTGGATCTTGATGCCCTTGGCGCCGGCCTTCATCGTCGACTGCATGCTCTTACGCATGGCGCGACGGAAGGAGACACGCGAGGACAACTGCTCGGCGACGGCCTGGGCCACCAGCTGAGCGTCCACCTCGGGGTTCTTGACCTCAAGGATGTTCAGCTGGACCTGCTTGCCGGTCAGCTTCTCCAGCTCGCCGCGGATGCGGTCGGCCTCGGCGCCTCGGCGGCCGATGACGATGCCCGGACGTGCGGTGTGGATGTCCACGCGGACGCGGTCACGGGTGCGCTCGATCTCCACCTTGGAGATACCGGCACGCTCCATCCCCTTCGTCATCATGCGACGAATGGCGACGTCTTCCTTGACGTAGTCCTTGTACAGCTTGTCGGCATACCAGCGGGACTTGAAGTCCGTGGTGATACCGAGCCGGAACCCATGCGGGTTAACCTTCTGGCCCATTACCGGGTTCCTTCCTTGCTGCTGACGACCACGGTGATGTGGCTGGTCCGCTTACGGATCCGGTAGGCACGGCCCTGGGCACGCGGCCGGAACCGCTTCAGGGTCGGACCCTCGTCCACGTACGCCTCGCTGATGACCAGCGAAGTGGCGTCTGGGTGGTCGTAGTTGTGCGCGGCGTTGGCAATGGCGCTGTCCAGCACCTTGCCGACCGGCACGCTCGCGGCCTGCGGGGCGAAACGCAGGACCGCCTGAGCCTCCGTGGCGTCCATGCCACGGATGAGGTCCACCACGCGGCGGGCCTTCATGGGCGTGACGCGGATGTACCGCGCCTGGGCCCTGGCTTCCATGGTTGTCCCTTCGGTGTAAGTCATAGTCGTTTCCACCCCGCGGTTAGCGGCGCTTCGACTTCCGGTCGTCCTTGACGTGGCCGCGGAAGGTGCGAGTCGGCGAGAACTCGCCGAGCTTGTGGCCGACCATGGACTCGGTGACGAACACCGGGACATGGATCTTGCCGTTGTGCACCGCGATGGTGTGACCCAGCATTGCCGGGGTGATCATCGAGCGACGGGACCAGGTCTTGATGACGTTCTTGGTGCCAGCTTCGTTCTGGACGTCCACCTTCTTGATGAGGTGGCCGTCGACGAAGGGCCCCTTCTTGAGACTGCGCGGCATCTAAACCCGCTCCTAGCGCTTCTTGTTCGTCTTGCGGCGGCGGACGATGTACTTGTTGCTCGCCTTCTTCGGCGAACGCGTACGACCTTCCTTCTGACCCCACGGGCTGACCGGGTGGCGACCACCGGAGGTCTTGCCCTCACCACCACCGTGCGGGTGGTCAACGGGGTTCATGGCGACACCGCGGACGGTCGGGCGGACGCCCTTCCAGCGCATACGGCCGGCCTTGCCCCAGTTGATGTTCGACTGCTCGGCGTTGCCGACCTCGCCGATGGTGGCGCGGCAGCGGGCGTCGACCAGCCGGATCTCTCCGGACGGCATACGAAGGTGGGCCATGGAGCCCTCCTTCGCCAGCAGCTGTACGGAAGTGCCCGCGGAACGGGCGAACTTCGCGCCGCCGCCGGGACGCAGCTCGATGGCGTGGATGGTCGTACCGACCGGGATGTTGCGCAGCGCCAGGTTGTTGCCGGGCTTGATGTCGGCGGACGGGCCGTTCTCGACACGGCTGCCCTGCGTCAGGCCACGCGGCGCGAGAATGTAGCGCTTCTCGCCGTCCGCGTAGTGCAGGAGCGCGATGCGCGCGGTGCGGTTCGGGTCGTACTCGATGTGCGCGACCTTGGCCGGCACGCCGTCCTTGTCGTGACGACGAAAATCAATCACTCGGAAGGCGCGCTTGTGGCCGCCGCCCTGGTGGCGAACGGTCACACGACCGGCGTTGTTACGGCCGCCCTTGCTGTGCAGGGGGCGGACCAGCGACTTCTCCGGCGTGGACCGCGTGATCTCGACAAAGTCGGCGACGCTGGAGCCACGACGGCCCGGGGTCGTCGGCTTGTACTTGCGGATTCCCATTTCTCAGTCCTCGGAATATTCCGGACTTCGATTCGATCCGACTCCCGTTAGGAAGTCGGGCCGCCGAAGATGTCGATACGGTCGCCCTCTGCGAGGGTCACGATGGCGCGCTTGGTGTCAGCGCGCTTGCCGAAACCGGTGCGGGTGCGCTTGCGCTTGCCCTGCCGGTTGATCGTGTTGACCCCGGTGACCTTGACCGAGAAGACCGCCTCGACGGCCTGCTTGATCTGGGTCTTGTTGGAGCCGGGCGCGACGATGAACGTGTACTTGTTCTCGTCGAGCAGCGCGTAGCTCTTCTCGGACACCACGGGCTTGACGAGAACGTCACGCGGGTCCGTGAAGGTCTTGCTGGTGATCTCGGCCATCAGGCTTCGCTCCCCTCGGTCTCGGCAGTCTGTCGCGCAGCCCCGCCGGACACGAAGGACTCGAAGGCGGCCTTGGTGAAGACCACGTCGTCGGAGACAAGCACGTCGTACGTGTTGAGCTGTCCCGGGTCCAGCAGGTGGACCTCGGGGAGGTTGCGCGCGGACAGCCACGCGGCCTCGTCGCTCCGCTCGACGACCAGGAGCACGTGCTTGCGCTCGCTGACCTTGCCGAGCAGGGTCTTGGCGGCCTTGGTGGACGCCACGCCCTCGACCACGTCGGAGACGACGTGGATACGAGCGTTGCGGGCCCGGTCGGTGAGGGCTCCGCGCAGGGCGGCGACCTTCATCTTCTTCGGGGTCCGCTGCGAGTAGTCACGCGGGGTGGGGCCGTGTACGACGCCACCGCCGGCGAACTGCGGCGCACGGGTCGAACCCTGGCGGGCGCGGCCGGTGCCCTTCTGGCGGTAAGGCTTCTTGCCACCACCGCGGACCTCGCCACGGCGCTTGACCTTGTGCGTGCCCTGACGGGCGGCGGCCAGCTGCGCGACGACGACCTGGTGGATCAGCGGGATGCTGACCTTGGCGTCGAAGATCTCGGCCGGGAGCTCTACGGTCCCGGACTTGTCGCCCGAGGGCGACATGATGTCAATGGTGCTGCTCATGTCTTCAGGCCCCCTTCGCCGCGGTGCGGACCAGGACGAGGCCGCCGTTCGGACCGGGGACCGCGCCCTTGATGAGGAGCAGGCCCTTCTCCGCGTCAACGGCGTGAACGGTCAGGTTCTGGGTGGTGACCCGCTCGTTGCCCATGCGGCCCGCCATGCGGAGGCCCTTGAACACACGGCCCGGAGTGGCGCAGCCACCGATGGAGCCGGGAGAGCGGTGCTTGCGCTGGGTTCCGTGACCGGCGCCGAGGCCCTTGAAGTTGTGACGCTTCATGACACCGGCGAAGCCCTTGCCCTTGCTCTTGCCCGTGACGTCGACCTTGACGCCGGACTCGAACGCGGCAGCGGTGATCTCCTGGCCGAGCGTGTACTCGCCGGCGTCGGAGGTGCGGAGCTCCACCAGGTGGCGGCGGGGGGTCACGTCGGCCTTGGCGAAGTGACCCTTGAGGGGCTTGTTCACCTTGCGCGGGTCGATCTCGCCGAAGGCGATCTGGACCGACTCGTAGCCGTCGGAGTCATTCGTACGGACCTGGGTAACGACGCAGGGTCCGGCCTTGACCACGGTCACCGGGACGACACGGTTGTTCTCGTCCCAGACCTGGGTCATGCCGAGCTTCTCGCCCAGGACACCCTTGATCTGCTTTGCCATCTCTTCCGCGCCTCTCAGAGCTTGATCTCGATGTCGACGCCGGCCGGAAGGTCCAGGCGCATCAACGAGTCAACGGTCTTGGGCGTCGGGTCGAGGATGTCGATCAGGCGCTTGTGCGTGCGCATCTCGAAGTGCTCGCGCGAGTCCTTGTACTTGTGCGGCGACTTGATGACGCAGTACACGTTCTTCTCAGTGGGCAGCGGCACCGGGCCCGCGACCGACGCACCAGTGCGAGTCACCGTCTCGACGATCTTCTTCGCCGAAGAGTCGATGACCTCGTGGTCGTAGGCCTTGAGCCGGATGCGGATCTTCTGTCCCGCCATGGCTACTCAGTAGTCCTGTTCTCTCAAACGCTCTGGCCCCCGGGCGGGCTGTGCACTGCTCTCTACCGACCCACGCGGTCGGGCGTGTCGCATTCCCTCTACGTAAGAATCCCGAAGGATTTCCCTGCCAAGGGGTTGCGGGCCCATACAGACCGCGAGACCGGGGACGAACGCCCACCGGGTGCCTGGCCGGTACCCCGCTGACACTTCCCGGAAGATTCCCGTACGTCCGTCCCAGCGCTGCCGTGAGAGGCAGATGGGCCGACGAGTACTGTGGGACTCGCTTCCGGTCCTCCCGGCGGGAGGCGCGCAGCATCGGCACTCAACCGAGCAACCTGTGCAGTGTGCCATATGGCCCAGAGCCCTGGCCAATCGCGGCCGGAGAGCGTACCCCACGGGGGGACGTCCGAACCGCGCGGCTGACGCGGAAGGCGTGACCGGCCATGACTGCGCTCACGCGGGAGGGCCGCCCCGTCCGCGTCCGGGACGGCCCCCGTCGGCGTTCATTCAGAGGCCGAGACTCTCCGAAGCCATCGCCGTGCCCTGGACACGGGCCGCGATCTTGGCGAAGGCGAGGTCACGCGAGGTCGAGCTGTCGTCCGCGAAGGGCGAGAACCCGCAGTCGTCGCAGGTGCCGAGCCGGTCGGCCGGGATGTACTCGGCGGCGAGCAGGACGCGGTCACGGACCTGCTCGGGGGTCTCCACCTTGGGGTCGATCGGGTCGACGACGCCGACGAACAGCCGCTGGTCCGGCCCGAGATTCTGGGCGGCGATCTCCAGCACACGGCGCGGGTCGGCCTCGCTGGCGAGCTGGATGTAGACGCGCCCCGCCTGAATCCTGAACAGGTCGGGCAGCAGCTCGGCGTAGTCCACGTCGAGGCTGTGGGTGGAGTCCTGGTCGCCGCCGGGGCAGGTGTGAATGCCGATACGAGCCCGCTCCTCGGCCGAAAAGCGTTCCAGCAGGCGGTTGTTGAGGTCGACGAAGGAACGCAGGAGTCCCTTGCCCGGGTCGAGCTTCACCGAGAGTCGCCCCTCGGTGAAGTCGAGTTGCACCACGTGCGCGCCCGCGTCCAGACAACCGCGCACGTCCGCCTCGGCCTGGTCGATCAGGTCGTCCAGGAACTGGTCGCGGCTGTATCCCGGCAGCCCCTCAGCCGGATAGAGAAGACTGAGCGCGGACGGCGCGATCACCGCCTGCTTGACGGGCACGGTCGCATGCTCCTGAGCGGCACGCAGATACCGCTCGGCGTGCACCGCGTAACGGAACGGCCCCGAGGCCAGCCGGGGCAGCTGTCGGGTGTGCCCGTCCTCGAACGGAATGGTGACCCCGTCGGGGGCGAGCTGGTCCGAGCCCTCCAGCGGATAGGTGACGAAGCTCGACTTGGTCTGCTCGCCGTCCGTGACGACCGGGGAACCGGTCGCTTCGAGCCGTTTGATCGTGTCGCGCAGCGAGGCGTCGGCCACCACCGCGAGATCGTCGTCGGAGAGGGTCCCGGCACCGTGTGCCGCCCAGGCGCTGACCAGCTCGGGCGGCCTGGGGATGCTGCCAATTTGCTCCGTCAGAAGACTCATGGTAATGACGCTAGCAACGCGAAACTCCCGTGGCCGGACACTTCCGAAAGACCGCCCGGTCTCGGTAACGATCGGCCGAAAACCGCTCACCCGGAGGCGTACGCGCGTCAGCGCTCCGACGCGTACGCGAGGAAGCTCGCCCACGCGGTGGGGTCGACTGCGAGGCGGGGCCCTTGGACGTTCTTGGAGTCCCGGACGTGTATTGCTCCGGGGGAGGCCGCGATTTCGACGCACGAGTCGCCTTCGCTGCTGTTGCTGTAGCTGCTCTTGAACCAAGCCAGTTCAGAAGCGTCTCCGGCTGAGGTCTTGCGGATCATGTTTCTCCCAGCAGTCGCTCGATGAAGGCGCGCGACTCCCGTGGGTTGAGAGCCTGCGCCCGGATGATGCCATAACGCAGCTCAAGGATCCGGAGCTGCTTCGGATCGGCGACGGGGCGTCCGGCGAACACGCCCTCACCCCGCCCCACCGCCGAACCGTCTGCGAACTTGAGTACCTGGCTCTCCCCGCCCATCCCAGCGTTGTCCTCGCGGTCTGTCGGCATGATCTGAACCTCGACGTTCCGCAACCGGGAAACCTCCAGGAGTCGTTGGAGCTGACGGTGCAGCACCATTCTCCCCCCGATCGGACGCCGGAGGGTCACCTCTTCCTGAACGAAGCTGAGTTCAGGGGCAGGCGACCGCTCGAAAATGGACTGCCGCGCCATACGCCCGGCCACCATCCTCGCCACCTCATCCGAGGAATACGCGGGTCGCCGGGTTTCAATCAACGCACGCGCGTACTCCTGCGTCTGCAACAAGCCATGCAAGTTATGGCTCCCGTACGACAACAACTCGACCGCCCGCGCCTCCAACCTCGCCAGATCCCGAACCCTCTTCGGATAGCGGACCTCCGCCACGTCCTGCTTCATCGCGGAGATCATCCCCTCCGCCCGCAGCACCTTGTCCGCCTTGTCCAGGTACTCCTGGCGGGGAATCCGCGTGCCCGACTCGACCTTGTAGACCAGGTCCTCGCCGTAGCCGATCGCCTGGCCGAACTCCGCCGCGCGAAGGCCGGCCGCCTCGCGTCGGAGTCGTAGCTGTCGGCCCACCGTCGCGACGACCGCCGCGCCCGACTCGTCGTCGGGGTCGACCTCCCAACCAGGCTCGTCCGTCTCCGCACCCTCCGCCTCCACGCTCACCGCACACCCGCCTCCTCGGCCCGCTGCCCCTCCGGACAGGCTGGACATCACTGGACAAGCCCCGGACAGTCACCGTACGTACCGGAGTCATCACTGGTCAGAGTAAGCATGGATCGCCACGCTGAGTGATGTGAATCAACAAACCACCCAACTTGGGCTTTCGGCCCGCCACTTCGGCGTACTCCTCTCCCCCACGCCACGCGGCGCCCGTCTCGCCCGGCGGCTCACCACGGCGCATCTGCTCGCCTGGGACCTGCCGCCCCGGACGATCGAGACGGCGGAACAGGTGACCGCCGAGCTGGCAGCCAACGCCGCGACCCACGGCAGGCTGTCGGGGCGGGACTTCCTGCTGGAGCTGGACCGGACGGACGACGGGCGCGTTCTCCGTATCGAGGTGACCGACACCCGCGGTGACCGCCTCCCCGGACTCAACCCCCAACTGCCGCCCCCGGACGCGGAGTCGGGCAGAGGGCTGCTGCTGGTCGAGGTGCTGGCGGACCGGTGGGGGGTGACGCCGGGCCCGGTGCCGCGCAAGACGGTGTGGGCGGAGCTGGACCTCGTACGGCCACCCTCACCCATGCAGGTGAGTATGCCCAACTGAGCTACGAGCCTGCGCTCCGTTGTCGCTGTGGAAACTCGCCCCGTCCAGGGAGCAATGCTCAAGACCTGTGCATGGCGAAGCATCACGCAACACGATCGCTCACGGTCATGTAATGCGTAGGTCGTCGGTTCGAATCCGACAGGGGGCTCAGCCGAAGCCCAGGTCAGATGCGCCCTGACCTGGGCTTCTGTCGCGTCGGCCGCCGTGCCCGCCGCGTATTCTCGCCTCCCCGGCCCCCGCTCAGTGGCGCAAGCCGGACAGCAGATCCGGGCCGAGGCACCGGATGGTGTCCACGTTGAGCCGGTAGTACACGACGGCCCCGTGTCGGTGTGTGGACACCAGACCGGCCTCGCGCAACTGCCGTAGATGCCGCGAGACCTGCGGCGATGTCATACCGAGCCGGGCCGCCAGCTCCGCCGTGGCCGCGGGGTGGCGCAGGATGTCGCGGCAGATCAGCAGCCGCGTCGGATCCTGCAACACGGCGAGCCGCCTGCGCATCTCCTCGACCGGGACCGCCTCAGCGGCGGGCACCACGGGGTACTGCACGACGACGGCGTAACCGGGGACGTGCTTGACCACCAGGTGCGAGTCCCCGTGCGTGCTGGGTACGAGCACGCACTGCATGTGCGCGTCCAGCCGCACCGTCGCGTGGTAGAGCTTGTCGAAGACCACCCGCGGCGGGTCGTCCACGACGGCACCGATCCCGTCGAAGGCCCCGGTGATGCCGTGCAGCCGCAGCTGCCGCAGCCGGCTCTGCACATCGGGATCCATCGCCGCCCGCACCCGGCGCCACTCCTCGTCGAAGGCCGCGGTGGCGAAGGCGGTCAGGAAGTCCAGCAGCTCGCCCCGGAACCGGACCGGGTCCTCGATCAGGCGCAGGCCCAGCTCGTAGCGCCCCAACGAGATGAGCCGCAGGCGCGGCAGAACACCCTCCGGGTCCTGCGGAAGCCACCCCGAGATGAGGTTCTTGCCGATCAGGGCCTGCACCGTCAGGGCGGTGAAGGCGTCGACCGGCAGGCGCGCGATGCCGTCGAACTCGGCGTCGAGCGAGCGCTCCGCACCGGCGGTGAGGGGAAACAGATAGCGCGCCCGGAAGGCGCCCCACAGCGGCGCCCACACTGTCGAGCGAGTGAGCAGGTCCCCGGTGACGTCGCTGTGCACGGCGGACACCCACGACTGGCTCGCCGGGTGATGTCCCGGCTCGTCCAGGGCGTGCAGCGCGGCGCACAACTCCGCGAGTGGCGAAGGCCGGACGGTGATCCACTCCGGTCGCGCCGCCTCGGTAATCAGGGTTACGGCCATGCCCCAGTATTACCGCCTTGGCGACAATCTTCTTGCCCGGCCCCCGGCCGGTTCGCAGACTCATCGCTCAAACCCCTGTTGCCCCACGGTTTGGAGGACATGTGGCCGGTCATGCACAGCCCGCCGAGTTGGGCGGAGCCGCTCAGTGGAGCGGGCCCGCGCATCCGAGTCGGTTCTACTCAGGTGGCGCTACCACGATCTTTGCCTCGCGCTTCGATCAGCGCTTCTCATTCTGTGCCTACGTGCCGAGCGCGCACGATCCGGACAGTGCCCCGCTGCCGCTCGCGGTGCTCCAGCACGGCACGGGCCGGCGCGGCCCCCAGTACCGCGACAACTTCGCCGAGTGGGCCGAGCGGCACGGCTGTCTGGTGTTGTGCCCGCTGTTTCCCGCGGGTATCGGCGACCCCGACGACCTGCACAATTTCAAGTTCATCGAGTACGGCGGCATCCGCTACGACCAGGTCCTGCTGGAGATGGTCGCGGAGGCCGGTGACCGCTGGAACACGGACACCTCCCGGTTCCTGCTGCACGGCTTCTCCGGCGGCGGGCAGTTCGTCCACCGTTTCGCCTATCTGCACCCGGACCGGCTGACCGGCGTCTCCATCGGCGCCCCGGGGCGGATCACCCACCTCGACTCCGAGCGGCCCTGGTGGGTCGGGCTCAAGGGCTTCGAGGAGAAGTTCGGCCGGCCGCCGCGGCTCGCGGAGCTGCGGGACGTGCCGGTGCAGATGGTCGTCGGCTCCGAGGACATCGAGACCTGGGAAATCAACAACGTCGGCGACACGAACTGGATGGACGGTGCCGACGCCCACGGCCGAACCCGGCTGGAGCGGCTGAAGGCACTGAGCGCGGACTTCGAGCGGCACGGGATCCCGGTGCGCTTCGACGTCGTACCGGGCGTGGGCCACGAGGCGATGTCCGTCCTCGAACCCGTCAAGCAATTCTTCACGTCGATTCTGGAAGGAGGTAGCGGCAGATGAAGAACACGAACACGTACTACCGCACGGCCGCTGTCCTGGTGGCCGCAGGCCTGGTCGGCGGCTGCGCCGTGGGCGCGGCCGACGAGGGCGACGGCGGCGACAAGACCGTGGCGTACCCCACCGAGGGGATCTCCGTGCTCGCTCCCGGCAGCCCCGGTGGTGGCTGGGACACGCGGGCCCGCGGCATGTCGGAGGCCCTCGCCAAGTGCGACCTCATCGACGAGAAGGTCACCGTCAGCAACAAACCGGGTGCGGGCGGCACCATCGGCCTGTCCGAGTTCATCGAGCACAAGGGTGACATGCACCAGCTCATGGTCATGGACACCGTGACGATGCTCGGCGGCATCGCCGTGAACAAGTCCCCGGTCGACATGAAGTCGCTCACCCCGGTGGCCGGACTCACCAGCTCGCCGAGTGCGATCGTGGTTCCGAAGAACTCCCCGTACAACGATCTGAAGAGCCTGCTCGCGGACCTCGAAAAGAAGCCGAAGTCCATCAAATGGACCGGCGGCTCGCTCGGCGGCGCCGACCACATCCAGGCGGCGCTGCTCGGCAAGAGCAGGGGCGTCTCGCCCGACAGGATCAACTACGTGCCGACCGGCGGCGGCGGCGAGACCGTCAGCCAGCTGCTGAGCGGGGCCGCGACCGTGGGGATCTCCACGGTTACCGAACTGCGCGGGCAGATAGAGGCCGGCGAGCTGAAGGTCCTGGCGCTCTCCGAGAAGTCCGAGGGCCAGGAGATCGAGGGCATCGACGCCCCCTCACTGGCCGAACTGGGCCTGGAGGAGGCCGCCGTCGCCAGCGTCGGCGGCGTGCTGGCGCCGTCCGGACTCTCCGACGCCGAACAGCAGGCCGTCGTGGACACGGTGCGGAAGATGCGCGGCTCCAGCTGCTGGAAGGACGTACTGAAACGCAACAACTGGACGGATGCCTGGACACCGGGCGACGAGTTCGGCGACCTGATCCGCAAGCAGGAAGGCCAGGTCAACGGCGTCCTCAAGGAACTCGGACTGGTGAAGTGACGGCTCCCCGGGCCGCCCGGCCACACGAGGGGCAGCAACAACAGCAACAGCAGCTCGGGCCCCGAGCGATGGCGATTTTCATCCTCGCCGTGGGCCTCACGGTGCTGATCGGGGCGTTCCTCATCCCGGAGGGCGGTGGCTACCAGGCGGTGGGGCCGCGGTCTTTCCCGATGCTCGTCGGCGCCTCGGGAACGTTGATCGGCGCGATCGGCGTCGTCCAGACGTTTCTGGGGCCGCGGCGGCCGGCCGCCCAGGCCAAGTCGGCTCAGCCGGAGGACCCCGCCGCGGCGGGGGAGACGGAGCTCGACGCCCCGGCCCCAGCACGCTGGCGGCCGACGGTCATGCTGCTGGCCGCCCTGATCGCGTACGCGCTGCTCATGCCGCCGGTCGGTTACTGGCAGACGACAACCGTCTTCTACGCGGGCGTTGCCCGCATCCAGGGCAGCCGCAAGCCGCTGCGCGATGTCCTGATCGGACTGGTGATGGGCCTGGTCACCTATTTCGTGTTCGACCGGTTGTTCGGCATCGACCTTCCGCCCGGCTACCTGCGATTGGCCATCTGACAGTCATGGAAGTTCTCAGCAATCTCGGCGACGGTTTCGCGAGCGCCCTCAGCCTGCAGAACCTGCTTCTGGCCCTGGCAGGCGTGACCCTGGGCACGCTGGTCGGCGTGCTGCCCGGCCTCGGCCCGGCGACGACGGTGGCACTGCTGCTGCCGCTCACCTTCGTCTTCGACCCGGTCGGCGCCTTCGTGCTGTTCGCGGGCATCTACTACGGCGGCATGTACGGCGGGTCCACGACCGCCATCCTGCTCAACGTCCCCGGCGAGACCGCCTCGGTGCCGACCACCCTCGAAGGCCATCCCATGGCCAGGATGGGACGCGCGGGCCCGGCCCTGGCCACCGCCGCGATCGGCTCCTTTGTCGCGGGCACCATCTCGACGGTCGTGATCACCTTCCTCGCCCCCGGCATGTCCGCCGTGGCGAAACTGGTCCAGCCGGCCGAATACTTCGCCATCATCGTGCTGGCCTTCGTGACCGTGACCTCGCTGATCGGCGACTCCCTGATCCGCGGCCTGTCCAGCCTCTTCCTCGGCCTCGCGGTCGGGCTCGTCGGCATCGACGCGCTGACCGGCCAGGTCCGCTACGCCTTCGGCGTGCCGCAGCTGTACGACGGCATACCCGTGGTGGCCCTCGCCGTCGGCCTCTTCGCCATCGCCGAGGTGCTGTACACCACCTGCACCCCCGACAAATCCGAACAGGTCGCCTCGCTCAGCGGCTCCGTCGGCATGACGCGCGACGACTGGCGCCGCTCCTGGCGGCCGTGGCTGCGCGGCACGGCCCTCGGCCTGCCCTTCGGCGCGATGCCCGCGGGCGGCGCGGAGATCCCGACGTTCCTCAGCTACAACATCGAGCGTCGGCTGGCCAAGCGCGGAGAGGAGCGCGGGAAGCGGAAGGACGAGTTCGGCAACGGCGCCATCGAGGGCGTGGCAGGCCCCGAGGCCGCCAACAACGCGGCCTTCTCCGGCGTACTGATGCCGCTCCTCACCCTCGGCATCCCCACCTCCGCCACAGCGGGCGTGCTGCTCATCGCCTTCCAGATCTACAACATCCAGCCCGGACCGCAGCTGTTCGACCAGCAGTCCGCTCTGGTGTGGACACTGATCGCGAGCCTCTACATCGGCAACGTCATGCTGCTCGTGCTCAACCTCCCCATGATCCGGATCTGGGTCAAGCTCCTGCGGCTCCCGGCGCCGGTGCTCAGCGCGGGCATCCTGTGCTTCGCGCTGCTCGGCGTGTACGCCATCTCGCAGAGCATCTTCGAGGTGATGCTCGCCATCGGCATCGCCGCCCTCGGCCTCTTCATGCGGCGAACCGGCTATCCCATCGCGCCCCTGATCCTCGGCGCGGTACTGGGGCCGCTCATGGAAGCTCAGTTCCGCCGGGCCCTGGCATTCAGCGAGGGCGACCCGACGGTCTTTCTCACCCGGCCGGCGTCGGCGGCCATCCTCGCGCTGGCGCTGACCGCGTTGGTGGCGCCGGTGCTGCTGCGGCGGCGCACCCGGGTCCGCCTCCCGGAACCGGCGTGACCGAGCCCGGCCCCGGTGCCGGCCGCGCGTTCGCGCCCCATCCCTTGTCCCGTCCCCATCCCTGTCCCGGTCCTCGTCCACGCAGTCCCCGTCCCCGCAGAGCGGGCAAGGGTTTCTCTTTCCCCCCGGTCGGGGACCCGGCCGGGGGGAAAGAGGTCATGCCGCTTGAGCGTGGTGGGCCAGGGCGGTGTGCGGGATCTCCTCGGCCGTGTGCGTCGGGTCCGGGTGGATCAGGGCGGCGGTCAGGCGAGGGACGGCGTGGAGCAGGGGGCGTGCTCGGCGTCGACGGCGACCCGGTGAGCGGAGGACAGGGGGCAGTGAGCCGTCGATGACGACGGCGGCCTCGGCCCGCAGTTGGTGGCCGATCCACCGCATCCGCAGCTCGCCGACCTCCACCACGCCGGGTACCTCGCGCAGCGCCGCTTCGGCGGTGTTGACCAGGGCCGGGTCGACGACGTCCATGAGGCGGCGGAAGACTTCCTTCACATCCTGTACGGCACGATCGGCCGGGTCCTGCTGGCGATGTTCGTGACCTCCACGTACCGCAGCGCCAAACACACCCCTCGGCTCACGGCGGTGAGCAACGCCGCCAACGGCACCCTGCACATCTGTCCGGCGGGACTTCTTGGTTAGCTACTACGGAAGTGAAGGAAATACCTCTTCCCACACTTTCATCCGCCCATCAACCTCTCTGGGTACCAGCCTCGCGAGACTCAGACCAGGCGAAACGAGATTCTTGACAGCCCGCAGAAGTCGAATCTGTTCAATGTCGAGAGCACGCCAATCTACCGATCGATCCCGAGCCTCTTCGACCGACATCGGAAGCTCTTGAAATAGCAGGCCGATCAGATGACCTGGATTCAGGATGTCAACTTCAGCATTCGAAGAAACCCGCTGCAGGAGGGCCACGGAGAGATTCAGTCGGCGAATCACGCTCTCACGCTCATCGATAGATCCCGAGGCCACTGCGGCTTCGAGGGCGTATGAGAGCGCCGACGAACAGGTAGCCCAGGACTCCACAGGCAAGGAGCCGCACTCGTCCGTCAGGCGCATCGTCATCAGCTCAACGACGCCAAGCCACTCACCACGCCCCAGCTCAGGGACCGTCGGAGCGTGTGTGGCCAGGACCTCAGAGAGCGACCGCAGGTCAAGCGATGCCAGTTTCTCGAATCTGTTCATCAGAAATGAACTCCCGCCGCAGCAAAAGCATCGCTACCGATTTGCAGACTCTCACTCGATGGCAAGAAGTGACCACTGTGGTTGTTGATATCCAACCCAAAGAACCCGTCTCCCGATGAGCCAGCAATATCAGCCTCGCCGGCCGCGCGAACCGGGGCCCCTCGGGTGAGAGCCGCGTGTGAAATCTCTTGACCATCGACAAATTTCGGTACGACCACGAGGCTTCCGTCCTCCCGAACCGCCCATTTGACTGTCCCCGAACCGACTGCCGAATCAAAACCGGCGGATCCAGCACCAGAAGGCGTAACGCCCAGCCTGTCCGCCAGGGCGAGCTCCCTGTCAAGAGTTCCTGGCATTGAATTGGGGAACAGTCCACAATCCGGACTGGCATTATGCACGAGCACCGGCGTATTTCCGGCGAGTACATAGTACGTGTGGATGCCTTCGACAGTCAGGTCGTACGTCCGCTGCCTCTTGTCGAAGGGACGTACCGCCTCGACCTCGGCAGCCTCGCCTTCTGCGGTGCGGAGCGTCATGCCAGGCTTGAGGTTGCCGGCGTCGACCCAACTTTCCGAGGACTCCACCCAGAACGGGTGGGTCACCGTCGAGATCAGCTCGGAGGAATCACCGTCCGCCGAGCGCACCGTCAGGTCGACGAAGCGTTTGTCGTCCTCGGTGACGATGGTGGCCACAACCTTGCGGTTCGTGGTCTCGCCAGTCAGTGGATCGGTGACGGTAATTGCGTCACCCAGCTCGACGTCTTCGATCAGCTTGGTGGTGCCGTCCGCCAGGAGGACCTCAGTTCCCGGCAGGAAACTGTGCGGCGTAGCGCAAGCGAGCCTCGCCGCGCCCGCGTTGTCGCCCTTCTTCAGAAGCTTCGCGGCGGTGCCGATCTTCCCGACCGGAATGAGACCGGCCACCGTCCAGACACACGCGCTGACGCTTCCGCCGTAGCATCTCTGTGCGTCACGCACCCCGATCACTTCGAGGAAATCCTTGCTCGTACGGCACCTCGTCCGTGTAACCGTCCTCAGCCGGCCAGCCCGCCCCGCCGTTGCACGAGTCACACCACAGGCCGGTCGGATCGGACCAGGTCAGCGGGTTGTTGTTGGCATAGGCATAGCCGTGGATCTGCTGCGGATCGGCGAGGTCCATCACCGGGTCGACCGACAGGAAGCGGCCCGTCGACGGGTCGTACTCCCGGGCGCCCAGGTGGGTGAGGCCCGTGGCGGCGTCCAGGATGCCGCCCACGAATCCCCTGGTGCCCGGCCACGGCCCCGATTCCTCACCGCGGGTACCGCCGAAGGGCAGAGTGCGGCGCTGGGTGAGCTGCTGGGTCGCCGCGTCGACGGCGAGTTGAGCGGTGCCGTGGTGGTCCGCGATCGTCAGCGAGATGGCTCCGGTGTCCTGCTGCACGGCCTGGTGGCCGCCGCCGAGGTCGACGTAGCGGGTCGCCTTCGGCGTGGTCGATCCCTTGGCCAGCACGATCTCGGTGGTGCCCAGGTAGAGCGTGGTCTCTTCCGCGGTGCGACCGATCAGACGGTTGCCGTCGGCGTCGTACAGATACGACGTGACCTTCGCAGATCCGCCCTCGACGGGCTCGGACACAGTGGCCAGCCGGCCCTCGGCGTCCCAGGTGAGGGCCTGCTCGTCACCGGCCACCGTCCGGCTGGTGGTGCTGCCGTTGTCGTCGTATCCGAAGGTGTCCCGTGCCGTCCCGGTCGGTCCCTCCTGAGTGATCGAGGTGAGCTTGTGCGGCTGAGGGGTCCCGGGCTCGGGATAGGCGTACGTACGGAGGGTGTCCTTGGCGCTGTCGTCGGCCGGGTCATGGATGGCTTCGGTCAGGCGGTTGCCGACCTTGTCGTAGGTGTACGAGTGCCGGTACGGCGCGGGGCCCCCGGCGGCTCCGCCAGCGGGCTCCGCCGGACAGGTGGACTGCCCCTGCGCCCACGCCTCGGTAAGGCGGCGCAGGTAGTCGTACGTGAAGCACTGCGTGTCGTTGCCCGCGCGCGAAGTGTCCGAGACAGACAGGACGTTGCCCGCCTCGTCGTAGCGGAAGGTACTGAACTGGTCGACCCCGGCGATGTCTTCCCGGTCCACCCGGGAGGTGGCCAGCCGCTGGGTGCCCCACTCGTACGTGTTGGTCGCCTGAGTGGCCTTCCCCCCGGCGGAGAGCCGGAACTGAAGCGGCTTGCCGGTCAGGCTGTAGGTGGCGGTGGACGACAGTCCGCCCATGCCGGTCACCGAGAGAAGCCGCTCCGTGGCGTCCTCGTACGCGTAGCCGACAACTGCCGGCGCCAACGCCCCCGCCTTGGGGTAACCAACACTCTGCACGGAACCGGAGACGTTGTACTCGGTGCCGCTCACATAGGTGCCTGCCAGCTCGTCCTCCGCACCGGGGATCGTGATGCTGGAGCGCTGCACCCGGTACCGCCGGTCGTACGCGACGACCTTGGACGTGTACTGCTCCCCGCCCGCGTACCGGATGGATTCGGCAAGGTGTCCCTTGGCGCCGCTGATCGTGTCGTAGAGCCACTTCGCACGCAGCGCACCGCTGTTGGAGCCCTCACGCAGCTCCGTCTGGCGGCCGAGGCCGTCGTAGACGTACGCGAGTGTGGTGTCCTCGGCATCGGTGGTCGACGTGCGCAGCCCGCGGTCGTCGTAGGTGCTGGTGGTGGTGCCCTTGTCCGGATCGACGCTCTCGATCTGCCGGCCGAGCATGTCGTAGGTGTAACTCCAGCGGTTGCCCGCGGCGTCGGTGACCTTCGCCAGCTCGTCACGCGGCGTGTACTGGTACGCCATCGTGTCGTACGCCGAGCCGACGGATCGTTGGTGATGCTGGCGCAGCTCCGTCGTTCTGTCCCGCGCGTCCCTCAGGGTCGTGGTGGCCGTACCGCCCGCCGGTGGGATCACCGTGACGCGATCGCCGCCGTAGATGGTCTTGGTGGTGCTCACCACCGCGCCGCCGTCACCGTTTCCCGCGATCTGCCGCGCCTCGGTCTCACGTCCCAGACCGTCGAAGGTGTGACGGGACTGCGTTTCCACGGAGAGGGCGTTGTCCGGCTCGAAGAGTGCGGTGGTGGGCGCTTCCGTGACGTAGTAGGGCGCGAATCTCTTTGCCGTCAGGCCCCGTTCGTCGTAGAAGACGTCGGTGAGGATGCGCCCGCCGTCGGGGCCCGGCTCCTGCGCCTGGCGTTCCCGCATCAGCCCGTCGAAGATCGTGTAGGACGTGCGCTGAACGCCCCTGTTTCCGAGCAGTTTGGTCCCGACCGCGACCGGATGGCCTTCGGCCATGCGATAGGTGAACTCGTACGCCGGCGTCTGTCCGGTCAACTGGTCCGCCAGCCAGACCTTGGTGGAGCGGCCGAGTGCGTCGTAGGCGAAAGAAGTCACCTTGCCGTTGGTGTCCGTCTGTGTCAGTGGCAGGCCGCGCGAGACCTCGAAGGTGCTCGTCGTCTTCTGCGCCGTCGTCGAGTCCCCGGTCTTCGCCGGCGGGCCGGTCACGGTGGTGTCGGTGGCGATGCCCGTGGCGGGCGTGCGCACGGTGGTGGTGGTCCGACCGTCGGTGCGTGGTGTCCGCACCACCACACCCGACGCGTTCACAGTCACATCGGCCGTGATGTCGGTGCTGGTGAGGACACGGCCGTAACTGTCGTAGGTCGCGCCCGACTCCAGGTAGGCGGGAGCAGTTCCGTCGTACTTCTTCAGCACCGCGGTCGCGGTGGCATCACCCTTGTCCGGTGCGGCGTCGTAGGCACCTCCGTCGTACGCGGTGCGCGAGTCGGACAGCACATCGGTGGGGCGCTCCGTGGCTGCCTCGCAGGAAGTGGCGACGGTCTCTGACCGGGAGGGCAGCGAGAGGATGTTTTTCTCGGTGTTCGTGGCGTAGGTGGTCCGGACGCACTTGTTGTCGGCGGAGGTCGAGTCGTCCCCGAAGTCGTCGGACGCGGTGACCCGGCCGGCGACGGTGTCGTACTCCGCGCCCGTTGATGTTGTACGCCACTCCGTGCCGGCTCCGTCGTCGAGCGATGTCCACTTCTTCGACGCGGTGGTCCCTGTGAAGTTCGCGGTGACGGTGCCCCAGTCCCGTTCCTTTTTGGCGGTCTGGTGGTGCCACGGCCGGTTGACCGTCTTGGCCAGGATCTTGCCGCCCGGTCCGGAGTAAGTGACTGTCTTGTACGCGAAACCGGCAGCCGACTCGTGATCGGTGATCGGGTCGCCCTCACCTGTCGAAAGGGTGACGGACACGCTCTTTGTGCCGCCGGACGGTTCCTTGCGGTCACCGTCCATGCCCCGCAGGAAGTAGTGGTCCTGCTGGGACTTCATCGCGTCCGCGCCGCCCTGGCCACCGGTCAGGACCCGTACCTGTCCGTACCCCCGCCACTGTGACCAGGTCTTGTGCTTCTCCTTGGTCAGACCGTCGTCATCGTCGTAGTGCCAAGCGGCGTCGCCGAGGTACTGGTAGCGGGTGACCTGATCCGGCGCGCCACCGGTCCGGTCTGACGCCGTGACGGAATCGACCACGTACTTGTTGAACCACTGGCGTTCCGGATCGTCGGAGGAACTGCCCCCGATGTACTGGGGAAAGCAGCGCGTCGTGTTCGACTGAGGTGTCGGCAGAGCATCCCAGTCGCAGGCGGACGCCGTGTAGCTGATGGCGATCTGACCGCCCGTCGGGTCATCGACCGAGGACAGTCGGCTCTTGATGAACGGGGCGTACCCGTCGCCGGTCTTGTCGAGACGGTTGGCGTGCTGGGTATACGCGAAGGTGGTCTTGGGAAGAGTGATCGCCGGGCTGGCCGAGTGACCGGTGCGCTGGATCGAGTCGAGCAGCAACTGGTAGTCGATGTCGGCCATGCCCCATCGATGGGTCAGCTTCCACGAGTCGACGCTCTGGTACGCGCCGGCCACCAGGATCTGAGTGGTGATGGCGGTCAGCCGCTTACGGGTGAAGAAGGCCGGAGACAGTCGGCCTTCGTCGCAGTCCTCGCCCGTGTCACAATTCAGATCCCACGGAGTGTCGTACCAATAAGCCGAATCCGTGGTGATGGACCCGCAATCCGTCTGCGTGTTCTGGATGCACCTCTCCGAGCTGGTGAAGTCCACCTGGGCGAGCGCTTTGGTGCCGTACATCGACGACGACTTGAGGCCGTACTCGATGCGGTCGAGGTAACCGCCACGTGCGTAGCGGGTGTTGTCGGCGGCTTCGAGGTTACGGCCGTAGGAGTTCTCTTCCTTGTCGTAGTAGTAGGCGACGGCGTTGCCCCGCGTGTCCACGACGTAGTCGAGATTCCACCGCCAGGCCCGCTGGCACCAGGCGTCGGCGAAGGTCGCCGCATGGCACGGCTCACCCGCGTCATCGCCGAACACTGGTGCTGTCCAGGCGGAGTCGGTGGCTTCCTTGCCCTCGGACCAGCCGGGGAGCCTGTGGTAGCCGAAGTAGTAGCGAACGCCCTGCGGGTCGGTCAGCCGCCAGTACTCACCGTCGGCGTCGCCGTTGCCCCGGTTGGTGGACGTGAGGCGATCGATCTTCGTACCGTCATCGCCCTTCAGCTTCCAGACGTCCTTGCCCGCCGGGACAAGTTCACCGCCCTTGCCGTTGAAGGAAATGAACGCGTTGTCATAGGCCCAGCACTGATCGCCTGGTTCGTTGCCGTCGGCGTGCTTGACGCCGTCCTCGGCGCACGGTTTATAGCGTCGCTCGATGAATCCGGGGGAAAGGTCGAATCCGTCTCCCACCCACGACGACTGGTTGTTCGTCGAACCCGTGCGGCCGTCGATGGCACCTGAGGCGTACGAGAGTCCGAAGCTGGGCTTCAGGCTGCCCGGCACATCCGGTACGGGAATGTCGTCGGACCAGTTGAAGTCGCCGGTGTTGAGGTTGGTGCTCCAGGTGGCTGACGGGGAGAGCGGGGTGGCCTTGTACGTGCCGGTCCCGCCCTCCGCATCGGCCACTGCGGCGAGGACGGTCGGTACGCCGACCCGGAGGCCGACACGCTCTGCGGTAAGAGTGCGCTTCTCCGTGTCGTTGACGGTCGGCACCGCTTTTCCGGTACGGCACTCCGCCTTCTCCGGTGTCGACGCCGCGCACGCGGGGAGTTCGACGAGGGTGAGGCGGGACGCGTACCCGCCGCCGTAGGCCTGGGCGAAGGTGGAGTAGTCGATGCGGGCCTTCACGTCCCCGGCCGGGGATGTCGCACCCCGTTCGTCCTCGACCGCTCCATCGGCCTTCCCGGACACGGGTCTCAGGGCGAACAGCGGCCCCTTCAGTCCCGCCCGCTCACTCGTCTTCCGCTCCAGTACGCGGACCTCGACCTCGCCACGCGCCCTCACTCCGTCCGTGCCCTTCGGGACGCCCAACGCGACGGGCAGCCCTGCGGACGAAGCGACGGCGGCGCTGCTGGAGGCGGCGGGCAGCTTCAGGTGATCGGACGCGGCCTTGGGCCACGACTCGTCAGGACGCTTCTTGGGCGTCCGTGGCTCCTTCATCGCCGTGCGTGGTTCGACCGAGCCGGCACTGCCCTCGATCGGGCTCTCCGAGGCGGGGATGTCCTCCACCACACCGCGGTCGTCCGCCGCGGCGACAACGGGTTGAGCGGCTCCCTGGAGCAGGGTTCCGATCAGGACCACCGAGGAAGCGAGCGCGACGCGCCCCCGCCAGTGCCGAAAACGTGAGCTCGGTCTACCGTCCATGCCGTCCTTCAATTCCTCACTACGGGCATTCGGTGAGATTCCGAATGGCGTTCCGAACTGGAAGATGTGCCGTTCAACAACGCCTGCGGATCAGCTGATCGCTGGGACTTCCGTCGGCAGGCCGGGCATTCCGTACGCAAGCTGAATTACCTGGTCCGCGGTCAGAGTTCCTTGGAATGCCCAGACATCGGAGAGGACACCGGGCCAGTACTGCCCCCAGGACGTTCCGCTCTTGAGCCTGCCGATTTGCAGAGGCTGGGTGGCCTTGAACGAGATCACGTTGTCGGACCACGAGATCCTGTCGGTGCAGGCGCCGTCGTCATTCTCGCCGTTGCCGTCGGCATCGAGGCAGGCCGATTCCTCCAGCTCTCCGTTCACGTAGAGCTGCAGCCGCTTGGCGAATCCGTCGTAGACGAGTGCGAGGTGGGTCCAGTCGGCCGCGCTGTAGAACTGGCCGTTCTCGACATCGGCGGATCCGGCGCCCGTGGCGTCCTGATCCGGGACGGAGATCCGCCAGCGTCCCGGATCCGTCTCAGGTGTCGCGCTCGGCAGATACCGGACCGCGAAGGCGTTCTGCTGTGTCCCGGGCATACTCAGCAACGTCACGCCGGACTGCGGCACGGCCGCGGCCTGGGCCCACGCGGTCACGGTGAAGCTGGTGCTCGTGTCCACCGGGGCCGCCGCGCTGGAGGCGTAGTCGTTGACTCCGTCGAGGACCAGGCCTCCGTCCACCCAGCCGGACCCGATCTGCGTGCCACCGCCCAGCGTCAGGTCGTTCCCCTCGCCGGAGTCGTCCGGTGATGTTGTCGCTCCGGGCTGGTCGAACTTCCAGCGTGCCTTGACGAGCGGACGCTGTTGGAACAGCTGCCGTACTTCGTCGTCGGCCACCGGACGGTCGAAGAAGCGGATGTCGTCGATGGTGCCGGGGAAGTGCTGGATCAGATCACCCCCGTCGATGGTCAGCGCGCCGACCTGGACCCGCCCGCCCGCGTACCAGGCGGCGGACTGAGCGACACTGGCGGACTTCACGCCGTTGACGTACAGGGTCAGCGTGTTGGCGGTCGCGTCGTGCACACCGACGAGATGGACCCACTCCCCCACTCGTGCGGAGGTCCCTTCGGGCTCAACGGCCCGGACTTGCGTCGCACCCGGGACGTCGCCCGAGTACTGGGTGAATCCCCAGCGGTTGAAGGTCTTGGAGTAGTACAGCTCGAAGCCCGGCCGGTTCTGCCCCAGTTGCGCGACAACAGTGGCCCCCTGGCCCGGGATGCGATCGAGCTTCGCCCACGCCGAGACCGTGAACGGGCGCTGTGTGTCGACGTGTGGGGCTTCGGTGTGCGCGTAGTCCCCGGTTCCGTCAAGTTTCAGTGCCTTCCCCGCCACCCCGGCCTCTCCGAGCCGTGCGTCGTCCACGAGACTGAGCGGTTGGGTGTCCGCGCGCCCGGTCACTTCCACGGCACCGGCGGGTTCGTCGAGGGGGAAGACCGTACGGGCCGTCCGGCCGGTGCCGATCGACTCGTGACGCAGCAGACGCCCCACCTCGGTGGCACTGACCGGCTTGTCGAATATCCGCACCTCGTCGATCTCGCCGGGCAGGAACGAGCCCGGACTTCCGCTGTAGGAGCCGGCGCCGATCTGCAGACCGCGCCTGGCGTCCCAAGCCGTGGAGTACGGCGTGGACCCCGCCAACGCGCCGTCGACGTAGAGGCGCAGGTCCTCCGTGCTCCCGCTGTAGACACCCACCAGATGCGTCCACCGGCCGGCCACCACACCGCCCGGCTGTGGAGCCATCGCCCGCGCGACGGGGGCGCCAGGCGTGTCCGAGGTGTACTGGTTGAACACCCAACGGCCGTAGGAGTGGGAGTAGTAGAGCTCGAAGCCCGGTGAGTGGTTGCCGGGCTGGGCAGCGATGATCGCCGCGTGGTCGGGCACGTTGGACAACTTCACCCACGCCGATACGGAGAAGCCGATCTCGGTGTTCACCGTGGGAATGTCCGTGACGGCGTAGTCGTCCACCCCGTCGAAGGACACCGCGCTCCCCTTCACACCGGGGACGCCGGTGACCGGACCGCCGCGCAGCGCGGCCACACGGGCGCCGGAGGAGCCTTGCGCCGCTGTCGCTTCCGTGCTCTCGTCGAGTTGCCAGGCAGCGCGCTCCGGTTGGCCCGCCTTGACGCGGTACTGATAGGTGCGGATCTCGCTGCCGTTGCCTGCGGCGTCGAAAGCCTGGGCGGTGACGAAGTTGAGTCCGGGCTCCGCCGGCAGCACCTGCAAGTTCTTCACAGCACCGCTCGACGTGGTCAGGGCGTTCTTCGAACTCGGGTCACCGTTGACGCCGTACCAGTACTTCGTCACGTCGGAGTCGGCCGCTTGCAGAGAGAACGTTCCGTACTTGCCCACTCCGTCGAACCACGGGTCGTCAGGGTCCTCGGGGTCGGACAACGGGTACTCGCCGGACGACACGGCGGGAGCCTTCGGGACACTGGTGTCGTAGACGAAATAGCAACCAGTCGGGTCGTCGCCCGCGTACGACCAGGGCGAGTACTGCGCGCCATCGTATGTCCGCGCCTACCAGTTGACCTGCTTGTTGGTCGGCACCGACGAGGGCAGCGTGATCGAGAAACTCGAACCCGACTTCTTCGCGGTGGTCAGCGCCGGGCTCCAGCGGGCGATCAACCCCTTGCCGTCGCCGGAGTCCCACTTGGCCTGGAACTGCACCCGAACGCTGTCACCGTCCGGATCCGTCACCTTGTTCGCGTAGATCTTTCCCAGCGTGCGTACGCGCGCAGCCGACGCCGGCTTCTTGCAGGTGCCCCCGTACTCCATCGCCAACTGCGACATCTTGATCTGGGAAGGCGCGCGGTTGTACTCCACTCGCAGAAACGCATTCTCCGAGAAACGCTTCCACGCCACGCGATCGTCCTCACTGGCGGCCCGTAGCCCGAAGGTCATGGTCGACCACTTCTTGTCCGCGGCTTCCTGCACCGCGGACTTGACGCTGAACTCCGCGTCCTTGGCCGCGCACCCCTCGTATCCATAGGCGAACGACTTCGCGCTCAACTCCTTGATCCAGAAACCGGAGGCGTTTTGCGAGTTCCACGTGGTCGACGACGAGATGTCCTTGGTGCGCCACAGCTCCACACTGCGGTCCGTACACGACGCAGACCACGTGTTCCGCACCACGAACTCGGCGCTGAGAACGGACTTTCCAGCGAACTTGGAGACGGGGATCCGGTAAAAGAGCCGTTTGGTGTCGTGCGGCGCGCAGTAGTCCCAGCCGCAGTACCCCAAGCCTCGTCGGACTTGCCGTTGAACTTCCACTGCGGCGACGAGGCCCAGTACTTGGAGGCCATCGTCCAGGCCGAAGCCTTGGGCGAATACCACTGCGGATCAATGAAGACCGGATACACCGTGTCCTCACCCGTGAGGACATCGGCGTCGGGCCTGAGCAACAACTCATCGCCGTCGGCGGTGACTTCGACACCGACGGGCGCGAGCTTCCCCGACTCGCCGGGGCCGGGCTCCCCCTCGCCGGTTGCGTCCGATTTGTCGGCTGTACGCGAGCGCGGGGCCACCGTCTCGCCGGCTCCTGCGCTCGGGCTGGAGTCCCACATCACCGGTGTCGCGGCCTCGAAGACGGTTCCCGCGGCGCCTGCATCCACCGCTTCCAGGCCGCCGGAAGCAGTCGTTCGTACGTGCATGCCCTCGGTCGCCAGAGACAGCCTCAGTTCCGCGAGTGCCTCGGTCTGCGCCGCCTCGGCCGACTTGACCACCAGCAGTTGAGTGAAGCCGTCCTCCTGCGCACCGAGGCGCAGATCCACGTCAGGCAGGATCTCCCGGTAGGTGGCCGTCGCACCGTCCATCTCCGGTACGGGCACTTCCCCCAGGGGCCAGGACAGCGCCAGCGCCCGGCCCGCCCGCTCCATCTGTACCAGCGGGCCTTCGCCACCGCCGGAGAAGGCCAGCCCAACTGTCGTCGCCCCAGGCCGGATCGTGCCATCGTCGGACGACCGGGCCAGATCGGTGTCGACAGGCTTCCATTCGCCGCTCACGCGGGTCCAGACCGGGCGCAGATACTCCCGTGCCTCAAGGCTTCCCTCGGGGGTCGCGAACGTCTCGCTGCTTTCGCCACGCAGGGATACGACCTCGACGTCCTCGCCGGACTGCTTGGCCCGGGCGAACGCGTCCGCCTCCGAGAGTGCTGGTGTCTCGGCGTCGACCCTCTCCACTGCCGCGGTCGCCCGGCTGGGGTGCACCGATGACGCGGACGCCACGGAAGGGAACCACCCCAGGACCATTCCGACGCTCAACGCGACGGCCAGCGCACCTCGCAAGCTACGCACACGGATTCACCCCCCGGACACGACCACACACCCCACCCACAAAAATGAAGTGGGCCCCGCACCAACTTCGGTGCGGGGCCCACTTCTTGGTTGCTCGGGTCGGATCTACCAGGTCGGGTCCAGAGCAGCGACTACTTGCTGATCTTGGTGACCTGACCGGCGCCCACGGTCCGACCACCCTCACGGATGGTGAACTTCAGGCCCTCCTCCACGGCGACCGGCTGGATCAGCGAGACCGTCATGAGGGTGTTGTCGCCCGGCATGACCGTCTCGGTGCCCTCGGGGAGGGTCGCGACGCCGGTCACGCCAGTCGTCCTGCTGGAGCTGCACCGGACGGACGGCGGGCGCGTTCTCCGTATCGAGGTGACCGACACCCGCGGCGACCGCCTACCCGGACTCAACCCCCAACCGCCGCCCCCGGACGCGGAGTCGGGGCGGGGATTACTGCTGGTCGAGGTGCTGGCGGACCGGTGGGGGGGATGACGCCGGGCCGGTGCCACGCAAGACGGTGTGGGCGGAGCTGGACCTCGTACGGCCACCCTCACCCCTGCGGGTGAAAATGCCCAACTGAGCTACAGCCAGGGCGGATTGTCTGCTTATGCTCTGCGAAATCGAAGTCATGGCATGTGCCAGAGGCAAACTCCACTCATCCCCCACAGGAACCCGCATGGTCAGCTCGCCCTATGAGGCGATGCATCGCATCTTTCAGGACTATCCAGGCCTCCTCTCCGGTGTCTCCGAAGTGCTCGGGGTCGACTTCGGCCCACTCGTCGGGGTCACCGTCCTGCCCACGGACCTCACCGAGGCTCGGCCCGTCGAGCGGCGTGTGGACACGCTGTTACGGGTCGAGACCGAGGACGGCGCGTCCTATCTCCTCGCGATCGAGGCTCAAGGGAAGAAGGACCCGGCCAAGCCCGCAAGCTGGGCCTACTACCTGTCGTATCTGCACACGAAGTACCGGTTGCCGCCAGTACTGCTGGTCGTCTGCCAGGACCGGGCCACGGCTGAATGGGCCGCGCGCCCCGTCGACATCGGCCTCCCGCAGTGGGCGGCAATCACGTTGCGCCCGCTGGTGGTGGGCCCGCACAACATGCCGGTGATCACTGACGCGGCCGAGGTCCGAAAGGACCTCGCGCTCGCCACGCTGTCACTCATTACGCACGGTGCCGATCGGGACCACGGTGCCATACTCAAAGCGATGACGACCGCGCTGCGGGAGACCCCGGACGACATCAAGAACCCGATTGCCGAACTCATCTCACAGGGCCTGGGTAACCTGCCCGCCGCAGCACTCTGGAGGAAACTGGTGGCCGTGGACCTTTCTTTCTACAAGTCGCCGCTCTCGGAGGAAATCCGGGACGAAGGCCGGGCTCAGCAAGCCGCCAGAATGCTCTTCCTCGTCCTGGAAAGGCGCGACATCTACGTCCCCGACGAGGCGCGCGAGCGCATCACCGGTTGCGACGACGTCGACCTCTTGGAGCAGTGGCACAGCCGTGCCATCACCGCTGCTTCCACTGAGGAGATCTTCCAGGATGAGTAGTCCCGCCTGTCACGACGCGGCAGCCGAGCAGGCAGCCTCGAAACCGCTGACCGACACGGCGATCTCGGGCAGAAGACATCCTGCTCGTCCTGGAAAACCGAGGCATCGCCGTCCCTGACGACGTGCGCGCACGCATCACCGGCTGCCAGGAGCGAGAGGTGATGCGCCCTTGGCTCCTGTCCGCTGTCACTGCCCGTTCCGCCCAGGAAATCTTCGGAGGGGTGTAGCACCCACAAGCGGCCACCACTCCCAGCCGGGCTGTCAGTGCCGTGTACCACCATGGGTCCTCGGAACAGCGCGCCCGAGAAGGAGACCGTGGTGGATGCGATCAAGGCCCTTGCCGACCCCGACCTGCGGGAGGCGGCGAGGGACAGTCTGGCCGCGAGGGGCAGCGCGGCGGTGGGGCCGCTGCTTGAGGAGTTGCTGGACGAGACGTCGCCCGTCCGTCCTTGGGACATCGAGTTCGTGCTGGCCAAGCGGATCGGACCGGCCGCCTTCGACGAGGTGACGACGGCGCTGGCCGCGGCCACGGAGGAGGAGTCACGCCGCCGGGTCAGTCGCGTGTTCACCGCATTCCGCGCGGTCGGCCTCTATGTCAATGCGCTGTCGCACCCGGCCGCCGAGGTACGGAGCTCCGCCGCCTACGGAATCCAGAACGCCTGCTCGGTGGCCTTCGGCAGAGAGCCGAATCCCGACGTGGACTACCCCGTGGTGATCGACGCGTTGACTCCGTTGCTCGCGGATCCGGACCCGTACGTCGCCCAGCGGGCCGAATGGGCGCTGACGATGCTGGGGCCCGGCGTTGTGGAACGTATGCGCGCCGTACGCGTTCATGGACCCGCCAACCTACGGTCACGCGCCCTGACCGTCCTCACGGCGGTCGGCGGCGAGGAGGCTCTGTCGCCGGCGGACCGTGCCTCCGTGGAACGGCTGATACGTATCAAGTCGCTGGACGACCAGGCCCAGCCCCTGGACACCTGCTTCACGTCCTGGATAGCCGTGGCCAGTGGCGACCAGCAGGGAATCATGGAACTGCTCGGCCTGTACGAGACACGGCCCGCGACGTTCGCGCTGGGGCTGAGCGTCGGACTGCACGACAGCCACGACGGCGCCGAACACGGCAGGGTCTACGTCACTCCGGAGGTCGACGGATGGACGCTGGTGCTCGGCCCCTGGTGCAACCCCGGCGACCCGGAACGCGCGGAGGACGTGCTGCGCGTCGTCACCGAGTTGAGCCGCCGGTATGGCCGGGCCCAGGCGTACTACTCCGGCGAGTACGGAGATTCGGGCTGGCTCGTCGCCGAGAACGGGAACATCCTGCGCCGTTTCCGTGCCTCCGGGAAGCAGGACGACGCGGAGTACACGCTGGGCGAACCCCTGCCCGAGGAGCGCGCCGCCTGTGTCGAAGAGGGCATTACCCCGGTGGGGGATGCCGACGCCGACGAGGAGGAGTGGAGGGAACTCGCCGCGTACCTCGCATCGCAGCTTGCGGAGCAACTGGGCGTAAGTCCCCTGGAGTTGGGCCCGCACAACACCGTGCGCGGAGTCGGGGCGGTGGCTCTCACCCCGTACGCACGCGAACACGGAAGGCCGAACACGGGCGCCTACGCCATCTAGCCGTCGGGGCCCGTCGGCTGCGGCTCAGCGTGGCCAGGTCGCCACAAGGTCACGGTAGGCCGGGAAGCGAGGGCCGGGAACCGTGTCCTGGATCGGCTGGCCGTTGAGCCAGCAGATGTGGAACGTGTCGCTCTCGGTGTCGAGCAGGCAGCACACGCCGCCGCTGGCGGCGGTGAGACCGTTGAACACCGCTCGGACGGCCGCAGACCGCTGGAACAGCCGACTCATCCCCGATGTGGCCGCGGTGAACTCCAGCGCGGCGTAGCCAGGGTGCAGCTCGGACGCGAACCGCACCCTGAGGTAGATGTACCCGATCTCGACTCTCCCGAGCTCGTCGAGTTCGAGGCCACGGCCTTGGACGTACTCGCACACCGCGTCGTCCACGCCGAACATGATTGAGGTGTCGAGTTCAAGCGTGCTGCTCGCGGAGCAATCGACCGGCTCACTCTTAAAGTTGGACGTGAACGGTACGGAGAGCTGGGCACCGCCGGGCATGGTGAGCACGAGCGGCTGCACTTGACGGGTTCGCGGCGCCAGCTCGGCAAGCGCGACCAGCGCCCTGTCGACGTTCTGAGCAGGCACGAATATCTCGTATCCGTAGTCAAGCCCCATACGCCCCACCCCCTGTAGGTCCGAAGGAATCCTTCCACGACATGTCTGTACGGGGCTCCTGGGTTTCTGCCGCGTCGGCTACTTCGCACGGGAGCGGATCCGCGAGCGTACGTGACGCTCCCGGACCCGCTCCCTGACGTACCGCTGCCGCGTGGACGCGTCAGCCCGCCAGTGGCAGTGCCTTACGTGACGGCACCGCGTTCAGCAGTTCCGCTCCCACCGGCTCCCCGCTGTCCGCGTCCAGGAAGGTGACGCGGACGGCCGGGTCGCCGGGGGTGTCGCGGGTGGAGGTCGCGTCGAGTGCGAACACCACGGAGACCGGCCGGGCGGCCTCCGTCGTCTCGTACACGCCCGAGAACAGGAGGAGGCGCCAGCCGTCCTCCTCCCAGTGGTCCAGCAGGGCCGACCGGACCACGGGTGAAGCCGCCTGCCAGGCAAGGGAGTTCTCCAGCAGTTCGACGCTGGCGGCGACCGGCACCCGGTCTTCCGTCCCGGTGCCGAAGAGCGGATGCCCGAAGACACGCAGCCTCGCCCGGCGCAGCGGCAGCAGCCACCACCGGTCGAGATCGGCCGACAGCGCGATCAGTACGACCGTGGCGGCGGCCAGGAATCCGAGCGACGCGGCGGGCCGCCCCGAGACCGTGGACCACCAGCTGTCGTGCGTCATGGCCGCCGCCACGCCGCTCACCAGCACCATCCCGGCGCGTGCGAACGCGCGCCAGGTGATCGGTGTGTCCTCGTCCGCCGAGCAGCCGCACGACGACTCCGGGGCGAGCACCCGCCCGTAGGCGAGATAGCCGAGAAAGCCCACGCCGAGAAGGGCGGCGGCCGTCCCCGGCACCGGGTGCGCCGGAAAGGCCAACAGCCCTGCGGCGATGAGCAGTTCGCCGGCGCCGACGCCACGCAGCACCGTCGCCGCTCGCTCGCTGCTGCTCAGCATGCGGGCCAGCGCCGTCTTCGGCGCCTGGAGTACGGTGCCGCGGCTGAACAGTTTGACCGCGCCGGTCCAGCCCAAGAGACCGGCAAGGACCAGCGGGGCGAGGCCCGTTGTCAGTGAGAGCATCTCTCCGTCTCCCTCCTCGCTCCCGCCGTCAGTGCCCGACGGAGATACGGACGACGTCCACGGAGTTGTCGGACGGCCGCCAGGCGCCGAGGACTTGGGCACTCTGCCCGATACGCAACCGGGACAGGTCGGACGTGACCGCACGGCCGGCGTACGAGGCGTTCGTCGTGTCCGGGAGGACGTTGCCGACGACTTCGTGCTGACCGTGGGCGAGATGGAGCCGGTTCTTGGCGATGCCGCGGATCTGGGTGTCGAGGTTCACGATGTTCACCCACACCGCGTCGGCGGCGACGGTGCCGTCGGGCATCGGCACACCGCGGGCGTAGAGCCCGTCACCGATCTCGATCGCCGCGGCGGTGACGGCATGGACCTTCCACACGCTGGTGGCGTTGGTCATCTGGACACGCGCGTGGTCACCGTAGGAGCCGGCGACCTCCAGGACGCTGCCGGTGATGCCGGTGATCCGGCCCTCCACGAAGGAGGACTTGGCGATCGCGGGGTCGAGTGACGGCTCGGCGGCGAAGGCGGAGTCCGCGTCGAGGCCGCCGAGCGCGGTCGCGCCGACGATCGTGGCGCCGCTGAGGGCGGCGGTGGTGAGGAAGCGACGGCGGCCCAGGCCGCGTTGGTCGTCCTGACGAGTAGTCATGTCCGCTTCCTCCCTCACTCGTAGATGTAGACCGGCAACTTGCCGGAGCTGAGGTTGCCGATGGCCGAGAAGGCCGCCGGGGTCAGGTCCAGGACGCGGTTGGTGCGGCAGGCGCCGTTGCAGCAGGTCGCCTCGCCGCACCATTCCTTCGTACGCGGTCCGCAGTCGGTGATCGTGATGCAGACCGTCGCGCCGGAGCACTGGTGTCTGACGTTCATCACGGCGCCGCAGCCGCGTCTGGGGATGTTCTCGCCGCACAGGTCGGGCCGGGTGATGTCCCAGCACGCCTGTGACGCGTTGGGCCAGGCGCCGTGGTTGGCGCTCGACCGGCAGTTGCCGCAGGCGCCGCCGCCGGCGCTGCCGCACGGTCCCCACGCGGAACCGCAACAGAACCAACTCGTTTCACCAGCCCACAGGCTGGTGGATCCGCAAGCCATCGTGCCGCCTCTCTCGATTCAGAATTGACGAGTCCATGTCAAGTTCAGGAGAAGGTCGTGCGCTCGAAGCAACCCCATGATGCTGTCATCTACGCGCGTTGGCTAGAGGGCGAGTCGCCCCCTGCCGAGAGGGCGGCTCGCCCCCCTCCCGGCAGGCTGCGTTACTAGCTGGTGACGGCGACGGCCGTCCCCACGGACACCGCCGCCCCGGTCCGCACCACCGCGACGTTCACCGCTTCGGCGCCCCAACTGACCTGCTCCAGCTCCTTCGCACGCTTGTAGACCTTGCCCGACCACGGGATGGACCGGTGCAGGCTCGGCAGGGTGCCGCTCGCCGACAGCAGTCCGACCAGCGCCGCCGTACGGGCATCGGGCTCCGCGCCGTCCACCAGGACGGCACGGACCCTCTCCACGAGAGCCTTCTTGTGCCCGGTGTCCGCGGCCGTCGTCGCAGTCGTACGGAACAGCCCCAGCGTCTTCTTGGTCTCCCGGCGCAGCATGCCTCGCTCGACGAGCCGGTCGAGGACGGTCTCGCGCAACCCGGTGCCGATCTCGATGAGGAGGGTCTGCACACCTCGCTTCCGGGCGGCGACCTTCTCATGGGCGGCCCGGAGCACAGGATCCGCCGGCGGATCACCGGCGACGGCGTGCACCTTCAGGCCGTTCATTCCCCGGTCGTTCTCGTCGACCCTGACATGCTTGCCGAGACCGAGCTCAACGAGAACGGCGCCGCCCAGCGTGTAGTACAGCGTGCCCTCGCCCGCGATCGCTCCCGACTTGTCGTCGAACATCAGCAGCAGCAGGTCTTCGACGATGAGCGTCTCGTTCCGCATGGTCTCTTCATCCAACCGTTGGCATCGGAGGGCCGCAGTCAGGGGCGGGCCCTGTGGCCAAGCTAGGCCGGGACGAGGAGTGGGAGCAGAGCGGTCTGTCACCACTCTTCATGACAGATGTCATGAGGGTCAGTGCTGGATCAGCCCGCCGACCGCGACCGGAGCGACGTGGCCGGTCGCCGGAAGCGTCCGGGCCAGGGTCAGGCCGATATCGACCAGCGACGACCGGCGAAGGCCGGCCACGTCGGGAATCGGAGTCCAGACGGACTCCGCGATCTCGCCGTCCGGCTCGGGCCGCAGTTGGCCGCCGGTGATACGGACCTGGTAGAAGACGCCGACATTCTGGTGTTCCGGTCCGCCGGGGACCGCGCGTTCTGCCGCGGGGATGATCCTTGAGTCCACGCCGAGCAGGCGCTCGACCACCGCGTCGCAGCCGGTCTCCTCGGCGACCTCCCGGATCACCGCGTCGTACGGATCCTCCGCGTGCTCGACCCTGCCGCCCGGAAGCGTCCAGGTGGCCTCGCCTTTCAGCGGTACGTGACGCGCGAGCAGCACCCGCCCGCCCTCGATGCACACGGCGTACGCCGCCAGCCGGAAACTCATCCCGATCACTCCCCACCGAGTCCCCACCGAGCCGGTCGGCCCGTCACCCACATGAGTGAATCTCGGGCAACTGGGCTGGTTTATCCACGAGTTGGCGTGCATATTCTCGCGGTGGGCCTCCAGCGCCGGGTACACCCCTTCGCCGCGGCCGGCGGTCCAACCGGTACACCAGCCCGGACTGCCGGGCCATTTCCCCGCAGGAGGTCGTATATGCGCACCCGACTCGCCACCGTCCTCGGCGCCACCGTCATCGCCACGGGTACGGTCCTGTCCGCCCCCGCTGCTCAAGCGCAGCCCCAGGCCATTTCGGTCCCCTTCCACGTGGCGAACGGCAACACTTGGACCGACGGCACCATCACTTTCTTCGACCGCTCGGTGACGATCACGGGTACGCACAAGTCAGTCAGCACAGCAAGCTACCTGACCTACCGAAACACCAGCGGTTACACCCTTGCCTCCGGCGGAGGTCAGATGGGATACAGCCGCAACGACCTGTCCGAAGAAGCCCGTGGCAACACCAGGGCGTTCACCTTCAACGTCCCGGCCGATGCCCCGGGCGGCGCCGCCATCGTGCGCGTATGCCTCACGGACGGCTTGTTCACGCCCTTGACCTGCGACCTCTACACCCGGTCGGGCTGAGCAATTCACTGCTGGGGCGCCGACAGCGCGGGGCGGGAAAGTGTCGGCACGTCGCCGCCCCGCGCCCACGTGACCTCGACGCCCCGCAGACCCCGGCCCCACGCCTCCACGATGCCCGCGAGCGCCGCCGCGCCCGGTGGGTCGGTGCCGAGGCCGATCGCGTAGCGGACGGATTCGCCGTCCGTCGCGTACGGCCACGGCCAGGCGTGCGCGTCCCGTACCCCGGCCGCTTCGAGCGCGGTGAGCAGCGCCCGTACGCGGCCCCGGAACCGGCCCAGTGTGTCGGGGCGTCGCGTGTCCACCGTCGCCACCGCCCAGGCGGCGTGCCTGCGGTGCAGGGGCGGGGGCGCCGACAGCGTGGCGCGGTCGGCGCCGCCGGTCTCCAGGAGTTCCCAGGCCCGGTACAACTCCTGGACCAGCAGGTCACGGTGGCCGGGGCCGACCTGTTCCGTGCAGCTGCGGATCGGGGCGGTCGGGGTCAGGACGGTGACGGGGGCGGCGGTGGCGGCGGTGGCCGGGGCTGCGGCCAGGGCGCCGGTGACTCCGAGGCCGACCGGTAGCCGCCAGTCCCACGCCGCCCAGGTCCCGAAGAAGTGCCTGAGCAGGTCGTCGCCCACGAGGCTGCCGGCCTCACGGGTCGTGCGCGCCGCCAGCACCGCCCAGGCCAGACCGGGCAGCCCGCCGAACGGCGCCGAGTCCAACCCCCGCGCCCCCGCCCAGGTCTTCACGTCCCTCGCCAGCCCGGCGAACGCGTCGTGACGGTCGCCGACCGCGTCCCGTACCGCCGCCGCGTCGCTCACCGCGCTCAGCGCGACCGCCGCCGCCTCGCCCAGCTCGGCGCGGCGCTCCACGGCCCGCACCGGGTCCATGTCCCCGGTCGCCACCACCGCAAGGTCGACGTCCAACTCGCCCACCGCGAACCGGAGTCCGGGCACGCGTGCGCCCACCACCTCCCTTACGGGAGATGTGGCGCTCACCCGCCGCCGTATCCCCTCCATGTCCACCGCCTCGCCCGGCAGCACCGCCACCAGGTCCAGATCCGCCCCGGCGGACGCGCAGCCCATACGGCGGGAGCCGACGACGTGTACGGCGCCTTCGGGCAGGGTGCGGGCGAGCAGGCGCGCGCTCTCGTCGGCGTCGGCGGTGGGCTTCTTCAGAACTGGCGGGTCGTCAGCGAGCCAACTCACCTCCCCCGTACCGAGCGCCACCGTCGCCCGTACCCGCATCGGCTCGTCACCCCTGCGCGACAGCAGCACCAACTCACCGACCACAGACTGCACTTCGCCGACCCGTGCCTCGATGCCCGCCGCGACCCGCTGCGGGTCGTGGCTCCGCCCCAAGGTCAGATGCGGCGTGAAGCCCTCGGCCCGCCGCCCCGCGCAGCGCGGGAAGCCTCGCTCCAGCGCCCGCCGAAGCCCGGCCCACTCGGCGTCGCCGTCCGCCGCCGGGTCGAGCCAGAGCGTGGCGTCCTCGCGGTGCCCGAAGGTGTGCACCCCGCCCAGCCGCACCGTGAAGGGCGCGGTCCCGGCGGCGGCAGCGGCCACCAGCGGGGCCGCGCGTTCGAAGTCGGACTCGGGGACGAAGCCGAAGAGCACGTTCACGTGCGGCGGCCAGCGGTCGACCTGCGGGTCGTGCTCCCGCCGTACGGCCTGGATGGGGCCCCAGAGTTCGCGAGGAGGGATCCAGGCGACAGCGGTACGGGCGGTGGCGGCCACATCGAGCACATCGAGCACATCCACAGACACGCCGGCCGCCCCGAGGCCGACCTCCGCCGCCACCCCGTAATGGTCGGAGATGTAGAGCCCGTTCGCGTCCGGCGTGTCCCCGACCAGAGCCGCGCCGACCACCATCCCGCGCCCCCGCAGCAGCACCCGGTCCAACCGTCCGGCGCGCCCGGACAGCGAGGCCACCGCCGCCAGCGGATTGGCGACCGGATCGAACGTGGGCGTCGAGTCCTCGGAGCCGTACACCTCGCTCCAGGCGTCCCGCAGCCCGAGCACGGCGGCCGGCCCTTCGCTCCCACCGGCGCCGTCGTTGAAGTCACCGAGCAGGATCAGCTCGGCATCGACTGCGCCCAACCCCTCGGCGAGGGCGGCGAGTTCGTTACGGCGCCGGGCCGCGCCGTCCGTGGAGTGGTCGCTGCTCAGGTGCGTGGCGGCGACGACGAGCGGACCGGCCGCGGTCTCCACGGTGAGCGCGGTGACGGCCTTGTGCGAGCCGAGGATGTGGTGCCCCGCCTCACGTACGGGCAGTCGGCTCAGCAGCAGCAGCCCGTCGTCGTCCACGGCACGCCCGTCCGGGGCGCTGCCGATGGTGTAACTCGCCCGCACCCAGGGGGCGTTCAGCAGCATCGCCAGCAGATCCCGCTCGACCTCCTGGAGCGCGATGACGTCGGCGTCCGACTCCTCAAGGGCCGCGAGCAGCAGGGGACGCCGCGCGGCGGTATGGACGCGGTCGCTGTCGTAGCGGTCCCACAGCGTGTTCCAGGTGAGGACGCGCGGCGACGCGACCGTCGACGGAAGGGCGATCCCGGCCGGGCGCCAGCCCTCGGGACCGTACGCGTAGGGCGTCCCCGCGGTGAAGAACGGCGCCCGCAGCAGCCGGGGTTGGCGCACCCGCCCCGCGTCCGTGGTGTCGATCCGGTCGACGCCCGTGGCCCGGTCCCAGACCACCTCGCCGTCCGCCTCCACGAACAGCACGCGGTGCCACGGGATGTCGCCGCCGGGCACGAACGCGGGCAGCGGGATGCGGCCGGGGCTCGTGCCGCGCCGGCTGACGCCGAGGACGAAGCGCGCGGGGTCGAAGCGCGGGTCCCAGCGCACCTGGTGGTAGAGCTGATCGCTGGTCCGCATCACAGTCCCCCGCTCTCGACGCTGTCCGCGTCCTCGATGCCGCCGCCCGCCCCCACGTACCACGTACGGTGCGCGTCCCCCGGATACGGCGGTACGAAGCGGTGCAGCTGCCCCGCGAGTACGTCGGCAGGCACCGGGTGCGGCCGTACGCCGTTGCGCCTGATCAACTCGGCCTCGTCCACGAGCAGCACCGCGTGCGTGACGAACGCGTCGCGCCGCCGCGCCAACGCCCCCACGAGTGAACGCTGTTGCCGGTTGAGCGAGGTGGCGTCCCACACAACCGTGCCGCCCGTACCGCCCCGCGCGAGCGCCTGGTCGAGCCGGTCGAGACCGTCCCGGAGGACGTCCCCGTTGGCCCGCTGATCGGCACGCGCGCCGCGCTCCTCGCGCAACTCGTCCAGCGAGATCCGCGCCCCGATGCCGGTGAGTCCTCCTACGAAGGTGCTCTTCCCGCTCCCCGACGGACCGACGAGATGGATCAGCCGGGGAAAGTCCCCGGACCGCCACCGCCACGTCGCCGCCACCGCCTCCTCGACCGTGCTGAGGCGCCCCTCGGCCCAGGCGTCGCGGGCCTGCGCCCAGCACCGTTCGGTGGCGTCCGCACCCAGCCCGTCGAGCGCGGCGCGCAACCCGCGCCGCAGCGCCTCCAACGGCTCACCGTCCAGCAGCCCCGCCTCCTCGGCGATCAGCGCGGACCACTCGACCTGCTCCCCCGGCCGCCCTTCGGCCACCGCCCCGGCGACGGCGTGCAGCAACCCCAGGTCGACGGCGACGGCCATCCGCGCGAGCCCGGCACGGCGCGCCTCGTCGGGAAAGGGCCGGTGCAACCTCCCCTGCAAACCCACCAGGTCCGCGACGCGCCGCGCCTGCCCCATCCCGAGCGGCGCGACGAGCGCGCCGGCGAGCCGCCCGCGCGGCACGCGGTGCAGGAACGCGGCGAGGACCCCGCCCAGCCGGTCGTCCCCGTACCGCCCGGCGGCGTCGAGCCGCCCCGCGGCCTGCCGAGCCGCGCGCTCGTCGCCCTCCACACCCACGGCTCGCGCCAGAGCCCCCGCGTCCACGGCACCCCCCGACCGCACATCCCACAACGCGGCACCCGCCCCGAGCCCGTTCTCCACGACGGCGGCGTGCATCCAGTGCGTATCGGTCTGTACGTGGTGCGGCCGGACCCACTTGGCGAGCCGTCGCCCGAACTCCTCGCGTACGAAGCCCTCGACGGTCCGTACGACGTACCCTTCCTGCCGCGCCGGGTCCAACTTCAGTGCGCGCAGGGCCCGTTCGTCGAACACACCACGCCACAACACCACCGGCACCGGAATCCCCAGCCGCCGCAGCACCCGCACGGTCTCGTCCCAGCCGAGACAACGCTCGCCGTCCCACACGGAGAAGCCGTAGAACCAGCTCTCCAGGTCCTCGTACGCGAGGGAGTGCCGGGCGTACATGTTCTCCCCGCACACCCGCGTCCCGTCCGGGATCAACGCCCCGATCCGCCCCTGAAGCGCCTTCACCCACGCCCGCGACGGATGATGCCCGGAATCCAACGACCGGGCGTGCAGCCCGTCGCCGTACAGGGTGGTGTTCTCGCCGTCCATCTTCTCGGTGACGACGACTTCCCGCCCCCGCAGCCCGTCCAGATCGCCGACCCGCACATCGTCGGAGGCGACACCGGGCGACCAGGGCAAGTGGGCCGTCCTCGGATACGCCGTACGCATGCCCACTCCCCCGTGGCCCCGTGACCGCTTGCCCGGTAACCCTAGGAGCCCGACGGAACACGATCCATCGAATAACACCGAGGAAAAGCGAGGGCCCCGGAATGGGTTACGGAACGCGTCTTGAACACGCCATCGCCGAGATGGAGAGCCGCGACGACATCACGACGGAAAGGCGGCCCCCGAACAAGGAGTTGACGCCGGAGCGGCAGGCACCAAGGGCACATGGGGCTGGCACTATCTCTTCGCCGACGTCGACCTGACGGAAGTGAAATACCACGACGCCGTCGACAACCTCACCGCGATATTCGAGACCTTCCCCGTCCTGTTCCCCGACCACGACTACGAGCCGATGCGCGTACGCCTCCTCGAACGCCTTTGACCAAGTCGTGGGGGGGGGGGGGGGGGGGGGGGGGGGGGCCCGGCGCCCCCCCCCCCCCCCCCCCCCCCCCCCCCCCCCCCCACGACCCGGCCTCTCACGACCCAACTGATTAAAGGCACTTGGAAAGAAGGACCCTTTCCAACCCCTCCAACCCGTCCGTCACCCACATGGGTGATCTCGACCAACTGAGCTGGATTTCGGGCGGGTTGGCTGGCATATGCTCACGGCGACAACTCCACACATACGACGGCCCCCGGCCGGGACTGGCATCCCGATCGAGGGCCTGACCACGAAGGAAGCAACACCTTCCCCATGGCTCCTCAGCACTTTAGCGCGCCCCCGTGCGCCGAGTCCCCGGTTCCCCGCCCCACTCCCGGATCAGGTGTCGTCCACGACAACACCCGGCACACGAACCGCTACACGGTCGTCGGCAACCACCTCGCCCAGCACCGCGAGTTGACCCTCGTCGCGATCGGACTCGCCGTCCACATCCAGTCGCTTCCCGCAGGCGCCCGGATCGGCATCAAGTGCCTCACGGCCCGCTTCCCGGAGAGCGAGGCACGCATCGCCTCCGCGCTGCGCGAGCTGGAGGCGGCCGGCTATCTGGAACGCACCCGGCAACGCCTTCCCAACGGCCGCGTCATCACCCGCACGGTCTCCCACAACCAACCGGGCGCCGGTCCAGCACCCGCGCGCCCGGCCCTCAGGCCCACGCCCGCCCCGGCACCCGAGCCGCCCAACGCACCGACGGCTCCCGCTCCCCCACCGACCCCAAAACCGCCGCTCCCCGCACCCGCGGCCGAGGACCCCGCCCGCCTCAGCACCGCCGTCGCACTCCTGGCCGGCCTCCGCCGAGAGGACCCGCGCCTGCTGCTCACGGAGCTGGAGATCAAACGCCTGGCCCCCGCCGTCTCCGCCTGGCTGGAACGGGACGTCCCACCCGACGCCGTACACCGCGCGCTGACCGTGCGCTTCCCCGACGATCCGCGCCACCCTGCGGCGATCCTCGCCCACCGCCTCACCACCCAGCTCCCACCCCCACTCCCGGCCCGCCAGGCAACCCTCCGCCCAGCCCCGCTCCAGACCTGCGAAACCTGCGACCGCGCTTTCCGCTCTCCGGCGCCGGGCCACTGCCGCGGCTGCCGCCCAGACCTCAAAGAGGCCGCCTAGCATGAACGTGACGACCCTTGCGCCTGAGCACAGACGAGGAGCGCGCGCCATGACCATGGCCCCGGACGACGCACGGCACAGCACCCACCTGTACCGAACAATGCGGGACTTCGTTCAGTCCATGGACGACACGCTTCCCGGCAAGTTCGAGATCACCAAAGAAGGAATCGTCCACGACATGATGGCGCCCATCGGCCCCCACGAGCTGACCGCACTGCGTGTACGGAAACGCCTGGAGAAGGCGATGCCGGAAGAGCTGGTGGCCCACACGGGAACGCCCGATGTCGAAGACGAACCGGGACACATTCTGCGGCACCCAGACATCATGGTGATCGCCGAGGCGGACATGGAGGTCCGGGGTTCCTTCGCTCCCCGGACCCTCATCGCCGCCATCGAAGTGGTCTCCCTCTCCAACCCGGACAACGACTGGGTGGGCAAGATGCGGGACTACCCCCTGCTCGGCATCCCCGTGTACGTGATCTTCGACCCCCGTACGGGCTCAGGCGCCGTCCTGTCCGACATCCACCCGACGCCGGACGGCCCCCGCTACGCCACCCGGAAGGACTTCCAGTACGGCGAGGACGTCACCATCGCCGACTGGACAATCCCCACTGACAAGCTCCCCCGTTACGCGTAGGCCGGCGCCCCGCTCAGCACTCTCCCGCACAGCAGAAGGGCCCGTACGACCGAAGTCGTACGGGCCCTTCCGTTGGATGCTCCGAGAAGCTACCCGGTCAGATCAGACCTGATCGGCAATTACTTGCTGATCTTGGTGACCTGGCCGGCGCCCACGGTCCGGCCACCCTCACGGATGGCGAACTTCAGGCCCTCCTCCATGGCGACCGGCTGGATCAGCGAGACCGTCATGAGGGTGTTGTCACCCGGCATGACCATCTCGGTGCCCTCGGGGAGGGTCACGACGCCGGTCACGTCAGTCGTACGGAAGTAGAACTGCGGGCGGTAGTTGTTGAAGAAGGGGGTGTGACGACCACCCTCGTCCTTCGACAGGATGTAGGCCTGGGCCTCGAACTCGGTGTGCGGCGTGACCGAACCGGGCTTGATGATGACCTGGCCGCGCTCGACATCCTCGCGCTTGATGCCACGGAGGAGCAGACCGACGTTCTCACCGGCCTGGCCCTCGTCGAGCAGCTTGCGGAACATCTCGATGCCGGTGACCGTGGTGGTGGTCTTCTCGGTCTTGATACCGACGATGTCGACGGTCTCGTTGACCTTGAGCACACCACGCTCGATACGGCCGGTGACGACCGTGCCGCGGCCGGTGATCGTGAAGACGTCCTCGATGGGCATGAGGAACGGCTTCTCGACGTCACGCTCGGGCTGCGGGATCGACTCGTCGACGGCCTTCATCAGGTCGAGGACGGTCTGGCCCCACTCCTTGTCGCCCTCAAGGGCCTTGAGCGCCGAGACCTTGACGACCGGCAGGTCGTCGCCCGGGAACTCGTACTCGGAGAGGAGCTCACGGACCTCGAGCTCGACGAGCTCAAGGATCTCCTCGTCGTCCACCATGTCGGCCTTGTTCAGCGCGACGACGATGTACGGCACGCCGACCTGGCGGGCCAGGAGCACGTGCTCCTTGGTCTGCGGCATCGGGCCGTCGGTCGCGGCGACCACGAGGATGGCGCCGTCCATCTGCGCCGCACCCGTGATCATGTTCTTGATGTAGTCCGCGTGACCGGGGCAGTCGACGTGCGCGTAGTGACGCGACTCCGTCTGGTACTCGACGTGCGCGATGGAGATGGTGATACCGCGCTGGCGCTCCTCAGGAGCCTTGTCGATCTGGTCGAAGGCCGAGGCCTCGTTCAGGTCCGGGTACGCGTCATGCAGCACCTTGGTAATGGCGGCCGTGAGGGTCGTCTTACCGTGGTCGATGTGACCGATGGTGCCGATGTTGACGTGCGGCTTAGTCCGCTCGAACTTCGCCTTCGCCACTGGGGTCCTCCTGGAGTGGTTCTGTACGCCTTACTCATCGGCGCCAGGTGATCTTTGCTGGGATGCCGGGGCCCGGGGCACCGGTCACCCCGCACGGTTTCCCGTACGCGGTGTCCGGCGGCCCCAGGGCTTGCCGGTGACAAGCCTAAAGCGTGCTCGGGACGAGCTACTCGCCCTTGGCCTTCGCGATGATCTCCTCGGCGACGTTCCGGGGAACCTCGGCGTAGGAGTCGAACTGCATCGAGTAGCTTGCGCGACCCGACGTCTTGCTGCGGAGATCGCCGACGTAGCCGAACATCTCCGAGAGGGGCACGAGGCCCTTCACGACGCGAGCGCCGCTGCGCTCCTCCATGGCCTGGATCTGGCCACGGCGGGAGTTGAGGTCGCCGATGACATCGCCCATGTAGTCCTCGGGCGTGGTGACCTCGACGGCCATCATCGGCTCGAGAAGTACGGGAGACGCCCGGCGGGCACCGTCCTTGAACGCCTGCGAACCGGCGATCTTGAAGGCGAGTTCCGAGGAGTCGACCTCGTGGTAGCCACCGTCGAGAAGAGTGACGCGCACGCCCACCATCTCGTAGCCGGCCAGGATGCCGAACTGCATGGCCTCCTGCGCGCCCGCGTCCACCGAGGGGATGTACTCACGGGGGATACGGCCACCGGTCACCTTGTTCACGAACTCGTAGGTCGCGTCGCCGCCCTCGATGGGCTCCAACGCGATCTGCACCTTCGCGAACTGGCCGGTACCACCGGTCTGCTTCTTGTGCGTGTAGTCGATGCGCTCGACGGCCTTGCGGATCGTCTCACGGTAGGCGACCTGCGGCTTACCGACATTCGCCTCGACGCGGAACTCGCGCTTCATGCGGTCGACAAGCACCTCGAGGTGAAGCTCGCCCATACCACCGATGATGGTCTGGCCGGTCTCCTCGTCCGAGTGAACCTGGAAGGAGGGGTCCTCCTCCGCGAGTCGCTGGATGGCGACACCCAGACGCTCCTGGTCACCCTTGGACTTGGGCTCGATCGCGACCTGGATGACCGGCGCCGGGAAGTCCATGGACTCCAGGATCACCGGGTTCTTGTCGTCGCTCAGCGTCTCACCGGTGGTGGTCTGCTTCAGGCCCATGACGGCGACGATGTCGCCGGCGCCCACCGACTCGATCTCCTCACGCTTGTTCGCGTGCATACGGTAGATCTTGCCGATGCGCTCCTTCTTGCCCTTCACGGAGTTCAGCACCGCGGTGCCGGCCGTCAGGCGACCGGAGTAGATCCGGACGAAGGTGAGCTTACCCAGGTGCGGGTCGCTCGCGATCTTGAAGGCGAGGCCGGAGAACGGCTCGTCGTCGGAAGGCTTGCGCTTGATGACCTTCTCCGGGTCCTTGACGTCGTGGCCTTCGATGGCGTCGACGTCGAGGGGGGAAGGCAGGTAGCGGACGACCGCGTCGAGCAGGGGCTGAACGCCCTTGTTCTTGAACGCGGTTCCGCAGAAGACGGGCGTGACGGTGACGGAGTCGGCCGCACCCTTGGAGGCGAGCGTGATACGGCGGATCGCCGTGTGCAGCTGCTCCTCGGTGGGCTCCTGGCCCTCCAGGTACAGCTCCATCATCTCGTCGTCGTTCTCGGACACGACCTCAAGGAGCTTGCCGCGCCATTCGTCGGCGGCCTCGGTGTGCGTGTCCGGGATGTCGACGACGTCGTACATCTCGCCCTTGGTGGCCTCGGCGGACCAGACGAAGGCCTTCATCGACACGAGGTCGACGACGCCCTTGAAGTCCGCTTCTGCACCGATCGGAAGCTGCATGACGATCGGAACCGCGCCGAGGCGGTCCGAGATCATGTCGACGCAGCGGTGGAACTCCGCGCCGGTCCGGTCGAGCTTGTTGACGAAGCAGATACGCGGCACGCCGTAGCGGTCCGCCTGACGCCATACGGTCTCGGACTGCGGCTCGACGCCCGCCACGCCGTCGAACACCGTGACAGCGCCGTCGAGGACGCGGAGCGAACGCTCCACCTCGACGGTGAAGTCGACGTGACCCGGTGTGTCGATGATGTTGATCGTGTGATCGACATCGTTGAGCGGCCAGTGACAGGTCGTCGCGGCAGACGTGATCGTGATGCCGCGCTCCTGCTCCTGCTCCATCCAGTCCATCGTGGCAGCGCCGTCGTGGACCTCACCGATCTTGTAGCTCACACCGGTGTAGAACAGGATCCGCTCGGTGGTGGTCGTCTTGCCCGCGTCGATGTGGGCCATGATCCCGATATTGCGGACCTTGGCCAGGTCAAGCGAAGTGGTGGCCATGAGGCTCAATCTTCTCTCGGTCTCGATGTGGGCGCCGGCTACCAGCGGTAGTGCGCGAAGGCCTTGTTGGACTCGGCCATCTTGTGCGTGTCCTCACGCTTCTTGACCGAAGCGCCGAGGCCGTTGGAGGCGTCGAGCAGTTCGTTCATGAGGCGCTCGGTCATGGTCTTCTCGCGACGGGCGCGGGAGTAACCGACCAGCCAGCGCAGCGCGAGGGTGGATGCGCGACCGGGCTTGACCTCGATCGGCACCTGGTAGGTGGCGCCGCCGACGCGGCGGGACTTGACCTCAAGAGACGGCTTGACGTTCTCAAGCGCGCGCTTCAGCGTGATGACCGGGTCGTTGCCGGTCTTCTCGCGGAGGCCTTCCATGGCGCCGTACACGATCCGCTCGGCGGTGGAACGCTTGCCGTTGAGCAGAAGCTTGTTGATCAGCGACGTGACAAGAGGAGAACCGTAGACCGGGTCGATGATGACCGGGCGCTTCGGGGCAGGGCCCTTACGAGGCATTGTTTACTTCTCCTTCTTGGCGCCGTAGCGGCTGCGGGCCTGCTTGCGGTTCTTGACACCCTGGGTGTCCAGGGAACCGCGGATGATCTTGTAGCGAACACCCGGCAGGTCCTTCACACGGCCACCACGCACGAGCACGATGGAGTGCTCCTGCAGGTTGTGTCCCTCACCCGGAATGTAAGCCGTGACCTCGATACCGGAGGTCAGCCGCACACGCGCGACCTTCCGCAGGGCGGAGTTGGGCTTCTTCGGGGTGGTCGTGAACACACGCGTGCAGACGCCGCGGCGCTGAGGGGAACCCTCAAGGGCGGGCGTCTTGTTCTTCTCGACCTTGTCCTGCCGGCCCTTCCGGACCAGCTGCTGGATCGTAGGCACTACTTCTCCGGTTTCTGTGTGCCGTCGGTAAAACTAACCTGGAACATTCACCGACCCACGCGGTCGGGTGTGTCGAATACTGCAAGATCCCGCTGGAGGCGAGGAAAGCGCAGATCGCGGTGGCCTTTGTCCGAACTCACCATGCGGTTGAGGACACGCACAGGAGCCCAGGCACACCCCAGGCACAAGGTCTGAGCGTACCTACCTCATGGACTCCGGTCAAAACAAATGCCCCGCACCCGCTGTCGGCCCCCTCACACTCCCGGCCGACACCCGGTTCGCGGACGCCGAAAGGCGGTCACCCCGTACGAAACGGGGTGACCGCCCTTCGGTTCGCTACCTACTGATCGCTGCTTACTGGTTGTACGGACCGTAGTCGTAGTCCTCCAGCGGAACGGCCTGGCCGGAGCCCGTGCCGAACGGGGAGTAGTCGATGTCGTCGTAGCCCACCGCCGAGTACATCGCGGCCTTGGCCTCCTCGGTGGGCTCCACCCGGATGTTGCGGTAGCGGGAGAGACCCGTGCCCGCCGGGATGAGCTTTCCGATGATGACGTTCTCCTTGAGACCGATCAGGGAGTCCGACTTGGCGTTGATCGCCGCGTCGGTCAGGACCCTGGTCGTCTCCTGGAAGGACGCCGCCGACAGCCACGACTCCGTGGCCAGCGAGGCCTTGGTGATACCCATCAGCTGCGGACGGCCGGAGGCCGGGTGGCCGCCTTCCGTGACCACGCGACGGTTCTCGGTCTCGAACTTCGAGCGCTCGACGAGCTCGCCCGGCAGCAGTTCCGCGTCGCCGGACTCGATGATCGTCACGCGGCGCAGCATCTGCCGGATGATGATCTCGATGTGCTTGTCGTGGATCGACACGCCCTGCGAGTTGTAGACCTTCTGGACCTCGCCGACCAGGTGGACCTGGACCGCGCGCTGACCGAGGATGCGCAGCACGTCGTGCGGGTTGGTGGCACCCACGGTGAGCTTCTGGCCCACCTCGACGCGGTCACCGTCGCCGACCAGCAGACGGGCGCGCTTGGAGATCGGGAACGGCGTCTCCTCGCTTCCGTCGTCCGGGGTGACGACGAGCTTCTTCGTCTTCTCGGTCTCCTCGATGCGGACGGAGCCCGCAGCCTCGGAGATCGGCGCGACACCCTTGGGCGTACGGGCCTCGAAGAGCTCGACGACACGCGGCAGACCCTGCGTGATGTCGTCGCCCGCCACACCACCGGTGTGGAAGGTACGCATCGTCAGCTGGGTGCCGGGCTCACCGATGGACTGGGCGGCGATGATGCCGACCGCCTCACCGATGTCGACCAGCTTGCCGGTGGCCAGCGAACGGCCGTAGCAGAAGGCACAGGTGCCGACCGCGGACTCACAGGTCAGGACCGAGCGGGTCTTGACCTCCTCCACGCCGGCCGCCACGACCGCGTCGATCAGGACATCGCCCAGGTCGACGTTGGCCGGCGCGATGACCTTGCCGTCCACGACGACGTCCTCGGCGAGCATCCGCGCGTACACGGACGTCTCGACGTCCTCCGCCTTGCGCAGGACACCGTCGGCGCCGCGCTCGGCGATCCGCAGCTTGAGGCCGCGGTCGGTGCCGCAGTCCTCCTCGCGGATGATGACGTCCTGCGAGACGTCCACCAGACGACGGGTCAGGTAACCCGAGTCGGCGGTACGCAGGGCGGTGTCGGCCAGACCCTTACGGGCACCGTGCGTGGAGATGAAGTACTCCAGCACGGACAGGCCTTCACGGAAGGACGCCTTGATGGGACGGGGAATCGTCTCGTTCTTGGCGTTGGACACCAGACCACGCATACCGGCGATCTGACGCATCTGCATCATGTTTCCACGAGCGCCCGAATTCACCATCATGAAGATGGGGTTGGTCTTCGGGAAGTTCGCGTTCATCGCCTCGGCGACCTCGTTGGTCGCCTTGGTCCAGATCGCGATGAGCTCCTGGGTGCGCTCGTCCTTGGTGATCAGACCGCGCTCGTACTGCTTCTGGACCTTCTCGTCCTGCGCCTCGTAACCCTGGACGATCGCCTTCTTCGCCTCGGGCACGACGACATCGGAGATGGCGACGGTGACGCCGGAGCGGGTCGCCCAGAAGAAGCCGGCCGCCTTCAGGTTGTCGAGCGTCGCCGCCACGATGACCTTGGGGTAGCGCTCGGCGAGGTCGTTGACGATCTCGGAGAGCTGCTTCTTGCCGACCGAGTAGTCGACGAACGGGTAGTCCTCGGGCAGCAGTTCGTTGAAGAGCGCGCGGCCCAGGGTCGTACGCAGCCGGAACGGGTCGCCCTGCTGCCACTCGGCGTTGGTCTCGCCGTCCTCGCCGACCGGCGGGGTCCAGCCGCGCGGCGGGATGGTGCCCACCGGGAAGCGGATGTCGACCTTCGCCTGGAGCGAGAGCTCGCGGTTGTCGAACGCCATCGTGGCCTCGGCGCTGGAGCCGAAGGACCGGCCCTCGCCGATGACTTCGCGCTCCTCCTCGTCCGTGGTGAGGAAGAAGAGGCCGAGCACCATGTCCTGGGTGGGCATGGTGACGGGACGGCCGTCGGCCGGCTTGAGGATGTTGTTCGAGGACAGCATCAGGATGCGGGCCTCGGCCTGCGCCTCCGCGGAGAGCGGCAGGTGGACGGCCATCTGGTCACCGTCGAAGTCCGCGTTGAACGCGGTGCAGACGAGCGGGTGGATCTGGATGGCCTTGCCCTCGACCAGCTGCGGCTCGAACGCCTGGATGCCGAGGCGGTGCAGGGTCGGAGCACGGTTCAGCAGCACCGGGTGCTCGGCGATGACCTCTTCGAGGACGTCGTACACGACGGTGCGGCCACGCTCGACCATGCGCTTGGCCGACTTGATGTTCTGCGCGTGGTTCAGGTCCACCAGGCGCTTCATCACGAACGGCTTGAACAGCTCCAGCGCCATGGCCTTCGGCAGACCGCACTGGTGCAGCTTGAGCTGCGGTCCGACGACGATCACGGAACGGGCCGAGTAGTCGACTCGCTTGCCGAGGAGGTTCTGACGGAAGCGGCCCTGCTTGCCCTTGAGCATGTCGGACAGCGACTTCAGCGGACGGTTGCCGGGGCCCGTGACCGGGCGACCGCGGCGGCCGTTGTCGAAGAGCGCGTCGACGGCCTCCTGAAGCATGCGCTTCTCGTTGTTCACGATGATCTCGGGGGCACCGAGGTCAAGGAGACGCTTGAGGCGGTTGTTGCGGTTGATCACGCGGCGGTACAGGTCGTTCAGGTCGGAGGTCGCGAAGCGGCCACCGTCCAGCTGCACCATCGGACGCAGGTCCGGCGGGATCACCGGCACACAGTCCAGCACCATGCCCTTGGGGCTGTTGCTGGTCTGCAGGAACGCGGAGACGACCTTGAGGCGCTTGAGCGCGCGGGTCTTCTTCTGGCCCTTGCCGGTACGGATGATCTCGCGCAGCCGCTCGGCCTCTTCGTTCAGGTCGAAGGACTCCAGGCGCTTCTGGAGCGCCGCGGCGCCCATCGAGCCGTCGAAGTACGTGCCGAAGCGGTCACGCAGCTCGCGGTAGAGCAGCTCGTCGCCCTCCAGGTCCTGGACCTTGAGGTTCTTGAAGCGGCTCCACACCTCGTCGAGACGGTCGATCTCGCGCTGCGCACGGTCGCGCAGCTGCTTCATCTCACGCTCGGCACCTTCGCGCACCTTGCGGCGCACGTCGGCCTTGGCGCCCTCGGCCTCCAGCTCGGCCAGGTCGGTCTCAAGCTTCTTGGCGCGGGCTTCGAGGTCGGAGTCGCGACGGTTCTCGACCTGCTGGCGCTCGACGGAGACATGCGCCTCCAGCGAGGGCAGGTCGCGCGTACGGCGCTCCTCGTCCACGAACGTGATCATGTACGCGGCGAAGTAGATGACCTTCTCAAGGTCCTTCGGCGCGAGGTCGAGCAGGTACCCCAGCCGGGACGGAACGCCCTTGAAGTACCAGATGTGGGTGACGGGAGCGGCAAGCTCGATGTGGCCCATCCGCTCACGGCGCACCTTGGCGCGCGTGACTTCGACGCCACAGCGCTCACAGATGATGCCCTTGAAGCGGACACGCTTGTACTTGCCGCAGTAGCACTCCCAGTCCCGTGTCGGACCGAAGATCTTCTCGCAGAAGAGTCCGTCCTTCTCGGGCTTGAGCGTGCGGTAGTTGATGGTCTCCGGCTTCTTCACTTCGCCGTGGGACCAGGTCCGGATGTCGTCCGCGGTGGCGAGGCCGATCCGCAGCTCGTCGAAGAAGTTGACGTCGAGCACTTGTCGTCAATCCCTCTTTCGGGGTCGAGTCTCAATTGATGGTCTGAGGGGGTCCCCCCACGCCCCCAGGGCGTAGGGGGAGGGTCCTGGGAGAGCCGGCCGGATACGTGATCCGGCCGGCGAACCCGTCAGACCTCTTCGACGCTGCTCGGCTCTCGCCGGGACAGGTCGATACCGAGCTCCTCCGCCGCGCGGAAGACGTCCTCGTCCGTGTCGCGCATCTCGATGGACATACCGTCCGAGGACAGCACCTCCACGTTGAGACAGAGCGACTGCATTTCCTTGATGAGCACCTTGAAGGACTCGGGAATGCCGGGCTCGGGGATGTTCTCGCCCTTGACGATGGCCTCGTAGACCTTCACGCGGCCGGTCACGTCGTCGGACTTGATGGTCAGCAGCTCCTGGAGGGCGTAGGCGGCGCCGTATGCCTCCAGCGCCCACACCTCCATCTCACCGAAGCGCTGACCGCCGAACTGGGCCTTACCACCCAGCGGCTGCTGGGTGATCATCGAGTACGGACCGGTCGAGCGGGCGTGGAGCTTGTCGTCGACCAGGTGGTGGAGCTTGAGGATGTACATGTAGCCGACGGAGATCGGCTCGGGGAACGGCTCACCGGAGCGGCCGTCGAACAGGTGCGCCTTGCCGGAGGCCTTGACCATCCGCTCGCCGTCGCGGTTCGGGATCGTGGACTCGAAGAGTCCGGAGATCTCGTCCTCGCGGGCGCCGTCGAAGACGGGTGTCGCGACGTTGGTACCGGCGGCGACCTCGTCGGCGCCGATGCTCTTCAGCCGCTCCATCCACTCCTCGCTGCCCTCGACCTTCCAGCCCTGGCTGGCGAGCCAGCCGAGGTGGATCTCAAGGACCTGTCCCGGATTCATCCGGGACGGGACGCCGAGCGGGTTCAGGATGATGTCGACCGGGGTGCCGTCCTCAAGGAACGGCATGTCCTCGATCGGCAGGATCTTGGAGATGACGCCCTTGTTGCCGTGCCGGCCGGCGAGCTTGTCACCGTCGGTGATCTTGCGCTTCTGGGCGACGTAGACGCGGACCAGCTGGTTCACGCCCGGAGGCAGCTCGTCGCCCTCCTCGCGGTCGAAGACGCGGACACCGATGATCTTGCCGGTCTCGCCGTGCGGCACCTTCAGCGAGGTGTCGCGGACCTCACGGGCCTTCTCACCGAAGATCGCGCGGAGCAGGCGCTCCTCCGGCGTCAGCTCGGTCTCACCCTTGGGCGTGACCTTGCCGACGAGGATGTCCCCGGCCGTGACCTCGGCACCGATACGGATGATGCCGCGCTCGTCGAGGTCCGCGAGGACCTCTTCGGAGACGTTCGGGATGTCCCGGGTGATCTCCTCCGGGCCGAGCTTGGTGTCACGGGCGTCGACCTCGTGCTCCTCGATGTGGATCGAGGAGAGGACGTCGTCCTGGACCAGCCGCTGGCTGAGGATGATCGCGTCTTCGTAGTTGTGGCCCTCCCAGGGCATGAACGCCACGAGGAGGTTCTTGCCGAGCGCCATCTCGCCACGCTCGGTGGCAGGACCGTCGGCGAGCACCTGGTTCTCGACGACCCGGTCACCCTCGGAGACGATGACCTTCTGGTTGACGGACGTGCCCTGGTTGGAGCGGGAGAACTTGGCGATGCGGTACGTGGTGTACGTGCCGTCGTCGTTGGCGATGGTGATGTAGTCCGCGGAGACCTCCTGGACCACACCCTCCTTCTCCGCCTTGATGACGTCACCGGCGTCGACCGCGCAGCGGTACTCCATGCCGGTGCCGACGAGCGGCGCCTCGGAGGTGATCAGCGGCACGGCCTGGCGCATCATGTTCGCGCCCATGAGGGCACGGTTGGCGTCGTCGTGCTCCAGGAACGGGATCATCGCGGTCGCGACCGACACCATCTGGCGCGGCGAGACGTCCATGTAGTCGACGTCGTCACCGGGGATGTAGTCGACCTCGCCGCCACGGCGGCGGACGAGGACGCGCGGCTCGGTGAACCGCATCTCCTCGGACAGCGTCGCGTTGGCCTGCGCGATGACGAAGCGGTCTTCCTCATCGGCGGTGAGGTAGTCGACCTCGTCGGTGACGACACCGCCGACGACCTTGCGGTACGGGGTCTCGACGAAGCCGAACGCGTTGACCCGGCCGTACGAGGCGAGCGAGCCGATCAGACCGATGTTCGGGCCTTCGGGGGTCTCGATCGGGCACATGCGGCCGTAGTGCGAGGGGTGCACGTCACGGACCTCGAAGCCGGCCCGCTCACGGGAGAGACCACCGGGGCCGAGCGCGTTGAGCCGGCGCTTGTGGGTCAGACCCGACAGCGGGTTGTTCTGGTCCATGAACTGCGACAGCTGGCTGGTGCCGAAGAACTCCTTGATGGAGGCGACGACCGGCCGGATGTTGATCAGGGTCTGCGGCGTGATCGCCTCGACGTCCTGGGTCGTCATGCGCTCACGTACGACGCGCTCCATCCTCGCCAGACCCGTACGGACCTGGTTCTGGATGAGCTCGCCGACGTTGCGCAGACGGCGGTTGCCGAAGTGGTCGATGTCGTCGGTCTCGACCAGGATCTGGGTGCCGCTCTCGCCGACCGTCTCGGTCTCACCGGCGTGCAGCTTCACCAGGTACTTGATCGTGGCGATGATGTCGTCGGTGGTGAGCACACCGGCGTCCAGCGGCTCCGCGGCGCCGAGCTTCTTGTTCACCTTGTAGCGGCCGACCTTCGCGAGGTCGTAGCGCTTGGGGTTGAAGTAGAGGTTCTCGAGCAGCGTCTGGGCCGCCTCGCGCGTCGGGGGCTCGCCCGGCCGCAGCTTGCGGTAGATGTCGAGCAGCGCGTCGTCCTGGCCCTGGGTGTGGTCCTTCTCCAGAGTGGCGCGCATCGACTCGTACTCGCCGAACTCCTCCAGGATCTGCTCGGTCGTCCAGCCGAGAGCCTTGAGCAGAACGGTGACGGACTGCTTGCGCTTGCGGTCGATACGGACACCGACCATGTCGCGCTTGTCGATCTCCATCTCCAGCCAGGCACCCCGGGACGGGATGATCTTGGAGGAGAAGATGTCCTTGTCGGACGTCTTGTCGATCGACGAGTCGAAGTAGACACCCGGCGAGCGGACCAGCTGGGTCACCACGACACGCTCGGTGCCGTTGATGACGAAGGTGCCCTTGTCCGTCATGAGCGGGAAGTCGCCCATGAAGACCGTCTGGGACTTGATCTCGCCGGTCTCGTTGTTGGTGAACTCGGCGGTGACGAAGAGCGGGGCCGCGTACGTGAAGTCGCGCTCCTTGCACTCGTCGATCGAGTTCTTGGGCGGCTCGAAACGGTGGTCGCGGAACGTCAGCGACATCGACCCGGAGAAGTCCTCGATCGGAGAGATCTCCTCGAAGATCTCCTCCAGACCCGACTTCCTGGGGACGTCCTGGCCGCTCTCTAGAGCTGCCTCGACACGCGCCTTCCATACGGCATTGCCGAGCAGCCAGTCGAAGCTCTCGGTCTGCAGCGCGAGGAGGTTCGGAACCTCAAGGGGCTCCTTGATCTTTGCAAAGGAGATGCGCAGCGGGGCGGTGCTGGCGCCGTTGTTCGTATTCGTGGTCGAGGCGTTGCGCGAGGCGGCCAAGAGGGGGTCCTTCCGAGGGCTCGGACTCACTACGCGCGTACCGGTCCCGAGCTGGACACACCGGATGACAGGCCAGGAAAGGCCAGGTCAGTCGGCGATGTCATGCATGGGGGTGCCCCTGGTGACGGGCAGGGAGCAGCTAACAGGCAGCGCAAAGGGTCAGTGTAGCCACTTGGCACACTGATGTCCAGGCCGGGTTCTGCGAGACCCTCGTTGTTCTCAACACCTTGTCTCAACTGCGTTCAGACCCACGCCGTAGGCGCACATCGATCCTGCCCTCTTCGCCGCCGATCCATGCCTCGGATTCGGATCGATATGGCGACGCGTCCCTGAGAATTGCGCGCTGCGTGCGGTTCGTCAAGGCCCCCCGCCCCGTACGGATCGTCACCGGTCGTACGGAAGGCACGGCGATGATCACCATACTCGCCGCCGGCCGAAGAGCAAGGAACCGCTCGTACAACGGAGCAGGGCGGTCACCCGTACGGGGGACCGCCCTGCTCGTCAACGCTGTGCGCCTCGTCGGCGCGGGTCGCTTTCACACCGGCTCACGGGCGGCCGTTACGGCTCCGGGAGACAGGTTTCAGCGGGGTCCTACAAGGTCACTTGACCTCGACGGAGGCGCCGGCGCCCTTGAGGGACTCGGCAGCCTTCTCGGCGGCCTCCTTGGCGACCTTCTCGAGGACGGGCTTCGGGGCGCCGTCCACGAGGTCCTTGGCCTCCTTGAGGCCCAGCGAGGTCAGCTCACGCACGACCTTGATGACCTGGATCTTCTTCTCGCCGGCACCCGTGAGGATGACGTCGAACTCGTCCTGCTCGGCCTCGGCCTCGACAGCGGCACCGGCGGCACCGCCGGCGGCGGCGACGGCGACCGGGGCGGCGGCCTTGACGTCGAACTTGGCCTCGAACGCCTTGACGAAGTCAGACAGCTCGATGAGGGTCAGGGTCTCGAACTGCTCAAGCAGCTCGTCCTGGGACAGCTTCGCCATGATGGCGTCCTTCCACTAATTCGGCAGGTGCCGGATGTTTATGTGACGGCGGGCGTACGGGGGCCCGCTGCGACGCGGCGCCGAACTACTCGGCGTCGGCCTCGGCGGGAGCCGGCGTACCGGCACCGCCCTGCTCGACCTTGGCGCGAAGGGCGTCCGCGGTGCGGACGAACTCCGACAGCGGGGCCTGGAACGTCGCCGCGGCCTTGGCCATCGACGCCTTGATCCCACCGGCCACCTTGGCGAGCAGCACCTCGCGGGACTCGAGGTCCGCGAGCTTCTTGAACTCGTCGGCGCTGAGCGCCTTGCCATCAAGGACACCGCCCTTGATGACGAGATTCGGGTTGTCCTTGGCGAAGTCACGAAGACCCTTCGCCGACTCCACCGGGTCACCGGTGACGAAGGCAACCGCCGTCGGACCCGCGAACAGGTCGTCCAGCGTGTTGATCCCGGCCTCGTTGGCCGCGATCTTGGTCAGCGTGTTCTTCACCACGGCGTACTGGGCGTTCGCACCGAGGGAACGGCGCAGCTCCTTGAGCTGCGCCACGGTGAGACCCCGGTACTCGGTCAGCACTGCGGCGCTCGAACTGCGGAACTGCTCCGTCAGCTCGGCCACCGCGGCAGCCTTGTCGGGCCTTGCCATGAGCGTCGGCCTCCTTCCGGGTGATGAGGACCGCTCAGAAGGGGCTGAACAATGCGAAACGCCCCGGCGCAGGCGCACGGGGCGTAGCTCAACCGGGACGAACCCGGGAACTCTCCTCGATCACCTACGCGGGTCGTCCGCTTTCAGCGGATCCTTCGGCCGCCTCACCCTCTTGCGAGAGCGCGACGACGACCAGCGGTCTTTGGCTTCGTGTGAAGAGTACGTGACCGGGTTGTCCGCAGGCAAATCCGGTCGCCGGGGCCGTAAACCCGCCCCGGCGACGGAATGTGTGGATCAGATCCCGGAGCCGTCCGCCCCCGCGCCGGACTCGTCACCGAGGCCGCCCAGCATCTCGAACAGGTCGACGGTGTCAGCGGCCGGCGGCGCCTGGACGGAGGCCTTGGCCCCGTAGTCGCTGTAGTTCGCGCTGATCTTCACCTCGCCCTGCGGGGAGTCCATCCCGACCTTCATCTGCACCGGGTAGTCGTCCTCGTTGACCCAGACCTCGGTGTCGTACCCCTCGATGCCGGACTTCTCGATGTTGGCGAGGAGGTCCTTGCGCTCCTTCTCGCTGAGCACCTTGAGCCCCTCGTTCGACTCCATCATCTCGGCGACCGTGAGCGTGCCCTTGTAGTGCTGGGTCTCGACCCCGTCGATCTTCTCGGAGCCGACATGCTTCACGTTCGGCGAGTCGAGCAGCAGCGCGAGCTGCTGGGCCGGGTCCTGGTTCATGTTCTCCATGCCGCCGGTCAGCTCCTTGGCGACCGCCGGGTCCCCCGAGGCCTCCGCCGCCGCGGCCAGGTCCAGCTTTATCCAGCGCTTGCCGTCCATGTCCTTGGCCGCCTCGGCGCCCATGTCCATGTACATCGCGTTCTTGACCCACACCATCCGGATCTCGTCCGGGGCCTCGGGCTCGGACTGCATCATCGAACCGGACACGGTCATGTCCATCACCGTGGGGTCCCACCCCATGACACCGGACAGCTCCATGTCGCCGCCGCCCGCGCCACCCGTCATGCCCTGCGGCATCGACATCGTCATCGTGACCTTGGCGGACTTCGCCTCCGCCGTCTTCTCGTACGCGGCCGTCAGTACCTCCGTCACCGCGGAACGCGACTGCGGCGCGTCCTTCGCCGACGAACTCCCGGCCTTCTCCTTCGTGTCCGAGTCACCGCCCTGACAGCCCGCGACGCCTGCCACCAGCGCCACGGCCGTCAGCGAAACGCCAACACGCCCCCATGCCGACATGGTCATTCCCCACCCCTTTTTCCGATGTTCCTTGTTGCACGGTAACGCACGGAAGTGACAGCCGGCGCAAGCAAAAACCGGTCCTGGCACCTCAACAGAGGTGCCGGGACCGGCTCTTGACACGCGATGACGCGACTGCCGTCCAGGGTCAGACGGAGGCCGGGTCCTCCTCGACGAGGAGGTTACGAGTGCGGTTGGCGTCCAGCGGAATGCCGGGGCCCATCGTCGTCGCCAGGGTCGCCTTCTTGATGTAACGGCCCTTCGCGGCGGACGGCTTGAGACGGAGGATCTCCTCCAGCGCCGCGGCGTAGTTCTCGACCAGCTTCGTCTCGTCGAAGGAGACCTTGCCGATGATGAAGTGCAGGTTCGAGTGCTTGTCGACGCGGAACTCGATCTTGCCGCCCTTGATGTCGTTCACGGCCTTCGTGACATCGGGGGTGACAGTGCCGGTCTTCGGGTTCGGCATCAGACCACGCGGGCCGAGGACGCGGCCGAGGCGGCCGACCTTGCCCATGAGGTCCGGGGTGGCGACGACGGCGTCGAAGTCGAGACGGCCCTTCTGGACCTCTTCGATCAGCTCGTCGGAGCCGACGATGTCGGCGCCCGCGGCGCGCGCTGCCTCGGCACGGTCACCGGTCGCGAAGACCAGGACCCGGGCGGTCTTGCCGGTGCCGTGCGGGAGGTTCACGGTGCCACGGACCATCTGGTCCGCCTTGCGCGGGTCGACGCCCAGACGCATGGCGACCTCGACGGTGCCGTCGAACTTGGTGGTGTTGGTGTCCTTGGCGAGACGGACGGCCTCAAGCGGAGGGTAGATACGCTCCGCGTCGATCTTCGCGTCCGCGCTGCGGAGTGCCTTGCTGCGCTTCACTTCTGCTCCTGGTGATTCATTCAGGTGTGGAGTTCGTGGTGCGGGCCGCGCATGGCCCTGCCACTTGGCGCGCCCGAGCGGGCACGCCGGTCGGGACTCAGCCCTCGACCGTGATGCCCATGGAACGGGCGGTGCCGGCGATGATCTTCTCGGCGGCGTCCAGGTCGTTGGCGTTCAGGTCGGGCATCTTGGTCGTCGCGATGTCACGCACCTGGTCGCGGGTGAGCTTGGCGACCTTCTTGACGTGCGGCTCGCCGGATCCCTTGTCCACACCAGCGGCCTTGAGGATCAGCTTCGCGGCCGGCGGAGTCTTGGTGATGAAGGTGAAGGAGCGGTCCTCGTAGACCGTGATCTCCACCGGCACGACCATGCCACGCTGCGACTCGGTCGCGGCGTTGTAGGCCTTGCAGAACTCCATGATGTTGACGCCGTGCTGGCCCAGCGCGGGGCCGACCGGCGGTGCCGGGTTGGCCGCGCCGGCCGAGATCTGGAGCTTGATGAGCCCCGTGACCTTCTTCTTCTTGGGAGGCATGTGCTCTCTCCGGGTCCTAGTGAGAGTGTTCCGGCCCAGTCATCCGGTCATCCGGATGCGGGCATACCGCGCAACGATAACGGGTACAGCTGCACGGCCAAAAACCGAGCAGGTCAGACCCTCTCCCGCGAGCGGGCGGCAGCCCCCTGCGAAAGCCTGTCTGACCTGGACGGAAGTGGCTTGCGAGCGCGCGAGCCGCGCGTCAGTTCTTCTGGATCTGGTCGAAGCTCAGCTCGACCGGGGTCTCGCGGCCGAAGATCTCGACGAGGCCCTTGACCTTCTTCGAGTCGGCGTTGATCTCGTTGATCGTCGCCTGGAGCGTCGCGAACGGGCCGTCGGTGACGGTGACCGAGTCGCCGACCTCGAAGTCCAGCACCTGGACCTCGACCTTGCGGGACGGCACCGGCTTGCCCTCGGCCTCGGCCGCCTCGCGCGCGGCCTTCTCCTCGGCCTCGGGGGCGAGCATCTTGACGATCTCGTCCAGCGTCAGCGGGTACGGGTCGTAGGCGTTGCCGACGAAGCCGGTGACGCCCGGTGTGTTCCGTACGACGCCCCAGGACTCGTTGGTCAGGTCCATCCGCACCAGGACGTAGCCCGGCAGCTTGTTCTGGCGGACGTTCTTGCGCTCGCCGTTCTTGATCTGGACGATCTCTTCCTCGGGCACCTCGGCCGAGTAGATGAAGTCCTCGACGTTGAGCGAGACGGCGCGCTGTTCCAGGTTGGCCTTCACGCGCTTCTCGTAGCCCGCGTACGTGTGGATCACGTACCACTCGCCGGGCAGCCCGCGCAGCTCCTCGCGGAGCGCGGCGACCGGGTCGGCCGCGGCGGCGGGCTCCTCGACGAGATCGATGTCGTCGCCGTCGGCCGCGGCCTCGGCGGTGTCATCGGCGTCGGCGTCGGCGTCGCCGGACTCCGCGTCCTCGACGTGCAGCGCCGACTCCTCGGCCGGCTCGCCGGCCTCGGCGTCAGCGGCTTCGGCCTGGTCTGGCTCGACAGCGTCCGCCGCCTCGACGATGTCGGTCTCGTCCTTGCGGGACTCGACCGCCTCGTTGGCGTCGTTCAGGTTCGGGTCAGACACTTGGCTGCTTCTTCCTGGCTTCACGATGGGTGGAACATGCGGAAAGGGGCGCCGGTGGGCGCCCTCCGCCTCCGCGGCTCTAGCCGAAGACGTACTTGACTACTCTCTGGAAGCCGTAGTCCATCACGGTCACCAGACCGATCATGACGACGACGAAGACGATCACGACAGTCGTGTAGGTCGTCAGCTGGTTGCGAGTCGGCCAGACGACCTTGCGCAGCTCCGCGACGATCTGTCGGTAGAAGAGCGCGAGACGGCCCAGCGGGCCCTTCTTGCCGCGCTTGCCACCCTTGCGGGTCTTCTTGCCCGACTCTGCTGTCTCTTCATCGTCAGCATCAGGCTTGTCGATGGAGCCCACGGCGTCCGTCACGCTCTCTCACCTGATTCCGGGTCGTGGCCGTGCCGCGCCCGGTGGAGCCGCACGGCAGTTCTTTTGAAGTACGTACATGCGCACACATCCTGGCGAAGGAGTGTGTAGCAGGGCCGGAGGGACTTGAACCCCCAACCGCTGGTTTTGGAGACCAGTGCTCTACCAATTGAGCTACGACCCTTTGCTTTTTCCCCAACCTACCGCATCCGACCGGATGCACGGTGTGTGCGGATCGGCGACGGCGGCTGAGGGCCAACGACCAGTGAGTGTACGTGCTCGGGGGCCTTGCGTCGAACAGGTAACACCGGACCGGCCCTTGTCGGAACCTGTCCACTCTCTGTCGGCGGGCTGTCCAGTCGGCGAAACCCCTGTGCCCGGGTCTCGGCGGTTCTGGGACCATGGCCCGCATGAGCGCTGCAATTCCTCCGACCGAGCGCCGGGTCTCCGCCCGAGTCGGCGCAATCTCCGAGTCCGCCACCCTCGCCGTCGACGCCAAGGCCAAGGCCCTCAAGGCCGCCGGCCGGCCGGTGATCGGCTTCGGCGCCGGTGAGCCCGACTTCCCGACCCCCGGCTACATCGTCGAGGCCGCGAGTGAGGCCTGCCACAACCCGAAGTACCACCGCTACACCCCGGCCGGCGGGCTTCCCGAGCTGAAGGCCGCCATCGTCGCGAAGACGCTGCGTGACTCCGGCTACGAGATCGACCCCGCCCAGGTCCTGGTGACCAACGGCGGCAAGCAGGCGATCTACGAGGCGTTCGCCGCGATCCTCGATCCGGGCGACGAGGTCATCGTCCCGGCGCCGTACTGGACGACGTACCCCGAGTCGATCCGGCTGGCCGGCGGTGTCCCGGTGGAGGTCGTGGCCGACGAGACCACGGGCTACCGGGTCTCCGTCGAGCAGTTGGAGGCGGCGCGCACGGAGCGTACGAAGGTCGTGCTCTTCGTCTCGCCCTCCAACCCGACGGGCGCCGTCTACAGCCGCGCGGACACCGAGGCCATCGGCCGCTGGGCCGTGGAGCACGGCCTGTGGGTCATGACGGACGAGATCTACGAGCACCTCGTGTACGGGGACGCCGAGTTCACCTCGCTGCCCGCGGCCGTGCCGGAGCTGCGCGACAAGTGCGTCGTGGTCAACGGCGTCGCGAAGACGTACGCGATGACCGGCTGGCGGGTGGGCTGGGTCGTCGGCCCCAAGGACGTGGTGAAGGCCGCGACGAACCTCCAGTCGCACGCGACGTCGAACGTGGCCAACGTGTCGCAGGCCGCCGCGCTCGCCGCCCTGACCGGCAGCCTCGACGCGGTGGACGAGATGCGGACCGCCTTCGACCGGCGCCGGAACACCATCGTCCGGATGCTCAACGAGATCGACGGCGTGGTCTGCCCGGAGCCGGAGGGTGCCTTCTATGTGTACCCGTCGGTGAAGGCCCTGCTCGGCAAGGAGATCCGGGGCAAGCGCCCGGAGTCCTCGGTCGACCTGGCCGGCCTGATCCTCGAAGAGGCCGAGGTGGCGGTTGTGCCGGGTGAGGCCTTCGGTACGCCGGGGTATCTGCGGCTGTCGTACGCGCTGGGCGACGAGGACCTGGCCGAGGGTGTGGCGCGGCTGCAGAAGCTGCTGGCGGAGGCGCGCGACTGAGCCGCGGCTGAGACGCGGCTGATCGTCGTCGACGAGATACGGGTTCCCGGCGCCGTCCGGGGACCCGTTCTTTCGTTCGGGGAACGACCCGATGGTGGAAAGGGACTCCCGGAGTCCGCCTGTGTACGGCAAGATCCATGGATGGAGAACGTTTCCGGCCCCCCGCGCCTCCCGCGTGACGACCGAGCCACCCGCGACATCCGTCTGCTGCCCAAGGCCCATCTGCATCTGCACTTCACCGGCTCGATGCGGCCCACGACCCTGCTGGAGCTGGCCGACAAGTACGGCGTCCATCTCCCCGACGCGCTCACCGGCGGTGAGCCGCCCCAGTTGCGGGCGACCGACGAGCGGGGCTGGTTCCGCTTCCAGCGGCTCTACGACATCGCCCGGTCGTGTCTGCGCTCCCCCGAGGACATCCAGCGGCTGGTCCGCGAGGCCGCCGAGGAGGACGTCCGGGACGGCTCGCAGTGGCTTGAGATCCAGGTCGACCCCACCTCGTACGCCCCGCTGCTCGGCGGGCTGATCCCGGCGCTGGAGATCATCCTGGACGCCGTGGACTCGGCGTCCAGGGACACCGGGCTCGGGATGCGCGTCGTGGTCGCGGCGAACCGCATGAAGCACCCGCTGGACGCCCGCACGCTGGCGCGGCTCGCCGTGCGGTACGCGGACCGGGGCGTCGTCGGCTTCGGCCTGTCGAACGACGAACGCCGGGGCATGGCACGGGACTTCGACCGGGCCTTCGCCATCGCGAGGGAGGGCGGGCTGCTCGCGGCGCCGCACGGCGGGGAGTTGAGCGGGCCCTCGTCGGTACGTGACTGCCTGGACGATCTGCGCGCGACGCGGGTCGGGCACGGCGTACGGGCGGCCGAGGACCCGCGGCTGCTGCGCAAGCTGGCCGAGCGCGGCGTGACGTGTGAGGTGTGCCCGGCGTCGAACGTGGCGCTGGGCGTCTACGAGAAGCCCGCCGACGTACCTCTGCGGACGCTGTTCGACGCCGGGGTGCCGATGGCGCTGGGCGCCGACGACCCGCTGCTCTTCGGCTCGCGGCTGGCCGCGCAGTACGAACTCGGACGCAAGCACCACGGGTTCACGGACGTGGAGCTGGCCGAGTTGGCGCGTCAGTCGGTACGGGGGTCGGCGGCGCCGGCCGGGACGCGGGACAAGCTGCTGGCCGGGATCGACGGGTGGCTGGAGGACTGAAGGCGTCGGGGTCTATGTCAGGGGTTGAGGCCGGAGAGGGCCGTACGCACCAGTGCCGGGGCGAACTCGTCGAGCGGGGTGACCTGTTCGCCGTCCGGGAAGGCCTTCAGGAAGGCCCGCTGGAGGCACGCGCCGAGCAGGAGCGAGGCCACGGCGTCGACGTCGGCATCGGCCCGTACGCGGCCGGCCTCGCGTTCGGCACGCAGATAGTCGGCCAGCGAGCGCAGCGGCCGGTGCGGGCCCGCTCCGAGGGCGTGGACGCCCTCGGCGTGCCGTCGTAGCAGCGCCGGTTCGGCGAAGAGCGAGGCGCCGATCGGGAAGGTCGCCTCGTAGAAGAGGGCCGCCTGGCGGACGACCTCGGTGAGATTGTCCTCGACGCTCTGTCCGGCGCGCGCGTCGAAGGGTCCTTCCGCGAGTTCGGAGAGGAGCGGGCCGAGGCGGGGCAGCCGTTCCTCCAGTACGCGCAGGAAGAGTTCCTCCTTGCCGGAGAAGTACTTGTAGAGGGCGGCCTCCGAGCAGCCGGCGGCGCGGGCGATCTCCTTGGTGGTGGCGCGTGCCAGCCCGATGCTGCCCATGAGCTGGGCGGCGGCGTCCAGGATGCGGGCCCGCGCGGGCTTCATGTCTCTGCGCTCCGATCGCCATGACGTGGCTTGACGTGAGGTGAATGAGTACTCACCATAGAGGTGAGTGAATACTCACCCACCATAGTACGGAAGAGGCGAGAACGATGAAGCTCACCGTGTTCGGGGCGACCGGGGGCGTCGGCCGGGAGATCGTGCGGCAGGGCCTGGCGGCGGGCCACCAGGTCACCGCGGTGGTACGCGACCCGGCGCGGCTGGAGGTCACCGGGGACCGCCTTGAGGTGTTCACCGCGACCGCGTTCGACGACCCGGAGACGCTGCGGCCGGCCGTGGCGGGCCGGGACGCGGTGCTGTCGGGCGTCGGCCCGCGCGGGCGCAAGGACGCGGGTGTCGCCGCGCCGGTGACCCGCTCGATCCTGCGGGCGATGGACGCGGAGGGGGTGCGCCGGCTGGTGGTGGTGAGCGCGGCCCCGGTCGGCGAGGTGCCGCCGGACGAACCGCTGCTGGGGAGGGTGGCCATGGGCGTGATCAAGGTCGTGCTCAAGCCGGTCTACACCGACCTGGCCCGCATGGAGGAGGAACTGACCAGGAGCGGCGCGGACTGGACCTCCGCCCGGCCTCCGCAGCTTGTGGACAAGCCGCTGACGGGCGTCTACCGCACGGTGGTGGGCGCGAACCCCCGCGCCGCCACCAAGATCGGCCGCCCGGACCTGGCCCACGCGATGCTGACGATGCTCGACGACCCGGCGACGGTGAGGCAGCCGGTGGGGGTGGCGTACTAGGCCGAGCCACCGCCTGTCGAAGCCTGCCCGGCCGGCGACAGCCCGGCGCGTTGTCGTCGACCGCCTGCTGCTGGCGGACCGCGCCGCCGTGCGGGCACCCCGGCCGCCGTGCGGGCGGGCCGCGCCGCTGCGCGGGCACGCGAAGTCCCGCCCGGCTCACGACGGTTGGGGGCACTGCCTTGCCCCACTGCGGCCAGGCGGGGGCAGCCCCCGGCGCATAGCCGTCGACCGCCTGCGGCAGGCGCCCGGCCGCCCGGCAGAGACACCGGCCGCTTTGCGGACGGGCGTCGCCACAGGCTCGCCACGCTTGGGGCTCAACCCCGGCGCGCAGTCGTTGGCCGCCCACGGCAGGCGGAGACGTTGCCGCTTCACCCGAACACGCGAAGCCCCTTCCGGCCCGCCACGCATGGGGCACAGCAACGCGGTGCTGCTGCCGCCCGCCCCGCGGACGGGCCGCGCCGTGGCGCGGGCACGGCCAGTGGCCCGGCCTCGTCGGCAGGGCCGAAGCCGTGCGTTCAGGTAGCGGGCCGGCAGGCTCCCGGCGGCGGTCAGAGGTTGACGCCCACCGTCACCGGTTCGTTCACCAAGGTGATCCCGAACGCCTCGTGCACCCCGGCGACGACCTCCCGCGCCAGCGCGAGCAGGTCCTCCGTGGTGGCGGTGCCGCGGTTGGTCAGGGCGAGCGTGTGCTTCGTGGAGATGCGGGCCGGGCCCGTGCCGTAACCCTTCGTGAAGCCCGCGCGGTCGATCAGCCACGCCGCCGACGTCTTCGTGCGGCCCTCCCCCGCCGGGAACGCGGGTGGCGTGACGTCCGGCCCCAGTCGCTCCGTCGCGCGGGCGAGGAACGCCGCGTACTGCGCGTCGTCCAGGATCGGGTTGGTGAAGAAGGAGCCGGCCGACCAGGTGTCGTGGTCCGCCGGGTCGAGCACCATGCCCTTGCCCGCGCGCAGTTCGAGTACCGCCCGGCGGGCGGTGGCCGCCGGGACCCGGTCGCCGGGTTCGACGCCGAGCGCGCGGGCCGTCTCGGCGTACTTGAGCGGCGCAGAGAGCCCGCCCGCGTCCTCCAGCGCGAACCGGACACGCAGGACGACGTAACGCTCGGGATGCTGCTTGAAGCGGCTGTGGCGGTACGAGAACCGGCAGTCGGCGTTGGCGAGGGTCAGTGTCTCGCCGGTGGCGCGGTCGTAGGCGACGACCTCGGTGATCGTGCTGGACACCTCCTGGCCGTACGCGCCCACGTTCTGGATCGGCGTGGCGCCGGCCGAGCCGGGGATCCCGGCCAGGCACTCGATGCCCGCCAGGCCCGCCTCGACGGTGCGGGCGACGGCGTCGGTCCAGGTCTCGCCGGCGGCCAGTTCCAGCGCCGTACCCGCGAGGTCGAAGCCGCGCGTCGCGATCCGCAGGGCGGTGCCGTCGAAGCCCTTGTCGCCGATGACCAGATTGCTGCCGCCGCCGATGATCAGGAGCGGCGTGCCCGCGTCGTCCGCCTCGCGCACGGCCGCGACGACCTCGGCGTCGGTGGTCGCGGTGACCAGCCGGGTGGCGGGGCCACCGAGGCGGAAGGTGGTCAGAGGGGCGAGGGGGGCGTCGTGGAGTTCCTGCACGGGGCAAGACTACGGTCCGGTCCTGGGATGATGAGTCCTCGGGCCGGACCGCGTCGCACCAGGGGCCGTCAGACGGCCGCCGTCTCGCGCTCCTTCTCCACCGCCGACTCCTGTACGACGAGCGTGGCCTTCCGCCCCGCCCGCCGCCCCGGCATCGCCAGGCCCGCCAGTGCCGCGAGCCCCACCGCGCCGGAGCCGATCCACAGGGCCGGGACCGTGCCGTCGACGAAGATCTGCGGGCTCTCGTAACCGCCCCGCGCGGAGAACACCGCCCCGAGGATCGCGACACCGAGCGCTCCGCCGACCTCCCGGAGCGCGTTGTTCGCGCCGGACGCGATCCCCTGCTCGGCGGGTCGGACGCTGGACATGACCAGGCTGGCGGCCGGGGCGAAGTACAGGGCCATACCGAGCCCGCTGACGACGAGGGCGGGCAGCTGCGCCGCGTACGACACGCCGGGCTCGATGACCATCGCGAACAGAGCGAGCCCCACGGCCTGGAGCGCGAGGCCCGCCGTGACGACGGGCCGGCCGCCGATACGGTCGGAGAGGATCCCGGCGAGCGGCGCGACGATATTGGTCAATAACTAACTCGTCAAGCCCTGGAGGCGCGCCGGACGATCCCGTGTACGGGGCCGTCCGGCGCGCCAGGGAATCAGCGACTCAGGCCAGCTGGACGACGGCGCGGGACATCCCCAGCACCTTCTTGCCCTCGCTGGTCGCCGTCAGGTCCACGCGCACCCGGTTGTCGTCGAGCTTGTCTGCCACCTTGGCCGCCACCTCGATGACCGCGCCCGTACCGTCGTTGGGCACCACGACGGGCCTGGTGAAGCGGACACCGTACTCCACGACGGCACCCGGATCGCCCACCCAGTCGGTCACCACCCGGATCGCCTCCGCCATGGTGAACATGCCGTGCGCGATGACGTCGGGCAGCCCGACCTCCAGGGCGAACTTCTCGTTCCAGTGGATCGGGTTGAAGTCCCCGGACGCACCCGCGTACCGCACCAGGGTGTCGCGCGTCACCGGGAAGATCCCGGCCGGCAGCTCCGTACCGACCTCGACGTCCTCGTACGCGATCTGCGTGGCCATCGTCATCACTCCCCCTCGGCGCCGCGCGCCACCAGCTTGGTCCAGGCGGTCACGACGTGCGCGCCCGCCTCGTCGTGCACGTCGCCGCGGACATCGAGGATGTCGTTCCCCGCCATCGACTTGATGCCCTCGATGGTCGAGGTGACGGTCAGCCGGTCGCCCGCCCGTACGGGACGGGTGTACGCGAACTTCTGGTCACCGTGCACGACCCGGCTGTAGTCCAGCCCGAGCTGCGGATCCGCGATGACCTCACGCGCCGCCTTGAAGGTGATCGCGAAGACGAAGGTCGGCGGAGCGATCACGTCGATGTGGCCGAGCGCCTTCGCCGCGTCCGGGTCGGCGTACGCGGGATTGGCGTCACCCACCGCCTCGGCGAACTCGCGGATCTTCTCCCGGCCGACCTCGTACGGCTCGGTCGGCGGATAGGTCCGCCCGACGAAGGACTGGTCGAGCGCCATGGACTCGTTCCCTCCTGATGAGACTGCCCTGATGAATGGTGCACAACTATGTATCGGGCACGACAAACGACGCGAGGCCGCCCCCCGTTAAGGGGACGGCCTCGGGTGTGAGCCTGGTTCAGCGCGTTTCGCGGTGAGCTGTGTGCGAGTTGCAACGAGGGCAGTGCTTCTTCATCTCAAGACGGTCCGGGTTGTTGCGCCGGTTCTTCTTGGTGATGTAGTTCCGCTCCTTGCACTCCACGCAGGCCAGCGTGATCTTCGGGCGGACGTCGGTGGCAGCCACGTGAGTGCTCCTGGACAGATTGACGGGTTAACGCATAAAAGAGTAGCCGATCGAAGGACCGTCCCTACCATCGGCTACCGTGTGTAGCGGTGACCGGACTTGAACCGGTGACACAGCGATTATGAGCCGCTTGCTCTACCGACTGAGCTACACCGCTGTGATGTCGGATCCCCTCGCCCGGAGGCGAGGAGCGCCGTACACCAGAGCCCCAATACGGAATCGAACCGTAGACCTTCTCCTTACCATGGAGACGCTCTACCGACTGAGCTATTGGGGCGAGCGATGAAGACATTACACGGTCCGTCGCCGATCGCCCAAATCCGTTTCGGGGTCTCCCGCCCGCCTCTCGTCCCACCTGTCCCATCCGTCTCGGATCCGTCCCGGAAGGCTTCCGGGAGGCCGTCGGACGGGCGTTCGGGCGGGTGTGGGGACGGCGTGGGAAAGGGGCTCGGAGGCCGTTCCGTACACCAGGAGAAGCCACGCCGGTATGACTATTTCCTTCCTCCTCGAACCCCGCGCGGGGCGCCTCTAGGCTCGACGCACGCTGCGTGATCTTGCACGCCACAGCCCCACCCAGGAGCGCGATGCCCGACAGCCAGCCGCCGCAACCACAGCCGCAGCAGCCGTCGCAGCCGCAGCCCTCGTTCGGCGCCACGGCGAACGCCACCGCGCTGCTGCTGCGCGGGGCGCGGCTCACCGACGGCCGCGTCGTCGACGTACGGCTGAGCGGCGGCCGTATCGAAGCCGTCGGCACGGCCGGCAGTCTCATCGCGCTCGGCGGCTGCGTGGACCTCGACGGGTATCTGCTCCTGCCCGCCCCCGCCGAGCCGCACGCGCACAGCGACACCGCGCTGAGCGCCGTCGCGCCGGACGGGCCGGTGTCGTACGACCCCGACGACGTGCAGCGTCGCGCGACCGAGGCCGCGCTGCTCCAGGTCGGACACGGCGCGACCACGCTGCGTACGCATGTGCGGATCGGTGACGCGCAGGAGTTGGCTCCCATGGGGGCGGTGCTCCAGGCGCGGCGTTCGCTGCGTGGACTGGGCGATCTGACGGTCGTCGCCGTCCCGCGCCTGCTGACCGGGGTCGCCGGCGCCGACGGGCTCGCGATGCTGCGGGACGCGGTGAAGATGGGCGCGGGGGTGGTGGGCGGCTGCCCGGACATCGACCCCGATCCGACCGGCTACGTGGAAGCGGTGCTGGCGGTCGCCGCCGAGCACGGCTGTCCCGTCGACCTCCATACGGACGGCGGCGACCCGGCCCGGCTCGCGCGCCTCGCGGCGATGGCGGGCGGGCTGCGGCCCGGCGTCGCGATCGGGCCCTGCGCGGGTCTGTCCCGGCTGCCGGGGGACGCGGCGGGGCGGGCCGCCGACCAGCTGGCGGCGGCGGGTGTGACGGTCGTGTGCCTGCCCCAGGGCGGCTGCGGCGGTGTCGAGCAGCAGGGCGTGCAGCGGGGCGTGGCGCCCGTACGGCTGCTGCGTGCCGCCGGGGTGCGGGTGGCGGCGGGCGGCGGCGCCGTACGGGACGTCGCGAACCCGGTGGGACGCGGGGATCCGCTCGAGGCGGCGTATCTGCTGGCCTCCCAAGGAGAACTGCGGGCGACGGAGGCGTACGAGACGGTGAGCACGGCCGCGCGGGAGGCCATGCGGCTGCCCGAGGTACGGGTGGAGGCGGGCTTTCCGGCCGAGTTGCTGGCGGTGCGCGGGGAGCGGCTGGAGGGGGTGCTGTCGCTGGCGTACAGCAGGATCGTCATTCACCGGGGCCGGGTGGTGGCCCGGACGAACGCCGTGCGGGAGTACTGCGACTCGGCGGTGGCCGTCGCGCTGGACCTGCCGAGGCAGGGCCGGCAGGGGCGCCCGGAATCGGCGCCGTGAGTGGCGGGACGCGCTCCTCCTACGGAGGTGGCGTGTGAGCGGTGACGGCCCGTCGGACGTACGGTCGTAAGCATGCGAATTGTCATCGCCGGAGGACACGGTCAGATCGCGCTGCGGCTGGAGCGGTTGCTCGCCGCACGCGAACACGAGGTCGCGGGCATCATCCGCAAACCCGGACAGGCGGAGGATCTGAGGGCGGCGGGCGCCGAACCCGTCGTGCTCGACCTGGAGTCGGCCTCACCGGACGAGGTGGCGGCGGCCCTGCGGGGCGCGGACGTGGCGGTCTTCGCGGCCGGGGCGGGGCCGGGCAGTTCCACGGAGCGCAAGGACACCGTCGACCGGGGCGCGGCGGTCCTCTTCGCCGACGCGGCGGAACAGGCGGGCGTACGGCGCTATGTGATCGTCTCGTCCATGGGCGCAGACCCGGCCCAGCAGGGCGACGAGGTCTTCGACCACTACCTGCGCGCCAAGGGCGCGGCGGACGCGTACGTCCTGGCCAAGCCGGCTCTCGATGTGACGGTGCTGCGCCCGGGGATGCTCACGAACGACGCGGGCACGGGCCAGGTGAACCTCGCGCCGTCGACGGGCCGTGGTCCGGTGCCACGGGACGATGTGGCCGCGACACTCGTGGAGTTGGTGGAGACGACCGCGACGGTGGGCCTGACGCTGGAGCTGATCAGCGGGACGGTGCCGGTCGCGGAAGCCGTGAAGAACGCGGCGTCGTCCACCTGAGGGATACGAAGAAGGCCCCCGGTCCGCGTCTCCGCGGGCCAGGGGCCGTCCGTTCCGTGTGGCGGCGCCAGGATTCGAACCTGGGAAGGCTAAGCCGGCGGATTTACAGTCCGCTCCCATTGGCCACTCGGGCACACCGCCATGGGATGTCGCCGTGGGGTGGACGCTGTGTGCGCCGCTCCGTGGCAACGACGTAAACGATACCCGATACGCGGGGGTGCTCCGCCACCGGATTGATCAGGCCGGGAGGGGGCCGGGATGACTAGGCTTTGCGGCAGCGGGCCGGGAGCCCGGCCGTAGTTTCGGCATCAGTTGCGGCGGCAGTCGCAGCACTCTTTCCAGTACCCGATCCAAGGAGCCACAGGACATGGCCGACTCCAGTTTCGACATCGTCTCGAAGGTCGAGCGGCAGGAGGTCGACAACGCCCTCAACCAGACCGCGAAGGAGGTCTCCCAGCGGTACGACTTCAAGAACGTCGGAGCCTCGATCGCCTGGTCCGGCGAGAAGATCCTTATGCAGGCCAACACCGAGGAGCGGGTCAACGCGATCCTCGACGTCTTCCAGTCCAAACTGATCAAGCGGGGCATCTCGCTGAAGGCGCTGGACGCGGGCGAGCCGCAGCAGTCCGGCAAGGAGTACAAGATCTTCGCCTCCATCGAGGAGGGCATCTCCCAGGAGAACGCGAAGAAGGTCGCCAAGATCATCCGCGATGAGGGCCCGAAGGGCGTCAAGGCGCTCGTGCAGGGCGACGAGCTGCGGGTCAGCTCGAAGAGCCGGGACGATCTGCAGGCCGTACAGGCGCTGTTGAAGGGGCAGGACTTCGACTTCGCGCTGCAGTACGTGAACTACCGCTGACCGACGGGCGGGCAGGCGGGCACGGCAGGGCACAACGGGGGCGGTTGGCCGGGACTTCTCGGCGGCGGCCCTCGTTGCGTTCTTACCGGCGTGGGGTGGGGTGGGGCATGAGTGGGGAGTTGTTTCCGCGGGCGCGGGCCGTCGTCGCCGACGGGGCAGTGCATGTGCCGGGGTGGCTCACGGCGGAGCGGCAGCGGGAGTTGGTGGAGGCGTGCCGGGGGTGGGCGCGGGGGCCGGTGCCGCTGCGGCACACCACCCTGCCCAACGGGGGCGTGATGTCCGTGCGGACGGTCTGTGTGGGGTGGCACTGGCAGCCGTACCGCTACACCCGTACCGCCGGGGACGTGAACGGCGCGCGGGTCGCGCCGTTTCCGCAGTGGCTGGTGGAGTTGGGGCGCGCGGCTGTCGACGAGGCGTACGGGGAAGGGGCCGGGGCCGGCTACGCGCCGGACACCGCGCTGGTCAACTTCTACGAAGGCGGCGCCAAGATGGGCATGCACCAGGACAAGGACGAGAAGTCCGGGGCGCCCGTGGTGTCGCTGAGCATCGGCGACAGCTGCGTCTTCCGCTTCGGCAACACGGAGACGCGGACGCGTCATTATACGGATGTCGAGTTGGCGTCCGGCGATCTCTTCGTCTTCGGCGGGCCGTCCCGGCTCGCGTTCCACGGCGTCCCCGAGGTGTATCCGGGGACCGGCGACCCGGCGAGCGGGATGCGCGCCGGGCGGCTGAACATCACGCTGCGGGAGACGGGGCTCGGGGGCTGAGCCGTGGTTGGTCGCGGCTGGTCGCGTCAGCGGGAGCGGGAGTGGCCGAAGAGGAGGCGGTAGACGATCAGCAGTACGAGTGAGCCGCCGATCGCCGCCGCCCAGGTGGCGCCGTCGTAGAAGTCCGTGGTGATCGGGCGGTCCAGCCAGCGGGACGATATCCAGCCACCGATGAAGGCGCCCGCGATACCGATCAGCGTCGTGCCGACCAGGCCACCCGGGTCCCGGCCGGGCAGAAGGATCTTGGCGACGGCTCCGGCGAGGAGTCCGAGGACGAGCCAGCCGAGGATGGTCATGGCGGGAACCTGCCTTTCGTGCGGTGTCCACACGGAAGACGCCCGTGGGGTCGGCCGCGGTTGCGGAGGCCGGTGGGGTGGGGCGTACGACACAGCGGACTACGTCGCACGCGGGGGCGTCTTCGACGCCGTGTTATCCCGGCAGCCCGTCGACTACCCCTGTACGGGCGGGACATACGTGGGCGCGTGATCATGTGTGGCGGACCGCTCGCGGCGGCTCGGCCTCCGTACAGAGGCCGAGGCGGCGGTCGGGCTCGGGGCCGTGTCGGGTCGCCCGGCCCGACGGTCGTGTGAGGTCGGTGGCAGCGCTCAGATCAGTGATGTCACCAGCCCGCGAACGCCTCGTCCGTACGGACGATGTCGCGGCCGAAGGGCAGCAGCGAGACCGGGATCATCTTGAAGTTCGCGATCCCCAGCGGGATGCCGATGATCGTCGCGCAGAGCGCGATTCCGGTGAAGATGTGGCCGAGGGTGAGCCACCAGCCGGCCAGGACCAGCCACAGCACGTTGCCGACGAACGACGGTGATCCCGCGTCGGGGCGCTCCACCGTCGTGTAGCCGAACGGCCACAGTGCGTACCGGGCGATTCGGAACGAGGCCACCCCGAAGGGGATACCGATGACCGTGATGCACAGGAGCAGTCCCGCGAACACGTAGCCGAGGAACAGCCAGAAGCCGCTCACAACCAGCCAGATGATGTTGAGGATTGTCTTCATGGTCGGCCACCTGCCATCCGTTCTAGTCGGGCGATCCGCTCCGCCATCGGCGGATGCGTGGAGAACATCCTCGATACACCCTGTCCGGGCCGGAACGGATTGGCGATCATCAGGTGACTCGCCGTCTCGATCCGTGGCTCTGGCGGCAACGGCAGCTGTTTCGTCCCTGCTTCAAGCTTACGCAAGGCGCTGGCGAGGGCCAGCGGGTCGCCGGTGAGCTGGGCGCCGGACGCGTCCGCCTCGTACTCCCTCGAACGGCTCACGGCGAGCTGGATCACCGAGGCCGCCAGCGGGCCGAGGAGCATCACCAGCAGCATGCCGACGATGCCGGGGCCCTCGTCGTCGTCCGAGCGGCCGATGGGGATGAGCCAGGCGAAGTTCACCAGGAACATGACGACCGAGGCGAGGGCGCCGGCGACCGAGGAGATCAGGATGTCGCGGTTGTAGACATGGCTCAGCTCATGGCCGAGGACCCCGCGCAGCTCCTGCTCGTTCAGGATCTGGAGGATCCCGTCCGTGCAACAGACCGCCGCGTTGCGGGGGTTGCGGCCCGTGGCGAACGCGTTGGGGGCCTGGGTCGGCGAGATGTAGAGCCGTGGCATCGGCTGTCGCGCGGTCGTGGACAGCTCGCGGACGATGCGGTAGAGCTCCGGTGCCTCGAACTCGCTGACCGGGCGCGCGCGCATGGCGCGCAGGGCGAGCTTGTCGCTGTTCCAGTACGCGTACGCGTTCGTGGCGAGCGCGACGACGACCGCGACGATCAGCCCCGTCCGGCCGAAGATGCTGCCGATGACGATGATGAGTGCGGACAGTCCCCCGAGGAGTGCGGCGGTCCTCAACCCGTTGTGCCGGCGGTGCACGGAACGCCCTCCAAATCGTGCGGCAGGGGAACCCTTTACGTGATGCTTCTCCACTCTCCAGTGGACCCTTCCTCACTGGTCAACGCCAGGCGAGGGTCACGGGTTCCCTGGCGCGCCCGCACGGGGGTATACGCCGTACGAGTGGCGGTGGGGACGGGTGGGACGGGCTCCGGGGCCGGGCGCGTGCCTCAGAAGAGGCTTTCGGCGGCGAAGCGCAGAACGAGCTGGGGCGCTCCCGACAGGGCGGCGCCCGCGGCGGTCGTCAGGCCGATCGCGGCGATCACCGGGGCCGGGGCGGCAGGGAGGCGCGCGGGCCGCAGGGCCGGTTCGGGTTCGGCGGCCGGGGTCTGGGCCGTCTCCGGGGCGTGGAAGAGGGCGGCCGTCCATTGGAGGTAGTAGTAGAGCGCGATGACGACGTTGAGGGCCATCACGACGGCCAGCCAGCCGAGCCCCGCGTCGACGGCGGAGGAGAAGACCGTGACCTTCGCGAAGAGGCCGACGATGCCGGGCGGCAGTCCCGCGAGGCAGAGCAGGAAGAAGCCCATGGCGAGCGCGACGAGTGGCCGCTCGGACGCGAGGCCCCGGTAGTCGGAGAGGCGGTTCAGGGGCTTCGTACGGGCCACCAGGGCGGCCACGGCGAAGGCGCCGAGGTTCACGACGGCGTACATCAGGGCGTACGCGACGGTGGAGCCGATCTGGTCCGTGCCGGCGTACGCCGCTGCCGCGATCGGCACCAGCAGATAGCCGGCCTGGGCGACGGACGACCAGGCGAGGAGGCGTACCGCGCTCCACGCGCGCGTGGCCGACTGGCGCAGCGCGGCGACGTTGCCGACGGTCATGGTGAGCGCCGCGAGCACCGCGACGGCCGGGCCCCAAACGTCGGAGTGGCTGGGGAAGGCGATGACCGTCACCAGGATCAGGCCGGAGAATCCGACGGCCTTGCCGACGACGGAGAGGTACGCCGCGATGGGCAGCGGCGCGCCGATGTAGGTGTCGGGGACCCAGAAGTGGAAGGGCGCGGCGGCGGCCTTGAAAGCGAAGCCGACAAGGGTCAGGGCGACGCCCGCCGATGCGAGGGTGTCGAACTTTCCGGGGACGTCGTCGAGCCGGCCGGCCAGCTCGGTGAGATGCAGGGTGCCGGTGGTGGCGTACACGAAGCTGACGCCCAGCAGCATGACGGCGGTGGCCGTGACGGAGGAGAGGAAGAACTTGAGCGCCGCCTCGGACGAGAGGCGGTCGCCGCGCTTGAGGCCGACGAGGGCGAAGGCGGGGAGTGTGGCGACTTCGAGGGCGACGACGAGGGTCGCGAGGTCGCGTGCGGCGGGCAGGAGGGCGGCGCCGGCCGCCGAGGAGAGCAGCAGGAACCAGAATTCGCCCGGCGGGAGCTTCTTGCCCGCGCCGAGTTCGGTGATCGAGAGCAGCGCGGTCAGAAGCGCGCCGCCGAGTACCAGGAGCTGGATGACGAGCGTGAAGTGGTCGACGGTGTAGCTGCACACGGCGGCGTCGGCGTCGGCGGTCAGGCAGAAGGTGGACCGGTCGCCGGCGCGGAGCGGGATGAGCAGCAGGAGCGCGGCGGCGAGGCCGGCGATGGAGAGGGCGCCGAGGAGCGGTTTACGGCGTTCCGGGACGAACAGGTCGGCGACCAGGACGATCAGCGCGACGGCGGCGGTGAGGGCCGGGGGTGCGATGGCGAGCCAGTCGACGGACTGGACGAGGCCGGCGGCGCTGTCGGCGGCGCCCTGGGCAGCGGCCACGATCACGACTTGCCTCCTGCGAGAAGCTTCTGCACGGCCGGGTCGGTGAGGCCGAGGAGAACGGCGGGCCAGAGTCCGGCGAGGACGGTGAGGGCGACGAGCGGGGTCCAGGCGGCGAGTTCGTAGCCCTGGACGTCGGCGAGTTCGGGCGTCGCGTCCCGCTGGTCCTTCGGCTCCACGGCCTGCTGGGGGTGCGCGCCCATGCAGACGCGGCGGACCACGATCAGCAGGTACGCGGCGGTGAGCAGCGTGCCGAAGCAGGCGATCGCGGTGAAGGTGATGAAGGCGGGGCGGCTGAGACCGTCGGCGGGATCGAAGGCGCCGAACATCGCGAGCATCTCGCCCCAGAATCCGGCGAGTCCGGGCAGGCCGAGGGAGGCGACGGCGGCGAAGGCGAGCAGTCCGCCGAGGCGCGGTGCGCGCCCGTACAGCGCCGCGCCGGTGGCGCCGGCGAGGGTGTCGAGGTCGGCGGTGCCGTAACGGTCCTTGAGCGCTCCGACCAGGAAGAAGAGCAGTCCGGTGATGAGGCCGTGGGCGACGTTCGCGAACAGCGCGCCGTTGACGCCGGTGGGGGTCATGGACGCGATGCCGAGCAGCACGAAGCCCATGTGGCCGACGGAGGAGTACGCGATCAGGCGCTTGAGGTCGCCGCCGGCGCCCCGGCGGGCGAGGGCGAGGCAGGCCAGGGAGCCGTAGATGATGCCGACGACGGCGAAGGCGGCGAGGTATGGCGCGAAGATCCGCATCCCGTCGGGTGCGATCGGCAGGACGATACGGACGAACCCGTACGTACCCATCTTGAGCATGACCCCGGCGAGGAGGACCGATCCGACGGTCGGGGCGGCGGTGTGAGCGTCTGGGAGCCAGCTGTGCAGCGGCCACATCGGGGTCTTGACCGCGAGCCCGATCCCGATCGCCAGAACGGCTGTGACCTGCACGAATGTACTGAGCCCACGGCCGTTGTCAGTGCCGAGTGCCACTATGTCGAATGTGCCCGCGTGCAGCCCGACGAGCAGCAGGCCGAGCAGCATGACCACGGAGCCGAGCAGCGTGTAGAGGATGAACTTCCAGGCGGCGGCCTGCCGTCCGGCACCGCCCCAGCGGGCGATGAGGAAGTACATGGGGATGAGCACCATCTCGAAAGCCAGGAAGAAGAGCAGCAGGTCGAGGACGGCGAAGGTGGCGAGGGTGCCGGATTCGAGGACGAGCAGCAGGGCGACGAAGGCCTTCGGGGAGGGGCCTGTCGGGGGCTTGAAGTAGCTGTAGAGCGCGCAGAGGAAGGTCAGCAGCGCAGTCAGGACCAGAAGGGGGAGAGAGATGCCGTCGATGCCGAGATGGATGCGCACGTCGAGTGCGGCGATCCAGCTGATGTCCGTCGTGGCCTGCATCCTCGACGGCTCGTCGTGGTCGAAGCCGAGCGCGAGGACGATCGCGGCGATGAGGATCGCGCCGGTCACGGTCACGCCGTGGCGTAGTACGGCCTGGTCGGGGCTTGTGCCCCGGAGTCCGGGCGGGGCGGGGAGCAGCGCCGCCGCAGCGCCCAGCAGGGGGGCGACGACGATGAACGCGAGAAGGAACTGCATCACGGACGTGCTGATATCGATCACGGCTCACGCTCCGGCGGCGACGAGTACGGCGGCGATCGCCAGGACGACCGTTCCGGCGAGCAGGGCGCCCAGGTAGGTCTGCACATTGCCGGTCTGCGCGCCGCGTACGGCGGTGCCGAGCCAGCGTGTGCCGGTGCCCGCTCCGCGTACGTAGGTGTCGACGACCTCGCGGTCGAGGAAGCGGACCAGCCGGGCCGCGCCCTGGACCGGGCGTTGGAACAGGACGCGGTAGACGGCGTCCAGGTGGAAGCCGGCGGCGGCGTGCGGGTGGAGCCTGCCGAGCAGTAGCCGGCCGGGGTCGGCGGGGTCGGGGGCCGAGGCGATGTTGCCGTAGGCGGGGATGTGGCTGGCGATGGCCTCGATCTCGGCGAGGGCGGGCTCGGCGTCCGGATGCGCGGCGACGGCGCCCATGGGGGTGCGGGCGGCGAGTGCCGTGGTGTGGCTCCAGGCGCCGTAGGTGACCAGTCCGCCGACGAGGGCGACTCCCGTGCCGAGTACGGCGGTGGTGACGGTCGGGGCGAGGCTTTCGGCGCCCAGCCAGGGGGCGATGAGACCGACGGTCACGCCGAAGGCGAGCGAGGGGACGGCGAGTATCCACAGGACGGCGTTCATCGACAGCGGCTGCTTGCCGTGGTCGGCCGCTTCGGCTCCCCGGCCCCGGAAGGCGAGGAGCCACAGGCGCGTCGCGTAGGCGGCGGTGAGGAGGGCGGTGAGCAGGCCTGCGACCAGCACGGTCCAGCCGGCGAAGACCGGGGCGGTGTCGGAGTCACCGAGCGCGGTGTGCTCGGCGGCGACGAGGACGGCTTCCTTGGAGAAGAAGCCCGCGAAGGGCGGGATGGCGGCGAGCGCGAGCAGCGCGATCGTCATCGTCCAGAAGGCGTCGGGGACACGTTTGGCGAGGCCGCCCATCCGGGACATGGCAGCGAGCGAGTTGGTGCCGGCGGCGTGGATGATCACACCGGCGCCGAGGAAGAGAAGCGCCTTGAAGGCGCCGTGCGAGATGAGGTGGAAGACGGCCGCGCCGCGGTCGCCCACGGCCAGCGCGCCCGACATGTAGCCGAGTTGGCCGATGGTCGAGTAGGCGAGGACGCGTTTGATGTCGTCCTGGGCCAGAGCGGCGATGGCCGAGCCGACCATGGTGATGGCGGCCATCACGGCGAGCACCACTAGGGCAGCCGCCGAGGCGGCGAAGACGGGAAGGAGACGGGCCACGAAGTAGACACCGGCGGCGACCATCGTCGCCGCGTGGATCAGCGCGGAGACGGGGGTGGGGCCGGCCATCGCGTCGGGCAGCCAGGTGTGCAGCGGGAATTGGGCCGACTTGCCCGCGACGCCGGCGAGCAGCAGCAGCGCGATCACGGTGGGGTGGTCGAGCCCGCCGTTCCCGACGGCCTGGAGGACGCCGGTGATCCGGAACGTACCGGTGTCGACGGCGAGCGCGAACAGACCGAGCAGGAAGGGGACATCGCCGAGCTTGGTGACCAGGAAGGCCTTCAGGGAGGCGGCGCGTGCCTCGGGTGTCTCCCAGTAGTGGCCGACGAGGAAGTACGAGCAGATGCCCATGATCTCCCAGCCGACCAGCAGCACCATCAGGTCGCCGGAGTAGACGACGAGCAGCATCGCGGAGGTGAAGAGGGAGACGAGCGCGGCGTACGAGGGGTAGCGCGGGTCGTCGCGCAGATAGCCCGTGGAGTAGATCTGCACGCAGGTCGCAACGACGCCGACCAGGATCGCGACGAGGGCGGCGAAGCCGTCGATGTACAGGGCGAGATCGATCGGGACCGAGCCGGTGGGGGTGAGTTGGGTCGCGGCGTCGATGGGTGCGCGGGTGCCGCCGTGACCGTTGCTCTGGCGTACGGCGACGATCGCGGCGAGTACGGCGGCGGTGAGGGGCGGCAGCACGGCCAGGGGCCGGACGAATCCGGGGGCCGTACGGCCCAGGAGCAGTCCGGCGACCGCGCCGAGGAACGGCAGGAGGGGGACGAGGACGGCGAGGGTGGTCGTGGTCACGCGGTGGCCTCAGCCTTCTTTGCCCGTGCGGCGGCTTCGGCGTCGGCTCCGGCTCCGGCGGACTGGGCCGCGGCTTCGTCCGTCGCGTCGCTCTCGACGCTGTCGCGGAGCCGGTCGACGTCCGAGGTGCCCCGGTTGCGGTAGACCATCAGGACGATCGCCAGGCCGATGCCGATCTCGGCGGCGGCGATGGCGATCACGAAGAGGGTGAGGGCCTGGCCCGCGTGCAGGGTGTCGCGCAGCCACACGTCGAAGGCGACGAGGTTGAGATTGACGGCGTTGAGCATCAGCTCGACGGACATCAGGACGAGGATCGCGTTGCGGCGGGCGAGTACCCCGTACAGACCGGTGCAGAACAGCAGCGCCGCGAGCACGGCCGGATAGGCGAGATGCATCAGCGCTGCTCCTTGCCGCGAGCGGCCTCGCTCTTGCGGGACAGGACGATCGCGCCGATGAGCGCGGCGAGCAGAAGGACGGAGAGTGCTTCGAAGGGCAGGACCCAGTGCCGGAAGAGGAACTGGCCTGACACCTCGGTGGATCCCTGGGCGGGGCCGTCGAGACGGATCCAGGTCGTACGGAACGCGTCGACGACGACCCACACCAGCGCGACGGCGGCGGTGAGCGCCACCGCGAGCGCGACCCACCGGTTCTCCGAATCCGCGTCGGGGGAACGGCCGATGGGGGCCTTCGTCAGCATCAGCCCGAACAGAAGGAGGACGACGACGGAACCGACGTAGATGAGGACCTGTACCCAGGCGATGAACTCGGCCGTCAGCAGCAGGTATTCGACGGCGAGGCCGCCGAGCGCGACGACGAGCCACAGGGCGGCGTGCACCAGCTGCTTGGTCGTGACGGTGATGACGGCCGCGCCGAGGGTGACGAGGCCGACGAGGAGAAAGGCGATCTCGACGCCGGTCGGGGACAGGAAGCCGGGGTGGGCGGCGAGGGGAGCCGCCGCGAGGGGGGTCATTCGCCGTCCTCCCGTTCCTGGGGCGCGGCTGCCGCGGCCTCTGCCGCCTCAGCGGCGGCGAGTTTGTCGGCCGTCTTGCGGGCGGCGGCGATCTCCTTCGGTTCCTCGGCGCCCGGGTCGAGGGCGGGCGGGGCCGGCACGGTCCACATCCACTCGCGGAGTTTGTCGCGCTCGTGGGTGAGTTCCAGGATGTCCGTCTCCGCGTACTCGAACTCCGGTGACCAGAACAGCGCGTCGAAAGGACAGACCTCGATGCAGATACCGCAGTACATGCAGAGCGAGAAGTCGATGGCGAACCGGTCGAGGACGTTCCGGCTGCGCTCCCGACCGCCGGGAGCCGCGGCCGGCAGCGTCTCCTTGTGGGAGTCGATGTAGATGCACCAGTCGGGGCACTCACGGGCGCAGAGCATGCAGACCGTGCAGTTCTCCTCGAACAGGCCGATCACGCCACGGCTGCGGGGCGGGAGTTCGGGCTGGGTGTCCGGGTACCGCGCGGTGACGGTCTTCCTGGTCATCGTACGAAGAGTGACGGCCAGCCCCTTGGCCAGGCCGCTACCGGGGATCGGAGGCACTTACTGGATCACCACCTTGACGATGCCGGTGAGGGCGATCTGGGCGAGGGCGAGCGGGATGAGCACGGTCCAGGCGAGCTTCTGGAGCTGGTCCTCGCGCAGCCGCGGATAGCTGACGCGCAGCCAGATGACGACGAAGGCGAGGAGGAAGGTCTTGAGGAGGGTCCAGAGCCAGCCGAGGTCGTCACCGCCGAACGGGCTGTGCCAGCCGCCGAGGAAGAGGACGGTGGTCAGTCCGCACAGGACGACGATGCCCGCGTACTCGGCGAGCAGGAACAGCGCGAACCGCAGGCCGGTGTATTCGGTGTAGGCGCCGAAGATGATCTCGGAGTCGGCGACCGGCATGTCGAAGGGAGGGCGCTGGAGTTCGGCGAGCCCGGCGACGAAGAAGACGAGGGCGCCGACGATCTGCCAGGGCACCCACCACCACTCGAAGGCGTCGAGGATGCCCGGCAGGGAGACGGTGCCGGCCGCCATCGCGACGGAGGCGGCGGTGAGCAGCATCGGCAGTTCGTACGCGAGCAGTTGGGCGGCCGTGCGCAGACCGCCGAGCAGGGAGAACTTGTTCGCCGACGCCCAGCCGGCCATCAGCGACCCGAGAACGCCGACGCCCATCACAGCGAGCACGAAGAAGATCCCCGCGTCGACGACCTCCCCGACCGCGCCCTCCTGGGGGCCGATCGGGATCGCGACCAGTACGAGGAGGTAGGGCAGCAGGGCGACGGCCGGGGCGAGTTGGAAGACCCGGCGGTCGGCGTCGGCCGGGACGATGTCTTCCTTCTGCGCGAACTTCACACCGTCGGCGACGAGTTGGGCCCAGCCGTGGAAGCCGCCGACGTACATGGGACCGAGGCGGCCCTGCATATGGGCCATGACCTTGTGCTCGGTCTGCCCGATGACAAGGGGAAGGACGAGGAATGCGGCGAAGACGATGACCAGCCGGATGGCGACGTCGAGCACGTCGTTCACGCGTCTCCTCCGGGGCCGTCGTGGGGTTGGCCACCGTGTCCGGGTGGCGTCTCCGGCTCGGGGGGCACGTCGGCCTCCGGAGTCGGCTCGGCCTCCGGCATCGGCGTCGGCGTCGGCTCGGCCTCGGGCGTCGGCTCGGCGTCCGGCGTCGGCTCGGTCTTCGGCGTGACCGACGGCTCCTGTGCGGGCTCTCGTCTCCGCTCGGCGGAGTCCGGGCCCGCCGTGCGCCAGGGGGCGTCCGTGGAGGCGGGTGGCTGTTGGCTCGTGGAGCCGTCCGTGGCGCTGCGGGTGCGGCGGGGCGGTCGGTCCCCCGATGCGCGGGGGGTGCGGGCCGGGCGGGCGGGGGCCGGGGGGAGTTGGCCCTTGAGCGGGCCCCATTCGTTCGGGTCCGGGACGCCCGGAGGGAGCATCTGGCGGCGCTTGGGCCCCCCGTGACCCGGCGCGGACTCCCCCGGCTCCTTCGCGCCCGGCCAGGCCTTCGCGACGCGGGCCGCGAGGACGAAGTCCTTGCGCAGCGGGTGGCCCTCGAAGGTCTCGGGCAGCAGCAGATGCACCAGGTTGGGATGGTCGCTGAAGGTGACGCCGAACATTTCGTACGTCTCGCGCTCGTGCCAGCCCGCGCCCGCGTAGACCCCGACGGCCGTGGGCAGTTCGGCCGCCTCGTGCGGGACGGTCGTACGGACCAACAGGCGCCGTACGGCGCCTGGTTCGACCGAGGCGACGTGCGCGGCGACGCGGAAGCCGGTGCCCGGTTCGTCGACGGCGCTCAGCCAGTCGAAGTAGGTGCACCCCAGGGCGTCTCGGGCGGTTTCGAGCGCGGTCAGCCAGGAGGCGGCGGGGACGTCGACCGTCAGGAGGTCGTACGCGCGCTCCGCCGTGGCGTCCGCGCCGAAGATCTCGGCGACGGAGTCCGGCAGGCTGTCGTACGCGTCCGAAGTCATCAGGTGCTCTCCCCCGGCGTCGGCGGGGCCGCGACCAGCCCGCTGCGCAGCGCTGCCGTGCTGGGCCGCTGCCCCTCGGAGCCGTAACGCTTCCCCAGCGACTCGCGGGAGATCTTCTCCTGGAGCTTGAGGATCCCCTGGAGCAGCGCCTCGGGACGCGGCGGGCAGCCCGGTACGTAGACGTCGACCGGGATGATCTGGTCGACGCCCTTCGTGACGGAGTACGAGTCCCAGTACGGGCCACCGCAGTTGGAGCAGGCGCCGAAGGAGATCACGTACTTGGGCTCGGGCATCTGCTCGAACAGCCGCTTCACCGCCGGTGCCATCTTGTCCGTCACCGTGCCGGACACGACCATCAGGTCCGCCTGGCGCGGGCCGGGGGCGAGAGGGATGACGCCGAGCCGGATGAAGTCGTGCCGGGCCATCGAGGCGGCGATGAACTCGATGGCGCAGCAGGCGAGTCCGAAGTTGAAGACCCAGAGGCTGTAGCGGCGGCCCCAGTTGAGGACCACCTTCATCGGCTGCGGCGCCAGGCGGGAGAGCACGCCCAGGCGTTGCGGGTTCGGCAGCTCGACCGGTGCGTGGTCGGGCGCGGCAGGGGTCACGTCCATTCCAGGACGCCCTTCTTCCATGCGTAGAGCAGTCCGACGGCCAGGAAGCCGAGGAAGATGAACATCTCGACGAGCGTCGTCGCGCCGTATCCCGGAGCCGCGAAGACCGTCGCCCACGGGAAGAGGAAGATCGAGTCGACGGCGAAGATGACATACAGGAAGGCGTAGACGTAGTAGCGGACCTGGGTGTGTGCCCAGCCCTCGCCCACCGGGTCGACGCCGCATTCGTACGTAAGCAGTTTCTCGGGCGTCGGTACCACCGGCCGCAGCAGCCGGCCCGCCCCGAAGGCCACGGCGACGAAGAGTACGCCGACGACCACGAGCAGTCCGACCACCGAATAGCTCTGGAAGTACTCCGACGCGAGAACGGTCGTTTCCGGCACGTCCGTCAACCCGCCCCTCGCTCCGCCGATCGGTGTTCCTGAGATTCCCGGTCCGTGATCTGTACGGACGGGAGTCTAGGCCCTGCTAAAGGGACCGTAAGCAGTCGGTTCCGCATCAGTCATGGCGGGGTCATGACCAGATCCCGCACCGGCCGGTTCCGGTGCTGGTCGCGCCGCTTTTCGGGGCGTGGTGGGGTTATCCCCACCCCGGCTCCCCCAGCCACCCCATGGCGTGGGCTGCCACGGCCGTGCAGGCTAGGGGCTTATGAACGCCCGCGACAGCCTCCCCGACGACGACCGGCCGCTGCCGGCCCCACGTTTCGCCTTCGGACGGCAGACCTGGAAGGAGATCGCCCATCTCCTGGCCAATCTGCCGGTCTCGATCGCCGGCTTCGTCTATGTCGTGGTCGTCGTGCCCACCGGTGCCGCCCTGTCCGTCACCGTGATCGGCCTGCCCTGGCTCACCGCCGGCCTCGCCGGCGCCCGGCTGCTGGGCAAGGCGGAACGGGCGCGGGCGCGCGCCCTGCTGGGCGTCCGGATCGACGAGCCGAGTCCGCTGCGCGGCCGGAACCGCCGCGAGAGGCGCGCACGCGGTTCCGAGGGGTTCTTCTCCTGGCTGTGGACGGGGCTGAAGGACCCGGTGGGATGGCGGACCACGCTGTACGAGTTCATCCGGCTGCCGTGGGGGATCCTGACCTTCGCGATCACCACGGTGAGCCTGTTCGTCCTGTGGCCGGTGCTGCCGCACATCGCGCGCGGGCTGACCAATGTGGACCGGGCCATGGTGCGCGGGCTGCTGTCACCGTCGGACGAGTTGGAGCGCCGGATCGCGGAGCTGGAGTCGGACCGGGGTGTCGTCGTGGACACGGCCGCCGCCGATCTGCGCCGTATCGAGCGCGATCTGCACGACGGTGCGCAGGCCCGGCTGGTGGCCCTGGCCATGGGGCTCGGCCTCGCGAAGGAGAAGCTGCTGGACGACCCGGAGACGGCGGCGAGCATGGTCGACGAGGCGCACGGCGAGGTGAAGCTGGCCCTCCAGGAGCTGCGCGACCTCGCGCGGGGCATCCACCCGGCGGTCCTCACGGACCGGGGCCTGGACGCGGCGCTGTCCTCCGTCGCCTCCCGCTGCACCGTCCCGGTCAAGGTGGACGTCGAGCTGGCCGAGCGGCCGGCGGCGGCGATCGAGGGCATCGCGTACTTCACCGTCTCGGAGCTTCTGCAGAACGTCAGCAAGCACAGCGGGGCGCGCATGGCCAGCGTCGAGGTGTGGCGCGCGAAGGACCGGCTCCTGATCCAGATCCAGGACGACGGGCGCGGGGGCGCGCGGCTGGACGGCGGAAGCGGTATGGCGGGCCTGGCGGAGCGGCTGGGGGCCGTCGACGGGCTGTTCGTGATCGATTCGCCGGTCGGGGGTCCGACGGTCGTCACAGCCGAACTCCCGTGGCGCGAGCGCGAGCGCGACGGTGACCGGTCCTGAGCGGTCCTGTCCGGAAGCCGACAGAAGACGACAGAAGACGACAGAAGCCGGCGGAAGTCAGCGGAAGTCGCGCCAACACGGGTACGGGGCGGCGTAAAACCGCACCACCGGGGTGGGGAAAACCCCAGGGCGTACTCGGATACTCCCCTCATGGTGCGGGCGCGGCCGACGGATCAGCATGGGGATACGACCTGAAGGACGACCGCCCCGCTCGCAGAACGGACGACACGATGGCCATCGATTACGGCGTGCGCACAGAGCCACAGCGCCACACCCTTCCTCCGGCACTGCGCGCTCCGTTCGAGGCCCGCATGGTGAAGGAGTTCGTCTATCTGCTCCTCAACCTGCCGATGGGCATCCTCTTCTTCGTCTACGTCGTGACGACGCTCTCGGTCAGCGCGGGGCTCCTCGTGACCTTCCTCGGCATTCCGCTGCTGGCCGCCGCGCTCATCGGCTGCCGGGGTCTGGGCGCGGTCGAGCGGGTGAGGGCACGGGCGCTGCTGAATCTGGACGTCGCGAGCCCGCTGCCGGTGCGGGGGGAGAAGGCCGGAGTGATGTCCTGGGTCGGCGCGGTGCTCAAGAGCGGGGTGTCCTGGCGCCATGTGCTCTACGGCTTCCTGCACTTCCCGTGGGCGCTGTTCTCGTTCGTCACGTCCGTGACCTTCGTGGTCACCGGCTGGAGCCTCTTCCTCTATCCGCTGTGGCAGTGGGTCTTCCCCGCGTATCTGAACCAGGACGGCATCGCGATCTTCAGCGACGGCTCCCGTGATTTCTATGTGGACACCCCGTTCGAGATAGCCGCCACCAGCGTCGTGGGTCTCGTCCTCGTCCTCGCCTCGCCGTGGCTGGTGCGTGGACTGGCCGGTGTGGACCGGCTGTTGGTGGCCGGTCTGCTCGGCCCGTCCCGGCTGGCGACACGCGTCTCCGAGCTGGAGTCGGACCGCGGGGTCGTGGTCGACACCGCCGCCGCGGACCTGCGCCGTATCGAGCGCGATCTGCACGACGGTGCGCAGGCCCGGCTGGTGGCCCTGGCCATGGACCTGGGGCTGGCGAAGGAGAAGCTGCTGGCGGACCCGGAGGCGGCGGCGCGGATGGTCGACGAGGCGCACGGCGAGGTCAAGGTCGCCCTTCAGGAGCTGCGCGACCTGGCGCGGGGCATACACCCGGCGGTCCTCACCGACCGGGGCCTGGACGCGGCGCTCTCCTCCGTCGCCTCCCGCTGCACCGTCCCGGTCCAGGTCGAGGTCGATCTGGACTCCCGCCCGGCGGCGGCGATCGAGGGCATCGCGTACTTCACCGTCTCGGAGCTGTTGCAGAACGTGAGCAAGCACGCCCAGGCCGGGCGCGCCTCGGTGGACGTGTGGCGGATGCAGGACCGGCTGATGCTCCAGGTCTCGGACGACGGCCGGGGCGGCGCGAACACCTCGTCGGGCAGTGGTCTGGCCGGTCTCGCGGAGCGGCTCGACGCGGTCGACGGGATCCTGGTCGTCAACTCGCCGGTCGGCGGGCCGACGACGGTGACGGCGGAGCTGCCCTGGCGGAAGTAGGACAGAGGACGCCAGACGTACGAGACGCGGCTGCGGCGCACCGGACATCGTCCGGTGCGCCGGAGTCGTGTCTATCGCTTTGATCAGTTCCCGGTGGGTGGGCGCATGCCGATACGAATACTGGGATGCTGGGACCGCAGGGCGGACGCGGAGCGCGTCCGCACATCGACATGGGGGCGACACGGCCGTGGAGGACAGGGTACGAGTGGTCATCGCCGAGGATTCGGTGCTCCTGCGGGAGGGCCTGACCCGGCTGCTGACCGATCTCGGGCATGACGTCGTCGCCGGTGTCGGGGACGGCGAGGCGCTGATCAAGACCGTCGGCGATCTGGCCCGTGAGGGCACGGCGCCGGACGTGGTGGTGGCCGACGTACGGATGCCGCCGACCCACACCGACGAGGGCGTCCGGGCGGCGGTCCAGCTGCGCAAGGAGCATCCGGGCATCGGCGTGCTGGTGCTGTCCCAGTACGTGGAGGAGCAGTACGCGACGGAACTGCTCGCGGGCAGCAGCCGAGGGGTCGGCTATCTGCTCAAGGACCGGGTGGCCGAGGTCCGGGAGTTCGTGGACGCGGTCGTCCGGGTGGCGAGGGGCGGCACCGCGCTGGACCCCGAGGTGGTGGCGCAGCTGCTCGGCCGGAGCCGTAAGCAGGACGTGCTGGCCGGTCTCACCCCGCGAGAGCGTGAGGTGCTGGGCCTGATGGCGGAGGGCCGGACGAATTCGGCGATCGCCAGACAGCTGGTCGTGAGCGACGGCGCGGTGGAGAAGCACGTCAGCAACATCTTCCAGAAGCTTGGCCTGTCGCCGAGTGACGGAGATCACCGCAGGGTGCTGGCGGTACTGACGTATCTCAACTCATGACCGGCGGACGGCGGTGCTGAGCACCGGGGTCAGTCGCGGCCATCTGGTGGGCACGCGACGGGTCCTAGTCCAAAAGACTGACTTCATATCGGTACAGACAGGGATAAACACAGAGCGCCCGGGGGCGGATAAAACATGGCAAATTGCCACAAGAAAGCGTCTCAAAATGACGTCCACCATGCGAGCGGTCAAGGGAAGGCGACCCTTACCGACGTAGGGTGGCCCCTGGGCGTGCCGGTCGTGCCGGCCGGCCCCAGCAGCCGCCTCCAGGGAGGTCCAGTTCAGTGACCAGCCAGGTCAGTAGCCCAGCCGAGCACGCCGACGAGGCTGGCGACACGAATGAGTCCGTCGTCGGCGACCAGCGCACCGTGCCCGGCACGCCCGGCTCGAAAGAAGTCCGTCGTCTGGATCGGGTGGTCATCCGTTTCGCGGGTGATTCCGGTGACGGTATGCAGCTGACGGGTGACCGGTTCACGTCGGAGACGGCGTC